>JADGDX010000064.1 GCA_016744675.1 Desulfuromusa sp. | reverse complement strand
CTGCAAGGGGGTCCAGTTTGGGTCTTGCAGCAATATGTACCGGCCCATGCCATGGTAGAAGAGTGGCAACATTTTGATGTTTACGAGCCGGAACAATTACAAGCGCTAGCGGGGCGGGCTGAAGAATATGTTGACCAGGTTCAAATCCGCGGGATTTAGAAATTGGCAAAATATCTAAATAAAAAAGCCCCTGATTCATCTCTAGAATCGGGGGTTTTTGTGGTCGAAGGTTCTATTGTTTGATTTTATGACAGAACAAGCAGCGGAACTTAGAAGGGTGATCTTCTGAAAAAGGAATGTCTTCTTCATTATGACAATCTTCACAAAATTTTTCGGCTGCTTTCTTGCCATCAGTTTTGACAATATCGTAAAATTTTAGGTGGATTTCATCTTTTGGTACCGGCTGAGTTGTCTCCTCGGGTGCCATCCAAAGGAATATGATGAGACCTAGGGCCCCTAATAGAAGAAAAATGTCGCGTTTTTTCATGAAGGTCTCCATAAAGAGAAGTCACGTGACAAAGTGTGACTGAGTCTTAAAAAGTTAAAATTTATTCTGATTTTATGAATAAGAGATAGATGAACAGGAAAACAACGATTGCTCCGCCACCGACAATGATCCAGAGACCACCACTTTCGATTCCAGCAACACCCGTTCCTTTGCCAAGGGCAAGAGAAACAACCAAAGCAAAACCACCAATACCACTGATAAAACCAGCTATCGCACGCCAACCCATAAAATAGGCAAAAAGAATGATGGCGATAAATCCACCCCAAAACCAGGGGTTGGTACTTAAATTACCAACGTTCCAATCTTGAAGCTTTTGCATGATTTGGTCGGTTCGAAAGTGCTGTAGGTATTGCTGAATGGTGTCCCAGTTCATATCTTCTCCTCATCAGGTCGACTGAACGTATCTTTTCAGTAGCTTCCAGATGGACAGGATAGTAGCAGATTGTGTAGTGAGGGGAAAGAGCTAAAAGCCCGTAAATCTTGACTTTAGTAAGGGCCTTAACTAGGATGAACGCCTTGGTTTTCTTGTCGATTTATAGTCAATAGCGTGGGAGATTTTGTGCGACATCGTTCAGTTGGAATATTTGATTCAGGCGTTGGTGGTTTGACCGTTTTTAAAGAAATCTCTTGTTTATTACCTGGAGAAAATTTGATCTATCTTGGTGATACTGCTCGGGTTCCTTACGGAACAAAAAGTGTAGAAACCGTCTGTCGTTATGCTTTAGAAGCCGCTGAGTTCTTGGTCGATAAAGGGGTCAAGCTTTTGGTAGTTGCATGTAATACTGCTTCTGCCGTTGCTCTTCCCTCTTTGCGGGAGCGCTTTCAATTGCCTGTGATTGGTGTAATCGAACCAGGGGCAAGGCGTGCGGCCCAAAGTAAGAATCGTAAGGTTGGGGTTATTGGTACTGAAGGGACAATCAACAGTAGCCGTTACCCTGAGGCCATACGTGTCTTGCTGCCAGATGCACAGATTACTTCAGCAGCATGCCCTCTGTTTGTGCCGCTTGCCGAAGAGGGCTGGGCTGACCATGAAGTTGCCCGGTTGGCCGCGAGAGAATACCTTCAGCCTTTGCTGGCGTCACAGGTTGATACGCTTGTTCTCGGTTGTACTCACTATCCTCTGCTGAGGAATACCTTGAGTCATGTTCTTGGCGATTCGGTCGTTTTAGTCGATTCAGCTGAAGAAACAGCAAAATCAGTCCAGCAACTATTTCAGCAACAAGGGTTACTCAACCCGCAAAATGGTGGACAAAGAACATTCTTTGTGACCGATGTGCCAACGCGTTTTGAGCGCGTAGGTCGGGCTTTTTTGGGACATAATTTGGGACAGGTCGAACAGGTTCAGATTGGCTAAAGAGGTTGTAATGAAAAAACTATTGTCTGGTTGGCTTGGTGTTGTGGTCATCGGTGTCCTTATCGGTTATGGGGTAAGTTGGTATTTTCAGCAGTCACAGGAAGTAGGAGAAGAGGTGCGGATCGTGATTGCCGACCAGTTGCCTCCCCGAGAAATACAACTGTATTTCACCGAACCGGGCGGGAGCTTTTTGATTTCTGAGGTCTCTGAAATTCCTGCGTGTGATGAAGATCAGACTTGTATTAAGGGGATGTTGTCGGCCTTGATTGAGGGGTCTCATCAAGCAAACCTTGCAGTGGTACCCAAGGAAACTAGAGTTCTTGGTGTTGAGGTAGAAAATGATTTGGTCCGGGTTGATTTTTCAAGAGATTTGATCGATTTTCATCCTGGAGGAACTTTGACTGAACTCCTTTCAACTTATAGTTTGATCAACAGCTTGAATGAAAATTTTCCTTATGTTCGTCAGCTCCAAATATTGGTTGAGGGAGAGATTTATCAAACTCTTAAGGGACACGTACGTATTGATCAACCGATCTACGCCGATTATCGTTTCAGTGAGCCTCCCATGTTAGGTCCTTTTCCTGTAGAAGAGGAGATGGATTCCGTTGAGAAGAATCTGAGTATAGAGACGCTTATTGAGGATCATGAAACTCTTGAAGATAACTGATAGTATGCAGGATGATGATTGTATCGTTCCGCGTGTTGCGATATATTTGAATATGAGTTTTACGTTTGAGGAGTCTTCATGATTGTAGGGTTTAACCATAACGTTTCTTATCGCAGTGTCGATTTTCATGTTCAGACCGAAGACAGTGGGCTGAAAAGCCCCAACTTGGTGACTTTGCTCTATCATGGTGGCATTATCATTTCGTCTCAAAAGACTAGCTATGCCGACATCGTCAAGGTCGATAACCTTGATCACGTGATTGAGGAACTGGCGAAAGAACAACATAAAGGGATGTTGAGACGTTTAACCAAGGGGGAGTTTGATGCGCGAATCGTAGAGCTTGGCATCCCTTTTGGTGCTTCCGCGAGGAATCCTGATCAAGAAGCAGCGCAGGTTGCATCAGAGATTGAAAAAATAGATCGGCAAAAAGAACCTGTTATAGAATCTAAAACCGAGGCCTCTTCTTCAGAATCTGTGTCGATTATTGAAGAGCCGATAGTTGATAAGTTTAATCAGCCAAAAGTTTCCAATGAACCCAGCCTTGATGACGTCATTTACGCTTATTTGACTGCAGGGCAAAGGTCAGGCTAGCCTCATTTCTAGTTTGGAATGTTTGAGTTTTTCTCCTGTTTTTCCTGATCCATATCGTGCATATAAAGTGTCTGACTAGGAAATGCAATCTCCAACCCGAGACCTTCCACCGTTTCCATAATTTTAAGGCAGAGATCTTCCCGTGCATCAAGATATTCCCCCCAGACCGTACTGGTTGTGAAGCAATAAACCATAATATCAAGTGATGATGCCCCAAAATCGGTAAAGTTAACCAAAAAGAAATCTTGGTGGATAGACGGGTGTTCCCGAAGCATTTGTTTAATCGCTGCAACAGTTTGACGCATTTGCGCGGGAGTTGTGTCGTATGAAACACCAACAGTCAGCTTGATGCGCCGTTTTGGCATCTGACTGAAATTGTCGATCGACATATTCATCAGAACACTATTGGGAACTGTGATCTGTGTTTTGGCAAAGGTTCGAATCCGAGTTGAGCGAAAACCGATTTCGTCAACAGTCCCTTCCATGTCCCCCGCTTTGATCCAATCACCAATGGTAAATGGGCGGTCAAGAAGAATCATGATAGAGCCGAATATGTTAGATAAACTGTCTTTTGCCGCAAGAGCAACAGCGAGCCCACCTAAACCAAGTGATGCGAGAAGGCCTGAGATAGAATAACCGAGGTTCTGAACCAAAAATAGAATGGCCAAAAAGACAATAAAAACACGGAGACTCTTGCGGATAAATGGCACCAAATGATCGTCTAAAGTTGATTCTGTTCGTACTGCCCAATGCCCCAACCAGTGCTCCAGCAGGGAAACCATGTTGTAGCAGAACCAGGCGAGGTTAAAAGTGAGTAGAATTTGGACACAATTTCTGGCCATTTGGTTAAGGTTGGTCGGCTGCTCTGGCAATTGTAAAATTTGAATCCCAAGATAGAAACCAATAACAACAACCAGAAATTCAGCGGGCTTGTTGAGATTCTTTAGGAGGATGTCATCCATCTGACCAGATGTTTTTTGCGCTGCCTTGAAAATGGTTTTAGTGAAAATATGAGCAATGACTCGCTTGAGTAACAGAGCAATAAAAAGGATCCCAAAAGCGATAATAAAGCGTAGTAAGCTTATTCCAAGGACGGTTTGGTCAATCAATTCTTGAAGAAATGACAAAGTTTCCATACTGTTTTAAGACTCCAAATAGTGATGAATTTAAGCAGTAGAAGTTTAAGTTACTCCCAGAGGCCGAGTTCTTTTTTTTTGGCGTATTTTTCGGCTTTGAGGAAGTTTTTTTTATGGCGAAAATCGTATCGTCGAAATACCGATGCCAGACCTTTTTCTAAAAGGAGTAAGTTCAACATATCACCATTGGGTAAATAGACATAGGCCAAGAGGCGGCCATATTTATCTCTTTGTGTGTGGTCAAACTCGAGCTTAACCTTTTGACCTTTGACGCGATCAATATTGTATTTTTTGACCTGTTTTGAAATTTTGCGTAATGTTTTTTGTTTTATATTGAATTTTTCTTTGTAAAAACGATCCCTTAAAGAAGCTTTAGTTTCGGGAGTATCGATACCGATCAATCGAACTTTGCCAATCTTATCTATTTTAAGTGTGTCACCATCGTAAATCCAACTGACCCGGCCATTTAGCTCTTTTGCCTGTGACATTGGTGCGAAGAGAAGCAATAGGCTTAGGAGGAGGAAAAAACGTTTGGACATATTTTAGCGTCCCCAAAACAAGCGGGCAAAGAAGCCGGTTGAAAAACCCCAGACCAGATTTGAGATAACGATTAATAATGGTGTTAGCATGCCAAGGTCAAACCCCGCCATTCCTTTGTGGTAGACATAGGGGTAAAGATAAAAAAGTGCGGTGAGAGAAGGAAGAAGAGAAAACCACAATCCTTTACGAACCCAGTGTCGCCGATGCCGGGGAATTCCAACGCTGAAAAAAAACCCCAGACCCCAGAACCCACCGATAAACAACTGCGGGTAAAGCTTTGTCAAATCCAGACTTTGAATAAGATTGACTCCAGTTAAGCTTGTGACTCCCCATTGATTGCATCCCCAAAGAAACAGATTGCTGGTGATTGCTCCGAGTAGACCAGCAACAAAACAGACCGCAAACAATGCGCTACTTTTCGGCATGGATCCTCCTGTGCGCTTAACAATGCACCCGCGCTAATTCATGGGTTGAATTATACCTCGGGCAAAATTTCATTCATACTTCCACTGCGGTATCCCTGGAGATCAAGTGTGGCATAGTCAAATCCGTTGAGTTTAAACAGTTCGACCAGTCTTAGACGAAAATTTTCATCTAGAAGTCTGGGGATTTCTTCAGGAGCCACCTCAATTCTGGCTAACTGGTCATAGCAACGGACGCGATAGTGTGAAAAGCCCTCTATCCGTAGCCAGGCTTCGCATTTATCTATTTTTCTTAGTTGCGATTCGGTGATTTTAGTTCCATAAGGAAAGCGAGTTGCTAGACAGGCAAAAGGTTGCTTGTTCCATGTGGAGAGACCAAGTTGTTGACTCAGTTCTCTCACCTCTTGTTTATTAAGTTGAGCTTCAAAGAGTGGAGAGCAGATCTTCAGTTGAGTGATAGCCTTCTGACCCGGGCGGTAATCATTTTGGTCGTCAAGGTTTGATCCTTCAAGTAAAACTTCAAACGATGATTGTTCTACTTCTTTTAAAAATAAACTAAAAAGATTGTGTTTACAGTGGTAACAGCGTTGAAGTTCATTTTTGACAAAATCGTTCAGATCCATCTCTTTGCTGCTGATGAGTTTTTGTTTTACACCAAAATCAGAAGCAAGTTGTTGACTCTGTTCAATCTCGTATTGAGGAAAAATAGGGGATGTCGCTGTCAGGGCAAGAACGTTATTTAGACCCAAGGTATCACAAGCAACTTTTAACAGGAGGGTAGAATCAACCCCTCCGGAAAAGGCAATGGCCGCTGAATCAAACTCAGATAATATTTTTTGCAGGCGTTTGTATTTATCGGCCAGAGTCATGGTGATTTAGATGAAATACATAAAGCGATGATCTAACTCTTTTTCAAGCCCCATTTCTTGTCCGCGCTCGCAGAGGTCTTTTAGGCTGATTGATTCGAAATATTCTCCAAGAATACGGCTTCCTTCAGACCAAATATATTGTGTTAGGCATTGGTTATCAAATTCGCAGGAAGGTGGAGCCTCACCATCTTTACGGCGCCCTTTGATGCAGTTCACCAAGAGCAATTCGCCCTCAGCGGCAAGAACAATTTCCTTGACTGTAATTTCCTCGGCTGGTTTCATTAAACTGTAACCACCCTGAGGGCCTCGTCGGCTTTTTAATAAACCTGCTTTTTTAAGATCTTGAAAAATTTGCTCGAGATAGCGTGGTGAAATATTTTGCCGACGAGAAATGTCCTTAATCTGTGCAGGTAGGGTTCCGGCATGAAAGGCCATATCAAACATTGCACGAACACCGTAACGGCTTTTAGTCGATAGTTTCATAGATTCTCCTCTGTATCTTATGTGTTGATCAATATAGGAATCTCTACCGATCCTGTCAAGAATAAAGGACACTTTTTAATGGGAGATTTAGTTTGAAATTTTTCCCCGAAAATTGTTACAAGCACTCCTATGCTTTGATCCACGCCCTGCCTACCAACAGAATCAAGAAAACTCGAAGGAGTATGGCGTGTTATTTGACCGTTATGATGTTGAGTAGAAGCCAGAGAACAACCTCTTTATTGTTGTTGAGATTTAGCTGTTAACTCAATAACTTAAGCATATATTATTTAACTAGACTTACAATTGGACGACTTAAAACTTTACAATTGGACGACTTAAAACTTTACAATTGGTCGGAAGTACGTTTTACTAACAAACACTATGAGCAAACCTAACTACACACGCCAGCTACAATCACTGCTTGAGGAAGTTCTAAACGATGCTCCCGTGGTATTAATCCACGGTCCTCGCCAGTGTGGCAAAACAACCCTGGCACAAAAAATCGTACAAAAATGTGGCTATAGCTATCTAACCTTCGACGATGTCAATCTGATTGCAGCTGCAAAAGCTGATCCGGTCGGATTTATTGATCGTCTTGATGAATTTGTAATCCTTGATGAAATTCAACATGTCCCGGAATTATTTAGCTCAATTAAGAAAAGTGTAGATAATAACCGTAAACCGGGTCGTTTCATCCTTACCGGTTCTGCTAATGTGCTGTTACTCCCAAAGCTGGCAGATTCACTGGCTGGTCGAATGGAGATCATGAATCTTTATCCACTAGCTCGTTGTGAAATTGAAAATAGTGGCAGGGGAATACTGGCACATCTACTCCGCAACGACTTTAGTTTCAACTGTACTGGTAAATTGGGTGAAAAGCTTGCTGCTTATATTGTAAGCGGAGGGTTTCCCGAACCACTACAAAGGTCTAGCGAACAACGTAAAAGACAATGGCACCAAAATTATATAAAAACTCTGGTACAGCGTGATATCCGTGATTTAACCCGGATCAATAACCTAGAGGCTATTCCAAAAATATTGCAGTTGGCTGCTATACAAAGTGCACAACTTCTAAACATGAGTGCAATTGCAACCCCGTCACAGATCAGCCGGCAAACCACTGCGACCTATTTCACCCTGCTAACAAATATCTTCCTGGTAGACGTTCTGCCGGCATGGCACGGAAATCACAAAAAACGCCTTATCAAAACGCCAAAAGTACATATGACCGATACCGGCTTAGCGGCTGCTCTTCTCGGAATGGATGCCAACCGCCTCAATGCAGATCGCACCATGCTTGGTCATTTAGTCGAAAGTTTTGTTTATAATGAGCTACTTCGACAAGCAAGTTGGACCGATTCAGAGCTAAAGTTTTACCATTTTCGGGACAAAGATCAGTATGAAGTTGATATTGTTATCGAACACAGTGGTGGGGAGATAATAGCGGTTGAAGTAAAGGCAGCTGCGACTGTTACTGACAAAGATTTCCGGGGGCTGAAAAAGTTACATGAAGCTGTTGGTGAAAAATGGAAAACGGGTATTGTTTTCTATGATGGAGAGAGGGTTTTATCTTTTGGTGAGCAAATGTATGCGGTGCCTATCAGTGCATTGTGGGGGCAAGGGCAAATTTAAATTTGGCATTTTCTTTATCCTGATTAGCGCTAATCTTCAGCCAGCATGTGACATTATCTGGCA
This sequence comes from Desulfuromusa sp., assembly GCA_016744675.1. Lineage (GTDB taxonomy): Bacteria > Desulfobacterota > Desulfuromonadia > Desulfuromonadales > Geopsychrobacteraceae > Desulfuromusa. The sequence continues at coordinate 502 of JADGDX010000064.1, read as the reverse complement.
TACTGGCAAGTTATTATCATGACACTGAAACTCTACCGCTTGGTGAAGCTTTATGGGCCGTTCTAATTTCTACAATATGGGGGAAGAAATAAGGCTCATAATGTTTATCAAGTGCATGATATTGAACTAAAAAAAGGCAACTTTCATATAAAGGAGATATTGACATGACAGAACACGATGCGACCATGAAAAATACTAAAAAAGAAATGCTGGATATGATCAAAAGCCTGCAGCAGGACATTGTGGAAAGGGAAAAAACAAAACTCAACGCAGAACAGACCCGAGAAGAAACGAAAAAGATTAAGACGGTAGAAAAAGCGGATAAAACTGCCTCCTCTAACCTCAGTACTGAGTTACATTCTCTTAAAATTTCTATAAATAAAGAATTGACAGCCCTCTCAGATAAAATTGAAGCCGAGGCAGAGAAATATAAAAATCTTAATCAAGCCATTCATCTAAAACAAATAGAGCTTGAGGAAATATACGGAATTGAAAAAGAAGC
>JADGDX010000063.1 GCA_016744675.1 Desulfuromusa sp. | reverse complement strand
GAGTTCATGCCCAAGAATAGATCCACAAGCCAAGTAACTTGAAAGCAAGGTTCCCATCAGCCCGGGAAGTGCAACCGCTTGACCTGCAAGTAAAAGCCCAGGCAACCGGGTGGTTGGTTGTGGATTGTATTGACCTGAGCAGCGCCCAACGCCATAGATAGCCCCTTCTGGAGCGTGGGAATAATCCCTCAAGGTCAACGGCGTTGATAATTCCAGTATCTCCAACTCTGACAATTCAGGGCAGCGACTTTGAAGCAATTGTGACAAACGTTCCATCATCCCCATCTTCCAACTTTTATATTCACTCGTTCGCTGTTTTCCTTCAAGTCTGAACGGTTCTACTTCAGAATAATGTGCAGGAATAATTCCAATCAACCCAGAAATAGCCCCTTTTCTTCCCTGATCAGCACCCGCCAGATAAATAGGACGCTGTTCCAATGGCTGTTCCGCGCCACCCACAATTCCCTCTTGAGACAGCAAAAACAAATTCTGATCACGTAGAAATTCAAGAGAGGACTTGCAGCGACCAAAAACAATATATCCCGAAGAGGTTTGCTTAAGTCGTTTCAATCGTTTCAGATACGCTGGGCGAAAGACAGTATAAGGCAAAAGATTAGGAAGAAGAACGGGATTGAGAGTTGAAATCACGATCGGGGCATGAAACGTCTCTCCCGATTGAAGGCGTACTCCTGAAGTCAATCCATCCTTGATCAGAATTTGATCAACTTCAGCACAACAGCGAATAACGACTCCCGCTTCTTCAAGATTTTCCAAAAGGCCTCGAACCAATTGACGACCACCACCGACAATCCCGTGGGCAGAATGGTAATATGATCCAACGACATGGGCATTTAAAGTAAATGGTGCTCTCTGAGGGGAAACCCCGTACAGAAGAGTATGCATCGACAACAAACTTTGAAGCTGTGGCCAAGGTGAAAAAACGTCCAGTCGCTGCTGCAAAGAGCAGCCATGAACTGACTCCATTCCAAAGCTTGCTAAATCAAGTTCAAGGTTTAGATAGGGAGAATTCCGCCACATCGTGGAAATCTCAGCAAGGTAGCTAGCAATCTCAGCTGTCGCTGCAGGAAACTGTTCAGACAGATAATCCTGAACATGACTGAAACCCACCGGAAAAGCATATTCTTTTCCTGAAGCCGAAAAGCGTAAACGGTCAAACCCGCCAGCAGAATAAGGGAAAAATTGCAGTTTATCAGCCAACCCAAGATTCTGCAGTAACGGGGCGAAAGGACCTCCTGGGCCAAGTCCACCCGCATAATGAAAACCGCTGTCGAAATAGATCCCTTGACGCTCAAAGCCACTCAGCACAGGGGCAGGAGCATGGTGTTGCTCAACAATCAAAACTTTACGACCATGACGTGCCAGCAACAAAGCAGAGGATAACCCCGAAAGTCCTCCTCCTATGATTATTGCGTCATAACCCATAATGGCTTAGCTGAAATCGATGACAAGAGAAGAGTTGGTTCCACCGAATCCTGCAGAATTACACAGAACTTTCCCCGGTGGCGTACAATCTGTTTCTCGCAGAATATTTAAACCTGCAGTCCCCTCATCCGAGCGGGTGAAATTATAACTTGCCGCCGTAAACCCCTGCTGGGCCATGATTGCAGAGTAAACCACCTGAGCCGCTCCAGACATCCATAATTCGTGCCCCGTGAGTGCTTTCAAAGCCGAGATTCGTGGTGTTTTTTCACCAAAAACCCGACGTATATTTCCCGCCTCCGCAACATCCCCTGCAGGCGTCGACGTGGCATGTGCACACAGATAATCAATATCAGCTGACGCCAAACCACTTTGCTGTAATGCCGACAGCATCGCCCGACTTAAACCATCTGCACTCGGGACGGACAATTGCTCTCCATCAGAAGAAAACCCGTAACCTAGGAGTTCACCAAGGATCTTAGCTCCCCGTTTCTCAGCAAGATCATAGCGTTCCAAAATAACAGTCGCTGCACCACCACTTGGCACCAAGCCATCACGGTCAGCATCGAAAGGGCGACAGGCCGTTGAAGGGTCGTCACTGCGAACTGAAAAAGCACCTAATCCATCAAAGCTGCACATCGACTGCCAGTTAATCTCCTGCGCACCACCACAAATAAGTCGTTCCTGGCGTCCCATTCGGATCAGATCGGCCGCTTGGCCAACGGCATGACCACTGCTGGAGCAGGCCGAACTGAGAGTCCAGCATGCCCCTTTTGTTTTAAGCAAGGTATTCAGGTTCATGGTCACCGTAGAAGTCATAGAGCGAAAAATCTGCCCGCTCCCAATCCCCTTCGTTTCACCACGTCTCTGAAGGGCTTCAACCTGCTCAACGGCCGCAATACAACTCGAATCACAGCCGTATATCAACCCCGTTTGATCATTTTGGATATCATCCTCAGCCAAACCCGCCAACTGCAAAGCATCCCGAGCTGAAGCATGAGCCCAGACCGCAAATTCTGGCATGCTTTTGCGCTGTTTTCGTGATAAATACGTTGAGTCAAAATTCTTAATCTGTCCGGTTAAAGCACTCCTAAAACCCAGCTCAGTTCTCTGTGGATCTATGACTATTCCTGATCGCCCCTCCCGCAAAGCGCTCCCAACGCTCTCCAAATCATTTCCCAAACTGGAGACAATCCCAATCCCTGTTATGGCAACTCGATACAACTCAGACTCCCCCATCAAATATGGGCTCCGCCATTCACAGCGAAGACTTGACCCGTGATATAACCGGCACGTTCTGAACAAAGAAAACTTACGAGGCCCGAAACCTCCTCGGGCTCACCAATTCGACCCAAAGGAATCATGGGGAGAATCTGCTCCGAAGGCAAATCCTCTGTCATCTCTGTGGCGATAAAACCGGGAGAGACTGCATTGACAAGAACCTTTCGTCGCCCAACTTCAGCAGCAAGCGATCGGGTCGCACCGATGAGACCAGCCTTAGCAGCAGAATAATTTACCTGCCCTGCCATTCCGGTTTCCCCTGAGGTAGACACGATATTGACAATCCTTCCGTAGCGCTTTTTCAACATCCGCGCGACCACCAACCGAGTGACGTTAAAGAAACCACCCAGGTGAACTCCCATGACATCATTCCAGTCACTGTGACTCATCAAAGCAAGAATACCGTCCCGAGCAAATCCAGCATTATTAATCAAAACGGCAGGCGTCTGTTCTTCAAGAAGAGGGTTGAGAACATTTGCTGTTGCCTCGCCATCCGCAACATCAAAAGGGAGAAGGGTACAACTTCCTCCTGCTGTTTCTATGTCCTTGAAAACTGTCTCAGCTGCACTATGATCACTACGGTAATTTAACCAGATGTGGAACCCATCAGCAGCTAACTCCCGTGCAATTGCGGCACCAATCCCTTTGCTAGCTCCTGTCACCAGAGCAATTTTCCCCTTATCCATCGATTAACTCCGGTCCTCTATCTGTACAAATTCAAAAAAACTAGCGAACATTCGAAACCTTGCCCTGTTTGTCAAAATCAACGGCAACAGTTCTGAAACGATTAGCCCAATAAATCCACGTGTCGGTCTCAAGCGATGGTGTTTTATGTACAGCTGGATAGCCAAGAGCAACCATCACACCTTTACGAGTCATCCCTTTATACGCCTTTCCTTCTGCAACACCTTTTTTATCCACCGCAGAAAACTTATTCTTAACCGGCTGCTCTGATGTAATCAGCTCAAGATAATCATCAATCCCCATTTCCATGCGTTTGTCATGAAACTCAAAACTGACTTTCTTAGCTCCACCATCGTATGTAAATACAAATCCCCGGCGGCTGCTCTTAGTAATCATGATTTCCGTTCCGGCGGGGACAATAACGTGTCCGACGCCTGGATCAGTATAATTTGCATAGCTTGCCTTAAAAGCTGTCGCATTCTTCCCTTGGGTATGGATATTGTATTTCGTGAAACGAGAACCGTCCAAGGCAAATACTGATTGCGCAAAAACAAGCCCAAAAACACACAAAAGACCGAGAACAAAAATACGTGACAACGCTGTTCGAAACATAAAAACCTCCCCATTCGCTATGTTGTTAGATAAACTATAATCTTAATATTATCAGTCTCTATTTTCAAGAAATGAAATCGGCACACCGAAGAAATCAGGGGCAGCGTGACATCGAACCAAATTGACCTTTTCATATATATGTTTTTTTATATATTGGTTGTTGCCATTTCATGAAGACCATTCTACAATACTGTGAATCGCATTTCTAAACATATATGGAGGATAAAATGGCTGAACCGTTTAAAGCAACCCCTAGCAGTATCGCAGAACATTTCAATCCTGCTTGGTTTGCTGCCATTATGGGAACCGCTGTGGTTCCTCTCGCAATCTCATTTTTAAACTTTTCTTGGGTACTTTCCATATCTAAGGGTTTTATACTTTTTTCGGCACTGATTTTTCTTCTCTTTCTCCTCCCCTGGACGGCAAAGTTTCTTCTTTTTCCAGCCAGCATCCGCAAAGACCTGAATCATCCGATTGCAGCAAATTTCTTTCCCACCATGCCAATCTCACTGATTCTTTTCTCACTGAATCTGATGAAATATCCAACCATGTTTTTCAGTAAAGAAATTTCATTGCAACTAGCATGGTCCCTCTGGCTATTGGGATCTGCCGGAATCTATATTCTCGGCTTTATTATCCTGACACACATCTTCCGTCATCAGGAGATTAAAGTTCAGCACGCCAACTTTGGCTGGTATATCCCTCCGGTCTCTAAAATGATTATTCCACTCGCTGGATATGAGCTCGCAGGACACTTTCCTGCACGGGCAGAGCTGGCCATTACCCTATCAACCTTAAGCTTTGGTGTTGGTTTCTTCTTGTTTCTCTTTGTCGGAGCAGCCGTTTATCACCGCTATATTTACCATGAACTTCCCATGAGCAAATTTGCAGCGACATTTTTTATCGGTATTGCCCCCACTGCAATTGCTTCCGTTATTCTCTTTAAAATCATGCATCTGTTCAGTCATCATCAGCTCATGGGACTCGATTCAACCGTGGTTGTTACAATCTGTAAGTTTACCATTTTGTTCACTTGGGGGTTTTCGGCCTGGTGGTTTGTTATGGCATTGATCATAACCCTCTACTATATGACGAAGATTGAACTCCCCTATGCGTTGTCATGGTGGGCTTTTACCTTTCCTTCTGGAGCACTGTGTGTCGCCTCTGGAGTAACCTGGAAAGCAACACAGTTTGGCATTATTTATAATTTCTACCTGTTTACGGTAGCGTTTCTGTTACTGGCCTGGATTTTTGTTTTTATCAGAACAATGAAAGGGGTCATGTCAGGGAAGATTTTTGCCCCGACCCACTGAGGTTCCATCAATTAATCACGAAAAAAGGCGGTCTCATTAGAGACCGCCTTTTTTCGTGCTTGAACTTCAAGCTGGAAAATTATTGGCTTGCTCATCACATATTTTTAACAAAATCGGACAGTAGTTCTTATTTGAAAAACAACAATCTGAAAAGGCAAAAACAATTAAGCAACACCAACTCTTGTGGATGGGCTAAGATGGTATTCTAGACATTATATTCAAGCATTTCTCTTGACTAAGGGATCAATGATGGACAAAATGTCCAAAATCATTCCCGCCGACTGGAGCATATAATGACCGAAGAAGGTACAAAAGAATTAGTTCAGCTTTCAATCAACCGTTACGGAAGAGAAAAAATAGCCACTCATCTTGATGTTCATCCACGAACTGTCAAACGCTGGGAGAATGGCCTTACCTCTATTCCCAAGGGAAACCTTTTAGCACTTGAACAACTTTCTCTTTACTACAACTCAAATGCACCAATCACTGGCGATTTTACCTTTATTGATTTATTTGCCGGGATAGGGGGAATAAGAAGAGGCTTTGAGACGCATAGTGGCCAGTGCCTCATGACTTGTGAATGGGACAGCTATGCCAGAAAAACCTATGAGGCAAACTTCCCTATCAAACCGAATCATACCTTCATATGTGATATTAATTCTATGACACGTAGTGACGATGAAATCAAAAGATTTGTACCAGAACATGATGTGTTACTGGCTGGATTCCCGTGCCAACCCTTCTCGATAGCGGGTGTTTCCAAAAAAAAATCCCTTGGGAAAAAACATGGATTCGCCTGTCAGGAACAAGGGAATCTTTTTTTTAACGTAGCGGATATTATACGCGTCCAAAGACCACCAGCATTTTTGCTGGAAAACGTCAAAAACCTGCAAAGTCATGACAAAGGAAAAACATTTAAGATCATCAAAGAAACACTCGAAGATATCTTGGGCTATAATATTCATTACAAAGTTATTGATGCCAAAGGATTCGTCCCTCAACACCGGGAGAGAATTTTCATTGTTGGCTTTGATGGGGAAACAAATTTCACATGGAACGATTTGCAGCCTCCTCCATTTGACAGAAAAAAAATGAAAGATATTTTGCATCCAGAAAATGGACAGGAACCCCCCGAAGAACCATACACAATCAATTCAGAATCAATTGTCAATCCAAAGTACACACTCAGCGACAAACTATGGGATTACCTGCAAGCATATGCAAAAAAACACCGAGAGAAAGGTAATGGTTTCGGGTTTGGACTTGTTGGACCTGAAGACACATCCAGAACCCTCTCGGCCAGATACTACAAAGACGGATCTGAAATACTGGTTTCAAAAGGCAAAAACAACAATCCCAGAAGGTTGACCCCAAGAGAGTGCGCAAGACTTATGGGATTTGATGACAAGTTTAAAATTCCAGTTTCAGACACTAGGGCCTACAAACAATTCGGCAACTGTGTCGTCACTAGCTTAATTGAAGAAATTGCACGCATCATGAAACCTCACATATTAGCAATGAAGGCCGGAAGCCAGACAAAACAAGAAATTCAAGACATTGCCGTCCATGGTTAAGATTGTCGATAAAACCACCCGAAGCCGAATGAGGTCATGTATTTGCAAAAAACACCAAAAACAAAGAGTAAACTAACTTAGAAGAGTTGGGTGGCCAAGTTTCTTCATGGATAAAAAACGATTCTAAAGGGTTGAAATATATTGGAGGGAGCGAGTTAGAAAAATGACAAAAGGATCACTTTCGGAATATTTCGAGGGGGTAGCAGCCAAATACCTCAGTGCTGTTGAAGCACATCCTGAAAGTTCCAATCAACATGAATTCAATGGAGTAACTCCTCTTAAGAATTTATTTGGAACGGACAGGTTAACTAGCAAAACAGACTTTATCTATCTTGGAGACGACGCGGACACAGCGGAACGGTCTGATGGTTTCCTGACATGGTATGATGCAAGAGACAGACATCCAACGCGAACAGAATACCGTCTTTATTTCCCTTCCAATACAGTCACAGCTTTTGCCTCTGAGGGAGATCTGATCCTGTTTTGTAAAAAAATTTCCGGTGATCTCTTGGTCATAGTTGCCAAAGCTGATAGCACGGCTGAGAATCAGCTTCTTTGGCTTTTCGATCTTTCTTCTCCCAGCAAAGCAACATTATTCAAAGAAGTTGAAGATTCCAAGGTTGGATTTGTAGAACAAACGATACTGGACCATTTAGGCGTTGAGGTCGTCGAGACAGACGACCAATATTTGGAATTGATGCTTAAACGATATGAAGGTTCATTTCCTCGAACCAGAATTTTTTCGGCTTTGGCCCGTGAAACATGTGGAGAAGTTGATCCAGTCGATGCCCCAGATGCCACATTAATTGAATGGCTTGACCATGAAGAGAGGCTCTTCAGATGCCTTGAACGACATATTGTTGAACAACGTCTTCGAAAAGGTTTTGACGATGTAGAAAGTTTTATTTCGTTCTCGCTTAGTGTTCACAATCGCAGAAAGTCAAGGGCAGGGCATTCACTGGAAAACCACCTTGGGCAAGTTTTTGTTGAAAATAAATTGCTATTTGATCGTGGTTCAAAAACTGAAAACAGGTCAAAACCAGACTTTTTATTTCCAGGGCAACAGGCTTATCAAACTAAGGACTTTCCCAGCACGCTCCTTACGATGCTTGGGGTGAAAACATCTTGTAAGGATCGTTGGCGTCAAGTCCTTGCTGAAGCAAATAAAATTCCACAAAAACACCTTCTCACATTGGAACCAGGAATTAGCAATAATCAAACGAACGAAATGCAGTCACAATCACTGCAGCTAATTGTTCCAGATATGATTTTCAGTAGCTATGGGAAAAAGCAACAAGAATGGCTATTAAACGTGCAAGACTTCATATCGTGTGTCAAGGAAAAGCAGACTGCATATTTCCAACAATCTGCCAAATGAAGTAGGCTCTAGGGAAGGTTTTGAAAGATCCACCTCCAAATATTATCCCCAAACAGTTAGCATAATTTTGCTATAACACAATTGGTAACGTTCCCCTTTGATGAACGCACTCAGTCCGCTATCAAGATAATCTAGCTGTTTTTTTATATATTTCCGTCCAATCCATTAAAATACACCCCTAATAACATAGTCCGACTATTATTTTAATGTAGAAGCTGCAAGTAAAAAAAGAATATTTTCAACGTGCCCCGAATGTACAAACTAGGGGGGGGGTAGTCAGGCTTAAAAACCAAAAAGGCGGTCTCATTAAGAGCCGCCCTTTTGGTTTTTAAGCTTCAAGAAGGCAAGCTAGCTTGCCAAAGTAGTATTAATCCACAAGCTCCTTAGCCACAGCAACCATATTCTCGGTCGTAAACCCAAAGTGTTGCATCAATTCACCGGCCGGAGCACTGGCACCAAATTCATCCATCCCAATGGCTACACCTTCAAGGCCCACGTAACGCTCCCAGCCAAAAGTGCTACCAGCTTCCATAGAGACCCGCTTGGTACAGGCAGCAGGGAGAACTTCTTCTTGGTACGCAGCATCTTGAGAAGAGAATAG
>JADGDX010000062.1 GCA_016744675.1 Desulfuromusa sp. | reverse complement strand
AGCAGACATACACAATCAATGAAATTGAATTGATGATTGATGAGAGCGTCCTTCCACACACAAAAGAAAGTCAAATTGACTATATTACTAACTCCTACGGTCAGGGCTTCTCCATTGCCCCTGTCGCTGGCAACAGCTGCTCAAGCGGCTGTAGTGGCTGTTAGTCAATCTTGCTTCACACAAAAAAGGCTCCGTTTCTTTTGAAACGGAGCCTTTTTTGTAAGTTCAAACGACTGATTTATCTATAGTAAATTTAAGCGGCTCAAAATCTTCACAGAACCAAAATAAGAAACTACGATCAAAACCACCCATAAAATCAATGAAATCATAGTATTTTCTCCTGTTAATAACTTTTCTTGTCAGCATTAAGCTCTTCCAGTGTCAACTTCTTGCTATCCATCTGTCTCCAGAACCAAACGATATACCCCAAAACAAATGGAACCAATAAAGCGACGTAGGCCATCACCGTCAAAGTATAGTGGCTACTAGATGCATTGTAGATCGTTAAGCTGCTATTTAGATCAACCTTAGACGGGTAGAAAGCAGTGTTATTATAACCCGCAAGGAAAAATACTGCTAAGCATGTCAACACTGTTCCCAATCCAGCCGGCCAGATCCCACGAACAGACAGAGTAAAACGGTTTAAGACAACTCCAAAGACAACCAAGACTAAACCTGCCAACAGTAAAAATAAAGTAATCGGCAATTCCAACAAGTTATGCAGATACTTGTTTGCTTCCATAGCGACCGTTCCATCGGCAGGATTGACCGCATAACCGTCCATCATAATAAGATTAATCAGAACATAGAGAAGAAACGGCAGTGCACAAAGTAAGTTATTGAAAGAAGAATTTTTCAACTTCGCAACCAGAGTGTCATGATCAAGGTTGTTCGCCAGATAGAGTGCGCCAAGAGTCCGAGCTAGAAAAACCAAGAACAAGCCAAAACTGAGGTTAAAGAAACTAAAAGCAGCTTCCAGTCCCCGCAACGTATGCTGCCATTGCACAAGATTATAATCATTCAAAGTGAAATTAGAGCCAGTGAAAAAGGTTCCGACAGCGGCTCCTATCAACAGAATTCCAACCGAACCATTGACAAACAAAAAGGCATCATAGACCCCCTTGCCAAGAAAGTTATCGGGTTTGCGTCGATACTCGTAACTGACCGCCTGAATGATAAAAGTAAACAGGATCAGAATCCAAACCCAATAGGCACCGCCAAAACTGGTTGCGTAAAAAAGTGGGAATGCCGCAAAGAGGGCTCCACCAAACATAACCAGAGTCGTGAATGTGAGTTCCCATTTTCGGCCGAGAGAGTTAACAACCAGAACCTTCTCGTCTTCAGTCAGAGAAAGAGTTGAAAGAAGGGTTTGACCACCTTGGACGAAGGTCAGAAAAACAAACAAAGACCCAACCAAGGTAGTAATAAACCACCACAATTGCTGTAGAGTAGACCAGTCTAAACTGCCAAACATAGTTAATCTCCTTCCGGACCAATTGAAATTTGCTTGGCCATTATTTTAAGCTCAGCAATCAGCAAAGCGGTAAATAAAATCAGGAACATAAAGAAAGTTACTTCAACGGTTCCAGCATCGAGATTAGATCGGGCAACGGTAACAGGCAGCAGATCCTGGATAGCCCAGGGTTGACGGCCAACTTCGGTGACAATCCAACCCGCCTCGTGTGCAACAAGGCCAAGTAAGAATGAAGATACGCCTATCTTCAGCAGCAGCGCCTGCTTCTCAAGTTGATCCTTATATAGCAAGTAGAGGTAAACCATAAACAGGAGAATGAAAAATGTTCCCAGACCCACCATCACTCTGAAAGAGTAGAAGATCAAAGGGACATAAGGAACAGCCTGCTCGGCATAATCGAGGTAACCATAACCAAGGTAATCACTGTTCTGCTCAAACAAGGTTAGGGCTTTCCCTGCAGCAAGCTGATCACCAGATTTTTTAGCAGTTTTATAATCACCTAGCCCAGCAACCGCTAACTTACCCCGCACCATTTTTTCTTCTACACCCATGATATTTTCTGCGGTGTTACCGTAAACCAGATCATTGATTCCGGGAACAAAACTGTTGATATCCCGATTAGCCAGCAACGACAGTACCATGGGAATTTTCACTTCAAAAATAAATGGATCTTCCTCATCTCCAGGCTTCTTACTGAAATTCAACAATCCAGCAGCAACCAAACCAGCAGGAGCTTCTCCATCATAAAGCCCCTCCATTGCCGCAAGTTTCATCGGTTGAACATTGGCAGCATGATAAGCATGCTCATCCCCGGTAAAAGCAACGAAGAGAGATGCGAGCAAGCCAAAAGTACAGGCAACCGTCAATGAGCGCTTTGCAAACTGCAGGTGGCGCTTTCTCAACAAGTACCAACTCGAGACTGCAACAACAAATAATGAGGCATATAAAAAAGCGGCACTCGTCACATGAACAAAGTGACTGATAGCAACCGGGGAAGTCGCAATTGCCAAGAAATCAACCATTTCAAAGCGAGCAAGATCGGGATTGAACTTCATGCCAATCGGATACTGCATCCAGCCGTTAGCAACCAAAATCCATACCGCAGAAAGGTTGGAACCAACAGCGACCATCCAGGTTGAAAAAAGGTGGGCTCTTTTTGATACGCGGTTCCAGCCAAAAAACATAACAGCAAAAAAGGTTGCCTCAAGGAAAAATGCTGCTATCCCTTCAATAGCCAGCGGCACACCAAAAATATCTCCTACCATCCAAGAATAGTTCGACCAATTGGTACCAAACTCGAACTCCAAGATAATTCCAGTCGCCACCCCAATAGCAAAGTTGATCCCGAACAGGGTCATCCAGAATCGGGTCAGTTTCTTCCATTGCTCATTTCCGGTTTTTACATAAATTGACTCGAAAAAGGCGCAGATGAAAGAAAGGCCAAGTGTCAAGGGAACAAAGATCCAATGATACATGGCCGTCAGGGCAAACGTGGCTCTCGCCCAGTTCACCATGGTTAAATCAACCTGTTCAATCACGTTTTCCTCCTATCCTATATTGAAGTGTGGTTAAGGCAATTATACTGATGTTCCAAAATGTTTATTTTTTATCCGCTAACGGTTGGGTTAGATTACTCAGGACATGGTCTACCCTTTCAGCATCAGTGTCGAAATTTGTTGCTAAAAAGTTAGGGAAAAAGAAAACCTTTAAAACGGCAAACATAATGAATAATTTAATCAGGATAATCTTCCAGAGAGTACGTCCTACAACCATAGAACGAAAACCATCATAATAAAGATAAAATGCACTTTTAAACATGATTGGCCACCTGATATATGCAGAAATGAGAATTTATATATAACCGATGGAGTCATGTTTACACATAAATTTTAGTCGAGTCAAGAATAATTGTCCCTATAAATAAAAGAATTTTAAAATTGGCTAAAGTCTAGAAATTGTTAAGCATTCAATGCAAATGCCAACCCATATTGTTGACCGAAGTAGTTATAAAAAGGTCTATGAGCCGATTAGAGACGAAACCTTCACTCTGGACTATAAAAACAATTGCTGTCATGTTAATTCTTTAAGTCAATAACGCACCAAAGGAGCACCATGAAACCTTCTCAAAAAACACAGCAAGCATCCTTTATTCCTACCTGTAGGGAGGAAATGAATAAACGCAGTTGGGAAGATCTCGACGTGCTATTTGTGAGTGGTGATGCCTACGTCGACCACCCTGCCTTTGGGGCAGCCTTGCTTGCACGCCTTCTTGAGAGCCACGGATTCAAGGTCGGGATCCTTGCACAACCAGAGTGGAAGAATAGCGAAGCCTTGACGGTCATGGGACGTCCCCGTTTATTTACTGCAATCACTGCTGGAGCAATGGATTCCATGGTGAACCACTATACTGCGGCAAAAAGAATTCGCCACAACGATGCATACACCCCTGGAGGGACCGCTGGAAAGCGTCCAAATCGTGCTATTATTGCCTATACAGCCGCAATCAAGGGGGCGTTTAAAGGACTCCCAACAGTCATTGGCGGGATAGAGGCAAGCTTGCGCCGCTTAGCCCACTACGATTATTGGAGCGACAAAGTTCGTCGATCCATATTAATTGACAGTAAAGCGGACCTGCTGATCTACGGCATGGCAGAAGCGGCCCTGGTGGAGACGGCCAAACGCCTCAATGAAGGGGAATCTTTTGATACTCTTACCGATATCAAAGGAACAGCTTTTGTTGATAGAAACACCAACAACAAAGCAGTCCACCTTCCATCCTATGAACAAGTATTAGAATCTAAAGATGCTTACAATTTTGCGTTTAAATTATCCAGCCGCCAAGAAAACCCCTTTTCAGCAAAAACCCTGACCCAGCAACATGGTACGCGTTATCTCGTTGTTAATCCACCGTCACTGCCTTTGAGTGCAGCAGAGTTGGATCAGATTTACGACCTGCCATTTAACCGACAACCCCACCCGAAATATAACAAGGCAATTCCAGCCTACGAACAAATATGTCATTCGATTACGACGCATCGGGGCTGCTTCGGAGGCTGTTCTTTCTGTGCCATTACACATCATCAAGGCAAAACGGTTCAATCTCGGTCAGAAAAATCAATTCTCAATGAAATCAATAGGCTCACGGAACAAAAGAATTTTCACGGAACCATTAGTGACATTGGCGGGCCAACAGCGAATATGTACGGGCTCCACTGTGCTAACAAAAAAGCCGAAAAGGTTTGTCAAAGGTCAAGCTGTCTCTATCCTGATATGTGCAAAAATCTAACAACCAACGACCAACCCGCCACGCGCCTACTTGGCAAAGTTCGTCAGCACAAAAAAGTAAAGCACACCTTTATCGCTTCGGGGATACGCTATGACCTTCTTCCGCAGCAACAACACTATTTTGATGATTTACTTCGGCACCACGTCGGAGGGCTACTGAAAGTCGCTCCAGAATCCACCAGTGATCGCGTAACTCGTGTTATGCGCAAACCCGGAGCAGAGATATTTACCCGGTTTCTTGAGGAGTTTCGGCAACGCAGTCGGGAGCTCGGACAACGTCAAGCTATTGTCCCATACCTCATCAGCAACCATCCCGGCTGTACTCTTGACGATATGATTGATGTCGCCCTTTACCTGAAACATAACAATTTAAAGGTTGAACAGGTTCAAGACTTCACCCCAACACCTGGAAGCCTCTCCACTTGCATTTACTACACAGGAAAAGATCCTTTTAGCGAAGAAACAATACACATTCCTCGAACAAGCAAAGAACGAAAGTTGCAAAAAGCTTTACTGCTTTTCCACCTACCAGAGTCTAAATCTGATGTCCTTGAGGCATTGAAGATTTGCCATCGAATGGATGATGCTAAAATGCTCTTTGATAATCGTCTCCCGATGAGAAAAAAAAATCAGACGCCGCGAGCTAAACGACATAAATCGTCAAAATAAAAATCAACTCCCATTTTATACTCAACCTGTATTTTTTTATCCTAAATAAAATATTGCTTGACAATTTGCCCTATTTTTTGTTTGTCTGCGACTGTTAAAAACAGTGTTTTGGTTTGCATCAAAAGATGTCAACAAAATATTTAATGTTACTTAATTTTCGTCAGTAAGCCGATGTTCGTCTGTCCAATGTCTATGTAACTTTCTAGGTCAGACAAAATTTTTTTTGTAAAGGGATGCCTAACATGTCAAAAAACAAAATAAAGCCCTCATTGCAAAATCCACTCGCTGCAAATAAAGAGGTTGAATTCACCATTCCAGGTGAAATTGCGGGCCAAACTGGTGCCTATGAAGAGGTCATGAAAGAAGGTTATGATCTGACTCAACGTCCAATAAAGTCCGTTGCTGTCGGTCAAATCGAAAAACAACATTTCAAAAAAAGGATGACAGTCTGGGAGCGCATCAAAGTTCTCACCGACAGTGATCCAAATATCCTCTTCCAGAACTGGGGAAAGAATCTCGACGGAGCTTCTCTCGTCACTGGAATCTTGAATATTGGTGGTCGCGATGTTGCCCTTTATGGACACGACTTCACAGTTCGAGCCGGCTCTATTGATGCAACAAACGGACAGAAGTTAGCTCGCCTGATGTACATGGCTGGCGAAAAAGGCATCCCACTAATCGGGATGAATGACTCCGCTGGAGCTTTTGTCCCTGCTGGTGTGGGCGGTCTTGATGGTTACGCAGAAGCGTTTACTGCACTGCGTAAGATTAGTGGTGTTATCCCAACCGTTATGTGCATGTTTGGTTTCAATGCTGGTGGTGGCTCTTACTTGCCACGCCAGGGAAGTTTTGTCATCCAGCCAGAAGACACCTTCTTTGGTTTAACCGGTCCTGGTGTTGTTAAATCGGTTCTTGGTGAAGACATCACCCCTGAAGATCTCGGTGGGCCAACAGTTCATGCAGCAACGGGAGTCAGTGATCTGACGGTTGCTGATGAAACTGCAGCATTAAGAACCGCTGCTCGTCTGATTAGTTACATTCCAGATAATAATCACAGCATGGCACCTTTCCAAGAGACAAGCGATCCGCTCGACCGCAAAACCTGGGAAATTAATACCCTGCTGAAAAAAGCTTTTAACTCACCAACTGGCTTCAACACCCCTTTTGATGTTTCAATTATTATTCAGCAAATTTGTGATCATGGTGATTATTTTGAAATGCAACCAACCCGCTCCCGCGAAGCCATCACCGCCTTTGGCCGCCTCGGTGGTAATGTTGTTGGTTTTGTCGCTAACAATTCAGCCGTTTCTTCGGGTCAGATTGACTGTGATTCTGCCGTGAAAATTGCTCGATTTGTCCGTTTCTGTAATATCTACAACATTCCATTGATATTCATGGAAGATACGACAGGTTTCCTTCCTGGACGTGAGCAAGAAGCACGCGGGATAGTTCAGGCTGGTCGTTCGATGCTTGATTCAATTGTCGATGTGCGTACTCCACGTATCCTTCTGATTCTTCGTAATGCCTACGGCGGCGCATACGCCTCCTACAATAACTATCCAACTGGAGCCGACCTGGTTCTTGCTTTACCAACCACTCGACTGGCCGTTATGGGTCCAGCTGGTAAAGAGTTTGTTTACAAGTCAGAGCTTCGGAAAGTTAGAAGTGCAATCAAGCAACGGGTAGCTGCTGGCGTCCAAGAACGTATCAAGGCAGGAATGGACGGAACAGAAGCTAAAACTGACGCTGAAAAAGAAGCAACGGAATGGCTCAAAGTCGAAGAAGCTGCTTTGAACCTTCGTTATGAAAAAGAGCTTATGAATCCAAAAGAAGGTCTAGCTCTCGGCTCGATCTCCTCACTCGTTATGCCAACCGATCTGCGCAAAGTCCTCGGTGAAAACCTCAACTTCTTCTTACGCCACTACAAGCCATCAGCATGGCAGGGCGTACAAAGAGAATTCCATTAATTGTTGAGGCCTGAAATATATTTAACTTATATTTTCAACCACATAGAAAGTGGAGATTAATACCATGGCACAAAATACAGACTTATACTCAAATAATCCCTTGATTCATAGAGACCGTCGCCTCGGTCAGTCGACCTCAAAATGGGTCAGCTCCTTTTCGTGCGAAGACCTTTGCCCACTCATCGTCTGTCGTGGCCCAATTAGAAAAGAAGCAATGGACGTCTATAGCGAAATGGGAATCACCCATTATGGCATTCTTCTTTCGGAAAAAGACTCAATTGTTTACCCCAATGCTCTTTCCCCCGAATTGCGACAGCTAACTGACACGAGCCGTGTTCACAGAGTGCCGGATTACAGTGGGGCCTCAAAAGAAGAACGGGTTGAGCGAATTCAGCAGATTATTGATATCGCAAAAGACAATGGATACAACTCTGTCTTCTCCGGTTACGGTTTTATGGCGGAAGATGATGAGTTTGTAGCGGCAATCGAAGATGCTGGCCTCAACTTTATCGGCCCTTGCTCTGGCACTCAACGCGCTGCTGGCAAGAAAGATGAAGCGAAACGGACAGCTTTACAAGTTGATGTCTCAGTCACACCAGGCATCGATAATGTCACCGCCCGCACACTGCTTAAAAAGCATAAAACCCTTGAGCAACTCACTGCACTCATCAAAGCAGAAGACCTGAAAATTGACACCGCAGTTCTAAACAATGCAGAGACCACTCTCGAGGAACTTGCTGATGTCATTTTATTTGCCTCATACGACAAAGGGATTGATCTCTTTTCTATTGAAGAACTCTGCGCACAAGTCGAAGTTGAGTGTGCTGACATGTTCAAAAATTATCCTGGAGCTCGGATTCGCCTTAAAGCAATTGGCGGCGGTGGCGGTAAAGGGCAACGGATTCTTGGTGCTTCTTTGCTGACTTCAAAAAATCCATCTGAGAAACAAATTAAAGAAGCAGCTTCAGATGCTCCGGGATTAGTACGTGAGATCCTTAACGAAGTTAAAACCAACGGTATTGGTGACAACAAAAACGTTCTGGTTGAGCTAAACATAGAGCAAACTCGCCACAATGAAATCCAGCTTCTCGGAAATGGTCAGTGGAGCATTGCTCTTGGTGGTCGTGATTGCTCCTTACAGATGCACGAACAAAAATTGCTTGAGATCTCTGTTACTCAAGAAAGCTTGGAAATTGAAATTGATAAAGCCAAACAAGCCAAACTGAAAAAGCAACAGAAAGCTCTTGAAGCTGACCTTACAGTCCTTAAGCGGATGGAAGCTGAATCTGAGCGTTTCGGTGAAGCTGTTGGCCTTGATTCAGCATCGACATTTGAATGTATCGTTGATGGTAATCGCCATTACTTCATGGAAGTTAACACTCGTATCCAGGTCGAACACCGCGTCACAGAACTTGTCTACAACCTGAGGTTCACTAATCCTGACGACAAGAATGACTACTTTATTGTTGAATCTTTGGTAGAGGCGATGGCTCTCCTTGCTCTACACAAAGAACGTCTGCCGCGTCCAGTCAGAATCCCTCGTTTTGGTGCTGCCGCTGAAGCCCGTCTTAATGCGACGGACAGTTCTTTATCCCCAAGTGCTGGTGGGTACATTCGTTACTGGTCTAACCCCATAGAAGGTGAAATCCGCGACGATCAGGGAATCTGTACGACAAACCCTGATAC
>JADGDX010000061.1 GCA_016744675.1 Desulfuromusa sp. | reverse complement strand
GGATTGCACTCCGCATGAAGCCGGTCCCCGATGAATGGGAAAAAAGTAAAGAAATGAGCCCGGAGGTGGCAGTCGGACAAACTTTTTGTGAGGTTGTCGGTCAGGAGAAATACCAGATTCTGAACCCGAAAACCACGGGTATGCCGGTTATTAATGTAGAAAAGCGTAACTTCTTCGGCATGGAAACACCCAAGCTGTTCAAAATTTCCATTCTGCTCACTATCCTCATTCTGGCGGTTTCGCTGCGAAGTGCGGCTGGCGTTGTTTTCCCTTTATTGACCGCTATCAGTGCCATTGTCGTTGTCTTCGGTTTCCAGGGGTTTTTAGGTGTCAGCTTTGATCCTGCCATGATCTTTATTCCGGTGTTTTTGAGCATGGCGGTCTCCATCGGATACTCGATACATGTTTTCAATTTCTTTAAGCGTGAATTTTTAAAAACCGGTCAGCGGCATAATTCTCTTGTCCATGCCCTGGAAGAGACCGGCTGGCCGCTCTTGTTCAGTGCCCTGACCACCATCGCAGCACTGCTCTCTTTTATGCTGGTTCCCCTGCGGCCCATCCGCTGGGTGGGAGGCTCTTCAGCTTGTCTGGTGGCTGTCACCTACGTGTTGGTTATTGTCCTGCTGCCGTCACTGCTGAGCTTCGGCAAAGACCGGAAGCCTCATGCCGTTTATGCTGAGAAAGGGGGACGGTTTCTTGAACGGTTGATGGATAAGCTGGGTAGCAGGGTTTTATCGCGACCCAAAACCACGATTACACTCTTTTTTCTGGTCGTGGTGACCTGCCTGATCGGTATTACCAAGTTTGAGGTCTCTTTTGACGTGATTGAAACGATGGGGCTTAAAATTCCTTATGTCGCCCGTCTCGACTATATCGGTAATACTCCGGTGGGTTCGATGTATTCCTATGATGTCGCTATTGAATTTGCCGATTACGGAGATGTCAAGAACCCGGAGAATCTGAAAAAATTTGAGCAACTGGTGGGAGAAATCAAGACCTTGCCCCTGACCAAGAAGGTGACGTCCCTGCTTGATATTATCAAGGACATGAATCAGGTGTTAAACGGTGGTGATCATGCCTATTACGCCATCCCGGAAAGTCGGGAAATGATTGCCCAGCTCCTGCTGCTTTATGAAAATGCAGGGGGTGTCGAAGCTGAGAAATGGGTGGATTACGATTATCAGCGGCTGCGTCTGATGGTGGAAGTCACGGACTATAATTCTGCCGAAGGGATGCGGGAGCTACAGTTGATCCAGGAACGTAGCAAGGAGCTTTTTCCTGATGCCAAGGTTATGCTGATCGGCTCGATTTCCCAGTTTACAGTGATGATGGATTATGTCACTTGGGGACAATTGCGTTCTTTTCTTACGGCGCTTGTTGTTATTGGGGTACTGCTGATTGTGGTTTTCGGCAATATCAAAATCGGATTGATCGCCATGATTCCCAATATCTCACCGGCTCTAGTCGTTGGCGGAATTATGGGCTTTGCCGGTATCCCGCTGGATATCATGACCGTTACCATTATGCCGATGTTGCTTGGCTTGGCGGTAGACGATACGATCCATTTCATCAACCATTATCAACTTGAATACAGCCGCACCAAAAGCTATAGCGAAAGTACACGCAGGGTTTTCAGAACCGTGGGGGTTGCTCTCTTTTTGACCTCAATGGCTCTGATCCTCAATTTTTCAGCGTATCTGGGCTCACTTTCCAAAATGTATGTGAATCTTGGAATTCTTGTTCCGGCAGGTATTTTGGCGGCATTACTTGCGGATTACTTTGTGACCCCAGTGCTGTTGAAGTTGTTTCGACCCTTTGGCGAGGAGCCGGGCAGCAAGGAACAACGGGCTACATCATAAATATGATATTTAAAAGGTGAATCAAGGGGATATTTGGGATGACAGTCATGAATAACAGAGTGCAGCAGGAGCAGGAATTCTGGAATTCCTATGCCGAAAAATACGATACTTTTATCAGCAAGAAAGCATCCGGTTACTACGACGTCTTGCTGGCGAAGTTGACTGCCGACATTCAAGGGACAGAGCATTTGCTGGAAGTCGCTACCGGAACCGGGGTGCTGGGTTTGTCTCTGTGCGAGCAGATTCCCCAGGTGACGGCGACCGATCTTTCGGTCGAGATGATTAAGGTTGCCCAGCAAAAAGCGGAACGTCAAAAAATAAACCATATCGATTTCAGGGTTGAGGATTCGTGCAACCTGACCTTTCCTGAGAACACCTTTGACACCATTCTGGCGGCAAACGTGTTGCACCTGCTCTTTGAACCACAGCAGGCCATGCGGGAGATGAAAAGGGTGCTGAAAAAGGGTGGAAAAATCATTATCCCCACCTATTGCCATGGCCAGAGTTGGCGGAGCCAACTGGCATCGCGCCTGATGTCAATCCTTACCCATCGTGGATTCAAGGCGCGCAGCCGCTGGTCGATATCCGGCTTCAGCAATTTTGTTATTGATGCCGGGTTTCATGTTGATAAAACAGTGATCATCAAAGGTCTTATCCCAATGGCCTACCTCGTCGCGACCGAGCTCAGTCTTTCAGAAAACAACAACCAAGCCAAATAGCCAAGGTAAAAAGCCTATAAGTTGACATGAATATCTAGAATTGATACAAGCTTGGTCAACATAGAATTTATTTTACCGCTTATTTGCTGGCGGTTGAAATAGATACATAGATAAATAATCTGGGTGCCTACAAGGCGTAATAGGGAAGTCGGTGAAAATCCGGCACGGGCCCGCCGCTGTATACCTGCGAAAGCTAACTTTTTCGACATAGTTGTGGTCACTGTTGCTGTATTTAAAGGTAACGGGAAGACCGTCGAAAAGGGGGAAAGTCAGAAGACCTGCCAGATTGTTGAGATCATACCATGGGAGTGGTACGTCTCCTGATATCCACAGGGTAAAAAAGGGCGCCCCGGATCGGTTTAATATACCGATACCGGGGCTTTTTGCGTTTGGGCTTTGTCATTGATTGGTGCTGTTCCGGTTTACTCGGTAGAGGGAAGAAGATGATTGAATCATTTGGGCCTATCCATCTGGGGTGCAAAAACATCGCCTTCAGCGCAGATGGAAAAAGCATTGTAACAGATATCAATTTTGATGTTGAAGGGCCTCAGATTATGGCAGTGATTGGTCCTAATGGTTCAGGAAAGACCACTCTGCTGAAAATGATTGCCGGCTTGATGACCCCAACAGCGGGGCAAGTTTATATTAATCAGCAGTCTCTGGGCGATATGACAGCACAGGAACGGTCCCGCAAAATAGCAGTTGTCAACCAAAATAGTCAGGTCGACGAAAGAATACTTCTGCAACAATATGTCACTCTGGGGCGACTGCCCCATGAAAATTATGAATCCTCGGCTCAAAGCCTTCGTTTGGCTCAAGAAGCGATGAAACTGACAGGTATTGAAACGTTTGCCAGAAGACCTTTTGGCAAACTTTCAGGTGGAGAGCGGCAACGTGCTCACATTGCAAGGGCGGTTTGCCAAGCTCCAGATATTCTGATTCTGGATGAACCGACAAACCATCTTGATCCAGAGGCCAAAGGGTCCATCTTGTCCATGGTGAAAGGACTGGGGATCATGGTTGTGGCAGCTCTTCACGATATTGATCTTGTCATGGCCTTTGCCGATCGTACGGTCATCCTCAGTCAGGGGATGGTTGCTGCGTCAGGGCCCAGTCATGAAGTTCTTACAACCGAGAAAATACGCTCAGTCTTTAAAGTCGACATGCTTCGTTTCAAGCATCCACTTGAAGATAGAGATATCTGCCATCTGGATGTGAAATTAGTCCATGAGGAAGATCTGATAGTACCCCCCTTAACTTCAGAAAGAGGTGTTCAATGAAGAAGTATGTTGTTTGTATTCTGTTGTTTTTACTGACTTGCTCGTCACTCTGGGCGGCAGAGACAAAGGTTTTGAATTGTGATCAGGAATTGACTTTTAATACCGTTCCCCAACGGGTGGTGGTGCATGATATCAACATGGCTGAAATGGCATTTGCTCTGGGTCTGCAGGAGCAAATGGTCGGTGTGACGGGTATCACCGGTTGGTACAAGGTCAGCCCCGCTTTTCAGAAACAGCGGGGTCAGATTCCGGAGTTGGCTCCCAAGTATCCAGGCCTTGAAAATCTGTTGGCAGTTTCTCCCGACCTTTTTATCGCCGGATGGTATTACGGGATGAAGCCCGGTGGAGAGGTCACACCCACGACTCTTGCCAGTTATGGGATAAAAACTTTAATCCTCAGTGAAAGTTGTATCCACACAGATAAAAAACGCCCGGCTGCGAGTATGGATCTTCTCTACGGGGATATACTGCGGTTAGGCGCAGTGTTTGGAAAACAAGAGACTGCTGAGAAGCTGGTTGCAGATTGGAAAGATCAACTATCGCAGGTCAAGGAATTGGTGGCCAAAAATAAAGGAACCCGGGTGTTCTTGTTTGATTCCGGTGAAGAAAAACCATTCACTGCAGGCAAATATGCCATCACCACAGCCATGATTGAAGCTGCTGGTGGTGAAAATATCATGAAAGATATGGAGACCAGTTGGGGGAGAAGCTCGTGGGAAGTCATTGGCGCAAGAGACCCGGAGTTTCTTATCCTGCTTGATTATCAGAATGGCACCGGTGCAAAAGGTTTGATGGATTTTCTGAAACAGCATCCCATCATGCGTCACACAACGGCGGTGAAAGAGCAACGTTTTATCCCTCTTCGTTATGAAGAGCTGACACCTGGGCCTGCTAATATCAAGGCGATTATCAAAATGGCAAAAAAAATGAACGAAGCCTCCGAATAGATAACCAATGGTGAAACTTTTTGTTCTCTACTGCGCATGGGGGACCTTACTGGTCTCCCTTGTGCTGGTGGCGGTGACATCCGGATCGGTTCACATCCCATTGGAGGCGATTTGGGAGTGTCTTCTGAACTGGGGGAATGTCTCAGGTCAGGCTGCCGTCTTTCAAGTGATCTTGTTTGATCTGCGTCTTCCGCGGGCTATCATGGCGTTGTGTGTTGGCGCTGGACTTGGAATGGTGGGATGTTTTTTACAGACCGTCACCCGTAACGATCTGGCAGATCCTTTCCTGTTCGGTCTCTCATCAGGCGCCGCTGCCGGGGCGGTTATGGTTATCAGCTTCTGGGGCGATGTCCTCGGTATCTGGACGCTGCCAGCAGCATCTTTTGCTGGAGCGATGCTGGCGGCTATATCTGTCATGTTGTTGATCAGAAAAATGAATGGTGCGCGACCGGAACGTCTTGTCCTTGCCGGGCTTGCTGTATCTTTTCTCTTTTCCGCATTGACCAGTTTTTTGGTTTTTAGCGGGGATCAACGAGCAGCTCATTCGGTCTTATTCTGGTCTCTGGGGGGGCTTGGGTTGGCCAGGTGGGAGAACCTGCCCCTTGCAATATTCGGGCTGGGGCTTCTCGGATGGTTTGGTTTTAAATATCATCGTTCCCTGGACGCACTCTTAGCTGGGGAGGAGACCGCCCAAAGTCTTGGAGTGCGGTTGAAGTATTTCAGGCTGGCTGTGTTTTTCGTCAGTGCGGCTGCAACTGCAATTTTTGTCTCCCTCGTTGGTGTGATCGGATTTATTGGTTTGATGGTTCCCCATCTGGCACGGTGGTTGGTTGGCCCTCTTCATCAAGGTGTTATCAGCATGTCGATCTTCATCGGTGCTGCTCTGTTGCTGGCTAGCGATCTGGTGGCACGAGTGATTTTATCCCCTCAGGAGTTGCCAGTTGGGATTATTACGACTGCACTTGGTGGTATTTTCATCTTTGCAATACTAGTAAAATCCAAGTCTTGATGCCTGTTTTTCCCTCCATCTCTTGTTATCAATTCGGGAACTGACTCAAGGACGGTGTTCATTCGTCGAATAGCTTTGTGCCACTCGATGTTAGAGCCGATAACGTAAACAACTTTAACGCTGTGATCAGATTGTCATTGTCAGAAATAATATGATCTTTAGTCTACTAATAAACAGCGTCCCTGTCTTGATTCCTGTCTTGATTCCTGTGGTGCTTGATCTTCGGCCCTTGGGAATGACGGCGGAAGAGTTGGGATTAGCCAGAGTAACCCTCTCCCGTTGTTTGCGAAAGCTCACTGACAAGCAGGCGATCAGCTATCAGCAGGCCCTGAAATAACCATTTTTACCGATACGAACCATACGGCGCAGCCAATGATGTTGATAGAGCATTGTGGCTGTGCCGTTTGATTTTTTGTATGAACTCTTTGCTTGGTTTACTGCCTTTGGGGGTGAATCGTCATCTATCATTTTTTACGTGTCGAATTGGTACGCGGGAACTCATTGTAGCACTATCTTTGAAGGCGACTTGAGCTCAAGGGCTCCATTAACGAATGTTCCGTGCTTTGTTGGCATCTTCGTGCTCAAAAGCTGATGACATCCGTTCTACTTCTCTCTTCCCAAGAGCATATCGTGCCGTGATTTTATGCCATTGACGAACTGCTGTGCTAACTTCCTGAATAATTTCAATGGCGCGGGTTTTCTTTATCCGAAACTCATCAATGACAGAGAGGGCGGTATCAATAGAGGCAGTTGAGTCGTCAGAATCAATGGCAGTTGAAAGAATCCGCGCTTTGATTTCAATAGGCGTGGGATTGATATCGTATGCAGGTGATAAACGCCAGCCTTTATGAGGCTCATACACAAAGCCGTGATTACGCAAATGGTCATCTGTATTTGAAACCAAAATAGTGAAAATAATCCTGCGCCAAAGCTCTTCCATATCCTGATTGGGGGAACTTCCATGTTGAGCCAGAGCATAGGCAATCTCCAGATAGCTATGTTGCTCGTTATCATTTGCTCCCAGCATACTCATTGCTGATAAAAACGGGATGCGGGTTTGTGCTTCTCGATCAAAGCGGCGCAGGATAAGAACAGATTTATCCAGAACCTGTTCTAGCCGCCATTGCGCCACGTTTAATCCCGCCATTTCTGCAAGTGACAGGGTTACCGCCTCCCAAAGAACAATATTAAACTCATCATCCTTTTTAGGGAATTTTGCTATGGCAAGATGCCCGTCTTTGTCTCGAACTGATGCTTTTGGCCTTGCACCCCCCAAAGATGATCCGGGTTCCAAAAGAATTTTCAAGTCTTCAGCGGTTTCATCATCATCCAAATAGCGTTCTGTCGCTGACAATAACTTCGGTAAATCAATGAGCGGCGGGATGCTGGTTTTGCCCTTTGGTGCAAGGTAGGGGCCATCTGGCTTAAGGGAAAATCTCAGTGCGCCTTGCCGTGCTTCATCGTTAACGCCAAGAAGATAATCGGCCTCAAGAAGAGTTCGTGGCGCATCATTGATCGCTTTTGTGCGTGCGCTTTCTGCTCGGCGCATGAGCACTCTGCCCCAGCGATCAGGTGCTGAATCGCCAATAGCGCCAAAAAGCAACTGGTCTGCCTGAGTGTGGAATGCGCCCTTTGTTAATTGCAATGCAGGGTCAATGGCAAAGTGTTCGGGATGTTTCAGCCAGTTCTGGTCATATTCAAAGGATGCACTTTCACGTTTGCCGCGTTGATGACACCAGAGCTTTCCGACATCGATGGTGTCCGCTCCAAGTTGAATAGAAACATATATTTCTTTGCTGCTCATGACACACGGCCTTTGTTGCTTTGGGGCGTTCTTACACGTTTAGGGAGGTTTTCTTCTTCCAGTTCGCGCCCAACGATATCGACGTTGGCATCAGCAAGGTTTTGAAGCTGATCGACCATGCCGAGTGTGAAAAGGACGGCAGCATAGGCTCCCATAGAAACAGTTGCTTCCCCTTTTTCTATTTTGCCAAGAGTAACCCTTGATATAGCGGCACGCTCGGCTAATAGTTTCATAGTGATACGCCGTCTTTTGCGGGCGTCGCCGATATTTCTGCCTAATTTTCTTAAGGCTTTTTTTGCTGGTATGGGCAAATTTATTGTTGGGCTCATGTTCTGTGCCTTAATGTTGACTATAGTTGGCGCTAAGGTCTTTAGGGTAAACTATAGCTTACGTTAAGACATATGTCCAGATCTTTACTCTAATGTTTGCTATGGTTTGCGTTATGTAGCTTTTCTTTGGGTTCATGACTGAAAAGCCTGAGCCGTTCAAATGACAATTTCACCGCTCAGTCGCATGCCGATAAGTCATAAATCTGTGAACAAGCCTGAATGAAACGACATACGTTCTTAAAGGTGGCAGATGTGCATTTGATGCTATCTGGCTTAAAATGGCAGCCAAGCGTGGACTCCATTCTTTCTACATTGCCGATCTTGAAAACGTTTGTTTACAGCACCAACTGTCATTTGAGCAATATGCGATTAATGGTGGTCTGGTCTACTTTAAGGCTCGAAAAAGTTAATTTTTTGAGCGGCATTTACATTTATCTGATTGTCCGCTCGGTTCTGCTAGAGAACAGAAATCTCTGCTATTAGCAAAGCGAATAATCATTCTTCACGATATCGTGACATCTCCCTCCCTGTTATTTCAAGTGTGATATCCATCACAGATAATAATTGAAAATACCATTATCCTGAAAGAAAATTTTATACAGGAGCAATATCTTATGCTGGAGCAGAAGAGGCAAAATGGGATCAAAAATATTCCTTTACGAGAAGGCTTTGACCTTTGCTTTTCCCATTATCCTGTTCCGGAAGATGTTGTGATGACATGTGCTGATGACTCCTCAGCTATCGGTATTGGATTTTGTCTTTCCGGTGAGATTGAGGGAACATTGGCAGGGGTTGACCGGCGGATTATCACCAAGGGTGGTCAAAGTCAAATTTTTACCTTTCCTAATCGGATTGGTACTGTGACCGATAAAAAGGGCAGTTATCGGCGTTTGCTCGGGGTGCAGATCGAACCTCAGGTTTTGTATGACTTGCTGGGTGGTGGTCTGGATGATATTCCTGTCCCTCTGCGTTCTTTTACCGAGGGTGGTCCACAACACTTTTGTTCTTTACAGGGGCACACCCCGCCCGTTATGTCGCAGTTATTTGAGCAGCTTGTGTCCTGCCGTTACACAGGGGTAACGCGTAAGCTTTTCTTTGAAAGCAAAGCCCTTGATGTGATCGCTCTTGGTCTGCATCAGGTCGTTACTAAAAAAGAGAAAGAGCCACGTTCAGGTGATGTGGAAAAAATCCATGCCGCTGCTGAATTGTTGCGTAATTCCCTTGAAGAACCACCTACCTTAACGCAACTATCCCGTACCGTTGGACTGTCGCATGTCAAATTAAACCGTGGCTTCCGCCGTCTGTTTGCTACGACTGTCTTCGGCTATTTACGCCAAGTACGGCTGGAGTACGCCCGTCATCTGCTGGATACAGAAGGTTATGATGTCACCTTGGCGGCTCTCTCCGTTGGCTACAATAGCTTGTCTGCCTTCTCACGAGCTTACTACCAAGCCTTCGGTTGCAATCCCGGTGTCACAAAACGTAAAGCC
>JADGDX010000060.1 GCA_016744675.1 Desulfuromusa sp. | reverse complement strand
TAACAGTCAAACATGAGTAGCAACTGAAAGTCTTGGACTAAAGTCCATGGTTTTCACCAGCGTGATGGAACAATAAAATGTCATGGAAACCTGTTGTTATTGAATCGACAGCAGAACTGTCCAAAACCTTTTTTGCCGGACGTTGCGATGTATTAACATCTGACGCGTCTCAGCTGGCAGGAATCCGCGCCATTGCAGCCGACCCTAAAGGCTATGCAATCCTTCCAGAGATTATCTCCAAAGAGCCTTTAGCTCCAGCTGTACGCCATGGTGATGATCAGTTTAGAGATATCGTCGACTTCTCAGTTCTGGCCATGATTAATGCTGAAGAGCTTGGCATTACGTCTAAAAATGTTGATGAAATGCTCAAGAGCAAAAGTCCGGTTATCCAAAGGTTCCTTGGCGTCTCTCCCGGAAACGGAAAATCACTCGGGCTGGATGAAAAATGGGCTTACAATATCATCAAGCAAGTCGGAAACTATGGTGAAGTCTTTGAGCGCAATGTTGGCATCAATACTACTTTGGGAATTAAGCGCGGTCTCAATGCTCTCTGGACAAATGGCGGCTTGATGTACTCTCCTCCATTCAAGTAAGATAATTATTATCTACACTCTGCGCCGCCGGGACAGTATTTTTCCGGCGGCACTTTATTTTTCTTTTTCTCTGGAATAGCGCTTTGAGACCGAAACACAACCAGACATCAGGCCCTTCAAATGACGTGGCTGTCCCTTTTTGGCGCGATGCAGAAAAAAGAGCAATCCTATTTCAAATTGTTGCCCTTTTTGTAGTTGGTACTGTCAGTTACTACTTATATTCAAACACTCAGGCCAACCTGGCTCGTCAATCGATCGCAACGGGGTTTGGTTTCTGGGGAAAAGAAGCCTCTTTCGAAATTGGTGAATCACTGATTCGCTATTCTGCAACAGATAGTTATTCTAGAGCTTTGCTGGTTGGCGCTCTCAATACTCTGAAAGTCGCATTCATCGGCATTATTCTGACAACAATCATCGGTAGCTTCATTGGAATTGCCAGACTCTCAAGCAACTGGCTTGTCTCGAAAATGGCAGCGTCTTTTATTGAAGTCATGCAGAATATTCCCGTTCTCCTGCAACTGTTTTTCTGGTATGCCATTTTCTACGAATCATTCCCTGCGCCACGTCAGGCACTGAACCCTATCAAAGGGGTCTTTCTCTGTAATCGCGGTTTTATGTTTCCTATTCCACAACCTCATAGTGCTCATGCTGTGATGGGTGGGGTCTTCCTGATGATCCTAATCGGAGGATGGTTTCTTAACCGCTGGGGGTATAAGCGACAAGAATTAACCGGACAAATTCTCCCTGCAGGGCGCATTACAGCAGCATTGGCACTACTGTTACCATTACTCATCTGGGTTCTCTATGGTGCTCCTACGGCAATGGACATCCCAGTGTTACGTGGTTTTAATTTCCAGGGAGGATTGACGATCAGCCCAGAATTCAGTGCGTTGCTGTTGGGGCTTGTTCTCTACACGTCAGCATTTGTCGCGGAAATTGTTCGTGCTGGAATTCAATCTATCAATCGTGGTCAAATTGAGGCGGCTAAAGCGATCGCACTACGACCGGGACAGGTTTTACATCTCGTTATTATGCCTCAAGCATTGCGAGTGATTATTCCTCCCCTGACCAGCCAAATGCTAAACCTGACAAAAAACAGCTCTTTGGCCGTTGCCATCGGTTATGCCGATTTTGTCGCTGTAGCCAACACCACCATCAATCAGACCGGACAAGCAATTGAAGGTGTTGCCATGATCATGGTTGTTTATCTTTTCTTCAGTCTATCAACCTCCTTGTTCATGAACTGGTACAACAAACATATGGCCCTGGTAGAGAGATAGATCATGACTGAGGCAACCACAGCCAAAAGAGAACAATTAAAACCACCTACCAGTAATGTTGGGCTTATCGGCTGGTTACGAACCAATTTGTTTAGCAGCTGGTACAATTCAATCCTCACTGTTGTCATACTACTTTTCTTAGCTTGGTTGGTTCCTCCGCTTTTCCGATGGGCCTTCATCGATAGCCTTTGGAACAGTTCTGCAGAGGCCTGTCGCGACATAGATGGTGCCTGCTGGTCGGTCATTCCCAACAACATCAGATTCATAATTTTAGGTTTTTTCCCCGAAGGTCAGGAATGGCGTCCACTGCTCGCAATGGCTTTACTCCTTGGTCTAGTGATTTACTCCAAAGAGAGGTCACGTTGGAAAAAATCTCTGGCGTGGCTCTGGCTGATCAATATCCTCATCATGGGATCTTTGATGCACGGTGGTATTCTGGGAATGCCTGTCGTTGAGACATCTCAATGGAGCGGTCTCCCCCTGACTTTTATCCTCTCCTTCTTCGGGATGATCGTTGCCTACCCGATGGGGATTCTCCTGGCTCTTGGCCGGCGCTCACAAATGCCAGCTATCAAAACGCTATGTGTCGTCTATATTGAGATGATCCGGGGCGTCCCTTTGATCAGCTTACTGTTCATGTCCTCCATTATGTTCCCCCTGTTTCTTCCTGAGGGGGTCACGATAGATAAAGTTCTTCGTGCATTGATCGCTATTATTCTATTCACTGCGGCCTATATCGCTGAAGTTGTCCGCGGAGGGTTACAAGCGATGCCACGGGGCCAATATGAAGCGGCCGACTCTCTTGGCCTTCCCTACAAGCACACGATGCGACTGATTATATTGCCGCAGGCATTGAAGATAGTCATTCCACCTTCGGTGGGAATTCTTCTCTCGGTCTTTAAAGATACCTCACTGGTTGTTATCATCGCTCTTTATGATGTCTTGAAAACAACCATGGTCACCCTCTCCAATCCTAATTGGGCTGGGTATTCATCCGAATCGTATATTTTTCTGGCGCTGCTCTATTTTATCTTCTGCTTTGCCATGTCAAGTTACAGCCGCAGGTTGGAAAAAGAACTCCATACTGGACATTGATCTATAACCATAGTTAGTAAGTGAGATGATTATGAACGATCCACAAAATCATATTGACTCAGATAAAACAGCTAAACCGATTATCGAAATCCATGAAATGCACAAATGGTATGGAGATTTCCACGTTCTCAGCAATATCAACCTCCAAGTCCAGCCTCAGGAAAAAATTGTTATCTGTGGGCCATCGGGATCTGGAAAATCGACACTGATTCGTTGCATTAACCGCCTGGAAGAACATCAGCGTGGGCAAATTATCGTCAACGGGACAGAACTCTCCAATGACCTTAAAAACATAGAAAAAGTTCGCGCTGAAGTCGGGATGGTTTTTCAGCATTTCAACCTTTTCCCACACCTCACTATCATTGAAAATCTCACCCTGGGTCCAATCTGGGTTCGCAAAACGCCTAAGAAGGAAGCTGAAGAGATGGCCATGATGTATCTGGAAAAGGTTCAGATAGCCGAGCAAGCTAAGAAATTTCCGGGGCAACTCTCTGGCGGACAACAGCAGCGTGTCGCTATCGCGCGTAGCCTTTGTATGAACCCTCAGGTGATGCTATTTGACGAACCCACATCAGCCCTTGATCCAGAGATGATCAAGGAGGTTCTCGATGTCATGATTGGACTAGCAGAAGAGGGAATGACGATGCTGGTTGTTACTCATGAAATGGGCTTTGCTAAAAGCGTAGCTGATCGAGTGATGTTTATGGACGAAGGAGAGATCGTTGAACAAAACAGTCCAGACGTTTTCTTTGACAATCCTCAGCACGAACGCACTCAATTATTTTTAAGTCAGATTCTTTAATTTATAGACAAAAATTCTGACAGAGCAATTACCTTTTATTGTTCTTCATAATATTGTGCAGCCCCGACATGAAGAGGAATCCCCTGAATACTTTTCTGCGCCACATCGTCAGAAAATAATGACAAGGCAGAGTGGGATGAAATCAAACGGTTCCGATTCTTGTCGAGAGCTTTTATTATCGTATAAACGATGTCTTGATCCAGATCACCTGAAGCAACCAACATGACACGCGTTCCAAAAGTCGCTATTTCTTCGGGGTGAGAAGGATACGTCCCTGCAGCAAGGTTGATTTTCCACAACGCGGCATCTCCTTTGACCAACCCATCAATATCGTGATCATCCATATTCATCAATGAGCCATTGCAGGTTTTAAGAACCCGCCGTAAAGAAAAATCGGGATGAAGACCGATATACACCATGGCTTGTACGGTGCCGTAACAAAAAGCTTTGGTGTCCTGTCCCTTTAGCGGCGGCAATGCCCCCACAAGGCTAAAGTCGTCTCTCTTCCATTCTTTAGCTTTCAAAATTGTTTCTATGGCCAGATGCTGCGGAGATTGCGGGTAACCTGCATTAATCCGTTTCCCCTTTAAATCTGACAATGAAGAGATCCCAGCATCGTTACGAACAACCAATGTCACTGGGGTTTCATACATCGGGGCAAGAACACGTAAATCAGCATAATTAAGATCAAAAAATTTAAATTTGCCGGTTTTGTTAACAGCGCTCAGCAATACTTGTGAATCGACCAAACTGATATCAAGGGATCCTCCCTGCAGATTGGTCAAATTGTGAACATCATCAGAAGCGGGAACTTGACGACAGCTAATCCCTTCGGCGTCACTATTGAGCATGCGACAAAGGATTCGCCCGGTAAAGTAAGAAAATGATCCGGGCTCACCTGTCCCCAAAAGGATATCGAACGCCTGAGCGGGTAAAGGAAGGATAGCGACACTTATAAAAAGAATGAAAGAAATAATATGTGTTTGTCTAAAGATATGTCCTGCCCGAACAGTTCGCATAATGACCTCCCCTAAAAAGTTCAGCGATGAGAAGACTAATTATAATTGTAACAAACTTTTGGCCAGTTTCCACGCTGACCAATCACAAAGGGAATCCTTTCCCCCTATCCATAAAACTTTTCTATTGCGATCAGAAGAAAGGATATCATTGATATTTAAGGTTTCTTCTGCCATTGTCGATAAGAAGAAAAGACTGACAATTCACTCACAGCCCTTTTCCAGTAAGGGGAGAGTCCATGCTATCGACAGAAAAAAAACGTATCTTGGTCGCGGATACAAAAATACTTGATCAGGCAACACTGGTAGGAACTCTAAAAGATGGCTACCATGTCGTCGTCGCCAAAAGTGGCGCCGAGGTTTTCAAACAACTGAAAAAATACGTAATCGACTTAATTCTTCTCGATACAAAGTTTCCTGATATCGATGGATTTGAAATCTGTCGTCAACTTAAAGACGCCCCACAGACCCACGATATTCCTGTTATCTTCATCACCTCCCACAATTCTGTTGCCGAAGAAGAAAAAGGGTTTAACGTGGGCGCTGTCGACTACATCGTCAAGCCTTTCAATGCCCCAATAGTCACCGCCCGCATTAAAAATCAACTCCAACTCAGCCATGCCATTTCCGAACTTAAGAGACGCAATCAACTCGCTCTCGATGCGAACCCGAATACTGGATTGCCGGGAAATAATAGTATTCTCAATGAAATCCAAAGAGTTATTGCGGAAAAAGAAGAGGTCTGCGTCATTTATGCCGATTTGGACTCTTTCAAAATATACAATGACACCTATGGCTTTGCACGCGGTGACGACGTGATTATCTTTACAGCTAACGTCATCCGAGCCTCCCTATATACTACTGGCTGTTCAGATGCTTTTGTTGGGCATATCGGTGGCGATGATTTTGTTATTATTGTCCCAACTGTCAAATACAATACGGTTGCAGAAGAGATTATCCGCAGAATTAATCAGGGGATTGGCGAGTTTTATGGAGCAGAAGATATTGAGAGGGGTCACATTGTCGCAACGAATCGAGAAGGAGAAGAGAAACATCATCCACTGGTCGGCCTGAGTATGGGTGGCGTTGACCTGTCACAACGTGAAACAACAACGGCCCTTGAGCTCATTGATATCTGTACCGAAATGAAAAAAATGGCTAAAAAAGAGCAGGGGAGTAATTTTCTTATTTGTAAGCGGCGTTAAGAGATCATAAGTTCAAAGCTTCGAGCACCAGCCACTGTTTTTTTCACTCATGCGGTTTAATCACCAAGACATGGCCCGACAAAACAGCATCAACAATTTTTTTCCGCCCACTGGTGACCAAGCGCTGAATTGTTCCACGCGAGATCCCCATTTGTTCGCCTGCTTCGGCTTGGGTCATGGCATCCCTATCACATAAAGTGACTGCCTCTAACTCATCGGCCGCTAATTCCACCCGCTGAAGTTTTGACAACGGAGTCCCCGCAGGTTTGAACATACGATCCGTTGGTTGACGAGTCGGACAACATTTTCTCGGTTTTCTAGGTCTGGGTGACATAAGAATTCTTTCAGTAACTATGATTTCAATTGTCAAGGCAGGTTATTGATAATAAAACACTAAAGGGCTTCTTCTATTGCAGCAACTAAACTGTCACAAACCCCTTCATGCAGTTCGGGAAAAAAGGCATCATCAACCAGATTGGCCACTGATTCGTGATGAATCCGCAACATGCGAACTTGAGTTTTATTATTGTGACTAAAAACAACAATGAATTTAGGTAAGAGAACGGCTCGCTCCAAATTTTCCATCAGGGATTGAGCCGATTGCTTTGGTGAACACACCTGCACCATGCGGAGATCAAACCCTTCAGTCAATTCAACACCATGATATCCAAAATGATGAACCATTTCCATCTTGTCATCATTGTGAATCATAAAACCGCGCATCGCCATTGTTTTACCCAAAACTTGGATAAAATCAACGATACTGCGTTCTGTTTCAGCATGAAATACATCTACAGACATAATCCTATTCCTTATAGAATTGGCGCGAGCCATTATTGTGCATATGCACAATAATATTATCGAGCAATAAAGTCAATTTAAGCGTCAATCATTATACATAAAATGGCATAAGAATTTTTAAAATTGGGTCAATACACAACGCAAAAAACATAAAATCTACCTAAAGCCCCCTCTAGCTAAGAGAATGATAACGATAAAGAGGTTGTTTTTTTTCTCATTATGAAAAATAATGCTGAATCTAATTAAGACTCTGATGACGGCTCCCGTCTTCAGAAAAGAAAAACCATGCCTTGCTAAAAAGCATAGCTAACGACAATTGACACTTGCTAAGTTGTTTTTCACCATACAATAGAACATTATTATACCTATCACCCAACGAGGAGGAATCATGAAAAGAGTTCTGACAATTCTGTTCATCGCTGCCGTTGCAATCGCACTGGCGATACCAGCTACCGCAGCTCAAACGATCAAAATCGGATTCAACATTCCCATGACTGGGGACATCCCTGAAGTCGGCGAAGGGTCTAAAAATGCTGCTGAGATGTACCTTGCTGACATCAATGGGGCTGGTGGCCTTATGGTCGGTGGTAAGAAGTACATGCTCGAATTTATTTACATGGACAACGAATCAAAGGCTGACTCGGCAGTTAACGCTGCTCTCAAACTGATTGAGCAGGAAGAAGTCGTGGCGATTATCGGTCCAAACTCCTCCAAGCAAGCTGTTCCTGGTGGTGGTACCGCTAACGAAAACCGTGTACCAATGATCAGCCCTTGGTCGACCAATCCTAATACCACACTGGATCGTCCCTGGGTTTTCCGTGCTGCCTTTCTCGACCCCTTCCAAGGACCAGTCGTTGCTGACTTCGCGGCCAAAAAGTTTGGTGCGAAGACTGCAGCTGTTCTTTTCGACGTTGAGAACGACTATTCTGTTGGTTTGGCAGAGGTATTTAAATCTGCATGGGAATCCAAAGGACTCGGACCAGTTGTAGCCTACGAATCGAATGGTACCAAAGACCAGGATTACTCTGCCCAACTGACGACCATTATTGCTGCCAATCCTGACTTCATCTTTGTGCCGGAAAACTACAACCAAGTCGCCCTGATCATTCCACAAGCGCGTGACCTTGGTTACAAGGGTCAATTCATGGGTTCCGATGCTTGGGGTACCCCAGATTTGGTCAAACTCTGTGGTGAGCAGTGCAACGGCCAATATTTCTCGACCCATTACGCTGCAGCCGGCGCAAAAGGTGCTACCAAGGTTTTCATCGACCGATACATGGATAAATACGGTGCAGAACCAGCTGACTACGCTGCCCTGACCTGGGACTCTATTGGTCTGATGGTAGAAGGGATCAAGAACGCCGGCAAGGTCGACTCCAGCCCACGCAAAATGCGCAAAGCCATCCGTGACGGTTTAGCTGCCATCAAATCTTTTGACGGCGTCACCGGCTCGTCCAAGTTTAATGAGCAGGGTGACCCAATCAAATGTGCAGTTGTGGTTAAAATCTCTGATGAAGGAACATTTGTCTTCGAAGAGTCTGTTTGTCCATAACACTCTAGGTGCATAGCTTCGAAAAAAGCGGGGGTCTTTGGATCCCCGCTTTGCTTTGTCTACAATAAGTCGCAAAAGCGACCCAGAAACACCAACACTGTTAAGGAAAGATTTCTGTGGATTTCATTATTCAGAATGTTCTGAACGCCATGCAATGGGGAAGTTTTTATGCTCTCATTGCCCTAGGGTACACCCTAGTTTATGGCGTTCTTCGCCTCATCAACTTTGCCCATGGCGATATTTTCATGGTCGGAGCCTATATCTCTTTTTTCGTGGCGACTTTCCTTATCGGACCCATCGCCGGGGTCTCACCAACGCTGGCCTTCATCATCACCGTGCCTCTAACGATGGCTCTCACTTCGATGGTCGGTGTAACTTTGGAACGAATAGCTTACCGCCCCCTACGGCGTAAAGGTGCACACCGGCTCTACGTCGTCATTACTGCGCTGATGGCCGGTCTGGTCCTCGAATACTCGAATCTGGCTTTGCTCGGCGCCAGCCGCTTGAAGTTCCCAGAATTGCTAGAAAAACAAATTTGGCGTTTCGGTGGAGTGACCCTGACCAACCTTAAGGTTATGGTCATCGTCGCTGCTATTGTGGTCTTCCTGTTTCTACAGTGGGTCGTGACCCGTACGCGAGTCGGAATGGCAATGCGAGCTATCTCTTATGATAAATTCGCAATCCCGCTGATGGGTATCCCCATCGACAGAATTATCGTTGTCACCTTTGTTCTCGGCTCAGGCTTTGCCGGTCTCGCCGGGATGTTATTCGCCATGAGCTACCCAGTACTGGAGCCGTTCATGGGAATGCTAATCGGCTGGAAGGCTTTTATCGCCGCAGTTGTTGGTGGCATCGGTGACATCAAAGGGGCGTTTGTTGGCGGCTTTCTGCTCGGTTTCATTGAGGTCGGCGTGGTTATGGTCTTTCCCTCGTCCTACAGAGATCTCTTCGCCTTCACCATTTTGCTACTAATTCTGTGGGTGAAGCCATCTGGGCTGTTTGGCATACCTCAGTCGACTAAGATATAGGTTGGGAGATAATAATATGAAAAAATACACTCTCAACATTCTGCTGGTCATCTTTGCCATTGGACTACTATTTGCTGCACATTTTCGTGTAATCGATGGCTATATCCAGATTGTCGTCATGACCATCGGCATCAATATCATGATGTCGACCAGTCTCAATCTGGTCAACGGGAACATGGGTGAATTTACCTGTGGACATGCGGCTTTCATGTGCATCGGTGCCTATATTTCGTCTATCCTGTCAGTATTCTGTTTCGGACCCAATTTCGGCGATCCGCTGCTGCCCGCGGCCTCAGTGGTCATTGTTTTCCCCATCATACTTCTGATCGGCGGAGCAGTGGCCGCCG
>JADGDX010000005.1 GCA_016744675.1 Desulfuromusa sp. | reverse complement strand
TCTGCTCGATACGGCGGTGACATGTTCCCCGCACCTGCGGGGATGAACCGCTTTATTGCAAGAACTTGAACCGGCAGACGTTATGTTCCCCGCACCGGCGGGGATGAACCTGGCGGCAGCTTGGGCTGATGTTATGCCGGTTTTATGTTCCCCGCACCGGCGGGGATGAACCGTATTCAAGACTAATCAACTTAATAGCTTCAATCATGTTCCCCGCACCGGCGGGGATGAACCGGGGGCCCATCTTGAATTGAATCAGCGGGACTGATGTTCCCCGCACCGGCGGGGATGAACCGGTTCTGCGGATTCGTCGTCATCCGTTTCGGTGATGTTCCCCGCACCGGCGGGGATGAACCGAGTGCCCGATTGATGTCTACGACGAGTGTTTAATGTTCCCCGCACCGGCGGGGATGAACCGGAGTGCTTCGTGTATGAGTTGGATGATCAGCAATGTTCCCCGCACCGGCGGGGATGAACCGCCGATCACTACGGTGCCGAAACAAACAGAACCATGTTCCCCGCACCGGCGGGGATGAACCAGGTGATTGATCGTCTTGAGACTGCCAAGGTCGGATGTTCCCCGCACCGGCGGGGATTGAAACAATGTCCGATCCTCTTATCATTCATCTGCACTGTCGTCGCCTCTTCGCGGGGTGTGGATTGAAACCGTTCGTAGAATAAAGAACCTCCAGTATCGCGCCCACCACTACAACCGATCTACGTTGTCCAGATTGTCATCCTTCACATTCTATTTATCAGCCACTTGGATATTATTTAATATTAACATTTCGCACCTATTTTATCTGCGGATATGAATTGATTGTAAAGATGACTAATCCGGGTTTTTTAGTGACAATGGTTTGGGAAGAAAATTGTATACAGTATCCACGTTAATATGAGAAAAAAACTCGATCTCATCTTGAGAACTCTGTAAAAACAGTAGGTTGGCTCTTTGGGAGGGTTTTAGTGCCAGAATCGTATTAATAAAAATCTTGACAAGAATGAGTCGTTCCGCTAGAAGATACGTGGTTTGTTTACACCTCTAAAAGATGTGTAAATATACATTGAAATTGAGCGATGGAGAACATTTTGTGGTGCCTTCGCTCGAGTATCCTTTTACGGAGATATGATCGTTATGGTCGAACAGTATCTTGTCGATTACATGTATGTATTTGTGCTCTTGATCATGGGTATTATTTGTGGTCTGGCTCCTTTACTACTTTCTGTGTTTTTTGCGCCTCGCCACCTCTACCTCAGGACCCGCGATACGTATGAGTGTGGTATGGATCCCTACGGTACGGCATGGAATATCCGCTTTGATATTTCATACTATCTGTATGCGCTTATCTTTTTAGCGTTTGATGTTGATGTTCTGTATCTGTTTCCTGTTGCTACTGCTTTTGATACGGTGTCGGCGGTACGGGGGATTTCTGAACTTGTGATTTTTGTTGGCATTTTATCTCTGGCAGTTGTTTATGCCTGGGTTAAGGGAGTATTTACGTGGCCGAACAGAAGAAAAGCCTGCTAAACATTCACTCCTATTCTAAGGAGTGTGCAGAGCGCTATGATGGTGCTGACCTGCAGCGAACCAAAACTTCGGATGGACCTCCTCTGCTAAAGATGAAGTTGTCTGACGCGATCTTTGATCTGTGTCGGGCGAACTCACTTTGGCCGTTGACGTTTGGTCTGTCTTGTTGCGCTATTGAAATGATGTGCTGTGGTATGGCACGTTTTGATATGGCTCGTTATGGTGCTGAGGTTTTCCGTCCTTCCCCACGACAATCTGACTTGATGATTGTTGCCGGTACCGTTAATCGCAAGATGGCTCCAGCATTGGTGACACTCTATGAGCAAATGCCTGCTCCGCGTTATGTTATTGCGATGGGCAATTGTGCTATAGCCGGTGGTCCTTTTGCGGTTGAGGCCAATTACGATGTTGTTCTTGGTGTTGATCAGTTGATTCCTGTTGATGTTTATGTTCCCGGTTGCCCACCTCGCCCTGAAGCTTTGATTGAGGGCATTTTGCAACTGCAGGAGAAGATCACTGGTAAGCGCTTCCCGTTCCCGCAGAACAAAATGCCGGAGGGAGCTTAGAGTCATGGATATTAATAAAGTCAAAAAACAGTGGCAAGCTCTGTCGACAAATGTTGAAGATATCGATTACGCAGTTAGTGGTCATGATTTCAATGTTTGCCTCGAAAGCGACAAACTTCGTGACTTTGCTGCATTGATGCTGGAAGAAGGTTTTTACCTAGTCGATTTGATGGCGGTTCATGTCACTCCGGCAATTGAGGTGGTTTATCAGTTCGCCCATTTTGAGACTCGCTGTCGTGTGTTGGCGCGGGCTTTTGTCGATGATAAGTGCGAGATCCCTACGATTTCTGATATTTATCAGGGTGCAAATTGGCACGAGCGTGAAGCGCGTGATTTTCACGGTGTCGTATTTTCTGATCATCCTTATCTTCATCCGATTATTCTTCCGGAAGAGGATGTTGATCTGAAGCCATTGTTGAAAAAAGAAGCAGGGCTTAAGGATGTTGATGCTGTAAGGCGGAAACCGCCAGAGCCTGCACCCGAGCCAAAGCCAAAGGTTAAACCTGAGGTAGAGCCCAAAGCTAAACCTGAAGCCGTTAAGAGTCAGGAGCAGAGCTGATGAGCATGGATATTGAAATACTTGAAGACGATAGGCATCATCGCTATGTCCTGAACATGGGTCCACAGCACCCAAGTACTCACGGGGTTTTAAGGGTTCTGTTGGAGCTTGAAGGTGAGTACGCGATGAACCTTCTCCCGGTTCTTGGATATGGTCACCGCTGTCACGAAAAAATTGCCGAGTACAAACCGGTTAAGTCATTTATGCCTAATACGGCTCGGATGGATTACCTTGGTGCTTTGATCTACAACCATGGTTATGCCCAGTTGTTAGAAAAAGCGACTGGAGTTGAGGTTCCTGAACGAGCTGAATATATCCGTGTTATCACCTCTGAGTTGAATCGGATTCAGAGCCATTTGCTCTGGTACGGTGCTTATCTTCTCGACCTTGGTGCTTTTACACCGATCATGTATGCATTTGATGATCGCGAGCATATTCTTGATATCTTGGAAGATGTGACTGGATCCCGTTTGACCTATTGTTATTTCCGGGTTGGTGGTGTCTGTAAGGATATCGACGATAAATTTGTAACCAGTACCCGCGCATTTATTTCACGTCTGCGCAGTCGTTTCCCGATGTACGAAGATTTGGTTAACGGGAACGTGATTCTTCAGAATCGCTTGAATGATGTGGGTGATTTGAATCCCCACACATGTGCACGTTACGGAATTACTGGGCCACTCCTTCGTGGAACAGGCGTTGGTTATGATTTGCGCCGCGCTGAGCCGTATTCAATTTATCCAAAGTTCGATTTTGAGATTCCAACAGCCACCAAGGGTGACTGTATGGCATCCTTTTTGGTCCGCTTCCAGGAGATGGAGCAGAGCTTAAGGATTATTGAGCAGGCGTTAGATGGATTGCCGGAAGGGCCAGTGATGGCTGCGAAGGTTCCGAAGAAGCTCAAGATTCCTGCAGGTGATTATAATAGTTCAGTTGAGGCACCACGTGGTGAGCTTTCGTATTATCTTGTTTCTGACGGGTCCGATGTCCCGTATCGTCTCAAGGTGAGAACGCCATCATATTCAAACCTGAGTGTTATCCCAGAAATGTGTCAGGGGATGCTGCTTTCGGATGTCGTATCGGCCATGGGGGCACTTGATCTGGTTATCCCCGAGATTGACAGGTAGGGTATATGGAACTCTTTTACAGTTTACTTCCGGAACTGATTCGGATGGTTGTTTGTGCCGTATGTGGAGCCGTGATTGTTTTTGGCAATGCATTGGTGATGGGTTACGCAGAGCGGAAGCTTGCGGGACATATCATGTATCGACCCGGCCCTATGGAAGTTGGTTTCCATGGCATCTTGCAATTGGTGATCGATGGATTGAAATTAATGGGCAAGCAGCTGGTGATCCCCAAGAACGCCGATAAGCCACTGTTTATGCTAGCTCCTCTGCTGGCTTTTGCTCCGGTTTTTGTCCCGATGCTGGTTATCCCTTTCAGTGATAAAATTCAAGGTTTTGATCTGGATGTCGGACTGCTGCTGATTCTTGCTTTCGCTTCAATAAACGTTCTTGCGATTCTGATTGGTGGTTGGAGTTCCAACAATAAGTATTCATTGTTTGGTGCCATCCGCTCAGTTGCTCAAAATGTTGCCTATGAAATCCCGATGCTGATCTCGCTGTTGGCGATTGTCTTTATGACAAATACCTTTAGTTTAAAAGAGATTGCTGCTGCACAAAGTCCCGTCTGGTTTGTTGTTATTCAGCCTCTGGCTTTTCTCATCTATATAGTCGCAATGGTTGCTGAGACGAATCGGGCACCATTTGACCTTCCTGAAGCTGAGAGTGAGCTGACTGCCGGTTTTCATACTGAGTACAGCGGTATGAGTTTCAGTCTGTTCGTGTTGGGTGAATATGCCAACATGTTCATTGTCTGTAGCGTGGCAACGGTATTCTTTCTTGGTGGTAGCTCAGGGATTCCATTGCCTTATTTTGAGTACACTGGAATTGTCTGGTTCCTGCTGAAGGTTTACGCATTGATG
Organism: Desulfuromusa sp.; assembly: GCA_016744675.1. Lineage (GTDB taxonomy): Bacteria > Desulfobacterota > Desulfuromonadia > Desulfuromonadales > Geopsychrobacteraceae > Desulfuromusa. The sequence continues at coordinate 105,584 of JADGDX010000005.1, read as the reverse complement.
TTCTTCCTGGTCTGGATTCGCTGGACCTATCCTAGAACCCGTTTTGACCAGTTGATGAATTTTTGTTGGAAGTACCTGATTCCGTTCTCACTGGTTAATCTTCTACTTACTGTCGTGTTGGTGAAGCTGATATGAAATCCTATTTCTCAGTACTATTCACGGGAGGATGGAGTCTTATTGTTGGCCTGAAGGTCACTTTAAAGGCACTTTTCTCTCCGATTGTTACGTGTCAGTATCCGCGCGAAAAGCTGGAGATTACTCCTAATTATCGTGGCCATATTGATTTGGTTAAATTTGACGATACAGGGACTCATAAGTGTATTACCTGCGGTAGCTGTATGCGTGATTGCCCTTCTGATTGTATCGTCGTTGATGGCGAAAAGAGAGAAGGGGTCAAGGGTAAGTTTTGTACTGTTTTTACCTTGGACTTTACTAAATGTAGTCTTTGTGGTGCTTGCGTTGAGGTCTGTCCAACAAAGACCCTTGATTATTCAAATGAATATGAGTTGGCAGGGACTACACGGGAGGAATTCTACTACGACCTCTTAAAGAGAGTGGAGGAACGGGAATGATCGTTTTTGAGTACGTCGCCGAAGCTCTCTTTCTTGGATTTGTCGCTTTAACGTTTATGGGCGGATTTATGGCAATCCGATCTAAAATGTTAATGCACGCAGTTCTGGGTTTGGCCGTTTCACTGTTAGGTGTTGCGGGGCTTTATTTTCATCTTGGTAGCCCTTTTCTCGCAATGATGCAAATTCTGATTTACGTTGGTGCTGTGTGTATCATTATTGTTCTTGGGGTCATGATTGGAAATACCCCGGACCAACTCGCAGCGAAAAAGCAAAGTCGGAAAAACCTCCCATTGGCTTTATTTACATGTGCTCTTGGTTTTATCGGGTTGTTCGTTGCGATCATCTCACGCACAACGTTTACGGCGGCCTCAGATAAGATCGGTGATATGTCGATTCGCTTCGTTGGTGAGAATTTGTTGTATCAGTATTGCCTGGCTTTTGAATTGATTTCGGTCGTATTGCTGACAGCAATTATTGGTGCCATCATTTTGGCACGCGATGGTCGAGAGGAAAAAACGTCATGATCAGCGCTAACTTAAATTCCTATCTGATTATTGCCGCTGTTTTACTGGTTATTGGCCTCTATGGAATGATGCAACACCGTTCCCTGATTGGGATGCTGATTTCGAGTGAATTTATCCTCAATGGAGCGGCACTGAATTTTATGGCTTTTAATCGCTTTGTTGCACCAAACCCCGCAGTTGGGCAGATATATGCTCTATTTATCATGGGGATTGCTGCTGCTGAGGCAGCCATAGCGGTCAGTATTATTATCGCAGTGTACCGTAAGTTCCAGAGTGAAGATCCTGAGGAAATTCAAGACATGAAAATGTGATTGGGCTCTTCAGCGTTTTTGCCCTTTGGTAATGGCAGCCATGTGGCTCTGCTAGCAAGACACACCACTTGAGAAAGTACATGCAATGAACACAATTATCACCAGTAAAATTCTTATAACAATGATGATCCCGATGATAACGGGTGTACTCGTTATGGTCACAGGGAAAAAAGAGAATCTGCGCGATAGTATTTCTACTATCGGTGCAATTCTTACTTTTATCTCGGTGTTGAGCTTCCTGCCAGTGATTCAGGCTGGTGACCAGTTACAGTACACCTTATTTGAACTCTATCCCGGGGTTACGGTTAAGCTGAATCTGGATCCGCTTGGAGTGATCTTTGCTCTTGTGGCATCATTTCTGTGGATTTTAGCTAGTCTTTACTGTGTCGGCTATATGCGCGGTCTCGATGAGCATGCGCAGACCCGTTTTTATGTTTGTTATGCTGTCTCGGTTGGTGCTGCGATGGGTGCTGCCTTTGGCGGTAACTTGTTTACCCTTTACTTGTTTTACGAGATTGTTTCAATCTTTACCTATCCACTTGTTATGCACCATCAGGATAAGGAAGGTTATTGGGGCGCCAAAAAATACATTGTTTATCTGATGTTTACTTCTAAGGCGTTCTTGTTGCCAGCAATGATCATTATCTATGTTCTTTGCGGGACTCTCGATTTTAACTCAGCTAACATTGCTCAGGGGATCTTTCCTCCTGATGCTGACCGCTTCGTTGTTGGCATCGCTTACTTGCTTTGCTTCTTCGGTTTTGCAAAGGCGGGTGTTATGCCTCTGCACAACTGGCTTCCTGATGCGATGGTGGCTCCAACTCCAGTTAGTGCTCTTTTGCACGCGGTTGTTGTTGTTAAGGTCGGTGTCTTCTCTATTTGCCGCGTTATGTTGTCGATATTTGGTACCGATATTCTGAATGAAACTGGGCTGGGTTTGATGACAGCTTATTTTGTTTCATTTACGATCTTGACGGCTTCGGTCATCGCGCTGACTAAAACCAACCTTAAGGCGCGTCTCGCTTATTCAACTGTTAGTCAGTTGTCCTATATTATTCTTGGTGTTGCCATGCTGACCCCCAATTCAATTACTGGTGGTCTCATACATATTGCTAACCATGCCTTTGCCAAAATTACCTTGTTCTTTGCTGCCGGTTGTATTTTCGTTGCCAGCGGTAAGAAAGATATCTCTGAGATGGGTGGTCTTGGTAAGCGTATGCCTTGGACAATGGTTGCTTTTGGCCTTGCCTCATTGGGAATGATCGGTGTTCCTCCCGTTGGTGGCTTTGTAACGAAATGGTACCTAGCTTTAGGAACAATAGATTTACATAACTGGATTCTGCTGACGGTTCTACTTGCAAGTAGTTTGCTCAATGCTGGTTATTTTGTTCCTGTCGTTCTGAAGGCTTTCTTTGGTAAGCCGCTCCCTGCTGATGAAGGACTCACCAGTAGCCTTGAAGGAAAACCTTTGATCATGTTTATGGTTGTTCCTCTAGTCATAACTGGAATCCTATCCGTCTTGGTGGGTGTTTATCCAACTCTGTTTTTGGACCTCATTAACCTTATGGTGAAGTCATGATTGTAAACTTTTTAACGTATCTGCGGGAAAGACCCGCCCTGTTGAAATGGTCATTTCTGGCGTATCTGGCCTTTGCCATTATCTTTGATTTTTATGCTGATCGACATCATGCCCACTTCTGGGGTGACCATTTGGTTGGTTATTGGGCTGTTTTTGGCCTGCTTGGATGTCTCGGTATGATTGTATTCTGCAAAGGGCTGTCACACGTATGGCTGGAGAGGGACAAGGATCATTATGACAAGTAGTATATTCATGCACCCAGCCACTATGTTTATTATAGGTGCGCTGCTCCTGCCTTTGGCTAAAAAGTGTAAAGTCCAGAAAGTCTGGTTGGTCTTGGTTCCTCTTGTGGCCTTTATCCAGATTCAATACTTGCCAGAAAGTTTCGGCAAGGTTGAATGGCTTGGCTTTGAGTTGCAGTTTGGTCGGGTCGACAAGCTAACAATGGTTTTCTTGCACGTTTTCACTTTGATGGCACTGATTGGTAGTATCTTCGGTCTTCATGTAAAAGAGAGCGGACAACATGTTGCTGCTTGGCTATATGTTGCGGGTTCTCTCGGTACGACGCTTGCTGGCGATTATTTGACCGTATTTATTTTCTGGGAATTGATGGCTTTCGCGTCAGTCTTCTTGATTTGGTATCGCAAGCGTAAACGCTCCATTGAAGCGGGCTACCGTTACTTATTGGTTCACACTTTTGGTGGATTGGTACTCCTCGGTGGAATATTCCTCCGTTATCAGAATATTGGAGATCTGACTTTTGAATTGATTTCCGTAGACCATGCGACTTTAGCTGATTACTTGATTATGATTGGCTTCATGCTTAACGCAGCGGTTCCACCTATTCATGCCTGGTTGCCAGATGCTTATCCTGAAGCTACTGTTACTGGCGCAGTATTCATGTGTGCTTTTACGACAAAAACTGCGGTTTATGTTCTTGCTCGTGGCTTTGCTGGATTTGAAACTCTGGCAATCATGGGTGCGATAATGACATTGTACGGAGTTGCCTACGCGGTTATTGAAAACGATGCTCGGCGCATATTGGCCTATCATATCGTGAGCCAGGTTGGCTACATGGTGTGTGCTGTCGGTATCGGTACTGAAATGGCCATTAATGGTGCCAGTGCTCACGCTTACGCGCACATTCTTTATAAGGCTCTGTTGTTTATGGGCATTGGTAGTGTTCTAGAAATGACGGGACGTTCCAAGCTTAGTGAATTAGGTGGCTTATATAAATACATGCCATATACAATGATCTTTACGGTCATTGGTGGTATTGCAATCTCTGGTTTCCCACTAACGAGTGGTTTCATCAGTAAGTCAATGATTATTGCCGCTGCTGGAAATAACCATCAAATTGTTATTTTAAGTATGTTGCTTCTTGCTGCTGTAGGTACATTCTTGTCAGTTGGAATCAAACTGCCTTACTTTGTTTTCTTTGGCCCAAATGATAGTGGTCTGACTCCCGATGAAGCTCCTTGGAATATGCAACTTGCCATGGGAATGGCCGCCTTTATGTGTATTTTCCTTGGCTTTTATCCCGATTATCTTTATGACATGTTGCCCTATGCGGTTGCCTATCATCCATATACAAGTTACCACTTGACTGAAACCTTTCATTTGCTTGGGTTTACCGGCCTTGGATTCTATATCATGGTTAAATATCTCAAGCCCCATGATGTTTCCAATCTCGACCTGGACTGGTTCTATCGTCGCGGTGCGGGTTGGTTTATGTGGGTTGCCAATAAGCCTATTTCATCGACCAATGAGTGGGTCAGTAATGTCTACCAGAATATCGGTTTGCGTCTGACGATGGCTCTTGCTCGCGCCCTGTCATGGTTTGACTGGGAAGGAATTGACTGGGCTCTTGATGGAAGTGCTCGCGGTGTTGTTAAGGGTGGTGAGCAGGTTCGTCAGTTTCAGACCGGTAAGTTGCAGCATTATATTGGTGCGGCCGTGGCTCTGTTATTTATAGTGCTTATCGTTGTTGTTCTGGTCTGACCCTGACTGTTTATAGCAGACAGGTAATTACTCTTAGACAGTAGGAAGTCATGGAAAACTATCTAATCTTAAATACACTGAATTATCCGATTTTGTCACTATTGTTGATAGTGCCTGCAGTCGGTGCGCTTGTGGCCATGTTTTTACGTGGTGAGACCCTGCTTAAATTCTGGGGATTGGCTGTAACTCTCGTTACCGCCCTCATTTCACTACCACTGTGGACCCGTTTTGACCAGACCACGGCTAAGTACCAATTTGTTGAACTACGACATTGGTTTCCAGCTCTTGATCTTGATTTTGTTGTTGGAGTCGATGGAATTAGTGTTCTGCTCGTCCTTCTGACGACTTTGGTTATGCCTTTGTGTGTATTGTGTTCTTGGACCTACATCAAAACACGCTGGAAAGAATTTATCATCGTTACTCTGTTGATGGAAACAGCGATGCTTGGTGTTTTTGTCAGTTTGAATACGGTGCTTTTCTGGATTTTCTGGGAAGGTATGCTGGTTCCGATGTACCTGATTATTGCAATCTGGGGCGGTGCTCGTAAAGACTATGCATCAATTAAATTCTTCCTCTATACTTTTTGCGGCAGTATCTTCCTCTTGGTTGCTATCGTATCGATGTATATCAAAACTGGAACATTCTTTATTCCCGATTTGATGGCTCACGATTTCGGATTTTCGTATCAGGTTTGGATTTTCTTGGCTTGTGCTCTTGGTTTTGCCATCAAGATGCCGATGTTTCCGTTCCATACATGGCTCCCCGCAGCTCACGTTGAGGCACCGGTTGCTGGTTCAGTTATTCTCGCCAGTATATTATTGAAAATGGGTGGGTATGGATTTTTACGATTCTGCTTGCCGATGGCACCTGCAGCGACAGTGTATTTTGTCCCTCTGCTGCTAGTTATGTCATTAATCAGTATTGTCGTGGGCGGGTATCTTGCCTTGGGGCAATCTGATATTAAAAAACTGATTGCTTATTCGTCTGTTGGTCATATGGGCTTTGTTACTCTGGGCATCTTTCTTCTCAATGATGCTGGAATCAAGGGTGCCATGCTGCAGATGATTAATCATGGTGTGACAACGGGTGCTCTGTTTATCCTTATCGGTATTATTTACGAAAGAACCCATAGTCGTGAGATTGCTGATAACAGTAAGCTTGGGATGTTCATGCCAATTTATGTAACATTCTTAGGTATCTTCTCTTTGTCCTCACTTGCGTTTCCGGGAACAAACAGTTTCGTCGGCGAATTCCTGGTTCTTTTTGGTGCTTTCGATAAGTATCCGCTGGTTGGTGCTGTATCGATACTTGGTGCCATTCTTGCCGCTGCCTACATGCTTCGTTTGATGCAAAAGATGGTGTGGGATGACTCAGATGGTCACGCGCATCACGGTGATGATCACGGAGATGGTCATGGTGATGAAGGCGGACACACACTGTTTGATTGTAACGTTCGGGAATTTGTCCAACTGGCATTTTTAACTGTCTTTGTTTTTTGGATCGGTCTCCACCCGACACCACTGCTTGATATGATGGACTCTAGCATTGCTCATCTCCTGCATCAAATTGAAGCTGGAAGCGTAATGCCGGAAGCAGTCCATCATGGTGAGAGTCACGCCCTGCTGAATAATGCAGGTACTTGGATCAAGAACCTCTTTTAACCCAAGAATCGGATCAACTTATGTTAAACACGGTTTTCATGCCAGAAATTGCCTTGATGTTAACGGCCTTGGTTTTGTTTTTTATGACCTTGGGCAAATTTCGCACTGGGACAGTACAGGCTGTTAGTTTGGTGCTGACCGCACTGACCCTTGTGATTACGTTTGCCAGTTTGGGGACCCAGGGTCTCATGTTTTATGATGTCTATCAGATTGATGCCTTGTCTCAATTATTTAAGGTCGTGATAGTCTTCGGTTTGTTCTTGGTTTTCTTCTTAGGACGAGATCTTGTCGGAATAGAAGAAAAGTTACATACCGAATACAACATGTTTTTGGCTATAAGTGCTCTAGGTTTGATGTTTTTGAGTAGCTCTGTTGAATTGCTCACAATACTTCTGAGTCTCGAAATTTCATCTTATGCCTTATATGTCGTGATTCCATTCCGACGTGGACAGGGCCGTTTACATGTTGAAGCAGGAATTAAATATATCCTTTTCGGTGCTGCATCTACAGGGCTGACCCTGTATGGGATGAGTTATATTTTTGGCTTGGCACACACAACGTATTTGTCAGAATTGACAGAAAAATTACCGGTGTTGGTTGCTACTCAGCCTTTGGCAGTGATTGCTATTATTCTTGTCATGACCGCTTTCTTTTATAAGTTGGCAATGTTCCCCATGCACTTCTGGGCCCCAGATGTTTATCAGGGTGCCGCAAATGAAACAACCAGCTTTGTTGCGACATTACCTAAAGTTGGTGCAGTCTTATTGCTACTTCGTTTCATTGCAGTGGCTGGATTTGACATCAGTCAGGTGACATGGGTTTTGGCTGCCATTGCTGTTATGTCTATGGTCTTTGGTAACTTTAGTGCGTTAGTGCAAACAGACTTGAAGAGATTGCTGGCTTACTCAAGTATTGCTCATGCTGGTTATGTCATGATTGGCATCTTAACAGCTGATGCCATGGGGATGGCAGCCGCAGTCTTTTATGTTATTGGCTATTTACTGATGAACCTTGCTGCATTTTATGTCATTTATAACATTGCTCCTAAAGGTCAAAATGTTACTTTTGATGATCTGAAAGGATTGTCAAGACGCTCTCCACTGTTGGCCCTGACCCTGCTGGTATCTGTCTTTGGTATGGCGGGAATCCCACCAACAATTGGTTTTATCGGTAAGTTCATGATTTTTACTGGAGCACTGCATAAAGGCTTTTATGCACTTGTCATTATCGCTGTGATGAATGCAGCTGTTGCTTCATATTATTACTTGAAAATGGCCAGAGCCGCATATTGTGCAGCTGATGATGAGCAAGATGCGATTGTTCTTCCCTTTGGCGCTAAACTCATGGGAACATTCTTTATTGTTGCGATCATCCTGATTGGTGCGTTGCCACAGAGTATTCTTTCCGCTGCAAAAGAGGCTGTTTCGACCTTACTCTGATCATTCAAATAGACAATTTATTTAAAAACCCACCATCCGTTGGTGGGTTTTTTTTTGTTTACCTATTTAATCATATTGTGAGTTTGTTGGATTGCTTCTTTAAATTTAGCTTGACAAGTTTAGCAATAAACATTTAAAGTTTGCCGTTGCAGCGCAATATCTGCGTCTGCGGTTTAATAGCTTTATATCATAGGAGAATGTCAACAATGTATGCGGTGATCAAGACCGGAGGCAAACAGTACAAAGTTTCCGAAGGCGACCTTCTGAAGGTCGAAATGCTTGACGGTGCGGTGGGTGATACCATCGAGATCGATCAAGTCCTCATGGTCGGTGGCGCAGAGGTTAAACTCGGAACACCTCTCGTACCAGGTGCTAAAGTTAAGGCACAGATCGTTGCTCAGGAAAAAGACAAAAAAATTCTTGTCTTTAAATCCAAGCGACGTGGAGGTAACCGTAAGAAATACGGCCACCGTCAACCTATAACCCGACTAAAAGTCGCGGCAATCGAAGCCTAAGGAGGCACTCATGGCTCATAAAAAAGCTGCTGGTAGTTCCAGGAACGGTCGTGACAGTGCTGGTAAACGACTGGGTATTAAACGTTATGGTGGTCAGGAAGTCTCAGCCGGGTCAATTCTTGTAAGACAACGCGGTACGACTTTCCACCCCGGAAGTAACGTCGGTTGTGGAAAAGACTATACTTTATTCGCAATGATTGATGGTGTGGTAAAGTTTGAAACGAAAGCACAAGGGCGTAAGCATATCAGCGTCTACGCTGCCTGATCAGTTTGATTGAGAAACACAATAGAAGAACCCGGTATCGCATTGCGGTCACCGGGTTCTTCAGTTTCAGGCATAGAAAATAAGGTTCTAAATGAAATTTGTTGATCAGGTCAGGATTGATGTCAAGGCAGGTGATGGTGGGCGTGGATGTGTCTCTTTTAGGCGTGAAAAGTTTATTCCTAGAGGTGGCCCTGATGGCGGCGATGGCGGCGATGGTGGGCATGTCTATTTTATTGTAGATGAAGCTCTGTCGACACTTTTAGATTATCGCTACATGCACCATTGTAAAGCTAAAAATGGAGCACCCGGCCTTGGCAAAACCATGCATGGAAAGAATGGTGCCTCTCTTGAGTTGAGGGTTCCACAGGGCACATTGGTCTATGATGATGAGACTGATGAATTGTTGACTGACCTCACTCAGGTTGGTGAGCCCCAGCTTTTCCTTCCTGGTGGAAAAGGGGGTCGTGGTAATGCTCGTTTTGCGACGAGTACGAATCGTGCACCGCGCCACGCTCAGCCAGGGATTGACGGCGAAACGAAATCGTTGCGTCTTGAATTAAAACTACTAGCAGATATTGGTCTGGTGGGTTTGCCAAACGCTGGGAAATCGACATTAATCTCTTCGCTCTCTGCAGCAAAACCCAAAATTGCTGATTACCCTTTTACGACCCTTGTTCCTAATCTTGGTGTCGTCCCTTATGGTGGATTTAAGACCATGGTAATGGCTGATATCCCTGGCTTAATAGCAGGTGCGAGTGAGGGACAAGGACTGGGAACGCGGTTTTTGCGTCACGTCGAGCGGACCGATTTATTTCTTCATCTTGTTGATACTACTTGTATGCAGGAAGGCGACCCTTTCGATAATTTCGAAATGATTAACTCAGAGTTAAAACGCTATGATGACTCTCTAACGAATAAGCCTCAAATGGTAGTGCTCACTAAACTCGATGTTCCTGAGGTTCGTGAAGAGCTGGAGGCATTAACGGAGCGTTTTGAAACAATGGGATTTAAGGTGTTTGCGGTATCAGCTGTAACTGGTGAGGGACTGAAGGAACTTGTTACGGCAGTAGGAAATGAACTCGATCGATTGCGTGATGTTTAATATTTGATACTATCGATAAACTTCTGAATTGAGGGGTTATGCGTAAGGCGTTATTGGCACACGTAAAAAGAGTTGTTATTAAAGTTGGTAGCGGAGTTATTTCTAATCCCGCAGGGCTTGAAATTGGACGCGTGTCGGCTATATCTAACGATATTTGTCGACTCCTTGACCGTGGTTTGGAGGTTGTTCTCGTCTCATCTGGCGCAATTTCAGCTGGTAAAGGGCAATTGGGAATCACTGGAAGGCCACAGACCATTCCGCAGAAACAAGCTGCTGCCGCGATCGGCCAAACTCATATCATCTTAAGATATAAAGAAACTTTTCAAGCTCATGATGAAAACGTTGCGCAGGTTCTATTGACGCGCGATGACTTATCAAATCGGCGTCGTTATTTAAATGCCCGAAATACAGTTTTGACTCTTCTTGAGTATGGAATTACCCCGATAGTTAACGAAAATGATACCGTTGTCGTTGACGAAATTCGTTTTGGTGATAACGACAATCTTTCTGCGCTCGTGACAAGCCTCGTCGAGGCAGATATTCTCATCATTCTTTCTGATGTCGATGGTTTTTATGAAGAGGATCCTTCATTAAATCCACAAGCTCAGCTGATTCCTGTTGTTGAGCGAGTCACTCCAGAGATTGAATCTATGGGCGGAGATACGAACAGTTTAGTCGGTACTGGAGGGATGAGCACCAAGCTGAAAGCTGCAAAACGTGCCGCATTAAGTGGTGTCGGTACGCTGATTGTTAATGGTCGAAGTGAAAACATATTGACTCGAATCTTTGACGGAGAGGATGTCGGTACGTATTTTCTTCCGTCACAATCAAAACTGACAGCAAAAAAACACTGGATCGCTTTTTCTAAAAAACCACGTGGAAAGCTTGTGGTTGATGAAGGTGCTCAGATGGCCGTTATTAAACGTGGTAAAAGTTTGTTGCCATCTGGAATTTGTGGTGTTGATGGTGGTTTTGAGCGCGGAGATGCAGTCCGCCTTTGCGACCGTGACGGTGAGGAGTTTGCGCGCGGCGTAATCAGCTATTCACTTGCTGAAATACTCCAAATTATGGGTAAGCAATGCTCAGAAATTGAAAAAATACTCGGTTATAAGTATCGAGATGAGGTCGTTTGTCGTGATAATCTGGTTTTGACTCTTGAGGATGAAGAGGAGAGTGATTGATGTCTATTCGCAACCAAATGCTTGAAATCGCAGTTGCTTCAAAAAAAGCCTCGCGGCTGATGGCAAATCTTTCATCCGCACTAAAGAACGAGATGCTGATACTAATGGCGGCATCACTTGAGTCAAAGAGAGAACATCTAAAAACAGAGAATGAGAAGGACCTTCAACGTGCTCGGGAAAACAATATGGCCCCTGCCATGTTGGATCGTCTCACATTGACCGATGAACGTATCAGTGGAATGGCTGATGGATTGCGTGAGGTGGCCGCATTGCCAGACCCGGTTGGTGAAGTTACTGGAATGTGGGTGCGTCCCAATGGTATTCGGGTTGGGCGTCAGAGAATTCCGTTGGGAGTGATTGGGATAATCTATGAGTCACGCCCCAATGTGACTGCAGATGCCGCAGGATTGTGCTTGAAAAGTGGCAATGCTGTCATTTTGCGAGGCGGGTCAGAAGCTCTCCATTCAAATCGTGCTATAGGAGAAATTCTGCAGCTAGTGCTGGGTGATCAGGGATTACCGGAAGCGGCCCTTCAGGTTGTTTCGACAAGTGATCGCGAAGCTGTGACTGAACTTTTGCAGCTTGATGAGGAGATTGATCTGATTATCCCGCGTGGTGGAGAGGGGTTAATCCGCTTTGTCGCAGAGACATCACGGATCCCCGTCATAAAACATTACAAAGGGGTTTGCCATACTTACGTAGATGCATCAGCAGATCTTCAGATGGCAGAGAGGATTTGTATCAATGCCAAGGTGCAGCGTCCGGGTGTCTGTAATGCAATGGAAACCTTGCTGGTTCATCGAGATATTGCAGAGACGTTTCTTCCGCAGATTTCAAAAGTCATGAGAGACCTAAAGGTCGAATTACGTGGTTGTCAAAAAGCGCAGCATGCTTGCCCAGACATGGTTCCTGCGACGGATGAAGATTGGGGAGAAGAATATCTTGAGTTGATTCTTGCCGTTAAGGTTGTTGATAGCTATGCAGAAGCACGTGAACACATAGAAACGTACGGTTCATTGCACACTGAAGTGATCGTGACCAATGATTATCAGTTGTCTCAAAGATTTTTGCGAGAGATCAATTCGAGCGTGGTGATGGTCAACGCGTCGTCCCGTTTCTCCGATGGAAATCAGCTTGGACTTGGGGCAGAAATCGGTATATCGACGACAAAGCTTCATTCGTTTGGGCCAATGGGACTCGAAGATTTGACCACACGTAAATTTGTTGTTCTTGGGGAAGGGCAAATCCGGGAATAGTGGAGCTAAAATGCGTATCGGATTGCTAGGAGGGACGTTTAATCCTATCCATTTTGGGCATGTATATATTGCTGAAGAGGTCCAAAAGAGTTGTGCTCTGGATCAGGTTTGGTTTGTCCCGACATCAAGGACTCCTCTAAAGCAGATTGCTTCTGCCGTTTCTTTTTCTGACCGATTGGCGATGGTTGATGCCGCGTTAGTGAATTCTCCGTCTTTTCATAGTTGTGACATTGAGGGAAAGCGTGGAGGCACCAGTTATTCGGTGGATACTCTGCAGCAATTGAATCTGAAATACCCTCAACATGAATTCTTTTTTATTATGGGGCTCGACTCTTTTCAGGATATTGGCTCTTGGAAGGATTACCCTCGGATGTTCGATTTTGCTCATATCGTGGTGACAGCTAGACCCGGCTTTTCCGGCTCATTACATGAGCTCCTGCCGGTTGCTATCACCGAACGCTTCTGCTATGATTCCGACTCTAAAAATCTTCGATGTGATACGGGGTTTACGTTGATAACAGTGGCACATACCTGTCGTGATATTTCATCCACAGAAATCCGTCAACAATTATCGATGAACCTTGATATCGGAGAACATGTTCCGCTAGCTGTTATCGAATATATTAAGATTCATCGCCTCTATTCCTGAGATAAAGGAACCGATTTGCAAGCGATAAAAACTGCACATTTAGCCGTTGACTATGCCCTTGATAAGAAAGGGATGGATATCAAACTATTTGATGTCCAGAATCTCTCCTCACTGACCGATTATTTGGTTTTGGTTTCGGGTCGCTCTGATCGGCAAGTACAGGCCATTGCTGAAAATATAAAGACTGAATTCAAAAGCCAGCATAATGTGTTGCCTCTTGCCATTGAGGGAATGGACAAAGGCCGCTGGGTTTTACTTGATTATGGTGAGATTATGGTTCATGTCTTTCAACAGCCGGTACGAGAATTTTACGACCTTGAGGGATTGTGGAGTGAAGCTCCTGAAGTTGAACTGGCTCAGACTGAAGCACAGTGAAGCTGCGCCTGATTTGTGTTGGTAAGCTTGCTGAGTTGTGGCAACGTGATGCGGCGGATGATTATGTAGGTCGCGTACAGCGCTACTTCCCGTTGGAGGTCGTTGAATTAAAAGAAGAAAAAGGGGGGAAGAAGGGGGACACGTCCGGAATCCTCAAGCGTGAAGGGGTGCGAATTCTTGAAAAGGTTCCTGAACGGGCTTTTTTAATCGTTCTTGATGAGCGTGGTCGTCAATTTGGCTCAGAAGATTTAGCCAATCGTCTCTCGGAGGAGATGTTACACGGTGGCCGGCAGTGGTGTTTGGTTGTCGGCGGTCCCTACGGTATTGATCCCGAGGTTCGCAAGCGAGCCAATTTGATTCTCTCTTTATCTAAAATGACTTTTACTCATCAGATGGCAAGAGTATTCTTATTAGAACAGCTCTATCGAAGTTGTACCATTATTAAAAATGAGCCCTACCACAATCGGTAGGTAGTTTGGAGGTGGATTGTCCGATGGAAGTGGAAGACCTGACAGAAATTAGAGCGCATCTTTTGGAGATGCGCAGTGAAGTTTTAGAAGAATCAGAACGTGCATATGAAGCTTCCCAGTCCTTGGGAAAAGATGGTGTTCCGGATATCGGTGATATGTCATCTAATAGCTACAACCAGGAAGTCTTAATGAACCTCAGCGAAACGCAACGCTCTCGCGTTCGTGATATTGATGCTGCGCTGGAACGTATGGATGAGGGCGTCTATGGTCTTTGTATGCGTTGTGAAGAAGAGATCCCTTCTCGCCGCATGGAAGTTCGACCCTTTTCCCGCTACTGTGTTGATTGTAAAACTGAGGTTGAAAAGTTTGGTGAGTAAATAACCCTGTGACCCGCACTGTGGGTTAGCTTGGAGATGGTCATGATTTTAATTGCCCTGCTCGTGTTAGCATTTATTGTTTTTGCTGTCGGTTTTCTTTATTTCTGGGGGATCAATCCCGGAGATATGACCATTTTTCTGACAAACGATCTGAGCTATACCCTTCCTGCAGCAATCATGTTGATTTGTGTTTTGCTGATCGGTCTTTTGATTGGCAATGGTGTCCATTTTTTAAGTGCATTCCTCTACTCTTTCCGAAATTGGAAGGGGGGGCGAAAAATTAAAAAAGCCGAAGAGGTTGGATCGATCTATCGAAGTGGTGTTGGTCGGTTGCTTTCAGGGGATTTGAAGAAGGCACAGGCATTGCTGAAAAAGGCATTGGATCGTGATCCTCAACGGGTTGATATTCATCTGGCCTTGGCAAGTGTTGCTTTACAAGAAGGTCATGCTGAAGAGGGCATCGGGTTGTTACAAAAAGCTCGTAAGCTCGATCCTAAAGGGATAGAAGTCCTTTTTAAATTGGCGACAACCTATGAAGAGTGTGGTCAGAGTGAAAAGGCGTTGGAGATCTATAAAGAGTTACTGGATGGTGATGCCAATAATCGTAAAGCAATGCGTGCTATCCGCGATATTCAAATAGATTTAGGCGAATGGCAGGAAGCGCTGACTTTACAAAAGAAAATTATTAAAACTTCAAAGTCCGGGGCCAAAACTGACACAGAAAAGGTAATGTTGCAGCAATTGCGTTACGAAATTGCTCGTTCTGGGTTGGAAAATGGTCGTCAGGATCAGGCTATTGAAGAATGCCGGGATCTTATCAAGCGGGATGCTAAATTTACTCCTGCGCGCGTCACGTTGGGTGATGCGTACCGTCAAGCTGGCCGAGATTCTGATGCCGCTAAAGTTTATCAAGATGGTTATAAGGCATTAAAAAAGAGTGTATTCCTCGGACGTCTGGAAGATTTATACATCCATGCAGAAGACCCCGCCGCTTTACTTTCTTTCTATCGTAGTCAGATGCAGGGCGATAGTGAAGATCTACTCCTAAAGCTGTATCTTGGCCGACTTTGTCTGCGGCTTGAGATGGTTGATGAAGCCATGCAGCATTTGACCGATTTGGAAACTTCGGGAATTGATTTTACGAAACTTCATTTATTGCTGGCTGAAGGGCAGAGACGCCGCAATAATATTGAAGAAGCCGTGGTTGAATACCAAAAGGCCTTGAGTATTGATAGCCATCTGCGCTTGGGATTTGTTTGTGATACGTGTGGTGCAAGATTTACCGAATGGAAGAGTCGTTGTCCCTCTTGTAAAAGTTGGGATTCTTTGATTCTACCAGAGCGTAAGCAGATTCAAGATGCAACGCTGATTAAGGAACCCAAAATGATTCCTCATGGTTCCCGGGAGGATTAACATGACAGCTGCTGGTCCGGTAGCCCTCATCATCCTTGATGGTTGGGGAATCAGCGAAACATGTGATCATAACGCTGCTTGCCAGGCCAAGACGCCCACCTTGGACGCACTCCGGACGGAGTGGGCTATGAGTCGATTAAGTGCCTCGGGGGAGGATGTCGGTTTACCTGCTGGGCAAATGGGTAATTCCGAAGTCGGTCATTTGAATATCGGTGCGGGTCGTGTTGTCTATCAGGATTTGAGCCGGATTAGCCTGGCAATTGAAGATAAATCTTTTTTTGAAAACCAAGCCCTGACGCAAGCGTGCGAGAAGGTTATCGCGTCTGGTGGCAAGCTTCATCTCCTCGGCTTACTGTCTGACGGTGGGGTTCACTCTCACAATAGCCATCTTTATGCTTTACTACGAATGGCACAGAAATTAGGCGTCAAGGATGTCTGTATCCACGCTTTTCTCGATGGACGAGATACGCCACCTAAGAGCGCTGCAAATTACCTATTACAACTAGAAGATGAACTTCACGCAATTGGTCTTGGCCGAGTTGCGACGATTACAGGTCGCTATTGGGCAATGGATCGCGATAACCGTTGGGAGAGGGTTGAAAAAGCCTACCTTGCTCTGACCGAGGGTTGTGGCCAGCGCTGCGACTCTTCTGCTGAGGCTATTTCTGCTGCTTATTCAGTCGATCAGACTGATGAATTTGTTGAGCCTTGGGTTGTTGGTCAATCGGGAACGATTGATGATGGAGACGGTGTTATCTTCTTCAACTTCAGAGCGGATCGCGCTCGCGAAATAACGCGCGCCTTAGCTTTGTCCGATTTTAATGGTTTCTCGCGGAAAAAGACGGCGCAATTGGTCGATTATGTTTGTTTGACCGAATATGACGAGAGCTTTCCCTTTCCTGTTGCTTTTCCTTCAGAGACTTACCCTGATATTCTTGCTGAAGTTGTCTCTAAGGCAGGCCTGAGACAGTTACGAATTGCCGAGACAGAAAAATATGCCCATGTGACTTTCTTCTTCAATGGTGGCATCGAAAAGGCCTGGCTAGGTGAAGATCGGGTTTTAGTCCCCTCTCCTCAAGAGGTGGCAACTTACGATCAAAAACCTGCAATGAGTGCAGCTGAAGTGACCGATGAAGTTATCGAGCGGATTGAGTCCAATGATTATGACTTGATTGTTCTGAACTATGCAAATTGCGATATGGTCGGCCATACAGGGATACTATCTGCTGCGATTGAGGCGGTTGAGACTGTTGATAGCTGCCTGAAAAGGGTGGTTGATGCTATTGTTGCTGCCCAAGGGAAGATGCTTATTTCGGCTGATCATGGCAATTGTGAGAAGATGGTCGATGACAATGGTCGCCCTCATACCGCGCATACAACGAACCCGGTCCAGTTAATTTATGTTGATCCTGAGAATAAAGACCAATCCGTTCGCAACGGGATACTCGCGGATATTGCACCGACAATCCTTGATCTGTTAGGATTGGAAAAGCCAACAGCTATGACGGGGAAGTCGTTATTGATCAGCTAGAATATGGATGGGGGGATGGAAGTATTTTTTCAAATACGAAAGTTTTCTTTATGGCTGTTCCGACTGCTATTTCCCCCCGCATGTCCCCTCTGTGGGGGCACATTTCTCTGTCCCGCTAGCGACTCTTTCTGCCTTACCTGTTTGTCGGGATTCAAATCACTTCCAGAGGCACATTGTTCCCTATGTTCCCTCCCTTTTGAGGGGCAATTCAACAGCTCTCACCTTTGCGGTCGTTGTACTAAGCAAGCTCCATCGTTCTACCATGTTTTTGCGGTGGGTTTGTATGGGGACTCTTTGCGTTATGCTATTCATCAGTTTAAATTCAATCATAAAATTGGCTTGGATCGATCATTGGGGATCATTCTTGAAAGATCGGTCCCCCGTGATTTGGATATTGACCTCGTTGTTCCCGTACCGTTACATCGTAAACGTTTACAACAACGCAGTTATAATCAAGCCCTATTGCTCGCCCGTGAATTTTCTCGAATAAGAAAAGTCCCCGTATCTGGAAATGTGTTGCGCAAGGTACGAGATACGGACTCTCAGCAAGGACTTTCAGCCCAAGAGCGGATTAAAAATTTAGATAGTGTGTTTGAATTACAAGGAACACTGTCAGGGAAGACCATCCTTCTTGTTGATGATGTCATGACAACAGGAGCAACAGTCGAGGCGTGTAGCCGCGTTTTATTGGAAGGTGGGGCCAAGACTGTTTATGTCGGAGTGATTGGTCGAGCCGCTTGATTCTGCGTGAGCTTAGAATTGAAGCTCAGAAATATGTAAAAACGTGCTACACTACGCGCACTTACCTTTCTATGCGTTTTCTTTTTAGGAGACCAGATGAATTCAAACCTTCACCACCTTCTTGCCGAATATCCTCTTGAAACTTTACTGCAAACTATTCCGACAGGGTTATTTCTTGTTGATACTGACATGACGATTGTCTATTGGAACGCTGAGGCAGAGAGAATCACCGGGTTTTCAACATCAGAAGCGATTGGCCAACATTGTTCGTTTCTTTATGGGGATCCTTGTTATGAAGAGTGTGGGCTATTTTCAAAAACAGTCACTAAACCGCAGATAGGGGTGACATGTTCAATTCGTCATAGGGATGGGCGGATTATCTCTTTGTCTAAAAATGTTGATCTTCTCTGCGATAAGGATGGCAACATTATTGGTGGGATTGAAGCTTTCGTTGATATCTCCCGATTAAAAAAGCTTGAAGTGAGTCTTCGTTCTGCTGTTGAAGAACGTACTCAGGAGCTCGAGTTAGAGAAGGCAGGACTCCGTGCTGTTCTTGATGGAATGGTTGATCCAGCTTATATTTGTGATGCGAGCTATCATATTTCTTTTATCAACCAGGCGATGTTGGACCTTGTCGGTGAGATTGATGAAAAACCTTGTTATGAAGCAATTTACCAAAAAAAGTCGGTCTGCGATGATTGTCCACTCCAGCAAGTTTTAGAGGGGAAAATTATTCGCCAAGAAAAACGTATCAACGAGATTGGACGAACTTTTGAGGTGGTCCATTCCCCCTACCCATTAGCAAAGAAACCAACTCACAAACTTGGGGTCAGTCGTGATATTACGGAGCGCATAGAAATAAGGAGGAAACTGCAGCAAACGAACCGCGAATTAGATGCATTTGTTTCGACAGTTTCACACGATTTGCGCTCACCACTCACCCCATTGATTGGTTTTGCCGAATTGCTTGAAGAGCGATACGCAGAGCAGCTTGATGACATCGGCCACGATTGTATATTTGAAATCAAAAAAACAGCAATGAAGATGAAAGACTTGCTCGAAGACCTCTTATCTTTATCTCGCGTCGGGCAGATAAAGTTACCGGATCATCCCGTAGATGCCACACAGGTTGCAAAGAGCAGTCTTCTTGAATTGGCTGATAAGGTATTAGAGCATCGGGCTGAAGTAAAGATAGAAGAACTCCCTGAAGTGAGCATTCCCGAATCATTATTAGCTGATTTATTCAGAAACTTGCTGGGAAATGCTTTGAAATATGCTGCAGAACATGATCCTAGGATTGAAGTGAGTGGTGAGAAATTTGCAGATAGAGTACGCTTCAAAGTTGTCGACCATGGTCCTGGAGTGGTTGAGGAAGAGCGAGAGGTCGTTTTTGAACCATTTAAGCGTGGGAGCAGTAGTCGCGGTTTTTCTGGGACAGGAATTGGGCTTGCGACGGTTGCAAAAATAGCTCGAGTTTTCGATGGAAGTGCTTGGGTCGAGGAAACCTCTGGAGGTGGAGCCACGTTTGTTGTTGATTTTCATGCTGATAGAAACCTTAATTGATGCCGTCCAAAATTGTTTTAGCTCCTGAATAAACTTATTGAAATATAAACACATTCTAAAGCCTGTTTTTAATTGACATCAGTGCTCTGCATCCCTTACAACGAAATATATTGATTTTCGAATGGGATCAGCTATTGAGACGCAGATTCCAAAAACATTTTTCTTATCGATTTAGGAGGAAGCATGAGATTCACAAAAGCTTTAGTACTTATTTTTGCGGTTTTGTTTGTTTTTTCAGCAAGTGGTTTTGCTGCAGAAAAGCCAGTGCGCTGGAGGTTGGCAATGACATGGGGGCCGACGTTGCAACCTTTTGTTGGTGCTGTTGAAAATATGGCAGCAGCCGTGGAGAAAATGAGCGGCGGCAGCTTTACTATCAGGGTTGATGCATCCAATAAGCACAAGGCTCCTTTTGGTGTGTTCGACATGGTGAAGATGGGTCAGTACGATATGGGCCATTCCGCTTCTTATTACTGGAAAGGGAAAGATCTTTCCTTTTTACCTCTGACCTCAATGCCGTTTGGTCTGACAGGTTCTGAAACGTACGCTTGGTATTATTTCGGTGGTGGCCTCGATCTATCAAATAAAGCATACAACAAGCATAATATGTATTCTTTCCCTGGTGGAAACACCGGCGTTCAGATGGGTGGGTGGTTTAGAAAAGAGATTAACTCTCTTGATGACCTACAGGGTCTGAAAATGCGCATTCCTGGTTTTGCCGGTGAGGTTTTAGCAAATATTGGCTTAACAGTGACCAATATTGCTCCGGGAGAACTTTATACCTCACTAGAGCGAGGCACAATTGATGCGCTGGAATGGGTTGGTCCTGGTATGGATATCAACATGGGCTTTCACAAGATTGCACCTTACTATTACACGGGTTGGCACGAGCCAGGTTCTGAAATGCAGTTTCTTGTCAACAAGAAGAAGTTTGAGCAGCTTTCCGACAAGAATAAAGAAATTCTCCGGGTGGCTATGAGGGTTGCAGCTTACGACATGTATGCTGAAAATTATGCGATGAGTGCGGATGCATGGGATCAAATGATCGCAACAAACCCTGATATCAAGGTCATGACATTTCCAGAGCCAGTGATGGCTGCTATGAAAAAGTCGAATGATGAATTGTTGGTTAACATGAAAGCAAAGAATGCTCTTTTTAAAGAGATTGTAGAGTCCCAAGAGAAATTCCAGACAAAAGCCAGAAAGTGGACTGAAATGTCTGAGTACTCTTACGTAAGAGACAATTTGGTAAAATAGTTTAAATTCATGTAACAGTTTTTTTACAGGGCTGACATTTTTAAAGTGTCAGCCCTGTTATGTTTAGATAATTTGAGGCGCTACTTATGTTGCTTAAGCTTGGTCAGTTTTATGACCGCATATCTGATCTTATCGGCTATCTATCAGGTATTTTGATGATTTTGATGACGCTCAATGTTTTTTATGATGTCATTAATCGATATTTGTTTAAGTCTGGATCGATTGCGTTCCAAGAGATGGAGTGGCATCTGTTTTCTGTCATGTTTCTTCTTGGGGTCTCCTATACACTGAAGGAGGATGGGCACGTTCGAGTCGATTTAATTTATGATAATTTGAGTAAAAAGAAGCAGGCGATCATCAATATCGTAGGGACACTTGTCTTTTTAATTCCGTTTTCACTTTTAATTGCTTTTGGATCCATTGATTTTGTGACCGAAGCGTACAATGTTGGCGAAATAAGTGGTGATCCCGGAGGGTTGACACATCGCTGGATTATCAAAGCGGTTATTCCTTTTTCATTTTTCTTATTGGCTATAAGTAGCATCGGCTTCGTTATCAAGAATATTAACTTGTACCGGGCGGATGATTCTCTTGATATGAGCGTCAAGGAGGAGCAGGCATGATTGGAATTATCATGTTTTTTGCAGCTCTACTGATGCTGCTGTTTGGGTTTCCGGTCGCTTTTACCTTTGGTGCTGTTGCCGTTGTTTTTGGCATGATTGCTGGGATTACTGAATCGCTTATGTATGGTGGAACGATAGTGGAAGGTTTCTCTATCGGAAAAACGATGTTCGCTTTTATGCCATTTCGCATTTTTGCCATTATGAATAATACTATTCTGATGGCAATACCGCTGTTTATCTATATGGGGATTGTTCTTCAAAGAACCAAGCTCGCCGAAAGACTTCTTGAGTCAATGGCGTTTTTGTTTGGGGAAATCCGCGGAGGTCTGGCAATCAGCACGGTCTTGGTCGGAGCGTTACTTGCTGCTTCAACGGGTGTTGTTGGTGCAAGTGTGGTCGCTATGGGGGTTATCTCTCTCCCGGTTATGATGAAGTATAACTACAGCAAAGAATTATCGTGTGGAACGATCTGTGCTGCTGGGACATTGGGACAGATTATTCCGCCATCGATTGTGCTGATCATCTTAGGTGATGTATTTCAGGTGCCGGTAGGCGATCTTTTTCAAGCGGCTGTATGGCCAGGAATTTCACTTGTCGTTGCTTATGTTATTTATATTCTCGTTATTGCCTATCTAAAAAAAGACGTTGCACCTGCTGTTGTACTGGAAGAAAATGTAGGCACGAAATCTACGCAGGTCTTTAATGCAATAAAAGCGATACTACCACCGCTGATTCTTATTGTGCTGGTATTGGGATCGATTTTCGGTGGCATTGCAACGCCGACTGAGTCAGCAGCGGTCGGGGCAATTGGTGCTTTAGGCTTGGCGCTGATGTATCGGGAATTTTCATTTTCTGTCATGTTCCAAAGCGCTCTCGATACAGTCAAAGTAACAGCGATGGTTTTTGGTATCTTAGTTGGAGCAACTGCTTTTTCAATGGTCTTCACCTATACCGGTGGTGACATGATCGTCGAAGATTTCATGATGGGTCTTCCGGGAGAAAAATGGGGTTTTCTGATTCTCTCTATGATTGCTATTTTGGTTCTCGGATTTTTTATCGATTTTATTGAAATTTCATACATTATTGTACCGATATTGGTTCCGATAGCTGCAAATATTGGCATCAATCCGGTGTGGTTTGCCATTATGATTGCGATGAATCTTCAAACTTCATTTTTGACACCGCCCTTCGGTTTTAGCCTATTTTATCTAAAGGGTGTCGCTCCGCCGAATGTCAGTACAATGCATATTTACCGTGGGGTGCTGCCGTTTATTATCATACAGACAATCATCCTTTTCATTTTTATCGTTTTCCCGCAAGTTTTTGGTGTTCAACCGATGGGATAATTAGCATACAAAGAAGGCCGTACTAAAACAGTACGGCCTTCTTTGTATCTTTGTGATTAAGTGGTGACGATTTCTATCGTCTCGTTATGCTTCACCGTCAATGGGTACGAACACGCGCTTTGCCAGCTCCTGATCAATCATCATCAAACCACGACCATCTTCTTTAACTCTTTTCAGCTTGGCGATAATGTGATTGGCGTTGGCCTCTTCCTCGACCTGCTCGGTGACAAACCATTGTAGGAAAATTTGAGCAGCATGATTTTTTTCCTGCTGTGCCAGATCCATCAAATCATTGATTTTAGAAGTGACAATCTGCTCATGTCGTAGAGCTTCTTCAAAGACATGCTGAGGTGAATTATAGTCGTTATTCGGTGTTTCCATGGCTTGCAACATGACACGACCACCAGTTTCGCAGACAAAATCAAACAATTTCTCAGCGTGGGACATTTCTTCCTGGAATTGAATATCCATCCAATTCGCCATGCCAGGAAGGTCTTCATCCTCAAAGTAAGCCTGCATCGCTTTGTAAATAAAAGCGGAGTAGTATTCGTATTGTATTTGTTTGTTGATTGCGTCGACAAGTTTTTGACTAAGCATTGTATGCCTCCTCTTGGAATTATATGATGATGTCTATATATGACTATTGTAGTTATATATAGATCGTTTGTAAAGATAAATAAATGCTTGGGGCTCTATCAAATAGTGGCATCAATCTGACAATTGTCAAATGGCTTTGTTGATAGTTGCCAAATCTGTTTTGCATGGGGTATTCTTCGATATCTTAAAATTTCAATGGTTTTATTGGGTTGAACTATGAAAATATCATCAGCTGAATTTATAAAAAGTGCAACTAAGCTAGGGAACTATCCGCCAATTGATTTACCCGAAATTGCTTTTGCAGGTCGGAGTAATGTTGGCAAAAGTTCGTTGATTAACGTTCTGGTTAACAGAAAAAGTCTTGTCAGAACATCATCAACACCGGGTCGGACCCAATTGATTAACTTTTTTAATATCAACGATCAATTTTCCCTTGTCGATTTGCCTGGTTATGGTTATGCGAAAGTTCCTCTGGCGGTGAAAAAAGCCTGGGGGCCGATGATTCGAAAGTATCTGGAAGCCCGTGAATCTCTTCACGGAGTTGTTTTTATTTTTGATATCCGCAGGGTCCCACGTGAAGAGGACCTCAGGATGCTCGACTGGTTGGAAGAGTTTGGTGTTCCGACGATTCCAGTTATCACTAAAATAGACAAAATAAAGCGTTCTCAACGCGATAAGATGATTCAGCAGATTGTTGAGGAAACAGGGCTACCAAGGGATGCCTTCAGCTTGTTTTCAGCATTAACCAAAGTTGGATCTGATGAAATCTGGGAACGAATTGAAGCGGCTCTTGAGCCTGATACGTTGCTGGATAATGAGGGTGAATGAAAGCGACACGATTACATCTATTACGCCATGGGCAAGTTGAAGGGTTTGAGGAGAAACGCTACAACGGGCAGGGTGATGTTCGTCTAACCGATCTTGGGCGACAACAATCGGCCGCTTTTGCTGGTCGTTTTCAACATCAAAAGATCAATGCAATTTATTCGAGTGATTTGTACCGCTGTCGGGTTGCTGCAGACCAAATTGCTTTGTTGCAAGAGGCACAACCCGAATATCGAGAAGACTTGCGCGAGTTACATATTGGCGATTGGCAGGGACAAACCTGGCAACAACTCCAGCAAGAATATCCTGATTTATGGCAGGCACGACTTGATGATATCGTCAATGTGTCACCACCTTCTGGCGAAAGCTTGCTGCAGATGGCACAGCGGGTGCGTCCGGTTGTTCAACAGATCCTCTCTTCCCACGTCGGCGGGGATATTGTTCTTGTTGCCCATGGTGGGGTGAATCGGGTTATCTTGCTTGATGCTATTGGTGCTCCTCTAGAGCGTTTGTTTCATATTGAGCAGGACTTTGGATGTCATAATATTATCGATTTTTTTACCGATGGAATTGCTGTCGTAAAAACATTGAATGGGTGATGCTAGGACTGATGGGCCACAAAGGATACCAAGAACCTTATCACTTTCTCTGCTGACTTGGCGTCTCTAGGTTAAAAGAATCGTACGTCTCTTGAATCTACGAAATATTTACTTCTAAAGGGAGGTAATAATGAAATCAATTCATGTTATTGGTGCTGGCATTGCGGGGCATGAAGGGTTTACGCCGCAGGCACTTGAACTGATTAATCAAAGTGAACTCCTTTTCGGGGCACCACGTTTGTTACAACTTTTCCCGGGCTTTATCGGCGAAAAATTCCCTCTTGATGATCAAAACATGTCGGAGATGGTTGGTCGGCTTCAAAGCTGTGATCGGCGTGCGGTTGTTCTTGCTTCGGGGGATCCGCTGTTTTTTGGCGTTGGCCGTTATTTGCTTAGAAACCTCGCTGATGAATTGATTGAATTTCTTCCTAACGTGACTTCGGTTCAGTACGCGTTCGCAAAAATTCGTGAACCTTGGGATGATTCTGTTTTTGTCTCAGCTCATGGACGTTCATTGAAAGATGTGGTCGATCGGATTGTTGCTAATGATAAAGCCGCTATTTTAACAGATGAAATCAATACCCCCGGTGTTATCGGTCGAGAATTATTGAGTCGTAGTCGCGGCGGTTATCGGGCGTATCTGTGTGAAAATCTTGGTACGGATAATGAGAAAATCCGTGTCACCGATGTGAAGGGGCTCCTTGAATTAGAGGCGGCACGTCTTAATGTTCTGATCTTACTCAAAGAATATGAAGATAATGCTCAACGTTATGTTCCGACTTTTGGAATCCCTGACGATGAATTCGTGAGTATAAAAAAACTGATTACCAAAGAAGAGGTGCGGGTTGTTACTCTGGCCAAATTGAAGTTACGTCACGATATGTGTCTCTGGGATATTGGTGCTGGATCAGGATCAATTTGTATTGAAGCGGATCATTTGCTCCCGGATGGGCGAATTTTTGCAATTGAACGTAATGAGGAATGTCGTCAGTTTATTAAAGAGAATCTGCAGAAATTTAATACGCGAAATGTAGCATTGATTGAGGGTGACGCACCTGATTGCCTCGATGAATTGCCCGACCCTGATTGTGTTTTTATTGGCGGCAGTGGCGGCCGGCTTTGGGATATCCTGGATGCTGTTGACCCGCGCCTTGTTGTCGGTGGTCGGATTGTCCTTAATGCCAGTACGTTGGATACCTTGACTTCGGCAAATGAATACTTTGGTAACGCGGGCTATCAGGTTGAGGTGGTCACGGTTAATATTGCCAGAACCAAGCCCCATTCCAATTATAAGTTATTTGAAGCTTACGATCCGGTTTATATCCTGACGGCAGTGAAATAAGATGGCGCCACAGTGACGCCATCTTATTTCTGTTCTTAACCTACCTACGTGCGTTGCTATTGATCTAGTCCTTCACCATTTCCGCTTTGATGATAATATCAATGCGACGGTTAATGGCACGCCCTTCGGCTGTATTGTTTGGAGCTAAAGGTCTTTCTGACCCATATCCAACCGCTCCGACATTCTTTTCATTCAGTGTTCCGTTGGCAATAAAATATTGCCGAACCGCTTCAGCTCGGTTCTGCGAGAGTTGAGCATTGACCGCATCTGATCCCGTATTATCAGTGTGGCCTTCAATGACGACGTTTGGCTCACCAAAAGTACGTATGGCTTTGCGAACTTTACTCAAGAGGGCATAATTATCGGGAACAATGTGATCTTTCCCAACGGGGAAATAGATTGCTTTTAAGCGGATAACGAGATTCTTCCCTTGCTTGTACACCTCAGCTTGATCTTGAGTAAAGATGGCCTGCACTTCAAGGAAGAGTTGTTGAAAGCGGCGTTCAGCCTCCAATCGAGCTTTTGTCTCTTTCTCTTGCAGTGCAATTATTTCATGCTCTCTCTGAGCATCTTTGTTTTTTCCTTCAAGGGTAACAATTTGTTGTTTCAGGGAATCAATCTCAACTTTGTCCTGTTGCTGCTTTTCTTTCAGGTATTTATTGTCATCTTGCAGCGAAGCAACGGATTCGAGAATATTTTGAAGTTGAAGGTCTGATGACTCATTCCTGAAGTCATGCCCGCCTAGTTTATGAGTTATTTGATAGAGTTGGCTTTCCTGATACAAGGAAATATCTTCTGGAGCCATGGTTGAAAATAATTGGCTAGCGGTCATAATCTGACCAAGTCTTTGTGCTTGGAATAGAGACGCATTTGCCTTGTTCTGCATTTCTTCTCGTTCGTAACGTTGTTGGGTAATAAACTCATCTGCTGCAGCTAAACTCTGTTGGGTCTCTATGAGGGTTTTAGGGGCTATTTTCTCAGCCTCATTTTCGCTGTTGGTCGCAAGGAGAGTTCTCACTTCTCCTAAGGTTTTCTCTTTAATTGCTCTAAGCTCCAGATCAGCAAAACCCTGCGCAACCTTGGATTCATTCTTTTCAGCACGTGTCAGATTGTTATTTTCGATGTCAGCGGTCAGGGCGGTAAACTGGGCCTCCATCCGTTGGTAGTCAGCACCCAGAGATCCTGCTCCTGCAGCATTTGCCAGTTCACGCGCCTTGATTGCATGAGTTATTGCCGATTTGGCAATCAAAGCATATTCTTCGGCTTTGTCAAAATGAGCATGGCCATAAGCGACGTTTTGAAGAATTCCTTCGACCGAATCATTGTTAGCTAGACCGTATCTGGCTTTATCGAGATAGCTGTTTGCTTTTTCGTACCATGTCGGAGAGAGGACGTGAGTTTGTTGTGTCCTGCCCTGAGCAAGGGTCTCTTCAAGTTCAAATATTTTACTACTAGGATTGTCAGAAATTGCAACAGGATCAACTTTTAACGTTGGCCCTGAGCACCCTGATAAAGAAACGGCGATCAATATGTATACTAAAACGAGTATTCTACTGGAAAACTTCATTTTCCCTCCTGTTAGGTATGTTTGGTATCTTGTAAGAGATTTCGCATAATAGTGAGTGCGGCTCTGCGCCCGTCTGCCGCAGCATTGACAACTAAATCTGCCCCTCGATAGCAATCACCTCCAGAATAAATTTTAGCCTGTGACGTCATGCCGGAGTTTGGATCGATTTGGATTTGTCCCCATTTGTCCGTTGCAACTTCCGTTTGATCAAGACCATTAAGAGGAGCAACATCAAAACCGAGGGCTAAGATGACAATATCAGCGGAGATACAGTGGGCCGTATCGGGAATTATTTCGACTTGCTGGCGGCCATCTTCAGCTTTTTCGCCCAACTGAGTTTTTTCAACTTCTATGCAGAGCAAGTTATCTTGTTCTCGGCGGATTTCACGTGGACTGATGTTAAAGCAGAAATCAACGCCTTCTTCTATTGCGTTGTGGAACTCTTTCGCACTGCCGGGCATATTGACCTCATCTCGACGATAAAGACACGAGACTTGGCTGGCTCCATCGCGCACGGCTGTTCTTAAACAATCCATTGCCGTATCACCACCACCGATGACGACAACTTTTTTCTCACGAACAGAAACGTCTGCGGTGTCATCAGGGTTAAAGAGTTGACGTTGTTTTGCTGTGAGATAGTCCATTGCCATGATGACTTCAGGGTGGTCTTCTCCCTTGATATTGGCTTTGCGTCCTTGCGTTGCTCCGATACCAATAAAAACAGCATCGTGTTGTTCGGTCAATGTTTTGAGTTCGATATCCCGCCCAATGCTTTGTTGTAGGTGAAGTTTTAATCCCGCTTGGCGTAAGACCTTAAAGCGCCGTTCCACAATGCTCTTGTCAAGTTTGAAGCCAGGAATCCCATAGGTTAATAATCCTCCGGGGCGGTCAGCTTGTTCGTACATTTCTACCTGAATGCCGGCACGAAGAAGAAAATGGGCACACGACATCCCCGCCGGACCAGAGCCGACCACTGCAACGCTCTGAGGGTGACGATTTCCGGGGAAGGGGAGTTGCATTCCCGCAGCAAAAGCCAGATCAGTAATTGATGCTTCAATCGCTCCGATTGAGATTGCTCCAAAGCCGTCATCGAGAGTGCAGGCCCCTTCACAAAGATGGCCTTGTGGGCAGATTCGTCCCAAAATTTCAGGGAAGGGGGAGCTTTCATTCGAGAGCTTGAACGCGCGTTCGAGATCTCTATCTGCAATTGCTTCGAGCCATTGAGGGATATGGTTCTGAAGTGGACAGCCGATGGTGGTGCAAAAAGGGTCACCACATTGGACACAGCGGTCAGCTTGTTTACGAACTTGGCGATTATTGAAGAATTGGTAGATTTCGTCAAAGTTTTTTAGCCGCTGTGTTGGCTCAAGCTTTTCAGGTTCTTGGCGCTGTCGGTCAATATAATTCTGCATACGTGTCTCCGCAGTTAAGAATCAATGTTTTATTGGTTGAAGGAAAAATCAATCACCCTCTTTGGGGTTTAACGGTGCCTTCATGTCTTTTGGGGTGACCATCCAGAAATAAGCTAGCTCTTCACGGAAGTCACTGAGGATTCTTTTTGCTTTCGGGCTTCGGGTTCGGTTGAAATAACTCGTGAGGATTTTTTTAAGATATAGTCTGCCTTCATTATCGTCATCAACATCAATCCTCCGTGCAAAAACAAGTTCCTGATTGAGTCGGTCAATAAAATGATTATGGCGATCATAAACAAACGCTGCGCCACCGGTCATCCCTGCAGCAAAATTGATTCCGGTTTCACCGAGGATCACGACGGTGCCACCTGTCATGTATTCGCAAGCATGATCTCCGGTTCCTTCTACAACAGCCAAGGTTCCTGAATTACGAACGGCAAAACGTTCACCCGCTGTTCCTGAGACAAATAGTTTCCCTCCGGTGGCTCCATAGAGACAGGTGTTGCCTACAGCAGAGGCATTTTCCTGATAGATGGAGGGGGTGATGATGATGCGCCCACCATGCATTCCTTTGCCGACGTAATCATTTCCAACACCGGTTAATAACAGGGACATCCCCTCGGAAAGGAATGCACCAAGTGACTGACCTGCAACTCCTTTGAGTTTAATCGTGATAGCTTCTTTAGGCAGGCCCTGGTCACCGTAAAACTTAGAAATTTCTCCACTGATCAAGGTTCCGAAGCTACGATTGGTATTAACGATGTCAAGTTCAACCACCATTTCCGTTTTCGGGTTTCTGATGACGGGATAAATCTCGCTAAGGACCTTTTTCTCAAAATCATTATTATCAAAAGGGGGATTGTTTCTTAGTTTGGTATTGCCCCCTTCAACTTGCATTAAGATCTGGGAAAAATCAAACTGCTTGAAATTGTCGGAATCAACCTGTTGTAGCAGGTCTGTTCGACCGATGATTTCATGGATGGACGAGAACCCCAATTCTGCAAGAATTTCACGAACATCTTCAGCGACATTTTGCAGGTAACTGACAATTTTTTCCACTGTCCCTATGTAATGTGCGCGCAAGTTTTCATCCTGAGTCGCAATTCCGACTGTGCAACGATTCAGGTGACAGACGCGGAGGATTTTACAGCCCAAGATGACGAGCAATGGTGTGCCAAAGCCAAAGCTTTCTGCTCCCATCATCGCGGCTTTGACAATGTCGCGGCCGATCTTCAGTCCTCCGTCGGTCTGAAGTTGAACAAGTTCACGCAGGTTGTTAGCTTTGAGGCTCAAGTGAACCTCAGTCAACCCAAGTTCCCAAGGGTTTCCAGCATACTTGATTGAGCTAAAAGGAGCCGCGCCAGTTCCGCCATCGTGACCCGAAATAACAATTTTATCGGCATAAGCTTTGGCAACTCCGGCTGCTATTGTTCCAACTCCTTCAGTCGAAACTAATTTGACGCTGATTGTTGCATCGGGGTTCACTTGTTTTAGGTCAAAAATAAGTTGAGCCAAATCTTCAATTGAGTAGATATCGTGATGAGGTGGTGGCGAAATCAACGTCACTCCGGGAATAGTAAAGCGGAGGGTTGCAATGAGTTGAGTTACCTTCTCACCTGGGAGTTGCCCCCCCTCACCTGGTTTTGCCCCTTGCGCAAGTTTTATCTGGATCTCTTCGGCGCTGCGGAGGTAGCCGGGGGTGACACCAAATCGCCCAGAGGCTATCTGCTTGATTTTACTGTTGCGGGGGCTCTTGAATCGTTTGGAATCTTCACCGCCTTCACCACAGTTCGAAGAACCCCCTAGTTGATTCATGGCTTCTGCAAGAGCCTCATGGGCTTCTGGAGAAAGGGCTCCGAGGGACATCGCTGCTGAATCAAAGCGTTTCGTGATTGCATTGACCGATTCAACCTCATTCAGAGGAATCGGCTGGTTGGGGCTGTTAAAGGTGAGTGCGTCGCGGATAAATTGGGTCCCACGTCCGACAATCATGTCGCGAAACTTAAGGTATTCGTCTCGACTGCGAACCTCTGTAAAACGGTGGAGCTGTGTGACGACCTGAGAGTTAAAATCATGATATTCAAACCCAGGATTGTCTCGGTAGAAACCGCCGATTTCTAGAGGGTAGATCGGGACCATGAAATTTTCACTGAAATGTTTGTGATGAGTTATTTCAATTCGCTTTTCAATGTCATGAAATCCCAGACCGGGGAGCAGCGCAGCAGAACCTTTGAAGCATGATGTGACCAGCTCTTCACTGAGCCCGATAACATCAAATAGGGCCGCATTTCGGTAACTTGTTACCGTGCTGATGCCCATTTTTGACATGATCTTGAGTATCCCTTTTGTTAAAGCGTCATAAATATTTTTGAGGGACTCCCG
Source organism: Desulfuromusa sp. (assembly GCA_016744675.1). GTDB lineage: Bacteria > Desulfobacterota > Desulfuromonadia > Desulfuromonadales > Geopsychrobacteraceae > Desulfuromusa. Next base: position 74,112 of record JADGDX010000005.1, on the reverse strand, counting down.
GACTTCTTTCGCCGATTGCTGTTTCCTTTCACAGAGTTCAAGGCCGCTTGCATATAGTAGCCATGGGTAAATGGCGACGCTTCCATACCCAACAAGGATAGCTGCCGAATGAGGCTCAAGGACCTCACCGGTACAAGCAACAATAGTGACGTGTTGACGTTGGTTTGCAAGAAATAGTTGCTGATTCACATAACCAAGGGCCATAGCCATTGGAATGAGCTTTTCTTCGGCAGATAAGACTCGATCGTCAAGAATGACAACTCGTACATTGTCATTTTTGACCGCGTCTACAACCTCTTGTCCTAGCTTCTCCAATGATTGTTGCAGGCCTTGGGAAAACCCAGTGTAGAAGGTTTGATGTTTGTAGCATGGCTCATAGCGAGGGAGCTCGGGATCTCCAAAAGAAAGAAGGGCCTTGAAAATGTCGTAAGAAAGAATCGGTGAAATACTTTTTAAGCGTTTTGCTCGATCTTTGGTTTCAATCAGTGGATTGCCGATCCCGCCAAAGCCAATCGTCGTTGACATGACCGCTTTTTCTCGCAATGGGTCAATGGGGGGATTTGTGACCTGAGCAAACTTCTGTTTGAAAAAATCGGAGAAATTGCGCTGCTGATTTGAGAATGCAGCAATCGGGCAATCGTCTCCCATTGAACCAACAGGTTCTTTTCCTTCTGCCATCATTGGCCGAATGACAAGGTCAATAATTTCGGCAGTAATATTATGGTAGCGCTGTAGTTTGTTAAGTTCGGGGTAGCGATAGTCACTGAGGTCTTCAAATTGACGTTCGATAAATTCTTGCAGGTAGTATGTGTGTTCGGTTAGCCAATGACTGTAAGGCTGCGATTCCATCAGGTAGCGATCAATATCTTTGGGGTAAAATATTTTCCCCTGATTCAGATCAGCGGCGATCATCTCTCCACTTTGAAGCCGTCCCCGCTCACGAATCATTTCTGGCGGTGTTCTAAGGACCCCATATTCACTGCTGATTAAAAGTCGGTCATCGGTTGTGACGACATATTTTGCTGGACGCAATCCGTTGCGATCAAGGACGCAACCGATGTAGCGGCCATTTGTTAAGCTGACGGCGGCAGGACCATCCCAAGGCTCAAACGCAGCAGAAGTATATTCGTAAAAAGCGCGAAGTTTTGCTGGAATATTGGCAACATTGTGTCGTGCCGGCGGAATCAGTGAACGAATGGCTTTGAAGAAATCGACCCCATTAGCAAGAAGAAACTCAAGCATGTTGTCCAAATTAGCACTATCGCTGACACCTTTCTCAAGGATTGGGAGGATTTTGTCTAGCTCAGCTTGAGAAAATGTAGGGCTTTGTACATCGTTAAATTTGTTAAGTGCTTTAAAGCGGTTTCCCTGAATGGAGTTGATTTCTCCATTGTGGGCGATGACCCGTAAGGGTTGAGCTAGTTTCCACTGTGGCAGGGTATTGGTTGAGAACCGTTGGTGAAACATCGCAAAAGAGATTTGGAAGTCTTCATTTTGTAAATCGGGAAAGAGTTTTTTGATGTAGGTTGGCATCACCAACCCTTTATATGAAATTAACGTGCGGGAAAAGCTGGCAATGTAAAAGTCAGGATCATCACGCAGTTGATGCTCCATCTCTTTGCGAGTGAGATAGATCAATGCATCAAAGCGATGGGTTGCAATCAATGCTGCCGGGACGACAAAGAGTTGAACGATATTAGGAAGTCGCTGAAGAGCGTATTCCCCGAGAGCATCAGTGTCTAGAGGAACAACACGAGTGAGGATGACGCTTAAGTCATTTTTCTCACACAAATTCTGAAATGCCTCTAGCTGTGGCCCTGGATCACTTAAAAACAATGTTGCAACGGCAAACTGTTTCGGTAGGGAGATTCCATTTTCTTCGGCAATCTTGCGCATGAAACGGATTGGCATGGAGCAGAGCAGGCCACTGCCATCGCCAGTTTTCCCGTCAGCCGAAATTGCGCCACGATGCATCATTCGGCTTAGTGATTTAATTGCATCTTGTAAAAGCTGATGGCTTGGTTGGTTGTGGATGTGAGCGAGGAGGCCGAAGCCGCAATTGTCGTGAAATCTGTCAGCAAGATTCATGGAGTTCAATCCTTCAAGTCTGTTATATCTCCGAGTCAGGAAAGTAATATCTTACCCTAAATGTCAAATCAGAATAAATATCAATATGTATAATATTTATCTTTTTGAGAAGCTTTGTAGATGAAAAAGCTAATGTAAAAAAAAGATTTTTTGCTTACAATGTAGGCACTCATTTCTTCGGAAATGTGTTGGCTTTTGTTTTTTCTGCTGCTTACGTTTCCTTGTGCTTTAAAAATGAGCAATTTTGGGCTTCCAGCATTGTTTAGCCTCCCATTTTGACTTTATTTCTTTGCCGGAGGGTTTCTTATGAACTTATCAGAACGCGTTTCAACAGGTTATGCCGAACTGGACAATATCCTTGATGGCCTGAGAATCGGGGATAATGTGGTTCTGAATGTTGAGTCGATTGAAAACTATCGGTATTTTGTCGGACCATTTGTCGATCAAGCGCTACGAGATGGGCGTCAAATCAATTATGTCCGTTTTGGTGAACACCTTCCCCTGCTTGGAGAGACACCACAGATCAAGGTTCATCGCTTGGATCCACGCTTAGGATTCGAAGCTTTTGCAAGTGATGTTTATAATATTGCGACTGAGCAGGGTGTCGGAGCTTTTTATGTTTTTGATTGTCTGTCGGACCTCCTTTCGGCCTGGACAACAGATCATATGGTTGGGAACTTCTTCCGGGTGACATGTCCTTATTTGTTTGAATTAGATACCGTCGCTTATTTTGCTCTGACCAGAGATTGTCATTCATTTAAAACGATTGAACATATCCGCGATACCACGCAGGTTTTGATTGATGTCTTCACTCATGAAGATCATTTCCATATCCAACCTCTTAAGGTTTGGCAACGTCGTTCCCCGACAATGTTTTTGCCTCATCAGAAAGAGGGAGAAAAATTTATTCCTCTGACCAACAGTTATGAATCAACGCGCCTCTATAGCTCGCTGGCGGCACGGACGAGAGATTCTTCGCGGCGTCAGATTGACCATTGGCACCGACTGTTTATTGAAGCGGAGGGTCTTTGTACCGAAACCTCAACAGAGGTTGAGCGGACCACTATGGTTCGTCATATCTGTCGACATATGATCGCTCGTGAAGACCGAATGTTGGCTTTGGCTATGCAGTATTTTTCTTTACAAGATCTGCTTGAGATCAAGTCGCGAGTGATTGGTACAGGATTTATTGGTGGCAAAGCTGTTGGAATGCTATTGGCACACAATATTTTGCGTCAAGACGCCTCTTTTGAGTGGGATGATCATCTTGAACACCACGATTCTCATTATGTCGGTTCGAATGTCTATTATTCATACATTGTTCATAATGGTCTGTGGCAACTGTTTATGCAGCAGAAGACTGAAGACGGTTATTTTTCCGCAGCGGCTGAATTGAGGGAAAAGATGCTCCACGGATCTTTCCCCGATAAAATACGTGAAGGGTTTCAGCATCTCCTTGAATACTATGGGCAGTATCCGATCATTGTCCGTTCCAGTTCTTTGTTAGAGGATGGTTTTGGAAATGCTTTTGCTGGTAAGTACGATAGCTTCTTTTGTGTCAATCAAGGGAATCCCGAAGAACGTTTGGAGCACTTTGAAGCAGCAATTCGTAAGATCTTTGCCAGTGCTATGAGCGAAGATGCTCTCACCTATCGTCTGCAGCGGGGACTCGATCGGCAGGACGAGCAAATGGCATTGCTCGTGCAGCGTGTTTCGGGGGCTTATCGAAATCACTACTATATGCCTGAGTTGGCAGGAGTGGGGGTGTCCTATAATACGTTTGTCTGGGATCGAGATATGGATCCTCAGGCGGGAATGCTGCGACTTGTTGTCGGCCTTGGAACCAGGGCTGTTGACCGCGCTGAAATTGATTACCCACGGGTCGTTGCTCTCGATTCCCCTAAAATGCGGCAGCATAAGGGGTTTGAAGACGTTCGTAAGTTCTCTCAGCGTGATATTGATGTGTTGAATGTGAATGAAAACCGTTTGGAAACAGTTTCACTGTTGAAGGTGACACAGGAAAAAATTGATATTCCGTGGCATTTTTATGCAATCAAAGATTATGAAACGATGGAGCTGCTTGAGCGTCGTGGAAAAAAAGGTCATGATATCTGGCGGTTGACTTTTGATGAGTTTCTGGAAAAAACGGATTTCACTGCAATTATGCGACGCTTGTTGAAGACTATTGAAGCTGCCTATGATTATCCTGTTGATGTCGAATTTACAGCAAATTTCACTGCTGACCGGATGCTCAAGATTGATGTTGTTCAGTGCCGTCCTTTGCAGACTAAGGGTTCCATTGCGCACTTGGAAATACCTCCGGATGTTCCAGAGGAAAATTTGTTTTTCCGGTCTGCTGGGAATTTTATGGGGGGGAATATTTCACAGGATATCGAATGGATTATTTGGGTTGATCCTGCTGAATATTTGAGCTTGCCGCTGGTTGAAAAATATGAGATAGCTCGTGTGATTGGACTACTGAATAAGCGGATAGCCGATAAGGATAATAGCCGAGCCATGCTGTTGGGGCCTGGTCGATGGGGAACAACGACACCATCACTGGGGGTGCCGATCAGTTTTTCTGAGATCAGTAATTTGAGTGTGTTGGTTGAGGTTGCTTTTACGACAGGTGATCTTATGCCGGAACTTTCTTTCGGGTCACACTTTTTTCAGGATTTGGTTGAGGCTGATATTTTTTACCTCGCACTATTTCCAGATAACAAAAATTGTTTCCTCAACGAACCGTGGTTACAACGTTGCCATAATGTTCTGAGTGGATTGCTTCCTTCATATAGTCGTTATAAAAAAGTGGTGAAGGTTTGTCGTGTGCCCAAACCCGGAGTGAAATTGATGGCAGATGTTGTGACACAAGAGCTGATTTGCCGCATTGAATGAGCTTGTCCTTGAAATAACTAATAAAAAAAGTGCCGGTTTTTGGCCAAGGGGCTTGTTTCGTCAGTCGTTTATCTACACACATACACACGATGAAAACAAACGTAAAGAGGACCATCCGCTTGGTATTGCGCTTCAGGGCAGTGTGATAGCGCCGAACGGAAAATTATGTGTCTTTTTGGGTAGTTGTTGGGTGAAGATGGGATGGGTCGCATGAGTCAGTTTAACGTTGCCACGTCAAAATCGGACTTTTACTTATGGTTAAACACGTCGCCCGCGTGATGCGGGCGACCATCTGTAGAAAAGAGTTATTGCCTCGAATTGCTATTTAACCGGAAAATTGGTTGGATTGATCACGTACCAGATATTCTTGACACCCTGACCATTCGTATCGCCGGCCATCTTATCTTTGAAGAAGTAGTACAAAGGATAGCCGCGGAATATTGTTTGTTTAGCTCCATCTTCGCGGGTGATTGTTCCGAAATCAGCTGCGTCAATTCCACTGGGTGGAGCGATCTCTGGACGGTAGTAGGCAGGCCATTTTGCTATGCAGCCCCCCTTACAAACACTTTTCCCGACACTGTCCTTAGCGAACCAGTATAGGGTCATTCCTTTGGCGTCGGTCAGGTAGTTGCCGATGTTCTCCTTTTTAACGATCTTGATCGCGTGGTGGTCGGCGAAAGAAGTTGTCGCAAGAAAGGTAGCCAGCATTACTGTCATGAGGATGAAGGTTGTTTTTTTCATGATAATCTCCTATTAGTGGTTAATGAGGTTTTGTTCGGCAGAAATTGGTGTCTGCAAAACTTCTTTTGTAGGTATATACGTATGCTTGTTGACTTTGGATGTTGATCAGTGGATTTTTTATGTTTTTTTCACGACAATTTTTAATAACAGTTTTTCTTGGCACGTTCGACCGTGGTCACAAGTTCGCGAAAAAGATGTTGGACGACAATGGTCTGGTTGAACAAATGGCTTCAGGAGACGAGCAGGCGTTGGAGATTTTATATGAGCGTTACAAGGGGCTGATTTATAGCTTGATGCTACAGATTCTCGGTGATCACGGGCAGGCTGAAGAAGTGACACAGGATACTTTTGCTCGAATCTGGCGACAGGCCTCTGGTTATCGTACGTCACGGGCTACGGTTAAAACCTGGTTGGTCAGTATTGCCCGCAACCGGGCGATAGATGTTTTGCGTAAGCGCCGTAGTCGTGTTGACGAAAACAGTGCCATGTGGGCCGATGGTGTTCTCGAAACTCTTCCTGCCAAAGGAACTCCAGAGCAGAATGTTGAAGAGAGCGATATGCGCCGCAGGGTGCGGACAGCGATTTCCCAATTGCCGGAGGAACAGCGCTCAGTTTTGACTCTTGCCTATTTCGAAGGGTTATCGCACAGTAAAATTGCCGAGCGTCTGCAGCAACCGCTGGGAACGGTCAAGGGGCGGGTCCGTATCGCCATGCGGACTTTGCAGGGAAAATTTAGAGAAGGTTTCTGACATCCAGGCAGTGATGTTATACGTATATTTTATTAGAGGTGTGCATTGATGAAAGCAAACCATCCGACAGATATGTTGCCCGCATTTGCCCTTGGGTGCCTTGATCCTGATGAGAATAGTCAGGTTCTAGAGCATCTGCGGTATTGTGCTTCCTGTCGCGCGGAGCTGCAAGCTTTGGAGGAAGTGAGTGTGCATTTGGCCTATGCAGTCCCATTCGTTGAACCGTCTGAAACTGTCAAAAAGAACCTTCTGGCGACCTGCAGCTCGCAACGAAGTTTTGCCTGGGTTGAAAAACTTTTCAACCGCTGGCCACGGCTGGTCCCAATCACGGCTATAGCATCCTGTGTGCTGGCCGTGGTCTTTGCAACGTCCAGTTTGTTGCTTTTGAAGAATGTAAATCTCACCCAGTCGGTCACAGTTGCCGATCTGCAACTTGTGCCGTTACAGGGAGCTGAGGCCATGCCTCAGGCGATTGGGCAGTTGGTTGTCGATGCCGCCAGCGGACAGGGCCGATTGCTGGTCAACGCACTGCAACCGCTGGCCGAGACTCTGCAATACCAACTCTGGCTCATTCGTGATGGGCAGCGCAGCAGCGGCGGTGTCTTTTCCGTATCGCAGAACGGTACGGCGGATGTGTTGATTTCTTCGGCATGGCCTTTAGCTCACTACGACAGTGTTGGGATCACCATCGAGCCATATGGAGGGAGTCCGAGTCCAACTGGACAGAAAGTCCTTGGCGGTAAGATGTTGTTATGATGCTGGGTGGTGCTCTCGTCACTTCTTTTCTCGTTTGTGCATGAAGATATCGGTAGAATGACATACAAAAGCCACCTCCGAAAGGGAGGTGGCTTAGGAAAACATGTCAATCTGTCTTAGGACGTGACAGTGTGACAGATTTTATTGTTGCCGATCAGACGACGCCCATCGCGAGCATGGCACGGGAAACCTTGATGAATCCGGCGATATTTGCACCAACGACGTAGTTGCCCGGTGCACCGTACTCCTCAGCAGTGTTGTAGCAATCACGGTGGATGTTTTCCATGATCTTTTGTAAGCGATTTTCGGTGTATTCAAAGTCCCACGAGTCGCGGCAAGCGTTCTGCTGCATTTCCAGAGCTGAAGTGGCAACGCCACCGGCATTTGCCGCTTTGCCTGGACCGTAGGCAATACCGGCTTCAAGGAATACTTTGACCCCTTCTGGTGTGGTTGGCATGTTTGCACCTTCGCCAACAGCGATGCAGCCGTTCTTAACCAGCGTAGCTGCATCTTTGCCGTTGATTTCATTTTGGGTTGCTGAAGGCATGGCCACTTGACATGGAACTTCCCAGATGTTGCCACCGGCAACGTATTTGGCGCTTTTGCGTTCATCGGCATAAGCACTGATCCGCCGTCTTTCAACTTCTTTGATCTGCTGGACGAGGGCTAGGTCGATACCATTGGCATCATAGATGTAGCCAGCAGAGTCAGAGCAGGCGACGACCTTGCCGCCGAGTTGATGGATTTTTTCTATAGTGTAGATGGCAACATTACCAGAGCCTGAAACAACGCAGGTTTTGCCGTCAAAAGAGTCTTTGCGAACTTTGAGCATCTCGTCGACGAAGAAGGTTGCTCCGTAGCCGGTCGCTTCGGTACGAACCAGTGAGCCACCCCAGTTGAGGCCTTTTCCGGTCAAAACGCCAGCTTCCCATTGGTTGGTAATTCGCTTGTACATACCGAACATGAAACCGATCTCACGACCACCGACACCAATGTCGCCAGCTGGAACATCGGTATGCTCACCAATGTGACGGTAGAGCTCGGTCATGAAGCTTTGGCAGAAGCGCATGATGTCGCCATCGGTCTTGCCTTTAGGGTCAAAGTCGGAACCACCTTTGCCGCCGCCGATTGGTAGGCCGGTCAGCGCATTCTTAAATATTTGTTCAAAACCAAGGAATTTAACGATGCCCAGATAAACTGAGGGATGAAATCGCAGGCCACCTTTGTATGGACCAAGGGCGCTGTTGAATTCAACTCGGAAGCCACGGTTGATCTGGACTTTCCCGTGAGTGTCGACCCATGGGACCCGGAAAATAATCTGACGCTCTGGTTCACAGATGCGCTCAATAATTTTGTAGTGAGCGAATTCGGGGTTTTTTACGAGAACTGGACCGAGGGTTTCGAGGACTTCTTTGACGGCTTGGTGAAACTCAGTCTCGCCTGGGTTGCGAGCGATAACTGATTGGTAAATTGGTTCGATTTTTTCATCCATAGCTGGTGACATGTTTTTCCTCCTAAATGTAAGGGGTGCTGTTATTGCCTAAAATATAGACACAAACATATGGTTTGCGTGTTATACGTGATGTTTGTTGTGGAAATGGTGCAAAATTAGAGCCATAGTGTATAAAAAATAAACTTATCTTCTAATGTATTAGATTTATAAGGATAAAAAATAGGCACGGCGGGCTTCTGGTGGTGGTTTTTTGTGTGACGCCGATAGGTGAGTAGATGTTTAATTAATTATTGTGTAGAAATATGCTCTGTCATGCTCATTGGATCATGCTTGCAGAGTGTGATAGTCTCGCGTTTCTTTTTTACCTCTTTCTGTCTGGTTGATTATGATATTGCAAGGAACGCTGGTTAATATTGTTGCGGTTATTGTTGGCTGTTTGATCGGGCGCTGGGGGGGACGTTTTTTGTCGACACAAATGCGTCAAACTTTGATGGCAGGGCTTGGCTTGGCGGTTTTGTTGATCGGCTTGCAATTGGCAATGAAAAGCCAGCAGTTGATGATTGTTATTGGCGGCCTAATTTTTGGTGGTTTTATTGGTGAGTTGATAGGGATTGAGAGGCATCTAGAAGCTTTTGGTGCAGGATTGCAAAAACGTTTTTCCGGACTGGGATCTGTCGCAGAAGGTTTTGTGACCTCCAGCTTATTGTTCTGTGTTGGAGCTATGGCAATTATGGGTGCGCTGCAAGATGGCTTGGGTGGAAAGCCGACAATTCTTTATGCTAAATCGGCTCTTGACGGAGTGGCCGCTATTGCATTGACATCAACCCTTGGCATTGGGGTTATTTTTTCTATCATCCCCTTGCTCCTCTATCAGGGGAGCATTACGCTGGTTGCTGATCTGGCAAAGACAGTTTTAACTGAGCCAGTGATTACTGAAATGAACGCCGTTGGTGGTTTGCTGATAGTTGCTATTTCCCTTGATCTTATGGGGATCAAACGTTTACCTGTAGGTAATTTACTTCCAGCTGTTTTCGTCGTCATTGGGCTTGTCTGGGGTTTTGGTTTGGCGTGAAACTGTTATTTTATTCGTTGACAGAATAAGCCGGCAACAATGAGGATAAGGCCGATAAATGTCGCCGTTAAGATTTTTTCCCCGATCAGAAAATAGATAAAAAACAAAGAGAGGAAAGGGGAGAGGAAGATCAAGTTGCTAATTTTGGCGGTATTGTCAGTCAGCTTCATTGCCATGAGCCAGAGAATAAAACAAATCCCCATCTCAACCGTACCGATATAAAGAGCACCAAGTAAACCCTCTAGAGATGGTATCCGTAGCTCTGCCGTTAGCAGATAGTAGCTGAGTACGAATGGGAAACTGCAAAGAAAATTGACAAACAGTCCGACAACCGGATCACGGCTGTCTCGCGTATTATAAATCCAATAAAGAGCCCAGATGAACGTACTACTAAGAGCTAAAGTGACGCCGAGGGGATCGGTAAACTGTAAGCTAAAGGGTTTTCCTTCTGTTGAAATCACCACAACACCACAATAGCTAACGACAAGGGCCAACCATTGTTGCCAGCCAATTTTTTGTTTTAATAGGGGGACGGCCAGCAACGACAAGGTGATGGCCCAAGTATAATTCAGCGGCTGGGCTTGCTGCGCAGGAAGAAGTTCGTAGGCTTTGAATAGAATGAGGTAATAAAGAAATGGACTGAGCAGCCCAAGTAGAATCGATAATAAATATTCGCTGGGCTGGCATTCAAATGCAAGACGAAATTTCCCTTGGTAGAGAAGGATCGCTCCTAGGAGTAGGGTTGAAAAAGAACCCGAATAAAGAAGCAGCTCAATGGGAGTGAAATGGCGCAAAGACAATTTAAATGCAGTTGCAACTGTAGACCAGAGAAGAACGGCACCGAGCCCGTAAAGGATAGCTCGGCGTTGTGTTGTCATTGATTCACCTCAGAGGGTTTCTTCCGCCCTTTCACAACGAGCACGACCAACCCAAAAAATATTAAGCTGATTCCCAAAAATGCCTGAGCGTTGAGTTGCTCGCCAAGAAGTAGAATTCCAAAAGTCGCTGCTGTCATTGGCTCTGCGAGTGATAGAGTGACAGCGGTTCCAACCTGTACGGTGTGCAACCCTCTGGCAAACAGCCAGTAAGAAAGTGCCATGCTTGCAAGACCTAAGTGGAGAACAACACCAATGGATCGGGGTTGCAGAAGCCAATTAAAGTCAATCTGAAACAGAACAGGTGAAAGCATGACCGCACCAAGACAGACAACAATGGCCATAATCGCATTGGGGGCATGTTCTTCTAGGAGTCCTTTGATCATGAGAGTATAGGCGGCATAAGAGAGCCCAGCGCCAAGAGCCAGAAGGATGCCGAAGGGATCGATGGCGACCTCTCCTCCGCTGAAACTGAGTAAAGAACAACCAGAAATTGCCAACACTGTTGCAATAATCCAACGTTTTCCTGGTCGTTCTCCGCGAAAGAATAATCCTAGCAAGCCTCCGGCAATGGGAGCGCTACCAATCCCAATAATGGTTCCGACGGCAACCCCGGTTTTTGCGACTGCAGCAAAAAAGCAGAGCTGATAACAGGCGGTAAAAGCTGCTGCCAGAAACAGCGGGCGAAGTTTCCAATCACTGAATTTGCCCAGTTCTTTTCTTTTGATCGCCAGAAGAAGCAAGGCTATCCCACCAATCAGTAGCCGTAATGCACCGATGACTCTGGGGTCGAAACCCGCTGGGGCAAAAGCTTGGGCTGTTCCCGTGGTTCCCCAGAGAAGGGCTGCGCCGATGACAAACCAATGTCCGTTAAGTGATTGGGGCTGCTGATTACTCATGGAGTTAGGTGTTTCCTTTAGATGTGAGAATTGTTAGTTGTGGTTTTAGGGGCCGTTGTAGTGCTGCGATGGCCAACAGTCGTCCTGTTACGTATGCAATCGATGCTGCAACAACGCCGGGTAAGGGGAAATATAACATTGAAAGTAATAAAACAGAAAAGATTCCAGTGGCTTCAATGGCGGTTGAAAGAGAAATTGGATTGGTGACTCTGGTGACTATCAAAACCGAACGCTGAAAACAGATGAGGACAGTGAGTGCGGGAAAAATGGCAACAATTTGAAGTGGAAGGATAGCAAATTGACTGAGTCGTTCATTGAGTCCGGAAAGATTCTCAAACCAGAAGCCACTCAGCGGTGTGAAGGCGATCAGAGAGAGACATGCCGAAGTTGATATCCCGAGGATAACAGCAACGTTTCTGACTTTTCTGTAGTTGCCCTGATTTTCTCCAAGCAATGCAATGGCGACTTCTTGATAGGAGAGGCCGATGGCCCGAAAGACAAAAGTTAAGCCATAGATGACCGGCATGACAGCGAGAGATTCAAGGGGGTCACGACTTTTACCAAGAAAGAAAGTGACCATGGGGTGAATTGATAGGCCGATAAAAGGAGTTAGGGCGAGGGGGAGATAATAACTACAGATCTCTCGGTAGCTGAGTTGTGTTTCTGCCGTCAGGTCGGTGTGCAAGATGTCTGTAATGGCCTGGCGCGCCAGATATCGCGTTAGCAGTGCTTCTGCTATGACCCCAGCAGAAAGAGACATCGCACCAATAATAGCTCCCGGAAAAGAGCTATAAAAAAAGAGGGTAAAGGCACATCCAGACATACTGATCAGGCGTGCCAGGGTGGAAACCGCTACCCGCTTTGTCTGGTGCTGGGCGATGAGAATCCCCTGGTAAAAGCGGCGGATTCCAATGGCTCCAGGCCAGGGAAGTAGAAAGATCAGTGCCGTGTGGATCAGGTTTGCAATTTCGCTAGGGAGCCCAATTAATTTGATGATCACCAGATTGAAAATTTGTGGCACAAGAAATATCGCCAATAAGAGGGTCACGCTAACACTAAGGACCAGGGAGAATGTTCTAAGTTTTAGGTAGCTTTCCCGACTGCGGCACAAGGCTGTGCTGGCACTCATCAGCATAATAATTGGTGATTCGGCAATCAGAGCAAAGGCAAAAGCTACACCATATGCTGCGAGATTTATTTTTTCAGCAGCCAATCGGGCAATGATGGCTGCCAAAAATGGCCCCTCTACCGACATCATGAGCCAGGTTGCGGCCAATGGAAGCCAGAAAAGAAAAATTTGTTGGTAGCTGAGGGTCTCTTTAGGATTCATGACGTTGAGTTTTAACCGCCAACAATGGTGAGAAGGTCGTGAGCTGTAAAGCAGTCAATCGCCTGTCTTAAGTCAATTTGGTCAGGTTCTAGCAAGTTATCGACGTGATGGGGTTTTCCTAGCTTTTGATATTTATGTGAGGCTATATCATGGTAGGGAAGCAGATTGACACTCTTTTTCTCTCCTGCAAGTTTGCTGATAAAGGCGGCAGATGCTTCGATATTCTCTCGGTCCGAATTAACCCCTTTAATAAGCGGGATGCGGATTTGAATATCGACTCCAGTTTCTGCCAGGGTGACAAGATTAGAGAGAATGAGTTCATTGCTTTTGCCGGTATAGGCTTTGTGTTTGGAGGCGTCCATCAGCTTTAAATCATAAAGAAATAAATCGGTTTGTTCGGCGATCTTTAGGAGATTTTCTGTTTTGGCTTGGCCGCTGGTGTCAATAGTCCGATGGATCTGCTTCTCACCGCAGGCTGTAAGGATTTCATTCAAGTAGTTAGGAAAAAGGAGAGGTTCTCCGCCTGAAAAGGTCACTCCTCCTCCCGACTGATCAAACAGAGGACGTTCTTTTTCGATAATTTCCAGAAGTTCAGGGATTGATTTGTAGTAACCGGACATCTCTGTGGCTAGGGTTGGGCAAACCTCTGCACAGTGACCTGCTAGATCACATCTCTCTGGATCAGTGATAATTCCTTCGGACGTTAAGATGCAGGCTTGATGTGGGCACGCTTTGGCGCATTCACCACAGCCGATGCATTTGTCGGCATGATACGTTTTTTGTGGTTTAGGTGAGATGCTTTCTGGGTTGTGGCACCAAATGCAATGAAGAGGGCACCCTTTCAAGAAAATGGTGATCCGGATGCCGGGACCATCATTAATGGCGTAGCGTTTGATGTCGAAAATAAGAGGTTGTAGCACGGGGTGTCCTTTGCTTTTTTATTGTTGCTCTTCCAACCCGTGTGACGCCGCCGGAGAGAAACGGAACCTTACAGGAATTCGAAGAAAAATGTTTGAGCCAAAGGCGAGTTTTTTTCTTCGCTGTAAAGTGCAGTGTAATGGAGGGTACCCGAAGGGCAAGGAATTCTGGCACCTTTTTCTGTTTACTCTTTTGTGGTGTACAAAAGAGTAAAGCGACGTGCGGGGGCGCATCCCCGCAACCTTTATCCTTCACTTTATACGAAAGTAAAAGTCAGGACCGGCGGGGTTCGGCCCGCCAGCCGAGTTCATTTTCTTTGTATCGACAAAGAAAACGGAACCAAAAGAAAGCGACCCCGATGCTCCCGCCTGCCTGCGGCAGGTTCCTTCCGTTCTGTAAATAATTGACGCGCTCGCAAAACTCGCCTGCGGCTCAAACATTCCTCGCTTAATCGTCAAATATTTGCTCCACTCCAGCGCTGGCAAAGGGGGGAGGCAGTCAAAGGCGTAAATTACACCAGTGGGGCTTAGAAGGCTTCATTTTCCGTTCGTTCAATCACTTCCTGTTGTAGATCACTGTTCATATCATTGAAATAATCGCTATATCCTGCCATACGCACCAGCAGGTCTTTATAATCCTCGGGGTTTTCCTGGGCGGCATGCAGGGTCGCTGTGTCGACAATATTAAACTGAATATGATGGCCGCCAAGGGTGAAATAGCTGCGGACTAATTGTCCTAACTTGACAATATCTTCATCTCGCTTGAGCAGACTTGGCAAGAACCTCTGGTTAAGGAGAGTGCCACCCGACATGGTATGATCTAGCTTAGTCAATGACCTGATCACTGCTGAAGGGCCATGGGTGTCGGCTCCGTGGGAGGGAGATGTCCCGTCAGAGATCGATTTTCCAGCAAAACGTCCGTTGGGGGTGGCTCCCATCACTTTGCCAAAATAGATGTGGCAGGTTGTTGAGAGCATATTAAGGTGAAAAGCCTCCCCTTTGACATTGGGTTTGCCATCAATGGCGGAGAGAAGGTCATGATAGATCTTCAAGGCGATGTCATCGGCATAGTCATCATCGTTGCCAAAGAAAGGCGTTTTATTGATGATGGTCTGACGGAGAAATTCTTCTCCCTCGAAATCTTTTAATACGGCATCAAGAATCTGCTGCATGCTGAAGGTTTGTTTGTCGAAGGCATGTTTTTTTAATGCCGCTAAGCTGTCTGTGACTGTCCCGAGCCCGGTGCATTGGATATAGTTGGTGTTATAGCGTGGACCGGCATCATAATAATCTTTTCCTTTGCTGATGCAGTCTTCTATGACAACGGAAAGAAACGGTGCAGGAGCATACTTGGCGAACATTCGGTCAATATAATTGCTGACCCGGATTTTAGTGTCGACGATGAAATTCAGTTGTTTGTGGAATGCTTCATAGAGTTCTTGGTAGCTGGTAAAGTCGCAAGGGTCGCCTGTTTCTATTCCCACTTTTTTTCCGCTAAGAGGGTCAATCCCGTTGTTCAACGTGATTTCAAGAACTTTCGGCACGTTAAGGTATCCCGTTAACACAAATGCTTCTTTGCCAAAAGCGCCGACTTCAATGCAACCACTGCAGCCACCTTCTCTGGCGTCTTGTAGTGATTTCCCCTGCCGCATTAATTCAACTGTATAGATGTCTGGGTTAAAAATAGAAGGGTATCCATGTCCTTGACGGATGACACTGCAAGCGGCATTAAGGAAGCGGTCAGGTGTTTTGCTGCTGATGTGAACGGAGCTCCCCGGTTGAAGAATGTGGAGCTCCTCAACGATCTCAAGCATGAGATAGGAGACATCACTGACAGCATCTTTTCCTTCAACGTTGATGCCGCCAATATTGATATTGGTAAAGTCGTTGTAGGTGCCACTTTCCCGTGCTGTAATTCCAACCTTTGGAGGTGCTGGATGGTTGTTGACTTTGATCCAAAAACAACACAGCAGCTCTTTGGCTTGCTCACGAGTCAGAGTTCCTGCGGCGACTTCTGTATTGTAGAAGGGAGCCAGATGTTGGTCGAAGTGCCCCGGGTTCATGGCATCCCAGCCATTGAGTTCAGTGATTGTCCCTAAATGGACAAACCAGTACATCTGAATGGCTTCTTGAAAGGTTCGTGGGGCATGGGCTGGAACCCACCGACATGTTTCGGCTATCTTTTCCAGCTCTGCAATGCGTTGTGGTTTTTTTTCGTGCTTTGCTAGCATTTCTGCATGATCAGCATGGCGTTCGGCAAAAAGTATCACTGCGTCACAAGAGATCGCCATTGCTTTGAGCTCTTCCGCCTTGTCAGTTGCTTCCGGATCATTGAGGTAGTCAAGGGAATCGATCTCAGAGGCAATCTGCTTTTTGAAATCGACCATTCCTTTTGAGTATATCTGCCC
This sequence comes from Desulfuromusa sp., assembly GCA_016744675.1. Classification (GTDB taxonomy): domain Bacteria; phylum Desulfobacterota; class Desulfuromonadia; order Desulfuromonadales; family Geopsychrobacteraceae; genus Desulfuromusa. The sequence continues at coordinate 57,929 of JADGDX010000005.1, read as the reverse complement.
GTCAAGGGCTGTATGTCCGGGAGCACGCTGTTCCATGAATTCTGTGAATAATCCGGCTTCGTAAGCTGCTTGCCATTCTTTTGGGACATGGCTAAAGATGCGCTCGCGAATTGTTTTTCCTTGCCAGTAGGGGATAACTTCTTTGGCATAGGTCCCGATGTCGTCCTGACTGATTGTGTAGCGTTGCTGCTCTCTTGTGTTGAGGACATGAAAGTCTTCAACGCTGTGGCAAGTGAGTTCAGGAAAGGTTGGGACTGCTTTGGGTTTGGGGCCACGCTCTCCGACAATGAGTTCATCGTTGCCTAGATAAAGGGTTTTCTTTTGGCAATGATCATGAAAATTCATGGCACGAAGCACGGGAGTTGAAAATTTGCCGTGATTTTCTTTGTAAAAGGCCGTTTCGTGAATAGCACGTTCGATTGACAGGCTGGGTTCGCTATCCACGCTGAGTTGACGCAGGCGTTGAATGCGTATGTTCATCCCCGGAGTTTCTTCTGCTCTGGTTTTGGGGTAATAGTTGCCCTCACATGCGGGACCGCGTTCCGGAGAGGCCTTGTGGTCGTCAATTCTTTTCATTGCAATACCTTTTGTCAAAATGAGTCATGAGCGAGATCTGTTCTTTTGATAAGTTAATAGCAATTTGAGTGCCAATAGGGATGAATTGAGTTGATAGTTAACATGCTGAATTTATGAATAAAACTACTACTCATGTGGTTGTGCGGAGAGTGGTCCGATCAAGAAAAATTCAAATACAAATATTTTATTCAAAAATGAATATTAAGGGAGAAGTTTAGACCTCCCTCTGGCATGCTTTTTTGACTGCAAACCAGTTAATAAGCAAGACTATCGCAAGCCCAATTATTCCGCCAATTGTTGTCATCCCGCCAGAAAAACCTTCGCGTACGGTATCCATGATGAAAACTCCGAAAAAACATGCGGCAATAACAAGGTCAATTTTAGAAGCCAATTCGGCTTGAGTGCGCCATGCCCAGCTTAGGATGTAAATATTAAACAAACCGTACCCACCAGCGACATAGGAGAAGGTCTTCAGCCATTGAGAGGCGTCGCTACTAAAGTTGACAGTGACGGCATAAAAAACGAACAGGAATGAAATGATGACACTGAAGGCCGTGAACCCGTAGAGGAGTATTTTGTCTTGCGATTTCATTTTATGTCCTTATGTTTAAGGGCTATTTTGTGCTGCCGGAAGATTAGCAAAAAAGATTTTGAAAATCTATGGCAGGACATGGAGAGAATCCTCTTTTGAGGAATGAGCTCACCTAGGCTATAAGTTTTTAGCGAATTTTGATCAGTGTGCTGTTGTCTTCTATTGGTTCCTGGGTGAAATGTCCATGTTGTTGAAAGTTATTAAGAGGGATTTGCATGGCGACCATTCCAATCGATGTGACAGCTAGCAATGCCAGAAAAGCTAACCCCATCCCAATTCGTTTTCCTGGGCTGACCGCATAATATCGTGATTTTTCTGCTGAGGAACGTTTTGTCGATGAGTATATCTGAAAACTCCCCATGAGAATAATCAGGCCAATAATTGGAGACCAGGTGTAATAAAAAAGGGCAATGGCTCCGATTAAGCCAACAATCCAAAGTTTGGGGCTGATGATACCGATGATACGACCTCCGTCGAGGGGGGAGATCGGCAGTAGATTGAATAGGTTGAGTAAAAAACCTGTCATGGCCAATGCGTACCAGAAAGGATTGTCCGTGAGTAGACCGATAACGGCGCAGACAATTGCCCCCAGAGTGCCAAGGAGTGGACCGCCATAGGCCATTACCGCTTCGGCAAAAGCATCTTTTGGCATCTGTTTCATGCCGATAAAGGCTCCCATAAAGGGGATGAACATTGGCGCTGTTGCTTTGATCCCTTGCATCCGTAACGCGGCAACATGTCCCATCTCGTGAATAAATAACAGCGCGACAAAACCAACCGCAAAAGGCCAACCCCAAAACATGGCATAAGCCCAGATGCTGATCAGCATGGTAATGAAGGTTTTGAACTTGCCAATCTGCAGAATGACTCCCAAATATTTTAGTTTGCCAAAAAGATAAAATAGAAGGAGGCCAATGGGACCTAATTTGCGCAGCAAGCTTTTTTTCTGTGGCTGTATGTTGATCTGCTCATAGTTATCAGTCGGGGTATTTTGTTGCTCGGGCTGAGAATCATTCATGTTATTATCCAAGGTCAGGCTGACGGCTCATTGTGACGTCATGATTTAAGCTGGAGAAAATGTCAAATTGGATTCAATTGTACTGCGTTTAGTTGTTTTTGTCATCGCTACCATTTTCTTGACAATTGTGTCTTGGCGATCGCTGTGTAATCCGCGCTCTCATGGATTCTATCGCTACTTCGCTTTTGAGGGTATTGCTTGCCTCGTTCTGTACAATCAGCCTGTTTGGTTTGAACGCCCCTTTTCTGGATGGCAATGTCTTTCTTGGCTATTACTTTTTATTTCGGTGGTTTTGGTGATTCATGGGCTGGGCGTTTTACGCCGCTTTGGTGGACAGAGTGTTCGCCAATCATCTCCTGAAAATCTGTTTTTTGAAAACACCCAATTTCTTGTTGTTGATGGGTTATATCGCTATATCCGTCATCCGATGTACACGTCTCTGTTGTTATTGGCGTGGGGTGCATTTTTGAAGCGAATTGATTTATTGACCCTTGTTGTTGTGAGTTTGGTCTCTCTCGCCCTTTTTTTGACAGCTAAGGTCGAAGAGGGTGAGAATGTCGCTTTTTGGGGGGAAGAGTATAGGGTCTATAAGGGCAATTCAAGAATGTTTATCCCGTTTCTTTTCTGAAGCTTCCACATAGTTCGCAATGTCCCAACTGCAGTTTTTCAAGTCAATTCGCCCTGTCTTATTAAATTGAATTCCCTCGATACTGAGAAGATCATGCTGAAGGATATTTCCTTCCCCATCACTGCGTTGGCTGATTCTTCCTTGACTGTTGATAACACGCTGCCAAGGAATATTGTTGCCGGGGGGCAGGGCGGCCATGGCAAATCCCACGCTACGAGCAGAGCAACGAACTTGTTTGGCGATTGCCCCATACGTTGTCACAGAGCCTGATGGGATCTGACGGACAAGATCATAAATAGATTGATAGAGTGGCGAGTTGTTTTTGGATTTCATGACAACCTTCTGGGGGCTTTAAAAGCTTCTCAATTTCTTTCATTGTTTTCGTCGTCAGTCGCGGACATTTTATCAAACTGTGAACTTAGCCCGTACTTCTGAAGTTTGCGGGCTACAGTTGGCTGACTCAAGCTTAGTCCCGCAGCAATGTCTTGTTGTCTGTGGTAGCGTCTAGCAGCTGTCAGGAGAACATCACGCTCAACTGTTTCTAGAATCTGCGCCATACTCATCTCTTGTGGCCAACTTCCCGTTCCATTCAGGACTTTACTAGTGGGACCAGAAATAACGGTCTGCGGCAGATCATTTATCGCGATCATCTCTGAGTCGGACATGACAACGAGGCGTTCACAGATATTCATCAGCTCGCGAACATTCCCGGGAAAGTGATATGCCATAAGGGTATCTATCGCAGCGCTGGTTAGCTGCTTAGACTTCTCTTTCTGAGGGGTAAAGTGATCAATGTAGAAACGAATTAATGGCAGCAGGCATTCTTTGCGTTCACGTAATGGGGGAATTTGCAGGGGAATAACGCTGAGACGGTAGTAAAGGTCGCTACGAAATTGACCGTTTTCCTGCATTTCTTCTAAGTCGCGGTTGGTTGCAGCGAGAATACGGACATCGATGCGACGACTCTCGGTACTGCCCAAGCGAGTGATGAGGCCATCTTCCATAAAGCGTAAAAGTTTGACCTGTGAAGCCGTAGGAAGTTCGGCGATCTCATCGAGAAAGATTGTCCCTCCATCAGCAATTTCTAGCAGCCCTGGCTTGTTGTTTGCTGCCCCAGTGAAAGCTCCTTTGTTATAGCCGAAGAGTTCTGCTTCGATCAAAGTCTCGGGAATCGCACCGCAGTTGAGTTTGATGATGGGTTTTTCAGCGCGTGGGGAATGTTCGTGGATGATATCAGCAATCAGCCCTTTACCGACTCCGGATTCACCGAGAATAAGGACTGTTGAGTCGACCCTGCTTAATTTCAACGATTGTCGGATTGTTTTGATCATACGGGGGCTTTCGGCAATGATCTGAAGACTGTCCCGCTGTAGCGGCTGTAGCTCAAGGATTTGTTGCCTGAATTGATCGCCCAGGGCCTGTTGTTTTTCGAGTTCGTGCTGCAGACGGTCAATTTCAGTGATATCACGTTCACTGACAACGACCCGGATCAATTGATCATGATCGTCAAAAACTGGGGTCGCTGTTGAAATTAATTTCCGGCCGAAGCGATTTTCCTGAAGCAGACTGACCTGTGCTGATTTTTTAATTGCTTCGAGTGCAGCTGAAGGGAGGATAACCAAACCCTCTCGGGCGGCATCGAGGTAATCTTTTCCTACGAGTTCTTTTGCTGTCGCATGGTTAATCCGCTCTGAAGCAGGATTAACACGTAAGATTATACCTTGACCGTCGCACACAAATAGGCCGTCTGATGACGAGTCAATAATTGTGTTGTGTTCCCACGTTAGTTCCTGAATGGTCCTGTCCATATTGAGACTCGATAATGGAAAGTTTAATGGGACATAATAACTGGAACCGTCATGCACTTGAGGAGGTGCTGTCCTGTTTCTCCAAGAGTCTGATAGCCACGCCGTGATTGAGATGTCGCTCCCATGATCAGTAAGTCAGCCCCTGAATCGGCACAGCGGTTTAAGAGCATGTCACCAACACTTAGAGGGCCACTGACACGTTTTTCACAGATTAGAGGGAGTTGGTAGCGAGACATATGCTCGCAAATATCTGCATCGTGAGATTGGTAGGCTTCATCGCCTTCTCGCCCTTGGATGGTAATAACTCTGACCTCATTGACTTGACGTAGGATGGGCATGGCGTCATGGAGAGCACGGGATGATTCAGGGCCACCTCGCCAGGCCATAAGAATCCGCTTGAAGGTGTGATCAAACGATCCGGCATAAGGGACGATAAGGACGGGACGTCCGGAACCGAGAATGGCTTTTTCTGGAAGGTTCCCTGGAATAATATGATCTGGTGATTCCTCATCTGTTTGACTGACGACAACCAAATCGCGGTAGTGGGCGTGAAGGTTAAGTGCATTGGGGATATCGAGGCCACTTTTTTGGCTGTCAATGCAGATCCATTCGGAAGCGAGACCAGCACTTTTTGTTGCTTGGATGAATTTTTCCCGGGCCGCCTCAGCACCCTCTAGGGAGGATTGCTGATGTTTCACAAAGTGGGGATGAGGGATGACATAGATCCCTGTTAGCAAGGATTCCTGCTGCTTTGCCAGCTGGATTGCAACTTGTAGCCGTGATGAACAGGTTGGACGGTCATCGATATGAACAAGAATATCTTTTAAGTTCATACTTATCCCCTTTGTGGAAAGATGAAATTGTTGTGGTGTGTTCTACCCTTTTTTACCTAGATAGGCTTCCTGGACTTTCTCCGATGCCAGTAACTCTTCTGATGTTCCTGATAATGCTATTTTGCCAACATCAAGAACATAGCCGCGATCGGCTAATTTTAGAGCGGCTTTGGCATTTTGTTCTACCAGAAGAACTGTCACCCCTTTGTTCGCTATTGCTTTGATTTGTTCAAAAATAGCTTTGACCAATATGGGGGCGATACCGAGGGAAGGCTCATCGAGTAATAGCATTTCGGGATCGCTCATCAATGAACGACCGATAGCAAGCATTTGTTGCTCACCGCCGGAGAGGGTTCCGGCTAATTGTTTGCGGCGCTCTTGCAAGCGTGGGAAAAGTTCATAGACCCACTTTAGAGTTTCTTTGTTCATTTTGCTGCGGCTGAAGGCACCAAGCATCAGGTTTTCTTCGACTGTTAAGATGCCAAAAACGCGACGACCTTCCGGTGAGTGGCTGATGCCGAGTTTAACAATTTTATGGGCTGGAAGCTGAGTCAGTTCCTGACCCTTAAAGGTGATTGAACCTGATTTTGCCTTTAATAGCTGACTGATGGTGCGCATCGTCGTTGTTTTGCCCGCACCATTGGCACCAAGAATAGTAACAATTTCACCTTTATGGACTTGAAGGGAGATTCCTTTAATTGCGGCAATACTCCCGTAGGAAACCTCAAGATCTTTTATTTCAAACAGGACATCGTTACTCATCGTCATCCTCACTTCCCAGGTAGGCTTCGATAACAGCTGGGTTTTTCTGAACGTCTGACGGAGTTCCCTCAGCAATTTTTTTACCGAAGTTGATAACCGTCAAATAGTCAGTGACTTCCATGACCATGTCCATATCGTGTTCGATCAGTAGAACCGTGACATCTTTATCGCGAATTTTAAAAATAGTTTCAAGTAACTCAAGGGTCTCTTTGTCGTTGAGCCCAGCTGCAGGTTCATCAAGAATCAGCAGGCTCGGATCAACAGCCATTGCTCGCGCCATTTCAACCCGACGCTGAATGCCATAGGGGAGGGATCCAACGGGAGTCGCTGCAAATTCACTGAGTTTAAAAAACTCAAGCTGCTCTTCAACTTTACGCCAGTTCTCCAGTTCATCACGTTTTTTCCCCGGAGTGGGGATGATGCCGTGCCACCAACTCTGCATACTCTTGATGTGGCGGCCACTCATAATGTTCTCAGCGACTGACATCTGACCGAATAAGCGGATTGTTTGAAAAGTACGAACGATACCGCGATCAACAATCTGGTAAGGGGTCAGCCCGCGGATTTCTTCACCGCGCCAGTTGACAGAACCTTCTTCTGATTTATAGATGCCGGTAATGCAGTTAAAAACAGTTGTTTTTCCTGCTCCATTAGGGCCGATAATTCCATAGATCTGCCCCTCTTCAACCTTGAAACTTAAAGCGTCTACGGCGGTTAGTCCCCCGAAGCGCTTGGTCACATCGGTTAATATCAACTCATTACGCGCCATGATTTGAATCCTTGATTAAAAACTTGGGGATTTTACCGAAAGTTGCTGGCCAAATACCACGTGGACGAAGGATCATCGCTAAGATCATTGCGAAACCAAAGATGAAATAACGCCAAGTCGCGAATTCGCGGAAAATCTCTGGAACAACGAACATTACAAAGACCCCGAGAAGAATCCCTGGGATTGAAGATCCGCCCACCAGAACGATACTGAAAAACAACACCGACTGGATAAATTCAAATGCTTCGGGGCTGACAGCTGAGTACTGTACGGCAAAGACGGTTCCAGCCAGCCCGGCGATCCCAGCGCCAAGGGCAAAAGCAAAAATTTTGTAAATGCGGGTATTAATGCCGATGCTCTCCGCAGCCAACTGGTCTTCTCGCAAGTAATGGAGGGCCCGGCCAGGTTTGCTGTTCGCCAGATTGTGCATCACCCAGAGGGTTAGTAGGAGGACGAGGAAGGCAAAATAATAAACTGATATTTGGCTCATCAAGTCGTAGCCCATGAGGCTGAGTGAGTCGAGTCCAAAGATACCGTTGGGGCCTCCCGTGATTCCCCCCAAGTTGTTTTGCAAAACCTGAACGAAGACGATGTTGAATCCGATGGTGACCACCAGAAGGTAATCGCCGCGCAGGTGAACAATCGGGCCGGCAAGGATGATTCCAAAAAGGGCAGGGATTATAATGGCCAGAGGGATTGTTGCGACGACCGACCATCCGTACTCGTTATTGAGGATCGCTGTCGTGTAGGCCCCCATACCAAAGAACAAAGCCTGTCCCATGTTGAACATGCCGCATTTCCCCAGGATGATGTCCTGTGATAGGGCAACGACAGCAAAGATCAGAAAGGTAATGGCGACTGCCTGCCACCGGTCATTGAGCATATGCGGCAAAATGGCCATCATGATAATAAAGATCGGAAGGCCGAAGCGTTCGTATTTTTTCATCAGACTTTCTCCGCAACCCGCTCGCCGAGAATTCCGGTGGGGCGGACGATGAGAATTAAAATTAACAGAATAAAGGTGAAAGCATCAGCCCAGGTACTTGAAACATATCCGGCAATAAAAGCATTAAACAGGCCGAGCAACATCCCTCCAAGCATCGCTCCAGGAATGTTACCGATGCCACCAAGAATCGCTGCGATAAAGGCATAAAGTCCGTATTGCCAACCCATATTAAAGGTGATCCCTCGATAATAGAGACCAATAAATAACCCGCCAACCGCACCGAGGGATGATCCAATAATAAAGATCAGGGCAATGACACTATTGACATTGATCCCCATCAGTCGAGCAGCATCTTGATCAATCGAGGATGCTCGAATCGCGGCTCCCATGCGGGTTTTTTCAACGAACAGGTAGAGTGCAACCATTAGGATCAGTGAGAGGGCCAAAATGATGACCTGAATCAAGCTGATAACGACACCACCTAGGTCCCAGTAAACTTGTGGTACCAACTCAGGGAAGATGCGCATACGTGGTCCCCAGATCAGCATGATACCGTTCTGAATAACCAGAGAGGCACCCAGGGCAGACACCACAGCCGAAAGTCGCGGAGCCTCACGCAATGGTCGGTAGGCGACTCGTTCAAGGATAACCCCGACGCACGCCATAACCAGAGCGGACAGAAGAAAGATAATGATGACCGCTGCCAGTGAGGTCGCCTGACCCATAACTTGGGTATAGATCGTCAGGCCGACGAAGGCTGATGCTGCGACCATGTCACCATGAGCGAAGTTGATCAATTTCATGACGCCGTAGACCATTGTGTAGCCGAGGGCGACCAGGGCGAACATGCTGCCGATGGTCAGACCGTTAGCGAGCTGTTGTAGGAAAATGTCCATAAAACTTTCTCCGGTATTGCTGAAAAGGGGCCGCCTGTCAGAAGCCAGAGGAGGACTCAATTGTCCTCTTCTCGCGTCTGAAGGGCAGTGTTTAGCTGCTGTTTGTCGTGTTGAAGTAAAAAGGGCGGAGAATGATCTCCTCCGCCCTTTAGAATCACTTAGGTGTGATTATTGAACATACTCGTTGTAGTAAGAGCCGTCTTTTTGGATCTTCTTGACAACGTAAGCTCCACCAATACGGTTTCCATCTTTAGCGAAGGCGATTGATCCAGTGATGCCTTCCAGTGGTGTGCTCAAGTTATGAAGATAGTCCGCAGCTTTTTTGGTGTCGAAGTTGCCGTTTTGTTCCATGGCATGAATGATGGCGCGCATGCCATCAATATTCATCAAGCCCCAGATTGAAGGAGGCATTTCGCCATACTTTTGCTGGTAGTCAGCAATGAAAGATTTTGCAATTGGGGTTGGTAGAGCAGCAGGCTCAGGAACGTTGATGATAAATGCGCCTGTTGCTGCAGAACCGGCAAGCTTGGCGAAGTCTGGGTTGTCGTTGGCATCGCCACCGTAAAAGTCTGCTTTGATTCCTAGAGCAACCTGCTGAGCACGGAGGAGACCACCGTCGGAGTAGTAGCCAGCGGAGAAAATTGCATCAGGCTTTTTGGATTTGATGTTGGTCAAGACGGGGGTGAAGTTCTGTGAGTCCGCTTTGATTTTGTCGCGAGATACGACGTTACCGCCCAATTTTTTAATGGCAGCCTCGGTCGCATTTGCAAGACCATCAGCGTAGGTTGAAAAATCAGAAATAACGACGATGCGCTTATACTTCTTTACGTTGACCAGATAGTTGGCAACAAATTCAGCTTCTGCGCTGTTTGGGAAAGAGTTGCGCAAAAATGTCCAGTAGCCTTTTTCAGTCAAGCTGTCTGCAGTGCCATCAGATGTTTGCAGAACGCCAGCTTTGAAATAAGTTTTCTGAGCGGCTTCAGCACAAGTTGAAGTGTAGGATCCAATGACCATCTTGACCCCTTTATTGACGAGATCTTTTGCGCAAATGGCAGCAGCCATAGCGGTTCCTTGGTCATCACAAGCGATAACTTCAATTTGCTGACCCAGTACACCACCTTTTGCATTGATCTGGGACGCTAATAGGCGAACGCCGTTTTCAATCCCTTGGCCCTCGTTAGCATAACTGCCAGTGATTGGGGCTTGGACTCCGACCTTTAAAGTTCCAGCCCATGCTAGGCCTGCCATCAGAGAGATGGTGCAGAGAGTTAGCACGATGTTACGAAATGTCTTTTTCATCTTTTTTCCTCCTCAGTTAATTAGTAGAAAACAAAAGTATTAATGGAAGGGTACATTTCAGTTTTTCAACGGTCAACGAAAATGTCCGACGAATCCCTTCCTTCATTAAAATAACAGAAAAAAGTATTTAGTGCTTGTTTAGTCCTAGCATTTGTTTCAGGGCGTGCTGGGCAATGGATGGATTTTCCTTGAGGCGTCGCTTTGAATAGGGAAGCCAATCCTCACCGAAGGGAACGTAGATACGGAGGCGATGGCCGTTATTCAAAATAATCTGACGCATTTCTTCATCAACACCAAGGAGCATCTGGAATTCGTACTGATCCGGGGTGAGCCCCATAGTGTGAATAAGGTTCATTGCCTCATAGATTAGGAGCTCGTCATGGGTAGCAATGCCGACATAGGCTCCCTGCTCAAAGAGTTGCCGGAGGCTTTCTGTGAAATTTCGGTTGATTGCGTCAGGATTTTTCCAAGCATGAAGGCGTGGTTCAACGTAGATCCCTTTGCATAATCTGTAGTTCTGATATCCATCATGGAGAGCGCTGATGTCAGCAGGGGTGCGGCGCAGGTAAGATTGAAGCACTGTCCCGACATGACCGGGATATTCTGCACGCAAGCGTCGGAAAAAATCGAGAGTCTCATCTGTTGTGTCAATGTCTTCCATGTCAATTCGGACGAAATTATTGATTTTTTTCGCTTCATCTGCGATTTCATGAATAAGATCGAAACACCCATCTTTATCGAGTAAGAGGCCCATTTGGGTTGGCTTAATCGAAAGGTTGGCGTCGAGTTTTTCACGATCAATGGTGTGGAGAATGTCAACAGCGTTGTTTTTGAAACTGACTGCTTGCTCAAACCGGGTGATGAATTCACCCAGGATATCGATTGTTGTCATCATCTTTTGCTGGTTCAAATCGCGGGTCACCTGAACGGCGTCGGACAAAGTTGATCCGGCAATGTACCCTTTGGCAAAGTGACTAACGATAGGCTTTGGGACGTGCATGATTGTTTTTGAAACGGCAAAATTAAATAGAGACATAGTCTATTCCTGTTGTTCTTCTGAGTGTTTTAGGAAAGCCCCTCTCGGGCCGAACTGTCCGAGAGGGGGTCTGCTTGTCTATTCAGCGTCCAGGAATGGATATTCAAACGATGTTGGTGGAACGAAATTTTCTTTGATTGCTCGAACAGAGGCCCAACGCATCAGGTTCTGCTTGCTGCCGGCCTTATCATTTGTTCCTGAGGCACGACCACCACCAAAAGGTTGTTGACCAACAACAGCTCCAGTCGGTTTGTCGTTGACGTAGAAATTGCCTGAGGCATTGACCAATTTCGCCATGGCGAGACTAACTGCAGGGCGATCCTGGGCAAAAATTGCACCCGTTAGGCTGTATGGGGAGGTCTGATCACATAAATCTAAAGTTGCTTCGTAGTCTGCATCTTCATAGCAATACATGGTCATGACAGGGCCGAAAATTTCTTCTACCATTGTTTTAAATTGTGGATCGGTTGTTGTGATGACAGTCGGTTCGATAAAGAACCCCTTGCTGTCATCGTAGCTTCCACCGATGATAATTTCGGCATCCTTAGCTGCGGCAGCATAGTCGACATATTCAGTGATAGTTTTGAATGCAGCTTTGTCGATGACGGCATTGAAGAAGTTGCCAAAGTCACAGACGTCGCCCGTCTTAATTCTACTAACCTGAGATTTAATCTCGTCGATAACCGGTTGCCAAAGAGATTTTGGAATGTAGGCGCGCGAGGCAGCGGAACATTTTTGTCCCTGGTATTCAAATGCTCCACGAACAATTCCTGTTGCCAAAGCTTTGACGTCGGCCGAGGCGTGAGCAAAGACAAAGTCTTTACCACCGGTCTCGCCAACGATACGTGGATAGGTTTTATACTTGTCATCTGCAATATTGCAGCCGATTTGCTTCCACATACCTTGGAAGACTGGGGTGCTTCCGGTAAAATGGATTCCGTTAAAGTCAGGGCTGTCCAGGCAGACGTTTCCGACATCGCTACCTGATCCGGGGACAAAGTTGAGAACACCGTCGGGAACACCAGCTTCCTTGAATAGTTGCATCAAGAAGTAAGGAGCGTAAACCGCTGAGGATGCAGGCTTCCAGACAACGGTGTTGCCCATGATTGCAGGTGCAGTCGGGAGGTTTCCTGAAATTGCAGTGAAGTTAAATGGTGCAACAGCAAAGACAAAGCCTTCGAGCGGGCGGTGCTGAACATAATTCCAAATTGGAGATGGAGAGTGCATCGGTTGGTCGGCGTAGATCTCTGAGGCGAAATAAACATTAAAGCGCAAGAAATCAATCAGTTCGCAGGTGGAATCAATTTCTGCTTGAAATGGGTTTTTGCTGATGTTGAGCATTGTTGCAGCATTAATAAGAAAGCGATAAGGACCAGCAAGGAGGTCCGCTGCTTTTAAAAAGATCGCCGCACGCTCTTCCCAGCGGAGGCTGTCCCAGAGAGGTTTTGCCGCCATGGCAGCATCGATGGCCATCTGGACTTCTTTGGCTCCAGCTTTGTGGTACTGACCTAGTTCGATGGAGTGGTCATGAGGGCAGGCGATTTTGGTTGTGTTGCCGGTACGAATCTCTTTGCCGCCAATGATGAGTGGGACATCAACTTTCTGCGATTTGAGTTCTTCAAGTTTCTGCTTCAATTTCTGCCGCTCTGGTGTTCCTGGGGCGTAAGAAAAGACCGGCTCATTTTGTGGAAAGGGAATGTTAATAGACGCATTGTTTAAAAGATTCATCGTTGTCTCCGTTCTTTGTCCTGAGTTTATAAAAGTTGGATGATATATACGTCGTGACTGTTCACATGTTCATGGCGGAAGTTATCGCAAGGAAGGTGCCAAGCTATGTCATAGAGAGTAAAGTGACTGATATCTAATGCAGTGTTCTGTGGATTTTGTAGTTCTTACAGGTCTTTATCGAATCTTATTTTTTTAATTTTGATTGATGGTGAGGATTTTTTGTTTTGAGGGGGAGAGGGTTTTTTGTTTTTTATGCAATTGTGCATAAGTGGGTGTGCTGAGAGGCTAGAGGTTATGTTTTTTAAGTTTCCGAGCGATGGTGGATTGGTTGACACCGAGGGCAATTGCGATTTCAGATTGGTTTTGGTATTGCTGACTGGCGGCTTCGAGGAGGCTTTTTTCAACCTGGTCGAGGGCGTGTTGCAGCGATTGACCTGAAGGAAGCTGGTGAAAGCTCAGCTTATTCTCGTTGTTGTGTGAGGTAACCTGAGCGGGGAGGTCTGGCGTGTCGATCAATTCGGTTTCTGACATAACAACCATTCTTTCACAAAGGTTCATCAGTTCTCTGACGTTGCCAGGGTAGGTGTAGGTGGTCAGGGCATCTAGTGCAGCACGAGTCAGGCGCCTATGTGAGCCCGTTTGAGAGCTAAAGGAGTCAATGTAGTGTCTTATCAGTGGAACAATGCAGTCATGCCTTTCTCGTAGTGCAGGGACCTGAATAGGGATGACATTGAGACGGTAGTAGAGATCAAGGCGGAAGCGCCCCTGTTCAACGAGTTGCTCGATGTCTTGGTGGGTCGCAGCTAAAACTCTGACGTTGACGGTTCGGTTGCGGGTATCACCAAGGCGGGTGATCTGGCCATCTTCGAGGAAACGCAGTAGTTTAACTTGTGATGAGAGGGGCAGTTCGGCAATTTCGTCAAGAAACAGTGTGCCTCCATCGGCTAACTCAAAGTGACCCGGTTTGCCGGAAGTTTGTGCTCCTGTGAAGGCCCCTTTCTCATAACCAAAAAGTTCCGCTTCAATCAGTGACTCTGGGATTGCACCGCAGTTGATTTTGATCAGCGGTTGTTCGGTTCTTGGTGAGTACTTGTGGATTAAGTCGGCGATCAGTCCTTTGCCGACTCCCGTTTCTCCAAGAATCAGAACCGAAGAATCTGCTTTTGCGACTTTAATTGATTGCTGCAACGCACGCACCATTGATGGGCTGCGGGCGATAATCTGTTGGGATTCAAGTTCTGCTTGCTGCATTGCAAGCATTTGGTCGCGGAATCCGTTTTTAATTGCTTCCTGCTGTTCTAATTCATGTTGCAGGTTGTCTATTTCAGTAATATCGCGTTCACTAACAACGATTCTGACTAGGGTTCCTTGTTCGTCGAAAACTGGAGTTGCGATTGATATAAGTTTGTGATCATCCTTGTTTTGCAAAAGGGTAACGCGTTCTTTTGAGATACTTGCTTCGAGGGCTGCTGAGCGATCAATGAAGCTGGTTTCAATGAGTTCGCGCATGTTTCGGCCAACGATTTCTATCGCCGGTAAATTGTGGATTTTTTCTGACGCGGGGTTCATTCGAATCACGTTTGCGTCGGAATCGCAAACAAAGAGTCCATCGGACGATGAGTCGATAATTGTGTCAAGCTCGCGTGAAAGGGTCTGGAATGAGGGGAGGCGACGTGTCATCGTATCGAGTTGTGTGCCGTCAACCAGGATGCAGACTGCTCCGTAGATATGGTTGTCAACGATAAACGGGTTGACCCCGGCCAGATATTCGCGATCAGAAATCTGTAGGGGAATTTCGCAGCTGACTTGTGACCCGTCAAGAACTTTGCTCGCTTGCTTCCAAAAGCCCGGGTACTCTTTTTTGAGGGACGCTCCTTGTGTTAGCTCGAGTTGTTCCTGAGCAAGTTTGCTGAGAAGCGTGGTTGTGCCGTTCAGATCAAAGATGATCATAACGCGCGCACTGGCGTCTGCGAGTGCTTGTAGTTGTGGGTTCGGTGTATGTGGGCTCATAGAGTAATTATGCATAAGTGCATTTGAAATGCAATATGGAATAAATATTTATGAAAGAATATCTCTTTTTTGATGGGTATACGTGATCGTGTCAGGGGATATGCTTTTTAACTGAGGGTTGGCT
Organism: Desulfuromusa sp.; assembly: GCA_016744675.1. Lineage (GTDB taxonomy): Bacteria > Desulfobacterota > Desulfuromonadia > Desulfuromonadales > Geopsychrobacteraceae > Desulfuromusa. The sequence goes on along the minus strand of JADGDX010000005.1, from coordinate 42,904 downwards.
GATTTACAGTGATTCCCAGAACTCAGCTGCTTCTTTCCAGCGGAAGGCTTCGTCCATATCTTGAGGGACGCCTTTGCCTGTTGAATACATAATGCCGAGGCAGTATTGCGCTTTGGTGTGCCCTTGGTCGGCAGCATCGGTTAGCCATTTCTTTCCAGCGACAGCATCCTGATTCACCCCTTTGCCGTTGAGATGCATGACCCCAAGATTGTATTGAGCATCAGCACTTCCTGCATTGGCGGCTTCCAACCACCAGTGGTAGGCAAGTTGTAGGTCCTGTTCTGTTCCTATCCCTTTGATGAAGTTATGGCCAAGGGCGACTTGTGCCCGCTGGTGTCCTCGGGTCGCTGCTTGTTTCAGTAAGACAATTGCCGAGGTGGGGTCACGGACCTCTTCACTTCCAGAACTGAGGAGTTTTCCCAGGTTGTAGATAGCGTCAAGATAATTTTGTTCGGCGGCTTTTTGCAGCCAGGTCCGCGCTTCAGTGTAGCTCTGCAGAACGCCGGTGCCTCTGGCGTACATCATTCCAAGGTGATACTGGGCAGTTGGTAGCCCTTGCTCCGCTGCCTGCCGCAGCCATTGCCGCGCTTTTGAATAATTCTTTTTGACCCCTTTTCCCACCAGATACATGTGTCCCAAGGTAAACTGAACTTTTGGGTTTCCCTGTTCTGCAGCCATTCCCCACCAACGTCTGGCTTCGAGGAAGTCTTTTGGAACACCATGGCCTTTTGCGTACATGAGGCCAAGATTGTATTGCGCATCCGAAAGATTTTGATCAGAAGCCTTGCGGAACCAGTGCAGTGCTTGGTCGTAGTCAGCTGGAACGCCGCGTCCCTTAATATATATTTGACCGAGAACGTTTTGCGCTCTGGGGTATCCCAATTCAGCTGCTTGTTGATAGTATTTAGCGGCTTCAGCGGGATTCTCTGCAGTGCCTTTACCGGTATCATACATTTTCCCGAGCATGAAAATTGCTCTTGCGTGACGATGTTGAGCTGCAAGTCGAAACCACTTCATTGCTTCGGCAAAGGATTTTTCTACCCCTTTACCTTGGAAGTAATTCATTCCTAACTTGTAATGTGATTGCGCCATATCTGTCATCGGGAGTCTCTTTGTTTTAAATGCGCTCAAGCATAAATTAAATCTAATGACCTATTATACACGAAAAAGTTTTTTTTGCAGAGAAAAAAGCAGTATAAACATTGACATAGTATGATTAAGATGATCAAATAATAATATTGTTATAACTTTGTGCTATTGAAAGGTTTATCGATGAGTGAATATCAGAAGCAGGAAATCCTCCTAGAGACCGGAACCAATGAAATGGAAATCATTGAGTTCTATCTTGGAACCCAGCCTTTTGGCATCAATGTACATAAGCTAAAGGAGATAATCACTTTTGATCAGGAGGCATTGACCGTTGTCCCTGGCAGTGGTGAAGGGATGCTAGGTACTTTATTGTTGCGTGGAACGACGATTCCTTTGATTGATCTGAAATCTCATATTGCACAAAAAGAAGCTGATCAAGAGGGTGATGTCAGGCAAGTGGTTCTTGTCTGTGAATTTAATGACCGGATCAATGGTTTTAAGGTTGATGGAGTTAATCAGATACATCGTGTTTCTTGGGAAGATGTTCAGCCAATGGCTAGCTTTATAGATCAGTACCGGCCACGCTTTACTGGAAGTGTCAATATCGAAGGGCGTGAAGTTCTAATTGTTGACCTTGAACATATTGTGACGGAGTTTGATTCAGAGTCTAACCTAGACTATGAAGCAGAACTTCATGCGAGCCGGATGCAGGAAAAATTGCCTCATACGCGAGAAAAAATGAAGCTGATGTTGGCTGAGGATTCTGCCCTTATTCGTAATGGTATCGAAAAGGTTTTGAAGGGGGCAAATTACTCGAACCTTGAGATTTTTGTAGATGGCGAGCAATGTTATAATCGGATTCAGGAGATCCGAGAGAAGGTTGCTGCTGGAGAGCCTCTTGGTGACTATTTGAATTTACTTATTTCAGACATTGAAATGCCGAAGATGGATGGCTTAACGTTGTGTAAAAAAGTTAAGGACGACTCGGTTTTGAAAGATATCAAGGTCATCATGTTCTCTTCACTAATTAATGAACAAATGGCTGCAAAGTGTGATCAAATGGGGGCCGATGGCTATGCTACAAAGCCTCAGATTCCCTACCTAGTTGAGATGATGGATAAGTTTCTAGATATAGAAGGGTAAGCCTTCTCTCGCAGATTCGTGTATCAATAAACAACAAAGCCTGGCTATTCGCCGGGCTTTGTTGTTTAACCGATATTTTTTTCGAGTCTCTGGCAGACTCTCTGTGCGTCTTGTTGCGCAGTTTCGATCTGCGCTGGAGACATTTTGTTCTCTAGCGATTCAAGAGCTTTCTGCGCATCTTTATGTCCTTCCCCCGCAGGGAGACTCAGCCAGATGTAAGCTTTAACATGGTCTTTAGGAACGCCTCTTCCGAGTGCGTACATTCCCCCAAGGTTATACTGGGCGTCGGTGTAACCTTGCTCAACGGCTTTGCTCCACCATTTCACAGCTTCGGCATCACTTTTTGTTACGCCGTAACCGAAAACGTGTAGAACTCCCAAATTATATTGAGCAGCGGCATTTCCTTGCTGTGCTGCAAGGGTCCACCAGTGCTTGGCTTCATCGTAGTCTTGTGGAATATCGGTGCCGTTAATATACATGCTGCCCAAATTATATTGAGCGTCAATATCGCCTTGCTCAGCGGCTAATCTATACCACTCAACCGCCGCAAACGGATCTACTTCAACGCCTTCACCTTTGGCATACATAAAGCCAAGATTGTGCTGGGCATCTATATGGCCTTGTTCTGCAGCCATCCTGCACCACTTGGCTGCCTGAGTGGCATTTCGTTCAATCCCCATTCCAAAGGCATACATGACGCCTAGGTTATACTGCGCGTCGGCGTTTCCTTGTTGAGCCGCAAGGCGATACCACTTGATTGCCTCCTCTTCGTCTTGTTCTATCCCTTCACCGTTGGCGAACATCATGCCAAGAGTGTATTGAGCATCTATATGGTTTTGTTCTGCCGCGCTTTGACACCAGGCAAGGGCTTTGCTGTAGTCGGCATCAACTCCTTGTCCGAAAGCGAGCATAACTCCTAAGTTATATTGGGCATTAGCATCACCGCGTTCAGCTGCTTTGGTGTACCAGTAGACGGCTTTAGTGTCATCTTGTTCAACGCCATTGCCTTGTTCATAAAGGTAACCCAAAGCAAGTTGGGCACGAACGTGATGCTGCTTGGCGGCTTCTTCATACCAATGGGCCGCTTTGGCGAAGTTATGAACAGCGCCATCACCTTTTTCACACATTCGGGCATAATTGAACTGGGCTTCGGCATGCCCTTGTTCTGCAGCCAATTGGTAGCGCGTTTCTGCAATAAAATCTTTGTTGCTCATTTATCCCTCCGTAGCCGACAGTTTCTGTTCTCATTAACACAACGTTGAACAAAATAGCAGAAGGATAGTCAGTCTGCAAATGTTGTTGGATAAATGTGGTTGTGATGAGTTATTTTTTATCGAAAAACTGGGACCGTAAGCCCTTTTATATTAGCGGATACATAGATTTGACATTGTTAGGATATGTTCGTATGCTTATTAAGAACTTGGCGGCATCCTCGAGGATGTTTCGACCTTGTCCCGCAAGAAAATCGTCAAGAACTTCACCCCGAGTGTTGCTTCACAGATTTTCTTTCCAATCAGAGTTGCGCTTGATTTTGTGGTTCCCGCAAATCGAGTCGCGGGTCGCTCTGTCCTTATAAAAATAAAATACTACTCATTCTGGAATCCTGCTGAAAGCAGATACCCTTCGTAGACTTCAAATCTCTTTTGGCTGTGTCTTTTGATACGATTTTAGATCTATGGGATTTTTCCCATTGTCGCCCTTCTCTTAAAGCCGCGTAAGTGGCTGTACTGACAGGATAAGTTAATGGAACAGAAGGTTAAGGTAGAAGTTAAAAACCTCTATAAAATTTTTGGGCCACACCCTAAAAAAGCGATGACAATGCTTGAGCAGGGGTTGGACAAAGAGGTTATTTTCGAAAAAACAGAAACGACAGTTGGTGTTCAAGATGCCAGCTTTGAGATTTTCCATGGAGAAATCTTCGTTATTATGGGGCTTTCCGGTTCAGGGAAATCGACCATGGTTCGAATGCTCAACCGATTGATTGAACCAACTGCAGGGCAAGTGTTGATTGATGGTGAGGATATCACAGCCATGAGCGATACTCAGTTGGTTAAACTGCGACGCGCTAAATTGAGCATGGTTTTTCAATCCTTTGCCCTGATGCCGCACCTCACGGTATTGCAAAATGCTGCTTTTGGCCTAGAAATGGACGGCATTGACAACGCGACCCGTGAAAGTCGCGCACTGGAGGCTCTTGAGCAGGTTGGACTTGATGCATGGGCGAATAGCAGGCCGGATGAACTGTCCGGTGGTATGCAACAGCGGGTTGGACTGGCTCGTGGTCTGGCAGTCGATCCTGATATTTTGCTGATGGATGAGGCTTTTTCGGCCCTCGACCCACTGATTCGTACCGAAATGCAGGACGAGTTACTCAAACTGCAGGCCAAGGCAAAACGTACCATTGTTTTCATTTCTCACGATCTTGATGAAGCGATCCGTATCGGTGATCGAATCGCCATTATGGAGGGTGGCCGAGTTGTGCAAGTCGGTACGCCTGAGGAAATTCTGCAAAATCCGGCTGACGATTACGTGCGGGCCTTTTTCCGCGGTGTTGATCCAACGAATATTTTGACCGCCGGTGATATTGCCACTGACAAGCAAACTACCATTGTTATAACAGAGGGGAAAAACCCCAGAGCGGCTTTGCAGAGACTCATCAAGGATGACCGAGATTACGGCTACGTGCTGGATAGTGATCGCCTATTTAAGGGGATTGTTTCTACCGATTCGTTACGTGATCTGATCGGCGATAGTACGCGGGAGCAATTAATCCAGAATGCTTTTATCGTTGAGGTGATATGCGCCAATATTGCTGATTCTATGCAGGACATCCTGCCTGAGGTGGCAAGTCATCCTTGGGCTTTGCCGATCCTGAGTGACTCCGGAGAGTATTTGGGTGCCGTATCAAAGAACCTGTTCTTACGCACTCTCCATCGTGAACAACCAGAAGATCAGCCTGCGACCGAACAACTAAGCAACGGAGCTATGTAACTGATGCGTATATTTAACTTTGACGAGCAGCTAATCCCGTTGGATGAATGGATTCAGACCTTTGTCGATTGGTTGGTATTAAATTACCGTGAATTTTTCCAGATCATCAAGGTCCCGGTCGAGATCAGCCTCGAAGGGCTAGAGTGGCTTCTGTTCCTCTTGCCACCCTGGGTTATTATTGCTCTCTTCGCTTATGCTGCATGGCGTTACGTCGGCAAGCAGGTTACAGTTTTCACGCTATTGACCTTTTTTCTGATCGGTTATCTGGGCCTATGGGAAGACACGATGACCACCTTGGCCATGGTCTTTTGCTCGGTTGCTTTTTGTGCTGTCGCCGGCATCCCATTGGGTATTATGGCTGGACGCAGCGACCGGTTTGAAATGTGGTTACGCCCCTTTCTGGATGCCATGCAAACTACCCCCGCTTTCGTCTATCTGATACCGGTCGTTATGCTGTTCAGCATCGGTACCGTTTCTGGAATTTTGGCGACTATTGTTTTTGCCTTGCCGCCAATTATCCGTCTGACCAGCCTCGGCATCCGTCAGGTCCACCCTGAACTGGTCGAGGCCGCACTCGCTTTCGGTGCTACTCCCTGGCAAGTGTTGCGTAAAGTCCAGTTTCCTTTGGCGTTGCCTTCGATTATGGCAGGACTAAATCAAACCATCATGATGGCTCTGTCAATGGTTGTTATCGCCGCGTTGATCGGCGCCGGAGGATTGGGCAATCCAGTCGTCCAGGGATTGAATACGCTGGAAATCGGTTTGGCTACAATTGGTGGTCTTTCAATTGTTCTATTGGCGATGGTCCTTGATCGAATTACTCAGGGGATCGCCCAGAAATAGTTTTTTGTTCCATTCACTCATGTAATAAAAGGAGAAAAGTATGAAAAGAATTTTGATGGTTCTATTACTGCTGTCATTGACAGTTCCAGCATTTGCCGACTATGAAAAGCCGGGTAAAGGAATCAAAGTCAACCCAGCCCGTGCAACCTGGACAACCGGATTTTTCCAGGAAGCAATCGTTAGTGCTGGTCTGAAGGAACTTGGATACAATGTCAAAAAACCGAAGGAACTGAAAAATCCGATTTTTTATCAAGGCCTCGCTTTGGGGGATCTCGATTACTGGACCAACGGTTGGTTCCCGATGCATGACGGCCAGGTCCCTAAAGGTTTCTACGATAAAGCTGAAAAAATCGGTTACGTTGTGAAGGCTGGTGGTTTGCAGGGATACCTAGTTTCCAAAGCAGAAGTAGATAAGTTCGGCATCAAATCCCTCGACGACTTCAAGCGTCCTGAAGTCAAAGCAGCTTTCGACGCCAATGGTGATGGAAAAGCCGACTTGACCGCCTGCCCTGCAGGTTGGCAGTGTGAAAAAATCATCACTCACCACTTTGCAACTTACGGTCTGGATGATCACATCAATCCGATCAAGGTCGATTATTCAGCAGGGATGGCCGATGCGCTGGCCCGTTACAATTCCGGGAAACCGGCCTTTTTCTACACTTGGGCACCAAACTGGACCATTTTCAAGCTGAAGCCGGGTAAGGATGTCACTTGGATTAACGTGCCCGAGATCGTCCCCTTCACCTCCCAGGAAACTGCAAAAGAGCGTATGACCGTGACTGATGTCGAAGGAGCAATCAGCGATCCTGTCAAGCTTGGATTCGTCGTTGCTGACATCCGGGTCGTTGCCAATAAAGAGTTTCTTGCAAAGAATCCAGCAGCGAAGAAGTTTTTGGAACTTTTCGCCCTTCCACTGCCCGACATCAATGAGCAGAACACCAAAATGCAAAACGGCGAAAAGTCGCAGAAAAATATCAACCGACACGCCAAAGAGTGGATCGCCGCCAATCAGGAAAAATGGAATGGCTGGCTAAAAGCAGCACGCGACGCAGCTATGTAAGAATTAGTAAAGAACAAGCACGATGTCGCCCTGGCTGGGGCGATATGTTAACTAAAAAGGACTTACATGTTTATGTAGGTCCTTTTTTTGTTTTTTTTCAATCTCCTTCTTAGCGGAGAATTACGAACAGGACAGAGGTTCTATTACAAAGTTGGACAGTTTACGCGTTATTAACCCCGGTAGTATTGCTGTTGACTTTTTTGTAAAAGGCTACTATGGTAGTCATTAAGTGGTCTTGTGCTTACTATAATGTTCATTTTAATTTTGGTGTGGCGATGAAAAGAATCTATTCAAAATATGCAAAAGAAGCAGCATTTTTGCTAGGCCAGCAAATTAGGCTTGGTCGCAAGATGCGCAAATGGTCTGAAGCAAATCTTGCGGAACGTGCTGGAATTTCACGAAGAACACTTCGAAAAATAGAATCTGGTGAGATGACTCCAGCCATTGGCTTGGTGTTTGAGGTTGCTGCTTTGGTAGGCGTGCCTTTGTTTGAGCCGGACAGTCAGAGGCTTTCAGCCGCCATTGATTTAACCCAGAGCCAAATAGCCCTTCTCCCAAAGAGGATCAGAGAAAAAACGAGGGTCGTTGATGATGACTTCTAAGCAAAACAACAAAGAAGCCTATGTTTGGATCTGGCTATCGGGAGAAACTGAGCCAGTGGTTGCTGGAAAGTTAGAAGCAGATGGCGAGCTTGTTTATTTTAACTATGGCAAAAGTTATCTGGAGCGCTCGGATGCCATTCCGATCTATGTGCCGGAACTGCCGCTACAAGCTGGTGTGCTTCCTCTTTTGAGTGATTTGGATATTCCAAGCTGTATTCGGGATGCTGCACCCGATGCATGGGGGCGGCGCGTTATTATTAATAAGCAGTTGGGGAGAAGAGGATTTGGTGCGGATACCGCTGATTTAAATGAACTAACTTATCTGCTTGAATCCGGGTCGGATCGCATTGGTGCCCTAGATTTTCAACGTTCTCCTACGGAATACATTCCCAGGTCAGCAAAAAACGCTAGTTTGAAAGAATTACTTGAATCCGCAGATCGAGTTGAAAAGGGTGTACCTTTGACCTCAGAGCTTGATCAGGCGTTATTTCATGGAAGCTCTATTGGTGGGGCGCGTCCCAAAGCCTTAATCAATGATCATGGAATAAAATATATCGCGAAATTTTCATCGAGCACGGATACTTACAGTGTAGTTAAGGCTGAGTATGTTGCTATGAGGCTAGCTAGTATAGCGGGGTTGGCTGTCGCACCGGCTCAAATGGTAAAAGCCGCTGGCAAGGATGTTTTGTTAATTGAGCGTTTTGATCGCGTTCAAGTTGCTTCAGGGTGGGAACGTAAAAGCATGGTCTCTGCGCTAACTTTATTCGGATTAAGTGATATGACTGCACGCTATGCCAGTTATGAGGATTTTGCGCAGATTATTCGTGCTCGGTTTGCCAAACCAAAACAGACTCTTCATGAGCTATATGGCCGTTTGGTGTTCAATGTTCTGTGTAGTAATACAGATGATCACGCTCGGAACCATGCTGCGTTTTGGGATGGGCGCGAGCTGACATTGACCCCGGCCTATGATATCTGTCCACAAAACCGCTCAGGTAACGAAGCCGTGCAAGCCATGTTGATTGTCGGTGACAATAAATTCAGCCAGCTCAAAACTTGTCTTGAGGCCGCACATATTTTTTTGCTTTCTCGCAGTGAAGCATGTGAAATATTTGACAAGACAGAGGCTGCTATCCGCGATAATTGGGATCGTGTATGTGAGGAAGTTGAGCTCAGCCCGGTTGATAAAGGCCTGATGTGGCAACGCCAATTCCTAAATCCGTTTTCAACCGAGCGTTAAAGAACAATGGAGTTGGATCGGATTTTATGGACTCTACCTCAAAAAAAAGGGACCTGCATGTTTATGCAAGTCCCTGAATTTTTTTGGTTGCGGGAGAGGGATTTGAACCCCCGACCTTCGGGTTATGAGCCCGACGAGCTACCAAACTGCTCCATCCCGCGACAACGGCTGCCGACACTAACGGAATTAATCGTTGCGGTCAACCATTTTTTGACCTTTTTTTTGCAGAGTGTTGTGTAACAATAACGATTAGTGTAGAACCATCAACTCTCGAGTGAAAAAAATCGAAATAAAACATATAAATTGGGATGATTGAATGCGGGAAACTATTGAACTTGAAAAGGCGCTGGAGAAGAGGCGCAAGGGGGCTTTGCTGGTTGATGTGCGAACTCCGGCTGAGTTTGCTGAGGCAACGATCCCCGGAGCGGTTAATATTCCAATTTTTAGTAATGAAGAGCGAGAACTGGTAGGGACTCTATTTAAGCAAAAGGGTAAAAAAGACGCTCGAAAGCTTGGTGTTAAGCTTGTTTCGCCAAAGATTCCTGAGCTTTTAGAGCAGGTTGAGAGTTATCGTCGTAAGGATGGTGGACCCTTGATCGTTTTTTGTTGGCGAGGCGGGATGCGTTCTTTGGCGATGACTTCATTTATGAATCTAGCAGGGATTCCAGCGCAACAACTCATCGGAGGACATAAAGGGTTTCGGCGCATTGTTCTCGATTATTTTGAACAGCAACAGTGGCCGCCAGTTTTTGTTTTGCGGGGGCTGACGGGTGTCGGGAAAACGCGAGTATTGCATCAACTCCAAGAAATGGATTACCCGGTTGTTGATCTGGAAGGTTTGGCTAATCATCGTGGTAGTGCTTTTGGTGCTCTTGGTTTAGAGCAACAACCATCACAAAAAAAGTTTGATGCCCTTCTTTGGGACCGATTGGAACAGTTGAGAGATAAATCCTATTTGGTAACAGAAGGGGAAAGTCTTCACATCGGTCGGATCATGGTACCGAAAAGGTTTCACCAGGCGATGCAGGTACAAACGAGCCTTTGGCTGACAGCTTCAATGGATGTTCGCACTCAAATTATACTAGAAGATTATCCTGCTCTTGATCAACTTCGTGAACAGTTTAAAAAACCAATCAATGCTTTGAAAGAACGCTTGGGGAGCAAGGTTGTCTATGAATTTCTTGACCTGTTAGATTCGGGGAAGTGGGATGAATTGGTGCGCGAGTTGATGATTCGCTACTATGATCCTCTTTATCTACATACTTTGCCTGAGAGAAGAGTTGAAGTTGAACTGGGCACGGTCAATTCTGCAACAGAGAAAATTGCGATCCAGCTAGATAAATTAACAGAGAATAAAGGTGGATAATATGAAGATTTCAATCAAAAAAGGAAATGTTGCGGAACAGAAAACACCCTGCCTCGTCTGGGGTGTTTTCTCCGGAAAATATAAGGAAGAACAACTGGCACAAATTAACCAGCACGTTGGTGAGGCTTTTGCACGGGCAATTGGCAGCAAAGAATTGACCGGGCGCAAGGGGGAGACCCTCCTGTTGCACGGGTGTGCACAGGCTTCAGCAGAAAGAATTTTGCTGGTTGGATTAGGGAAGGAGTCTGATTTTACTCTTCACTCTTTACGACAGGTCACGTGCAGTGTTGTGAAGCTGCTCGTAGAAAAGCAATTGGGGTCTTTTGCCCTGGCACTGCAAGAATTCCCAGTCAAAAAGAGCGATCTGGGACAACGAGTTCAGGCGATTACGGAGGGTCTTTTTCTGGCAGATTATCGTTATGAACGATACCTTCAAAAAGAGAAGCCCGGTCGGCCAGCCCTGTTAGGCAAGATTGATCTATTGATTTCCAGTGAAGAGAATGCCGCCGAGGCAAAAGCTGCTGTTGCTGTTGCCGAATCAATTAGTGCAGGTGTCTGCTTTGCTCGTGATCTGGTGAATGCTCCGGGTAATCTGAAAACTCCTGAGTTTCTGGCGATGGAAGCTGTTGCTATGGCTGAGAAAAATGGAGTCAAGGCACGCTTGATGGACCGTCGCGAGCTACAACGACAAGGTTTTGGGGCACTGCTTGGGGTTGCTCAAGGAAGCGTTCAAGATCCTTTTTTGATTGTTCTCGAATACAATGGTGGTGCCGAAACTGATCAACCTATCGCCTTGGTTGGCAAGGGTGTGACTTTTGATTCAGGCGGCATCTCTTTGAAACCATCTGAAAAAATGGACGAGATGAAGATGGATATGGGGGGAGCTGCCGCAGTTCTCGGAACCATGCGTGCTGCAGCACAGATGAAATTACCGATCAATCTGGTTGCAATTGTCCCGGCGGTTGAAAATATGCCTTCTGGGGCAGCGATTCGCCCCGGTGATATTTTAACTTCGCTCTCAGGTCAAACCATTGAAGTTTTAAATACTGATGCCGAGGGGCGACTCATCCTTGCCGATGCATTAGCCTATGTCGGTCGTTTCGAGCCACGTGTGGTGATTGATCTGGCGACCCTGACGGGAGCATGTATCATTGCTTTGGGGAATCATGCTGCTGCACTGCTTGGCAATCACGATGGATTGGCGAGACAACTTCTTAGGGCGGGTGAGCGCAGTGGTGAGCGCCTCTGGCAGTTGCCTCTCTGGAGTGAATATGTCGAACAGATTAAAAGTGACTTTGCCGATGTGAAAAATACTGGTGGACGTGCCGCAGGGACGATTACAGCAGCGGCTTTCTTGCAGCAGTTTGCCGATAAATACCGTTGGGCACATCTGGATATTGCCGGTATGGCGTGGGCAGAGCAAGGAAAGGCTGGGCAGCCAAAGGGGGGAACTGGTTTCGGTGTCCGAGTCCTTATTGAATATTTGCGCGAAGAAGCAAAGTAGTTTGTTTGTCGAGGAATGAAGGGGACTTCAAGGAGACCATTTCTTGACAAGGTGATCGACTGTTGCTAGTGTTTCGTGGGCAGAAAATTGCCGGAAATACTGTGTAACCATTAAGCAAAACAACCTGAATAGTAACCCTGCTACAAGAGACTTTGTGTTCTGTCGGGGTGGAGATAAATAGATGCGTTTTTCTGAATCACCCTTAGAGACAGATTTGCCAAAAGGAGTGCGCGATTTTTTGCCACTCAAAGCGGCCAAAGTCGAATATTTGCAGCAACAACTGCAGCAGGTTTATGTCGCTTGGGGTTTCCGGCCAGTAATTACCCCACAGCTTGAATATCTCGATGTTTTAGGGCGGGGCTTCGGAGAAGGTTTAGAAGATCGAACCTTTCGCTTCGATGACCGTCAGAGTGGCCGTCTTTTAACTTTTCCTCCCGATATGACGCCGCAGATAGCACGTATTGCAGCGACTCGCATGAATGAACTCCCATTACCATTGCGCCTTTGTTATAGCGGACGGGTTTTGCGTCATACTGAACAGCAGGCGGGAAAAGACCGGGATATCTTCCAGTCGGGTGTTGAGATGATTGGTTTGGATAGCCCTGAGGCTGACGCTGAAATGATTGCCATGGCTGTCGAATCTCTGGCCGCAGTTGGTGCTCAGGAATTCACCATCGATATCGGCCAGGTGGAGTTTTTCCGCGGTGTTATGGACGGTTTGCCGCTGGATGATCATTTGGCAGGACAAGTTGCAGATGCAATTTTACGCAAAGACAGTTCGGAGTTGAAAGGATTGCTGGAACAGAGTGAACTCAAAGATAGTGTGTGTGAGGAAATTCTGGCTTTGCCGCGCCTTTATGGGGGGAGAGAAGTTTTACAAAAAGCTGAAAAAACTGTTAGCAATGAACGTTCCCGTAGGGCGTTAGATGGTTTGAATCAGGTTTTGGATGTTCTTGATGTTTATGGTGTTTTAGATCATGTCACGATAGACCTTGGTGAGTTGCGCGGATTGAACTATCATACCGGGATTACCTTCCAAGGGTTTCTTCCCGGTGTAGGCCATACTGTTTGTAGTGGTGGCCGCTATAATAACCTGACAGAGAAGTACGGATTTCCAGCGCCATCCACAGGATTTACTTTTAGCTTGTTGAACCTGTTGTTCGCTTTGGATAAAGGGTTAGATGAACTCGTTGTCCCCAGTTGTGACCTATTAGTTTTCTCAACGGGAGAAAATTTGCGAGCAGCACAGAAATTGGCTTGTCAGTTACGTAAAAAAGGCTATTCTGTGACACGGGATATACTTGATCGAACCCAAGAGGATGCTCTTGAGTATGGGCGAATAATGAATTATCGCTTTATGGCAGTTGTTGCTGGAGAAGAGCAGGACGTAGAAGTGATTTCAGTGCTAACAGGGAAGCAGCAATTGATGTCCTGGGAGCAATTGAATCAGAGCAACTTTGAGTTATAGTTATCATTTAATAGTCAGTGACATCACGTTATTGACGTAAGAGGAGCATAATAAAGTTATGGCCAATGTAATTATCGTCGGTGCCCAGTGGGGCGATGAAGGCAAGGGTAAAATTGTCGATATTTATACCGAGTATGCGCAAGAGGTTGTGCGTTATCAGGGTGGAAATAATGCTGGACATACTCTGGTGATCGGTGATGAAAAAACGGTTTTACACTTGATCCCCTCCGGGATAATGCATGAGGGAAAGCGTTGTATCATTGGTAACGGCGTGGTTCTCGATCCTAAGGTTTTTCTTGAAGAAATTGATGGGTTAAAGAAAAAAGGTTTCTTGAAAGATGATGACCAGTTGATGGTTGATGGTGCTGTCAATCTGATCATGCCATATCACAAGAAAATAGATATCGCCCGCGAGATCAAAGCAGGAGCCAAAAAAATTGGCACCACTGGACGGGGAATCGGTCCAACTTATGAAGATAAGGTTGGCCGACGTGGTATCCGTTTTGCCGATTTGCTTAAACCCGAGACTTTCAAGCGTAAATTGCACGAAGTCTTGCCAGAAAAAAACTTTTATCTCGAGCAGTTCCTTGGAGAACAGCCTCTGTCTGAAGAGGCCATTGTAGAGGAATACCTCGGTTATGCTGAGCGTCTTCGCGGATATCTAGGACGTGCTTCGCTCACCTTGGATATAGCGGTTAAAGCGGGAGAAAATATCCTTTTTGAGGGTGCTCAAGGCAGTCTCCTTGATGTTGATCATGGAACTTACCCCTTTGTCACATCGTCTTCAACGATTGCAGGTGGTGCTTGTACCGGAGCCGGGATTGGTCCCCACCTGATCAATGAAGTTATTGGTATCTCAAAAGCTTATGTGACACGCGTTGGAGAAGGACCTTTCCCAACAGAGTTGCATGATGAGATGGGGGAGAAGCTGCGTGCGGCTGGAAGTGAGTTTGGAGCAACAACGGGGCGCCCTCGGCGTTGTGGTTGGCTCGATATTGTTGCCTTGCGAGAAGCTGTCCGCACCAATGGCCTCACTGGTATTGCGTTGACAAAAATGGATGTTCTCAGCGAATTGGATGCGGTTAAAGTTTGTACTGCATATAAGTATAAAGATGAGCTGTTGGAAGATTTTCCACAGGACTTTGATGTCTTGAAAGAGTGTACCCCGGTTTATGAAGAAGTGACCGGTTGGCAGAAAGACATTTGCAGTTTAGAAAAATATGAAGAACTGCCACAGCAAGTGCTGGATTATGTCGATAAAATAGAGGCTTGGGCCGGTTGCCCGGTTGTTCTTGTCTCGGTTGGTCCACGGCGTGATCAAACCCTCATTCGAACTAACCCATTTGAAGCAAAAAGCTGAAAAAATGGTTGACGCACCAAAATGATTCACGTATAACGTCCTTTCGTTGTTTGGGCCGGTAGCTCAGTTGGTAGAGCATCTGACTTTTAATCAGATGGTCGTGGGTTCGATCCCCCCCCGGCTCACCATTTAACGAATGTAGCATCCTGCGGATTCAATTTCCGCAGGGACTTAGTAGTTTTAAGTCCCTATCGTCTAGCCTGGCCCAGGACACCGCCCTTTCACGGCGGCGACGGGGGTTCGAATCCCCCTGGGGACGCCAAAATAGAAATGGCCCTTTCACGCAAGTGGGAGGGCTTTTTCTATTTTTACGGGTTATCAAAGAGGGGGATTCGAAGCGAAATGAGCGCTGACTTAATGTCAGAAAAGCGGCCATGGATGGTCGCGTCAGCGAATGGAGGGGAGGTTCCGCAGGAATTGCCGTGATGGCGATGCCGTAGTGACCGAATCCCCCTGGGGACGCCACATTGAGAAAGCCTCTTCTGAGAAATCGGAGGAGGCTTTTTGGGTCCACACCAAAGAAGGGGGATGGCCTAATATCCCGCCACCAAAAATTGATCAGTCACATAAAGTAGACTTATTTGTTCTTGTCTCTCATCGTTTCAAGCCTTTGAATGACTCTGTGCAGTATAGTATAGATAGGTCGATTTCTCTGTCGATTGATTTTTGATCGGTAGAAGCGATAAGTTGTTCGGCTTTATCGATGACCATGCCTATCAACGTAAGGTTGTTCTCATCCCATAGCCACATTGGAGAATCTTGAATAAGCTGAATCTGTGCGTCTCTGCTTGATAGGATAGACAAAAACTCAACAAAACACGTTGTTGAATAATGCTTGGAGGTTAAGAAGTGTCTGGTGATATGCAGTATCCACCCATCCTCTTTCGTTTTGACGATCTCGAAGAATTCTGGACATAGCCCTTCTTGCTCTACCTGCTCAAGCAAGGAAGTTGGAGTTTCAAAACCATAGGACGACTCTTGTTGGACCTGAAGATGTCCTTTTCCATCAGAGTGATAGGTCTCTCGACCTAAATCACAATTTGCAAGTTTTTGTATGATATTCATTTTTTTTACTAACGATTTAGTTTCTGATGCCAAATATCAAATTAACGGCTGATTCGATTGTGGTGACGCCTGCCCATTGCTCGTCACTGACGGTAATATCGAAATACTCTTCGAGGGCCATCAATAACTCTATAAGGTCGAGCTCGTCAGCACCGAGGTCCTCACGCAAGCGTGTTTCATCGGAAATATTTTCCGAGTCAACACCGAACTGTTCAATCAGGACACCGACAAATTTTTCTTCAATATAAGCTCGACTCTCTATCGAATTGCCGCCAAAAGAGGTTGTGGATAGAGAGGCAAACAGAGCAATCAGCAGTACGGTTTTTATTATTTTCATTGGTTCTCCATGGATGTTGGGTGATCTCTATCGATCAGTTCGTGTTTCAGCACGGATAAGAAATGAAACAGGTCGTTTGTCTTCATGATTTATCTTTAGGCTAAGAGGTACTCACAGTTTTAGACTAAATAATTCTTATTCAATCAACACGAATTTTCCCTTTTCAAAGCTGTAGTAACTGGTTTTGCACCATTCTAGCAATGAACATTTTTTTGTGTCTGGGTTTTTAACAAAGAGAATACTGTCTATCTGGTAGCTTGAGCCCAATTCTGTGGTGATCCAGTCACTCAAACGGCCTGTGCGAGCATTGGCAACTGCGATCTGTTGGCAATTGGTGCCACAACCCCATTCAATCACGGTATAGATGCCAGCAAAGTTTGGCCCGTGCTTGGCCCCCTCTGTGATCCGGGTATGAAAAAGTTTGGCTTCTGAGTCAATTCCAAAAACAACGGGAGCCGGGTTCCCTGCGTATATTTCTCTGGCTGGATATTGCCTAAAGTCGTCGTAAAGATAATAGTCGAGGATCCGTTTTGACTCTGAGGTCGCTATGCTGGGTATAGCCAAAATGACAAGAGCAAAAAACAACAGAGCACTTAGTCGCCAATTATTATGTTTCATTTTATTTAATCGTGTCCCTTGGTGATTGTTAGGGCATAGTCTCCGTAATTGAGCGCAGAGATCTCTATTGTAAATAGGTCGCTTAATGCGTTAACGCTCACTCTATAAAGGGATCCTCCCTGTTCAATCTGACCCCCTTCAGTATATACAGTGAATCCCGCATCTCCCTTTTGTTGCATTTCTATGGTGAAGCAATCACCCTGAAAACCCAGCACCTTAATGAAGGTTGAGTGTTCCCCTCCGACCTGCCCTTGGTGAACGTAGGGAGCTGTGTCGCGGGAAAACGTAACGTAAGTGTAATCTCGGCTCAAAGCAGTTTGATGATAAATGATATGTCGGTTACTACATCCGGGAATGAATACAAGTAAGGCAGTCAGCGCAAGTAGTTTCAGGATCTGTGCTGGATGAGAGTCGCAAGCTTTTTGCACTGATTAATCCTCTGCCTTATCTAGGCATTTATCGCAAATGATCCGTTCAGGGCAGGTTTTCAGAACTGCAAACGGAATGTCCTGTTCGCACTTAAAGCATTCTCCAAAGTTATCTGCGTCAATCCGTCCCAAAGATGCATTTAGGCGCCCCAAACGCAGACCATCCCCGGACAAAGCAATCTGTGCCAAGAGAATTTTCTTTATCTCTACACGCTGAGATTTTTTCATTTGCTTATCCCTTTGAGATGATTCAACTTAAACCTAATATCAACAACCGTAGGTTTATCTGATAGTGCCAAATTTATCAGCTAAAATTATTTCGCTAGCCACCACTTCTTTGTGACGTGATTTTACACTTTGGGTGATAAATAACCTAGATGTTCAATCTCTAAAAGTTGAATATTCCATGCGGGGATTTGGTTATGGTTCGTCAGGTCGCTTTGGTTCTTTATCACGTCAGTCTTTTCAAATATTCATCCTTATAATTAAGCTGTTTTATAAGCTTGAAGATTTGCTCTCGACCATTCACTTTTTGTTGCACTTATGTTTTGTTTCTTTCAGAATTGGGATTTTTATGCAATGTTGTGTTAGCGTAACTTGTCTGGTTTTTGTTATTAATTTGAGTGGCTTAGGAATAATGAATGTTTCGGTCTGCAGAATTTAGAGCACAAATACGGGCAGATAAGTTCTCTCCTCCCCAGGTTGATACTCCTCAATTTTTATATCGGAAAAGTCTTGTAGATTCGTTGGCTCAGGATGGTTCCTCCCCCTCAATAATTATTGAAGCTCGGGCTGGTCAGGGGAAAACGACTCTTATTAAGCAATTTCTAGATCGTCCTGGGATATCTTCCGTTTGGTATCAGGTTGGGCAGGAAGATGCTGATCCTGCTTTTTTTCTCCAAGCACTCCTCCTCTGCATAAATAAGCAACTTCCTGATTTCCCCTCAAATGAAACTGCTCAGTTTCTAGAAGGAGTAGGTTTTTGTCAGCTGGATTTGCCGAAGCAGATTAATCTATTATTAAATGACTTAGATAGCCGACTTAAGGGCAATCTTTACATTGTTTTCGATGATTTGCACTACCTTATGGAGCATGAATCCGGGCTATTTATTGTGAACTATCTGCTAGAAACAGCCCCTCCAAGTTTACACTTTGTATTATCTTCACGTGAGACATTGGCGCTTCCAAGCCGTCAAAATAGCTCTCATAAGCGGTCTCTCTTGTCTCTTGTTGATGAGGACTTGGCATTAAGCGAAGCTGAAATCACCGCCTTTTTCCAGCACGTTCTACAGCGTGACATATCCCATGAATCAATCCAGTCTATTGCAAGGGCAACTGATGGTTGGACCATGGGGGTTTTATTGCTCGGTCGACAAATGGAGCAACAGGTCGCCTCTGAGCATCAGTTGCCTCTGGTTTGTCCTGGCTTTTCTGACCGTCAGACGCTCTTGCAGTATTTCAGCCGCGAGATTCTGACAACTTTGGAACTGCGTTTACACCGCCCACTCATGGTTTTATCTTTGCTAGATGAAATCCCAGTTGAATTAGCAATAAAGCTTACCGGAGAGTCTAATTTTGGGTCTGATTTATCAGACCTGGATCGCCGCAATCTTTTCATTCGTCATCTTGATTCTGAAAAGGAGACTTTTGGTTTTCATCACCTGTTTCGCGAATTCCTTCAGGAAAAGGCTGGAGCAGAATTAGATTTTGAAGAGATTCGAAAAGTTTATCATCAGGCTGGTGATTTTTACATGGAGCTCAAAAAGCCAATTCAAGCATTAGCCTATCTGTTGCAGTCCGGAGACTATCCTGCCGTTGAAAGTGCACTGAAAGAATATGGCATGTCTTTTTTGGTCACGAATCAAGCGGTCACTTTGACCAGAATCTTGAATCGGGTTCCGCAGGACCATTTCAACTCTTATGGCTGGTCTTCTTTCTATTCAGCGTTAGCCCATATGGACTCTGCTCCAGATCGAGCGTTGCCATTGCTAAGTAAGGCTTTGACTGTTTTTTCTAGTCATCAGGACGAAGTCGGTGAATTGCTCAGTTTGGCGCATATCATCTCCATCCATATAACAACGACTGGCCATTATAAAGAGGGCGAGGAATTGCTGAAAAGGGCAGAGTCCCTGTTTTTTCAATGTGGTGAGGATCTTGATAGTGCAATGACAATTCTCGTTGCGCGCTGTCTGGCTATGGGCTATTGCATCTTTCTCGCTGATGTCGATGAGTCAAATAAATTTGCTTCGTTGGCTCTAAATCTGTCAAGGAAGGAGGGATTGGTCAATTTCGAAGCGGCTATTCATATGATCATAGGCTATAACCAGATATTTGCTGGTCATACCGCTTTAGCCTACACATGTCTTGAGTCGGCCTCTTCTTTTTTGCATCGGCCTGAGATTGGGACATTCAACTGCTTATCGATCCGGATGATGCTATTTAACTTTCTTTTTCACGAGGGCGATTTTAAAAATTACTTCAAGCAGAAAGGCCAGCTTGTCGAAGCTGTTGGTGATACGCTCTTCTCCCAAACGATAGCCGGTCCATTTTGTTATGTCTGGGAAATGGATATTGCTATTAACCAAGGTGATTTTTGTAAGGCAATGCATATTGCCGATAGGGCCTTGCACCGCCAACCTCCTTTAAGTCCCCACCTGAGTAGCCAAATTCTACAATTTAAGGCGCTTGTTCAGGCCTTATTGCATCAGGCAGATGCCGCACTTTCGACTGTGGAACAATCGAGGAAATTGCGTGAGTTATCAGGGGGGGTGTATTTTGTTGCCCAAAATAAAATAGCCGTTGGGCTAGTTCTGTCTCATTGTGGCCGTTCTGAAGAGGCTATTGAACTGTTGAGCGAAGCTATCTTTGATGCCCGACGAATGCCGACCGAATATATCGAAGCGTGTGCCACTCTGCACCGTGCTTCGGTTTATTTTGAACTTAATGCAGTTCAGCAGGCTAAGCAAGATATCGAAGCCGGGTTAGAGTTGATGCGTCGAAACAGTTATCATCATTTCTGGGCATGGACACCAGAAGCGATGATAAAAATATTCAGTTTTGCTGCAAGACATGACATAGAAAATGAGTACGTACAGATGTTGGCTGACGAGCGTCTTGGAATGGCTTTTTCGGATGACGGACAAGCAATTCCGTTGCTTTCTATGAAGACGCTTGGTGATTTTAAAGTTCAGTATCGAGGAGAAGATTTACTTCAGGCCGAGGATCTTACCCCGACTCAGCGAGAATTACTTTGTCTGCTTATTTCTGCTCCTCGATTTAAGTTGCCTCAGGAGATGATTCAACTTCATTTCTGGCCTGATAGTCCTCCCGAAGGTGCTCAGACCAAGTTTGATACTTTGGTCTCGCGACTGCGGAAAGTCTTTACTAAGGTTTTGCCCAGGGGCAGTGAACAATCTTATTTAAGGCGTGAAAAGGGAATGCTCTGGCTCGCTCACTGTAAGGTCGACGCGTGTGAGTTTTTATGCTCAGTTGATCGCGGACAGCGGCACCTGCGATTGCAGGAATTCTGGCAGGCTGGAAATTCTTTCTCTACCGCTGAATCTTTATGGTCGGGAGGGTTTTCTCCTGGGACCAGCGGTGAAAGTCAACTGAGTTCTTTTCGACGTGAATTGACTCGAACCATGACGATATTGGCTTGTTCTTGGAGTGAGTTGCTGGTTAATGCCGGTCATCAGTCGCAGGCGATTCTGGTCGTCGAGAAGGCGTTGAAAAATGATCCTCTTGATGACAGGCTTTATGCGCGTCTTTTTCAGCTTCAGGGCCAGAATTCGACGATTCAGGCCCGACAGGTGTTGACTCGTTTTGCAACTGTTCTTCAGGGGGAAGATTATTCCGTCGACGAAATCACTGAACTTATTGCTGATATCTCAGCAAATAGATAAGCAGAAAGTGTTTCAGATAGATTTCCCCAGTTTCCCCATCATTAAGCGAAAATCCCTTCAACTCTATTCTTTAGGGAGGCTCTAGAAAGTGTGCTTCCATTGGGATAGTCAGAGATGAAATATTTTTTCTAAGTAGTCGCTTACCTTAAAATTCAATCATAATATCTGTTTGTGACCGATTGTAAGGAAATTGACAGGGTAGATGTGTAGACTTGCAACTGTTCATAGTAGTATTCATTAGGTGGAGCTACTCATTTGTATTTATTAAGCATTTGGGCGCAAGGTTAGGCTGGTCTGGCTTGCTTTTTAGTTGAATTGACCGCTGACTATAAACGTTTGAAATGTGCTCAATGGCATGGAAAAGATGTTGCTTAGATAATAAATAAATTATAGCGGCGGAAATTCAATCGAAATGATCTAGCGCAATAGAGTAATGAGTCTGATTTGTTTTGTACAGGGTTGTCCTACTAACAATCCATAAACTTAAAAGGAGGTTAAACATGATGATTAAGAGGTTTGTGCCGCAAGTTGGTAAATCACTTATGGTCTTGAGCTGTCTGTTGTTGGGGGCATCGATGGTTCAGGCTGCACCGATGGCTTTGGGGGATCGTACCCTTGACCAGGTGACTGCAGGATCAAGTGAAGTTGGCGGGAGTGGTGGGGCCATAATCGGCAATAGCTCTGAGGCAACTATTAATCAGACTGGCGGCGTGGATCTGAGTGATGAAGTCCAGATGGGTGCCAAGGGGCTTAACTTGGTAAATAGCTCTGAATCGACTGTGGCAAATGGTGTCAATATTTGGGATGTTACTAGTTCTGAAGCAGGCGCGGATAATGGACAGATGTCTGTTGAACAGTCGAATATCATCAACCAGGAACAACGCCGTTCGGCGTCAATGCCAAACTACTCTCGTCCTGAGGCAAATACCTCTGTCGAGATCGAACTTTCCGGGTCCGAATCTCACGATATTCAACTGGATCGGAATAATAATGTTTTGGACGTGCAGACGCTGAGCAGTGATGCGCAAAATACCAGTACCGCTTCAGTCGATACCACTATTAAAGGTGGTGGTCAGACCAACGCAACTACAGATAGTTCTCTTCCCGCTAGTCCTGAAGTGAGCGTTGATACGAACGTTGGTAAAGGTTTAGCGGTTGCTGGTCAAGTTGATACTTTTATCGATGGTGGTGAGGCGCAGATCGGCCTGGCTGTAGGTGGAGCTGTTATCGCTGCGCCCGATACAATTACTGCATCACAAGAGGGTCGTCCCGCTGAGAGCTACGGTGGTATGGCGATTGGTAATGATGACAGTGAATTTGCCATTTACGGTCGGTTAATTCTTCCCGAAATTGACATTGAGATTAATGGTGCTGGTTGTGGCGTGGCTATGGGCTCTTGTGAGTCAGGTGGTACTGCAAACTTGTTGACCACTGAGACAAAAGACCAATCGCTCATGGATTCTGAAGTCAGTAGCAGCACGGGAAATAGCGAATATGTAGACAATAGAAGCGAAATTTACCGCTCACCTTTTGAACTCACCGACGCACAAGCAGAATATATTGTGGTTGATGATTCCAGCCTAGCGGTTAATACGACCTTTAACTTGACGATGTCAGGTAGTGCTCAGAGTAATGTTAGTGGCATGAACGTTGTCAATGCAACTGGTAGTGCTGTTGCCGATGGTGTCAACGTTGCTCGGACCAGCCAACTGGCCGGTGGGGCAATGGCTCTTAGCCAGACCAACGTTATTAGCCATAGTCGTTAAGCTTTAAGTTGATCGGTTCAGTCGTGGCTGACCTGTTTTAAAGCGGGCAGCCACGATCTGGTGGATTTGTTCACTCTGTCATTTGTCGTTGGGAAATTACCGACGACCGATTAATGCGGGTGGTTATGGCAACTAAAAATATACAAATCGTGTTGAGTGCCATTGTTCTGCTTTGGAGCGGATTGTTATGTTGTGTTGCCCCTGCTGAAGGTGCACCCGTTGCACTTAATGACCGCGCTATGGACGAGGTGACTGCGGGCAATGGGACAGAGGGTGGCGGAGTCATTGTTGGAAACAGTTCTGTCGCTGTGATTAAGCGAGCAGATAGTCTCAATTTGAACGATGAAGCACAACAGGCGACTCAGGGCCTTAATGTTGTCAATAGTGCTCAAACCGCAGTTGCTAATACCGTCAATGTTTGGGATGGAAACTCAATTGTTGCTTCTGGGGCAAGTGAGTTTCAAACGGAAATTGAGTTTAATCAGGCTAATCAGGTGACTCAGGAACAGCTCAGTTCTGCTACGTTGTCAGGTTATGTGAGGTCGGAAGCTGATCAAGCCGACATTTCAAATAAATCTGGAAGTGATGATTTCGTCAACAAGATCGTTAATGTCAATAGTCAAACCAATCAATTCGAAGAAACTCGAATCGCCACGACCGTCAGTTCCTCTGAGGTTGATACCGGTATCAAGTTTAACGTCGGAGATAGCCTCTATTTTGAGGGTAATCTCGGACAGGGTATTGCCGTGGCTGGTAACTCTGAGACCGTAATAGATGGCGGTTCCGCTGATATCGCTCTGGTGCTCGGTGGAGGTATATCAGTTGATGCCGGCATCGGGATAGGTGATGAGGATCTTATTGAACCGGTGTTTGGGACCAATCTTGGAGAAACGGAAGCATCTGCCAGCATAAATGGTTCTGGTAGCATTTCTCTGATTTCTCAGTTTGAGTTGCCGAAGATGGAAATTGATATCGATGGCACTGGTTGCGCAGTGGTTATGGGCTCTTGCAGTAGTTCCAGTGTCTCAAATGAATTTGTCAGTACGAAGACTGATAATTCGAGCCTCAACATTGTCGAAAACCACCAGTCGGGGCAATCGTCTTATTCAGACATACAAACGAGTATCTACCGATCAGCCTTTGAGTTGGAAAATGCTTCTGCAGAATATATTGTCATCGATAACTCTGCGCTTGAACTCAGTTCAGATGTTGAACTTGAGTTGTCCGATTCTGCCCAAAAAGATATTAAGGGTATGGATATTGTCAATGCGATTGGCAGTAATGTGGCAAATACGACAAACATCTCTAGAACTACAGGATTTGATGGATACGGTTCCAAATTAGTCCTTAATCAATTTAATGCTGTCCACCATGGTCAATAAGCATTGTCAGGATAATTGTTATTCTCTGGCATGTGCGGATCTGAAAAGTGTTGGAATAAAATGAAGCGCTTTATTCTCACAACAGGAATTGTTCTGCTGCTCTTGAATACAAATATTGCTGGAGCAGCAATATCTCTGTCTGATGCCGCTCTTGCTGGGATTAGCGGTGGTGGCGTTGATCTGCCCTTGGAAGGGCAGTCTTTACCACAAGAACAGCAACAACCCCAAACCAATGATTCTGTATATAACCCTATGCAGGGCGGTCAGACTATCGATGGCATGGATAACACTCCGTCGCTCTTTGCCATATTGCAAGGATCAATCAATCATGATCGAAAACGGGTTCTTCTTCTTCACGGGAGGTCTCAACAAGGTGCCGTCACACTAAATTTAGAGAACCTTCTTTCAAGCGACGCGATCTCAACTGAAAATATTTTTGACGCAAGTTCGTTGTCTCTTAGTGATACGCTCGATGAAATAGAGATTAATCAGGGGAATGATTTGAATCAACTCCATCGTGCGCAGGGAAGCCTATCGACCTCGATAGCAGGTTACCGCTATGAAGAGACGGTCGAAAGCCATTTTGGCAGCGAGAGTTATGATTATTCTGCTTATTCACTGATTGATCAACAGAATTGGAGTGATCTGCAGCGCAGGGACTTCATTGAAAGTTATACTAAGGTCGGCGATCATTTTACTTCTCTCGAAATGATCGCTACAGATGCCTTGCCGATAGAAATAATAGAAGCACAGCAATATGGTCCATATCTTGGTTTCGCAGGTTATTCTGGTACAACGTTTTCGAGCTTAGGGCTAGAAATTAATAGTCTGGACTCCCATGATGGCAATTTACTCTTAGGAGCACTTTTGACTCCCCCAATGCTCGACTTTGGAACGACCGATTTACTTATCTTTCCTGATTGGGATCATGGTTCGATAGGCGATGTACCAACTCAGATAGATATTACGCTCCCTGGCATGGGGCTTCAGCTTGATGAATTGAATCTTGGCGCCGGGTTTGCTCTTAACGGTGATGGTAACCTTACGCTTGGTGACAGCGGTCACTTCACGGTTAATGGAAATCTCGATTTCGAACTTACGGCTTACACCAAACTGGTTATTGATTTATCTAAGACAGTCCTCAATCTTGATAAAGCAACTCTTTTGGATGAGTCTGTCGATCTGGTCGATTTAGATATCGATTT
This sequence comes from Desulfuromusa sp., assembly GCA_016744675.1. Taxonomy (GTDB): domain Bacteria; phylum Desulfobacterota; class Desulfuromonadia; order Desulfuromonadales; family Geopsychrobacteraceae; genus Desulfuromusa. Next base: position 17,535 of record JADGDX010000005.1, on the reverse strand, counting down.
CACTTTGTTAGATATACAGATAGACCCCTTTGCGATGGTTCCTGGGTACGTGGATGATTCAATTAACGAAATTCATAACCTGGGGAATAATACTGAAAAAATAATTGATGCTTCTGATGTTGCCGAGAGTTCATTCAATGACTCTTATGTCCATAGCAGCATCACTGGTGGTCAGATGACTGGTGCCGAGGCCGAATTGCTTGCGCTGAGTGATGGTTCTCTGTCGGTCGATAGTAGTAACAATGTCGTTCTTAGCGACAGTGCGCAAAAGAATATGCAAGTCATTAATGGAGTTAATGCTGTCTCCTCGGTTGCGGCAAATGCACTAAATATTAGTCGGATGCCGACTTTTCGGGCTTCACCTGTATCGGTACGAACCTCGACAACTCAAGTGAATAGTTTCAATCAGCAGATGTGATGTGTCTGGAGTTCATATGAATAAAATAAAGTTTGGTGTGATTCTTCTTGGATTTCTTTTGACCTGTGTCAGCCCTGGAAATGTGTGGGCTTTCTCAGAGTTAACAGATCAACAGCTCACAGCCGTCACTGCTGGTAGTGTTGACGCGAGCTCTTCAAGTACGGAAGCATTGACGCGGATTCCATTTCGTTACAGCGGTAAAAATGGTGAAGTCGATGGTGAGATCCTCGTTGTCCCTATTGCTAATTATAACACTCAGGGAAGTCTGCAACTTATGGACAATGCCCAGTCTAACTTGAGTTCACTGATTAATGTTAATGCGGTGAATTCACCCGTACAGATACTTTTGAATCTAAATGTGACTGTGAATTCAAGCATTGGCAGTATCAATCAATTAAATCACCTATTATCTGATTAGCACTCATCGTGATAGCTTTTTTGGCGACAGGTCATAGATTGTTTTTACTGCTGTTTATGACCAGCCTATTTTTTATTTGCACAACACCGGTCTATTCAGAAAGTCGAATAGGCGTGCGGAGCGGTGGCTATCGCTTTAGCTCAACGGTTCAGAGTATGGCTGAGTTGCGCTGGAAGAATTTAACGCGTCAAGGCTGGGATATGAGCTGTGGCGCTGCAGCTCTATCGACCCTTCTTATTTATCACCACGATCGACAGTTCTCCGAAATGGCTGTGACCTTAACGATCCTAAAGAACAGTGATCCTGTTCTTGTCAGGGAGCGCGGTGGCTTTTCTCTCTACGACCTAAAGCGTTTTGTCCGCGCTGTTGGTTTGGAGGGGATCGGTTACGGAGATATGACACTTGATGACTTGGGACTTTTTGGTCTTCCTGCGATTCTGCCTATCCGCATTGGTGATTTCGATCACTTTGTTATCTTCCGAAAGCGGGTTGGTGGACATGTGATGCTGGGTGATCCTGCCTTTGGAAATATATCTCTATCTGCCGATCGTTTTGAAAAGATGTGGAAAAGTCGGATCGCTTTCTATACTGTTACGACGAAAGAAAAAGCTCTTATGGTCAAGCAGCTCTCAGCTGAGACCAGAAGTCCACTTTCTCCAGAAATGATGGAAATGGCTATCCCGGATTACAACTATGGAAACCGAATACTCAATCGTATGCCGAGTCAACCCCTTACCAGACGAATGTCCACAGTGACGCCTTGATATGATCTGTCGATTAATTGTTCTGATCGTCGTTCTCCTCATTTCATTTGTCTGTAGCCCAAGTTGGGCTCAGGATGATGGACAGCTACCTGAATCGGTATCAGTTAAAACTTATCAGGAGTGGCAACTCGAAATAATTCGCCTAAAAGAAGCGGATCGGGTGCGTGACTTGGCGATGAAAAATCTGATTCGACGGATTGAGCAGTTGGAACGCGCCGTCGCTGTTGATGCCCATGAAGAAGAACCTTCAATTGAAACCTCTGAGAATACGCTTTCTGTGGCCAGTGCTGAGGAAAAATTAAGACTTCAGCAAGAGGGCGAAGAGAATTATCAACTGATAGAGGAAGCTTTTGAACAGAGATTAAGCAGACAGGGGGGGATGCTTCTTGCGCCGTATCGGCTTACTTATGATTTGAGCTTTTCTTACGCTCATGCGTCGTATGATTCTATTGTTGTTGATGGATTTACCGTGTATCCGGTTCTGGTCATAGGGGATATTGTTGCGGAGAAGGTTAGGCGTGACATCATGACGAGTAATCATACCTTCCGCCTGGGCTTGCCATGGGAGACTCAACTCGACCTTACTTTTCCATTCGGTTATGAGAGAAAGCGCTCTTTTAGAGATGACGGAACTCATGTCGCTCATGAAACAAATGGCTTGGGTGATATCTCGCTAGGGCTAAGTTATCAACTGATTAACGGGTCAACCTTTTGGCCGGACACCGTCATTGCCCTCAATTGGAAATCCACCTCCGGAGATGATCCTTATCGACAAGAAGATACTGATAAACCATCATTTGGCACCGGATTTGAAACATGGGGTGTGTCGATGACGAGTATCGCTGTTGCTGATCCTATTGTTGTTTTTGGTGGGCTGTCTGCAACCTACACTCCAAAATCCAATAAGTCGATTGGTGCTATCCGCCCCGGTGAGAGTTTTGGGGGCAATCTTGGCATGGCTCTATCGCTTAATCTTGATACGTCATTGAGCTTTAATTACAGTTTTAATTACAGTTTGGAAACGGAAATCAACAACCAGGATATTTATGGTTCTGATCAAACGACATCAACTTTTGGTATCGGTTTATCGAGAGCGAAGAGTGATTCTTACGCTATGGACATAGACCTGTCTATCGGTCTGACACGCGATGCGACTGACTTTCAATTGTCGGTTTCTTTTCCATTTGAGCTTTCTTTGCTGAACAACTAGACAATGCGGAAGGGATTTCTGGAGTTCAATTTCACCGGCTTATGAGGAGGTGTTGGGCAATGAAAAGGAATCAACGGATTTACAGGAGTTATCAGAATCTTTTGTTATGATTGTGATAAGATATCACTATCTTTTAATCGTTTATTAATTGAGGAGGTGGAGCATGTCAGAATTGTTTGAGAAACTTGATATAAACCAATATTTACCGACCGCACTGGATTGGGCCACTAACATTTTTCTGGCTCTGATTATCCTGATTATTGGGAGTTGGGTCGCAGGTAGGGTTTATCGCGCTGTTGTCGGGATAGCGAATAAACACGCACAGCTTGACGATACCCTGTTTAGGTTCTTTGGCAGCCTCGCACGTTATACAATTCTGGCGTTTGTTGGAATTGCTGTCTTAAATCGCTTTGGGGTGCAAACCGCCTCTATCATCGCTCTTTTAGGCGCTGCTGGTCTGGCCGTCGGATTGGCGCTTCAAGGAACGCTCACCAATCTTGCGGCGGGTGTGATGCTGTTGATCTTCCGGCCCTATAAGGTGAATGATTTTGTTGAAGTGGCGGGAAAGTTTGGTAAGGTCACTGAAATCGATATGTTTACGACTGTTTTGCAAACTTTTGATAATCAGCAAATCATTATTCCAAACGGGAAAATATGGGGTGAGCAAATCGTTAACCATTCTCACCATGCCGTTCGTGGTGTCGATATGAGCTTTGGTATTGCATATGGTGAAAGCATTGATGATGCTCGGAAGGTTATCGATAAGGTGCTAGAGGGACACCCGCACGTCCTCAGTGATCCTCCTCCTTTTGTGGAGGTTGAAACCTTAAACAACAGTTCGGTGGATTTTATAGTTCGGCCATACTGTGATGGACAACATTATTTCGCTATTCGTTATTCTGTCCCTGAGCAAATTAAGAAAGCCCTAGATGAGGCGAATATCGAAATACCATTTCCTCACAGAAAAGTCATTGTCGTCAATGAAACTCAGTGAGAGTCCGACAGTTACGACCGTACTGAGTCGGTACTTCTCATTATTAACGAGAGTTTGTAGGTGAGACGGGAACTAGAAAAGGTCTCAATCGACTTTTAATCATATGGTCGTGGAGTCGAAATCCCCTTGGGATACAAAATAAACAAAAAGTCTCTTTCGGAAAATAGGAAGAGGCTTTTTGTCTGTATGGGTTCTTTGGTGGGTCGGCTATATTCTGGCTTTATATAGTCATACTTTTCTTTGGCGAATTTTTCACAAATACCATGGCTAAAAAAGCTCCTATGATGAATAAAAGTCACCCCCGAAGCATGCGGGATTTTAAGGCGACACCTGACTTCTTGGCTTCTAAAAAATCGATGCAATATTTACGGAGCTGTTGCGTGGGCAGTTTTATTCGTGAATGAATTTGGGGAGAGGCCAATGTCTCTTCTGTTCTAGTGACGATGGGCCCCACGGTTTGAAAGTAAATTAAAAGTAAAATTACGACGAATGCACTTGCTTGAGTTGGAGGTGGGAGTGGATAGATATTGGTAAGAAGAGTATTCATGTCCATGCTATGTAAATTACTCAAATACCAATTTTTATTCAACCACACGTTCCCCGCACGATGAAAATACCTGTTAAATATATCCTCATCACAATCACCGATAAAAAATTGTTCTATTTTTTAGATGGTTAGATCAAGAATAGTAATGTATCAGTAATAAATTGATGGTGAGTGTTGACAGGTTGGTGTTATTTAATGTATCTTTTTTCACCATGTTTTGAGATTGAGTTTACCTCGATTCTGAAAACTGGGTGTGATGGAGAGGCTAAGTAAAGGAGAGCAGATGGGAAAGAAGATTGTTATTGACCCTGTGACGCGTATTGAAGGTCATCAAGAGGTCATCACCACAGTTGAAAATGGTCATGTTGTTGATGCAAAAGTTCGTGGAACTATGGCACGTGGTTTTGAAGGGTTCCTCGTTGGTAGGCGTTGGATGGATGCGACAATTGCGGTCTCGAGAGTTTGTGGTGTCTGTTGGCATGTTCATGCTGAGGCTGCGAACAAGGCGTTGGAAAAAACAGCACAAATTATTCCAACTGCAAATGGCAGACTGATGCGCGAATTGACAGTTGCCACCCATATGATTGCCGATCATATATTACACACCTATTTTTTGACCGGCCCAGACTGGTTTGACGTTATGAAAGCTGCTGACTATAGCGGGAGTAATGCCAAGGTGCGGTCCGTAATAAATGCGGTTAAAAACAACACCTTTGGAATCGTTCATAAGTATCCAACAGGTCGTTATATAGAAGATAAAAAAACCTGCGAGACTCTGCTTGCTCACTACCTCGATGCGTTAGGGTATATACAGAAATCACACAACGCGATCGCTCTTTGTGGTAGCAAAGCACCGCATCCTCACTCCATCACCCCAGCGGGTGTGACAACAGATATTACCTCAGAAAAACTGATTAACCTGTCATCAACGCTCAGTCAGGTCAGAGGTTTTGTCGAAGGGACTCTCCTTGGTGATGCTCTGGCCATTGCTAAAAATTTTCCAGAACACTTTGATTTGGGAAACGCAGGTGGTAATTTCTTGGCGGTTAACAGTTGCTACCAACCTGACGAAACTCCGATGTTTAAGGCCGGGGTCATCATGGGTGGCCGGCATCAAACCTTATCTCAAAACAGTATCACAGAGATGACTGAAAAGTCCTATTACACCTCAAGTGGTGAGTACGATACCGACAAGCCTGGAGCCTATACTTTTGTTAAAGCGCCGCGTTACAACGGGAATACCGCGGAGGTAGGACCCCTCGCCAGACTGGTCGTCAACAAAGATAAGCGCTTTGCTGATATCGTTTCCAGCCTTGGGGGGCGCCTTGGGTCATCTAATATGGGACGTCTTCTGGCTCGCGGAGTCGAGTGCTTGAATCTATTAGAATACTGCGAATCTGTTATCGATCACCTGCTGAAAAACATCAACGAACCATTCATCAAAGCATGGAATCCAAATCAAGATATCACTGGTGAATCTTGGGGGCATGGCATCGCTGCTCGTGGGGCACTTATGCACTATTATCGCATCAAAAATGGAGAGATTCAGGAAGCCAATCTGATTGTCCCTTCAACATGGAATTTCTCACCCTTAGGTGGCCCAGCTGAAGCGGCAATGAAAGGTCTTCCCACGACTTTCAGAGGTCAAGAGACCAATCTTGAGGTCATTCGAACAACGCACAGTTTTGACCCTTGCATGGCCTGTTCAATTCACTAGGAGAGACTTTGATGATGGATCGTAGAGAATTTTTAAAAGTTGCAAGTGTTTTGCTCGCTGGCATGGCTGTCCCTGTCAAGCAGGTTGAAGCACTATTAAATATCCCTGCTAGCCAAAGACCTAAAGTTGCATGGCTACAAAACCAAGACTGTACCGGTTGCAGTACAAGCTTTTTGAACTCAGGGGATCTACTGCAGTTTCTAACCGAAATTGTCAATGTCGTAGCCCATCCAAACATCTCATTTGCATCAGGGAAAGAGTATCACGCGATCTGGGATCAAGTGATTGAGGATGGGGGACATGTCATCGTCACAGAGGGATCTATCCCACTTAAGAACAAAATGACTGCGCTCACTTTTGGACAGACTGCTGCAGAATTTAGTAAAAAAGTTTTTGAATCGGCAGGATTGATTATCTGTGCGGGAACCTGTGCGACCTTTGGGGGGATTTCTGCTGCAGCCGGAAACACAACTGGGGCCACTCCGATACCTAAATTTCTAAAAGAATACTGTCACTGGGATGATGCAAAAATTGAACAGAAAGTCATTACGCTTCCTGGTTGTTCAGTTCACCCAGCTGAGATTGTCGGGACGGTTCTGGACATTGTCGCAACAGGGCAGGTTCCCAAGCGGAATGCCGACCTCTCTCCAATTCGTTTTTACTCAGATTTGATTCACGACCACTGTCCTTTCAGAGGGCTTTACGAAGCCCGCAAATTTGCAAAATATCCCGGAGATGATGGTTGCCTCTTTGAAGTTGGTTGCAAAGGGACCATTACGCATCGGAAAATCTGTCCAAGCCGTAAGTGGAATGATGGTGCCAATTGGTGTGTTGAAGCGAGATTTGGCTGCAAGGGATGCTCCCACAAGGACTATTTCGCAAGGGTCGATGGAGCAATGTTTACTTCACCGGATGATATTGAGTACGTCGACTGGCGTCACATCGTGTCTTAAATGGGAGATCCAATGAAAACGTTTCTACAACAAACCAGGTTTCAATTTCTCATTTTTATATCGATCGCTTTGGCCATCGCCGCCACTCCAGGCTTTTTCGGATGGTGGTATAGCTCTAAACAGTTGGTCACTCCAGCTGTTGATTCCATGCTCAATGAGCAGGCCGGCCTTGTCGTCAGAAGCCTTGGAATTCCTTTGACAACAGGGAACATGGAACTCTTTTGGCAACAGCTTGAAATGGCTCCGGGGGAAACCATTAAAAGCGTCAAGCTGATCGGAACTCTCAATGGAGAAGTGTATTACCAAAGTGGAGAATCAAGTCCAGAAACAGGACCTAACAGGCTCGTCCAATCGCTGGCGAAAGACCACAAACTCATTCACAGTCAAATTGATGGTAATTTTTATGATGAGTACATTGGTATTCCTATCGTCTCATCATGTCTGCGCTGTCATGATGGAGTCGTAGCGGAAGACTACAACGGTCGGGAGGGGCAAATTTCTTCCTACTTTAAAGTTTCCTCAGATATTTCAAAGTTTATAGCCATTGAAAAAAGTCGCACGACCTACCTTGCTATTGCAACAGCAGCGATTATTGGTTTGCTTGTTCTTGTTTTCCTCTTTGTCTGGTATTCACTCGTACGCCCAACCCAAAGGTTACAGAGAAGTCTTGCAGACATTGTTTCTGGTGATGGAGATTTAACGAAGAGACTCCCTGTCAACAAGAGTGAACTTGGCGAAATCAGTGCCCTGCTTAATCAGCTGATGAAAAAGATTTCTGATATTCTCGTTCCAATCAAAGGGCTTGCTGGGGAACTGCATTCCACGTCCAATGATCTTACGCAAACAGCGTCTCAATCTAAACAGACGGTCATTGATCTGACGGGAGCCGCTGAAGGAAATGAACAAACAGCTCGGCAGCTCAGTGCATCTGTCGATGCAATCGTTCAGGAAAACAGCGAGGTGGTTCAGCAAGTACACGATACTCGCCAGCTCGCCTCCGATGGACTTGATCGAGTCACTGAAGTTGTCGGTGGTATGAATAAAATCTATGGAAATACGCAAACGTTTACTGAGAAGATGTCTGACCTTGAAGGTAACTCTGAAAAGATCGGAAAAATTCTCAAGACAATTGAAGAAATTGCCTTCCAGACGAACCTTCTTGCCCTTAACGCCGCAGTTGAAGCGGCCAGAGCGGGTAATGCAGGCAAAGGCTTTGCTGTCGTTGCAGAAGAGGTTCGCAACCTTGCTTCCCGATCGGCTGGAGCTGCCGAGGAAATCGCGACAATGATTCAATCTGTTCAGGATGACACGAAAGAGGCAATGAAGCAATCTACGGAAAATGCTGAAGGGGTCAAACGCGGTGCGATGTCTGTGCAGGAAATTGGGACAACCATGGAAAATATTGTTACAGCGATTATAGGTGTTTCAGAAAATATCAACAACGTAGCAAAAACCACTGAAGAACAAGCGGCAGCATCCTCTGAGGTTGCAGGCTATGCCGCATCTGTGAAAGCTTCGGGAGCTGAGATAAGCCATTCTTCTACGGCCGTCGCAGTTAGTGCAGAACAGATCACTGGCCGAATCTGTCAACTGGAAGAACAGCTGAGTAAATTCACAACATAAATATCAACTTCAAATGAGACAAACATTATGCGAGGATGGTTGCTGACAATCATCCTCACATAATGACTCGGAAGCAGATTTCAGTGGTATCAACTCCTCGACACTCAGCAGACCTTATCTCATGTATTATAACAGTCAGAGGGACTGTGCAGGGAGTTGGCTTTCGACCCTTCGTCTATCGAATTGCATTAGAAAATAGTATTTCCGGATCGGTTTGCAACACACCCGTAGGCGTACATATTACTGCAACAGGTCGGCAGTCTAAGCTCGATAATTTCCTTGAGCAATTAAGAGCCGACGCTCCTCCGCTTGCTGTCATTGATGAAGTTGATGTTCATGCAACGGAGACTACCTCTAGCGAGGGATTTGCAATCCTTCAATCAGAGCAGGTTGAAACGACCGAAGCCATTCTTCCCCCTGATGTCACGATCTGCTCCGACTGCGACCATGAAATCCAAGATCCCAACAATCGTCGTTATCAGTATCCACTGAATAATTGTACAAATTGTGGTCCGCGTTACACGATCATCCGTAGCCTTCCTTACGATAGACCGGCGACATCGATGAGCCCCTTCCCTCTGTGCCACAGCTGTCAACAGGAGTATGAGAACCCTTCAAACAGACGTTTTCACGCTGAAGCAACCAGCTGTCCCGAGTGTGGGCCTAAGATGATGCTGTCAACGGTTGAGGGAGAGGCAATTGTAACCGAATCACCCATCATTTGGATTGCCAAAAAAATTGAGCAGGGATGTGTCGTTGCGATTCAAGGGGTGGGCGGCTTTCATATCATTTGTGACGCTCTTAACGCATCAGCAGTCACGGAATTGAGGTGCCGAAAAAATCGACCGACCAAGCCTTTTGCGGTCATGGTCAAAGATGTCGATATGGCGGAAAGATATGGTGTTTTTGATGTCTCATCCAGAAATCTGATCCAAAGTCATCAAAGGCCTATTGTTATTGTCCAAGACAAAGGGGCGTGCTGCGCTGAGGTCACGAAGGGACTTGACCGAATTGGTCTATTCCTCCCCTACACACCGCTTTTACAGTTGCTGTTCAATCAACTTGATCGCCCAATCATTGCAACCAGTGCTAACATCTCAGACGAACCAATTATTACAGACAGCACAACACTGAAGAACAGGCTCGGCTCTGTTATTGAGTATGTCCTAGAATTTAATCGAGACATCGTGAATGGGTGCGATGACAGTGTCATCAATAGTGCTGGAGACGTATCAATTATGATCCGTCGAGCACGTGGTTATGCTCCCGCAAATTTCAATTTGCCAGAATCTCTAGATAAAAGAGTTCTGGCCGTCGGTGCAGATCAAAAAAATACGATTGGTTTAGGACTCAATAGTCAGGCGATTCTCAGCCCTCATGTGGGCGATCTGCAGACGTTAGGCGCAAAAGCATACTACCAGCAGACAATTGAGACCTTCTTCAATCTGTATAAATTTACGCCAGACATTATTGTTTGTGACAAACATCCAAACTATACGACTTCTCACTGGGCACATCAGCAATCAGCTCCGGTCATTAGTGTACAACATCACTATGCTCATGCTCTCTCGGGAATGGTTGCCAGTGGTATGGGGATTGATTCAGAAATTTTGTCGATATGTTGGGATGGCACTGGATATGGTGATGATGGAACGATTTGGGGTGGAGAATTTTTGACAACATCCTATCGTGGTTATCGCAGAGTCGCCCATCTGAAACCATTTCCTTTGCTTGGAGGAGAAAAGGCTGTCAAGGAACCTAGACGTGTTGCTATCGGCTTACTGTTTGACCTGCTCGGGGAAGACGCCATACAGACCTCAAACCCTTGCACAACATCATGGGAACAAGAGGACAGAGCCTTACTCTGGGCAATGTACAGACAAAAAATCAATTCGCCGAAAACTAGCTCAATCGGTCGTTTATTTGATGCTGCAGCGTCCCTGCTTGGCCTCTATCAGGTTCTTTCCTTTGAAGGGGAAAGCGGGCTCATGATGGAAAAGTACTTTGATCCAGACCTAGATATTTGCTACAAGTTCAACGTTGACAATGGCTTAATCGATTGCTCCGATGCAATTTTGGCCATGTCCATGGAAAATAATCAGGTGAGAGGTGTTACGGCTTTTGTAAACATGCTCGTCAATATCATTTGCTGCATTATGGATGCGGAAGGCCGAAAAGAAGCGCTCCTGTGTGGAGGTGTTTTTCAAAATTCCTGCTTGGTTGAGCGTCTTTTTTTCATAGCACCCAAGAGAGGATACACGTTCTACCTTCCACCTAAAATTCCTTGTAACGATGGAGGCATCAGCTTGGGGCAATTGGCCTACGCATTAAGGCATGATCAATAAATTAATAAACTCATTCCTCATCACTGAGGTTTGTCCTTCAAACATAGAGTGAGAGATATTATGAACCAGCCAACAACTCCCGTAGAAAACAGCAACACAAAAACAGTCGAAGATATGCGCAGTCTGTTTAAAAAAAATGATCAGGTCGCTGACCAGACGCGTATTAAGCTCAATGAGCGAAAAATCTTTGGTATCAATCTCATGGGATCACCCGGTAGTGGGAAAACAACTCTATTGGAAGGTTTAATTGACCAATATCAGGGTCAACTGTCTGAGCTTGGGGTCTTGGAAGGTGATCTGGCGACAGAGCGTGATGCCGACAGAATCAGGAATAAAGGTGTTTCCGCGCAGCAAATCTCAACGGGTAGTGTTTGTCATTTGTCCGCTGCGATGGTTTCTGAATCAATGGAACAACTTCCCCTTGATGACATTAAAGTTCTTTTTGTTGAAAATGTTGGTAATCTGGTTTGTCCCAGTAAATTTGCATTGGGAACCCATAAGAACATTGTTGCCGTCTCAATCCCAGAAGGGGATGATAAACCAGTCAAATATCCGGTCATGATTCGCATGGCTGACGTGGTCATCTTCACCAAAGTCGATCTCCTTCCTCACTTCGATTTTGACCTTGAACGCAGCACCAGAGAGATTAAAGAAATCAATCCAAACGCATTAATTCTACAGACAGATATAAAAACAAAACATGGCTTTGCCGAATTGTGGAAAGAGATCCTTGGCTGGGCACAAAAAAATGATGCGGAACTCCTATAATATAAAGAGGTCAAAATGTGTTTAGCTGTTCCTTCAAAAATTGTGTCGATTGACCATGAATTCTGTACTGCAACGGTAGACACCATGGGTGTTTCGCGTGAAGCGAATTTGGCTCTCGTAGAAAACAACGTTGAAGTCGGTGATTGGGTTTTGGTGCATATCGGTATTGCTATGAGTAAGATTGATGCTGAAGAAGCACTCAGAACCCTTGAATTACACGAAGAGTTACTACTCAGTAGTGATATACAGGAGAATGACCCTGATGGGAAGTCAACCTCTGACGACGGATAAACTGTACTCCGGTTACCGTAACCCGGATATAATTCGTGCCTACAGCCACAAAATCCATCAGGCGGCTCAGGATCTTGACCGACCAGTTAATATTATGGAGGTCTGTGGCGGCCACACATTTTCTATCGTCAAATACGGGCTGGATCAACTTGTCCCTGATTCAATCCGTTTCATTCATGGTCCGGGGTGCCCGGTTTGTGTTCTTCCTCAGCATCGCATTGATGCCTCGATTGCGTTAGCGTCCATGGAGGATACAATCTTGGTCACTCTTGGTGACATGATTAAGATTCCCGGAAGTCGCACCTCCCTGCAACATGCGCGGGCAGAGGGCCGAGACGTCAGATTTGTTTATACCCCGCTGGATGCCATCAAAATAGCGACGGAGAATCCACACAAAAAAGTCATCTATTTTGCCATTGGCTTTGAAACAACAACTCCAATGACAGCATTACTGATTGAGCAATCACGACAACTCAAGGTAAACAACCTGTTTTTTCACATCAACCATGTGCTTGTTCCACCAGCAATCGAATTGATTCTGCAACAGGGCGGACATATCGACGCTTTCATCGGGCCGGGACACGTAACGACCATAACCGGCACAGGAATCTACGAGCCGTTTGCATTGCAACACCACAAACCTGTTGTTATCTCAGGCTTTGAACCTATTGACGTTTTAGATGCTGTCCTCAAAATCTTGTTGCAACTGTGTGACAATAAAGCAATCGTTGAGAATTGCTATTCTCGTTCGGCAAAACCTGAAGGAAACTTAAAGGCACAAGCATTGGTTTCTAAATACTTTGAAACAAGAGAAGATTTTATCTGGAGAGGGATCGGGACAATTGAGAACTCTGCTATGAAATTGCGTGATGAGTATGTTGAGATCGATGCTGAACAGCAATTTAGTCGTTACTGCCCAAGGGCAACGCAGGAAAAAACCTCTGGCTGTCTATGTGGTCAAATCCTGATGGGCCATGCACAGCCTAAAGACTGTGCCCTCTTTGGAAAAGGTTGCACACCTTCGTCCCCACAGGGGAGCTGCATGGTCAGCAATGAAGGAGCTTGTGCTGCTTACTACCGTTACAGGAGATATTAATGGCAGACCGAATTCTATTGGCCCATGGCTCGGGAGGCTTGGAAAATCAATGTTTAATCCGCGATATTTTTGTCGCTGGATTTGAGAATCATATTCTTTCGACAATGGACGATGCTGCTGTGGTCAATATAGGGACACTGGCTGTCAGCACCGATTCGTACACAGTTGACCCTCTTTTTTTCTCAGGCGGCGATATAGGAAAACTTGCCGTTGCTGGAACGACCAATGATGTTTCCATGCGTGGTGCGCGCCCCCTATATTTAACGGTCGCATTTATTATTGAAGAAGGGTTTGAAATTGATCTGCTCAAAAAAATTGTTGCTAGTATGGCCTCAGAGCTGCAAACAATAGGTGTTCAGGTTATTACTGGGGACACAAAGGTTGTCCCAAAGGGAGCAGTTGATAAAATTATTATCAATACGACAGGGATCGGGGAATTAGTTTGCGATTGTGCAGTTAGCCATATCCAGACTGGGGATCAACTTATTGTTTCTGGCCCGATTGCTGAACATGGTGCCTGTATCTTTGCTGCGCGCGAAGAAATTTCGGTCCATGGATTGCGCTCTGACTGTCGCAGCTTATGGCCAGGAATAGAATCGTTGCTCAACAAAAAACTACACATTCATGCCATGCGTGATGCAACCCGTGGTGGTCTCAGTGCCGTTCTCAACGAGTGGGCAGAACAGAGTCACCATCTTATCCACATTGTGGAGAATCAAGTGCCGATCAGTACACCAGTCTCTGGTTTTTGTGAAATGCTCGGGATTGACCCCTTTACGCTGGCTTGTGAAGGAACATTTGTTTTATCTGTCGCTGAGCAAGATTGTCAATCGACTCTTGAAGTTTTACACCAAGCAGGCTATCCGCATGCAGCGCTTATCGGTACCGTTATGGAGAAACACGCCCACCCCCATGTTATTCTACAGTCTGATTACGGCACTGAACGCCTTATGGAATATCCATCAGGTGAAATTTTACCGAGGATTTGTTAATGCACGAGTTTTCCGTTGTTTCGGCACTGATGTCATTGGTTTCAGAGGATGCCATCAAACATAACGCTGATAAAGTTTCTCGAATTACGGTGAGTATCGGTGTCATGTCGGGTATTGAACCCAGTCTGTTTATGGAAGCGTATCAAAGCTGTAAAAAAGGGACAGTTGCCGAAGAAGCAACATTGGACATAATTCACCAGGAGGTCGAAATTTCCTGTTCCTGTGGCTACTGCGGTGAGATTGTGGGCGTCAGTTTTCTTTGTCCACAATGTCAAGCAGTAGATATTGACGTGATTGCTGGTGAAGATATGATCCTACAGCAACTCGAACTCGATGTGCCAGAATCAAACTAAGGGATAATACCGACTATTCCCCCGCCTTTGTCTATCCTAAATAAGATTGAAAATAATGATTGCTTTATAGTAGGAGAAACTGATTCGTTGAAATGATATTATCAATGGCGAATCGGGTTTGGATATCTGCTTTACTGATATGCCACAAAAAAAAAACAGGGATAATGATGAAAGATATGATTTCACGTGTTCGTTCCAGATTGAGTAATCCTGAGTTTTTCCTTCTGTTTTTTTCTTTACTCATAGGATCTCTTGCCGCAATAGGTGCCATTGTTTTCCGAAAGTTAATCCAATTTTTTCAACAATTATTTTGGTCAGTTGATGATGGTTTTCTCGCCGGGGTGATGGCTGCTCCATGGTGGCAAACACTATTGATTCCAACGTTTGGCGGACTTGTCGCAGGTGTTCTGATCACATATGTCGTTCCCGAAGCTAAAGGTCCTGGGGTTCCGGAAGTGATTATTGCTGTCACCAATATGCAGAGCCGGATCCGACACAGAGTTACTCTTATGAAAGCGCTGATTACTGGTTTGTTGATTGGTACGGGCGCGTCGGTGGGGCGTGAGGGTCCTGTAGTCCAGATAGGGGCTTCTGTTGGTTCGTCGATTGCGCAAATGTTTAATCTTAACCCAGATTTAAGGCGGGTCTGCCTGGCCTCCGGGGCTGCAGCAGGGATTTCTGCAACATTTAACGCGCCGATTGCCGGGGCAATGTTTGCGATGGAAATTATTCTTCTTGATATGGAAATCACCTATATTTCTCATATCACTATTGCAGCTGTTGTCGCATCTGTTGGTTCAAAACTATTTTGGGGAGAATTTATTACCTTCAATTCCACACCATTTGTTCTTAATAGTTATTCTGAGTTGTATATTTATCTGATTTTGGGAATATCTACCGGGGTATTAGGGATTTTATTTATTCGCATGATCTATGGATTCGACCGTGTGTTTGAAAAAATTAGAATGCCCGCTTGGATAAAACCGGCAACAGGTGGATTGATTTTGGGTGGATTGATTTTGATGGTCCCACAAGTCGCTGGCGTGGGTTACGAAACAGTCAACGCGGCTTTGAGCAATAGTCTAGGTCTACAGGTGGCGCTGGTCATTTTGGGAGTAAAGTTGTTGGCCACGTCAATTTCGATCGGGTCGGGGATGAGTGGTGGAATTTTCGCGCCATCGCTGTTTCTGGGCGCGGCAGTCGGCTCAGTTATCGGAATTGGAGCCGAACAGTTTTTCCCTCAATTTGCCATTAATCCAGGTTGTTACGCGTTGGTGGGGATGGGAGCTTTTGTCGCGGGGACAACGTTGGCACCCATTACTGCAGTGCTGACGTTGTTTGAAATAACCTATTCTTATGAAATAATTTTACCGCTGATGGTGGCATGTATTACCAGCGTTATGTTTGTCCGACTGTTTTTTGGTTACTCTGCGTATGAGATGAAGTTGATCCGCAAGGGAGTTAACATTGTAAGAGGGCATGATGTGGGGCGCTTGAAGGATATTCGAGTGACCGATGTCATGTTGTACGATTATGAATCGATTACAAATGCGGCAACTTTGGCTGAGATAGCGATTCGCATGGCGGATTCATCTTATCCACATTATGTTGTGCTGAATCAGGAAGATGAAATGGTTGGCATGCTGTCGATTAACGATTTACAGCACTCTTTGGATAAATATGAAAATTTGAAGGATCTGATCGTGGTGGATGAAGTTATGACCAGGGATGTGTTGTATCTGACCACGCAAGATGATTTGAAAGACGCATTTCATTTGTTTGAAAAGAAGAAGACATCTTGCCTTCCCGTTGTTCAGCCAAACAACCATAAAAAAGTTGTGGGATTATTGAAACGCCATGATTTTATGCTGGCTTACGAAGACCGAGGTTTGAAAGATCGTTTGATCTCTAAAATGAAGTGATTTCTGTTCACTCTATAAACCCTGTGTGTGGGGACTGTTCGTCTGAGCTTTGGGCGACGCAAAGTTCTTTTCCTAGAATTGTCTGTTTTCGCTCAATCCCCCAGCGATAGCCACCAATGCGACCATCTCCACGCAAGACCCGGTGACAAGGGATCAAATATCCTATCGGATTATTGCCAATAGCAGTGCCAACGGCACGACTAGCTGATGGCTGTCCAATCTTGTCGGCAAGGTAGCCATAGGATGTGACACATCCGACGGGAATCTTGAGCAATGCTTGCCAGACCTTGAGCTGGAAGTTTGTTCCCTGAAGAAATAGGGGCAGGGGCGTCCTTGGAAATATATCGGGGGGATTGAAAATCTGTTGAATTGTAAGTTCAGCCCGAGATGGGTTTTCGTTGATGCGGGCTTTCGGCCACATCTTTTGAAGTTTCTGAATAGAGAATTCTTTGTTTGTTGAGTCGATAAATTCGAGACAACAAATTCCACGTTCAGTCAGTGCAATAAAGCATTGTCCAAAAGGGGTTGAATGAACCGCATACTCAATGCGCAGCTCTGATCCACCCGATTTATATTCCCCCGGCGTAACGGCGTCTACACTGATTAGTAGATCATGTAGGCGACTTGGACCGCTTAATCCAACTGAAAAACTGGTATCAAGAATTGACATTGACTGGTCTAGTAGGGTTTTAGCATGTTCATTGGTCAAGTGTTGCACAAAGCGTTTAGGACTGACACCGGCAAAGCGGCGGAAAAGTCTTTGAAAATGAAAACGACTCAAGCCGATGTGCTTAGCAGCCTCATCAAGAGATGGTTGGTCGAGGCTTGAAGCTTTCAGGTAGTGGATTGCTTTGGCTATGCGTTGATAATCATCTGGCATAGGGTCTCCCTTTAGAATTTTCCTGAAAATACCATTGGCTGATTAACTCTCCAACCCGATTCTTGCTGCCGCTATGATATTTTTTTCTTGCAAGTTTCCACCGCCCTGAGGTATTAAACTCTCCTGTGATTTACCTGCGGGTTCGTTTCCCGCAGGGACTTAATAAATTTAAGTCCCTATCGTCTAGCCTGGCCCAGGACACCGCCCTTTCACGGCGGCGACGGGGGTTCGAATCCCCCTGGGG
>JADGDX010000059.1 GCA_016744675.1 Desulfuromusa sp. | reverse complement strand
AAAAATAACTTTAAGCTAGATTAGGGACTTTCAGTCCCGACCCAAACCCATGCACTTTCAGTGCATGGTGGTTTAGTGGTGCGGAAATAGTCAGCGGCATTTTGTTCTGTTGTGGTTCCAGGAAGAACGCAGACGGTAGCACCATCGAGGTCTTTCGCACTATTGACACCGAGTTCTTTTGAGATCATGAACCCCTGACCATCGTAGTAATTGACAGTGACAAAATTAAGGCCAAGCTGAGTTTCGCGGCTCAATGTCTGAGTTGCATTACGCGTCAGGATATCAATTTCACCAGACTGCAAAGCGGTAAAGCGCTGCTGAGCAGACAGGGGGGTAAACTTAACCTTGCTGGCGTCGCCAAAAATAGCAGCAGCAACAGCACGAGCGGTATCGACATCAAGGCCTGCCCAGTTTCCTTTCTCATCAGGCATGCCAAAACCGAAGACAGAGCCATTAACGCCGGTTTGGATGAATCCTTTTCCTCTGACGGCATCAAGATCCTTTCCTGCATAGGAAAAAGTGGCCAGCATTAAACAAAGACTTAGAACCAGAACCAGAACTTTTGTGAGTTTCATACGTTTAGTCCTCCTATTTGGGTGTTGTGAGCCAAAAAAGGTCAAAGTAAAGACCTAAATAAAGACTTTACCACAATAACACTGTTTTGAATTGAAAATGGCAGGAAAAATTATCAATACTTGTCTGCGGCGCTGTTCCTCAGCCCGGCCCAATAATCGACGAAGGGTTAACTTGGCGTGATAGTTCTTCGAGTAAATGTTCTTCGTTACGGATTGATATAGCACCTTGTTGCTGCAAATTCTGTATTTTCGCCCAAGCTTTGCCACCGGTATAGTCTTGTTCTTGTTGTTGTGAAAGAAGAAAAATCGGTGTTCCTTGTTTGATTGCTTTCTCAGCCAGATCAAGACAGGGAAGGTTTCCTATCCCCCACCATTGCGTTGTGATAACCAGAATCTCGGTCTGTTCGATTAATTTTTCAGTTGCAGCAAGGGTTTGTTTTGAAAATGGACTGAAGGGAACCTCCTGAGCCACCGTTATGTTAAGAATTGATGCCACCGATTCATCAGAATCGCCTTGATTCAGAGGGCCAGCAGTAATCTGTGCTTGTGTTGGGTGGAGTCGGCGTAGCAGTGTTTTTCCACTTCCTCCTCCGCAGATCAGGTGAACTTTGAGATCATTTAGCTTGAAGGCTGCGGTGTTAATCAGGGGGACGATTTGCGGATTTCCAGTAAAAGGATTGTTGGTGACTTTGACATCAACACGGAAAACCCGTTGCAGGTTGGCAGCTGTCATGACCGTACTCGGGGTGCCGATTTGGGCAATGTTGCCATGCTCAGTCAATAGGAGGATTCGATCTGAAATCGCTGCTGCTAGGTCAAGGTCGTGGCTGATTTGAACAATCGTGGTGTGCTGATCCCGATTTAATCGGACGAGGAGTTCAGTCAGTTCGAGTCGATGGTCAATGTCAAGGTGACTCGTTGCTTCATCCAGAAATAGCACTGAACTGTTTTGTGCTAAAGCACGTGCGAGTAGGACACGTTGCAATTCTCCACCACTTAGCTGCGTGACCGGGCGTTCTGCTAAGGGAAGGATATCAGCCATGACCAAAGCTTGTTCGATGGCATGCTGGTCGCTTTTGTTTTGGAAGCTGAGAAGGTTCTTGCGGTGAGGATAACGCCCCATTGCGACCAGATCTTGCACCTTGTAGGGAAAATGAATCGTCGTTGATTGGGGAACCACGGCAACTTTTTGAGCCATTATGCGTGCGGAGATTTGTTCGACAGGAGTTTTCTCCCAGAGAACTTCACCCTTTTGTGCTTTGAGACTACCTCGTAATAAGCGTAACAGGGTTGATTTGCCACAGCCATTTGGACCGATGATGGAGAGAATTTCTCCCTGATTAACATTGAAGTTGAGATGACTAAATATTTCAGTTTCAGCAAAAGAGAAAGAGAGATTATTAATTTCAATCATAGATTCCCTCCTTTGCGCCGTAGCAGATAGAGGAAAAATGGTGCTCCTAATGTCGCAGTCACGACACCAACAGGAATTTCAGCTGGGGCGTAAAGACTTCGGGCTATGGCATCAGCAATGATAAGAAAGCTGCTTCCGAGTAGGGCAGAGAAAGGAAGTAGCAGTCGATGACCAGGTCCCCAAAGTAAGCGGCAGATATGTGGGATCACCAAGCCAACAAAACCGACTAACCCTGCCAAAGCAACTGCGCAAGCGGTCAGGGCTCCGGCTAAAGCAAAGAGAATCAGGCGGGTTTTGCCAACATGCAGACCCAGGTCTGCAGCAGTTTCCTCCCCTTGAGTGAGAAGGTCCAGATTGAGAGATTGTGACCAAAGGAGAAGAAAACCGATGCCAACCCACAACCATCCCCATGAAAGCCAGTCCGGGTCAGCAAGGGAAAGATTTCCCGCCAGCCAGAAAATGGCTTGTCTGGTGGCATCAGCCGGAGATCGCCAGAGAAGAAACAGGAGCAGCGCAGCAGCCAAGCTGCCCACCATCACACCGGATAGAATCAAAGTGTGAGAAGAACAGGTATGGGCTTGTGCGACTAAGTAAACCAATAACAAGGCTGTGAGTGCCCCAATAAAAGCAGCCAAAGGAATGATAATAGGAGATTGTAGGCCGTAGGTTATTGCGGTAACGGCTCCAAGGGCAGCTCCACCAGAGACCCCCAGCAGGTAGGGGTCAGCAAGGGGGTTGCGCAATACCGCTTGGAAGGTGACACCCGATATGCTCAAGGCGGCACCCACAAGGCCCGCGAGGAGAGCTCTAGGGAAGCGGACTTGCCAGATGATGACCCGTTCGACTTCAGTCCCGCTTCTCTGAAATAGAAGGGCAAACAATTGGCTCCATGAGAGATCAAGGCTTCCCGCTGAGAGGGAGATCGCTATGGCTAATGGGGGAGATAAAAGCAGCAGTAGCTTCCACAGCCAGCGTTTATGTGTTTGAGTTGCTTTATTCATCAATTGAAATTTCAGGATGAAGTGCTTTCGCCAACGCTTCGATGCCGAGAATCATCCTCGGCCCTGGACGATGGAGCCAGTCAGCTTCGACCAAAATGGTTTGCTGGTTTTTAACTGCTTGTAATTGTGGCCACTTATCGAAATAATGTTGAGCTTCGGGTTGGCCTGGGTAGGCTGAAACAACGATGGCTTCAGGGTCCACGGTCAATAACGACTCTATGTTCCACGTCGGGTAACGAGATGGCCCTTCCGGGACAACATTTTTTCCTCCAGCAATATTGATGATGTCAGCAATAAATGTTTTGGGTCCGGCCACTGTGAGTGGTTCTAGCATGACACATTCGAGAACCGATTTTGTTCTCAGCCCAACCATTTGTTGCCGGATTCTTTCGATTCGCGATCTGATCGAAACAACCAATTGGTTCGCCGCTTTTTCTGCTCCACTGATGATGCCGATTTTTTTGATTGTTTCCAGTGTTTCAAAAACTGTCTGTGGGTGAACGACATAAACAGGGATGTTCATATTCTCTAAACGTTCGACCAAGGTCGGACGATTCATGTCCGCTGCCGCAATAATCAGATCAGGCTTGTGGATCAGAATGCTTTCCAGGCTTGGGTCTGCGTAACCACCAACCTTGGGTAACGCTTGTGCCGCTTCAGGATAGGTACAAAAATCGGTGACAGCGACAAGACGTTGCTCTATTCCAAGCTTGAATATGACTTCGGTTACGCTGGGAACCAGAGAAACGATTCTTTGGGGGGTGTAAGGGATGGAAACCTTGCGGTTTACGGCATCCATATGATCGGCCCCTGAAGATGGGCACGAAAGGAATAAAACAAAAAAAATACAAAGAAAGAAACTTTTACGCATAAGTATCCTGCAATTGAACTGGGAGCCAAGAACTGATTGGCTCCCAGTGTAGATCAAGCCGTCAGGATTAGAAAGTAAGTTTGATTCCGGCGTAAGCAGAGAGCTCTGCAGTGCCATATCCCGCAACCTCTTCATACTCTTCATCAAAAACGTTGTCGACCCGTATAAACCCTTTTATGTTGGGGGTGATCTGGTGAGAACCAGCAAGGTTCACTAAGATGTAATCCTCTAAGGTCTCGTTGATATCTTCTCGCTCCCCTACGTATTGAAAGCTTAAAGTGATTTGCTTTTCGTCGTCAGGGTAGAGGTTTAAGCTAAGGTTTCCTCTGTGTAGAGGACGTCTTAGTAGTTTTAATCCGTTATCATTCTCCGTATCAGTATAGGTGTAATTCAGATTGAAGTCGAAGAGGTCGGATGGATAGATTTCTAGGGATGTTTCTACTCCTCGGGTCGTGATATCTCCTCCCTGATAGTATCCAGTCCAGCCAATATCATCAAATTCAATATGGTCTTCAATATTATTATAGAACCAGGTGAAGTTTAACGTGATGGAACTATCAAGAAATGACTGTTCAATGCCTATATCATATCCTAGACTTTCTTCTGCTTTAAGATTGCTATTACCAAAATAATCATCATGCAATTGGTATAATGATGGTGCTTTAAACCCTGTTCCTGCTGATCCTTTTATTTTGGTACCAATTGTACGGAAGGTATAGGACGGAGCAACCCGCCAAGTTGTTTTTTCACCAAAATCTTCATGTTTGTCATGACGCGCTCCAATGTTGGTGACAAATCCTCCTAACATTAATTGATCTTGAATGAAAATGGCGTCAGTTTTTGCTTTTGCGCGCGTTGGGCTCGAAAAATCAGCGTAACCGTCATACTTTTCTTCTTCTGTTTCTGCACCAACAACTAGCGTTTGATACTTCCCTAATTGGATAGTATTTTGTAAATCATATTTTGTTATTTTACCTTCATATCCATAATTATATGATCCCAGCATGACATCTCTGCTGGTATCTGTGATGGAAGCCCCTAGACTGAGCTGCCAACGGTCTTCAAAAAGATTGAAGACACCAGTGACTTTCCCAGCTTTTTCCTGATGATCGTTTGTGTTGTCCGCATCGCTCGCAACGCCACCAAAGAAATTGTCAAATTCATTTACCCCCGTGGTCAAATGTGTATTTAATATTAAATCGAACTTTTTGGTGGGTTTTGCTGTGAAATTAAAAGAGATGGCTGTGTTATCAAAACCATCTTCTTCGGTGTTGCCATCGTTCTCATTGGCTGCAGAAAATCCATCTGAATCTGTCTTAGATATAGAGAAAGAAGTGGATGTTATTTCGTTTCCGGCCGAAAATCCTGCTTTTTTCGACCATGTATTGTAGGTGCCGCCATTAATGGAAAGGTATCCTTCTGGTTGTTTTGAGCCTTTTTTTGTGATGATATTAATAACACCGCCAATAGCATCGGAACCATAAAGGACACTTTGGGCTCCGCGAACAATTTCAATTTGAGCAATGTTGTCTGTGCTGAGGCTGTCTAAACTGGGACCACCGCCAGTTGTTGAAGAATCTCTGTACTCAATACCATCGATCAGAAGTAAGGTGTGTTTCGTGTCAGTCCCTCGTAGGTAGATAGCTGCTTGTCCACCGGTTGAACCAGTTTGTACAATATGGACCCCTGGAACACTTCTGAGGACATCAATCACTTGAGTTTGTTGTTTTGCCTCAATTTCTTCTGCGGTAATGACTGTGACTGAGCTGGCAATCTGACTCAATGGGGTCCCTGTGCGCGTTGCCGTGACGACAACTGGATCCATTTTTACAACTTCTGCCCAGAGTGATCCTGCTGTGACCAGCAGGGTACATAGTGCGATGATGATACTTTTCTTCATTTTGTTCCTCCTGTTTTCCCGTGAGAGCCGACGAGCACACAATAAAAAAACCCGACACCATGACAGGTGCGGGTTTTCCGTATTTAATCCGCGCTCGTCCACGTTCCCTTGCCCGGGGAGATGAAAGTGGATGTTTTCCGGTAGGTCTTCTGACTTACGAGCTTTCGACGTATTTTTCTGTCGAAGAAACGAATAGCCTTCCCGGATTTTCACCAGTGGCATATTTATTCGATTCGGCTCGATTACAGCGGCGGGTCCGTGGAGGATTTTCACCTCACTTCCCTATTCTGCTTGTTAAGCACCGTAAAACGATTCAATTGTGATGTTGCTTATAGGTAAGTCTCAAGCTCTTGTCAAGGAGACAGCGCTTAAGATTTCTTCAATCTTTTGTCAGGAATGTTCTCACTGCTGTGTTAAGGGAGTGAATCGTCTCGTAGGTTTTTAAAGTGTGGTGATTCTCTTTTGGTCGTCGAACGACAATGACTCGACAGTTTTCTTGGTTGGCAGCGTTAATCTTTTCATTTACGCCCCCACGTACTCCACTATCTTTGGTGATCAAAAGGCCGATCTCTTTATTGCGAATCAGCTCTCGATTTTCCTTTTCACTAAATGGCCCCCTGCCAATAATTTGGTTTTCTTTTGGGAGTCCCGCCTGGGTGCAAGCTTGGCTCGATTCTGGATGGGGGAGTACGCGTGCAAACAGGGGAATTTGATGCTCTTGCAACGCCTTAATGTAGGGGGAAAGATTACGTGACCCCGTGGTAAGTAGTACCGGAACGCCAAATGTAACCGCAAGCTTTGCCGCTTGTTCATGGTTGTCAACAAAGAACAGGTTACCATCTTCCATGATTGTTGCTTTGCGTTGATAACGAAAGCAGGGGATCCCTGCTTGTTGTGCTGCACCGGCTACCGTTTCGTGTAATTGGGTGGCGTATGGGTGGCTGCCATCGACGATAGCACGAACTGCTTCCTGCTTAATTAATTCAAGGATGCCTGTCACATCCAAGCGGCCACACCGACGTTTGATCGCAGGATGAGTACCGATGTTTAGGGGGGCATCGGTTGCCGTCGAGACCAAAATTGGCGCACCAATTTCTGCTAATGACTGCGTCAGCTCAGCCGTTTCGCTGGTACCACCGAAAAGGAGAATCATTTGTAATAGCCCCGTGGCGTCACCATGCGCCCGGCAATGATGCGGGTTGTCCGGTTACCAATAATCACCAGCGAACGCATACCGATCTCTTCATCGAGAAAATGAGCTAAATCTGAATAAACAAGCTGTTGTAGTGGATCGCTAGCTGCGGTGACGATTCCCACTGGCGTATTTTCCGGTCGATGTTGCAAAAATATCTTAGCGGCATCTTCCAGTTGATGAACCCTTTTTTTGCTGCGTGGATTGTAAAGTGAAACCACCATGTCTGCGGCTGCCACGGCTTGCAAGCGGGTGACAATTGTTGCCCAAGGAACGAGTAAATCACTCAAACTGATCGTTGCCGAATCTAGCATCAAAGGGGCACCAAGTTGTGCAGCCGCTGCATTTGCCGCACTTACTCCGGCTATCACCTCAATCGAAACAGCGAAATTTTCTGCGGTAGCCATCTCCATTGCCAATCCAGCCATTCCGTAAACGCCAGCATCACCAGATGATACTAGGGTTACAATTTCTCCTTGCTGTGCTTGCTCTAAAGCGATACGGCAACGGGCAGATTCCTGCCGCATGCCGGAAGTAACGGTTTTTTTGTCGCTACAGAGATCGGCAATGGAGGCTATATAGGGATCATAGCCAACCACCAGTGTGCTGGCAGCAATTGCCTGTTCTGCCCGCCTGGTGCGATCTAATGGGTTACCTGGTCCGATGCCAACGACAAACAATTTTCCTGTGCGACTGCTATGGTGATGCCGTTGCATGCTTTCCTCTGAACTATTAATGATGTCCTCCATCCTGCCAATAATGCTGCCGGTTCGGCGACAGCTGGCAAATTAACTTGTTGTTGTACAAATGGTGAATGTGCAAATGACTGCTGACAATTTTGAATTCGGTCGCTACTGATGATTCGCAGTGGAATATCTAAAGTTGCAGCCGCTTTTAGTAGCCCTGTTTCTGCGGCTTTTACGTCTGCCGTAGCGAGATAACGAACCCTCAATAGTGAAAGTTTTTCGCTAGTTAGAACTTCTTCTAATGCGTGAATAATTTCGCTTTCAGGTTTTCCTTTACGGCAACCGATGCCGACAACCAGGTCTTTAATTGCTTCGGTTGTTGTCGAAATAATTGGTTCGGCATCGATTAGATTAGCAACTTGTACTGCTAAATTGTTAGCTCCACCTTCGTGTCCACTGAGTAAACTAACTACTGCGCGTCCGCCGACATCGACGACAATGATCGCTGGATCAGAGAGTTTACTCTGTACCGAAGTTGCCAGTGAACGGACAACCAGACCACAGGGGGCGACATAGATTAGCCCTTCATACTTGGTGAAAATCTCCGGGGTAAGCTCCATTACCCGAGCAAATGAAATGGCTCCGCGCGGTGTTGGTAATGCCTCATGCACATAGAGATCTAGATCCGTAATCGTTTGACGTAGTTGTTCGCAGATTCGGATACCCTGTGGTGAAAAGGTGATAGCCGCTAGTTTCATGATTGATTTCCGGGCTCATCTGCTTGCCGATAGCCGTGGCTGAAATGGCGATGGTAGAGTTTGGACGCGGGGATATTTCGTGCTAGAGCGGGTCCGACAATAACCATTGCGGTCTTTTTGATCTGAGCTTCTTCTACCTTTGCGGCGATATCAGCTAGCGTCCCTTGGATCAGTTTTTCATCCGGCCAAGAGGCCCGATACACCACCGCAACAGGACAGTGGTAACCATAATGTCCGGCAAGTTCGTCTGCTACTGAGCCGATTTTGTGGATCGAAAGAAACAGGCAGAGGGTGGATTGGGTGCGTGCTAAATGCTCTAGCTCCTGCATCTCCGGCATCGGTGTTCTGCCGGAGGTCCGACTGAGAATAATTGTCTGCGCTATTTCGGGAGCAGTCAGTTCCGTTTTTAATGCTGCGGCTGCGGCCTGAAAGGAGCTGACCCCAGGGACCACGTCGTAATCGATCCCCATCTTATCGAGACTGTTCATCTGTTCCCGAATTGCTCCGTAAATAGATGGATCGCCGGTATGCAGACGAATTAAATCAATATTTTGTGCTTGTGCTCGGGCAAAAACGGTCTCCATCTCTTCCAGTGTCATCCCTGCGGAATCATGTAGTTCTGCTCCGTCAGGTGCTAGTGCCACTACTTCAGGGCTGACAAGTGAGCCAGCATAAATGCAGATTTGACAATTGCTGAGTAACCGGTGAGCTTGAATGGTGAGCAGGTCTGGATTCCCTGGACCGGCACCGACAAAAATAACTTTCATTTATAGGTTCTCCGTATGGACAAGGATAATGGCTAAATTACCAACTTTAGGGTCACTATTGTGCAAACGCCGCAGATCAGCTTCAATATGTTGATTGGGTAACCCGGCGCGGGCAACAAAAACCGCCTGCTCAATCAGGCTATTATCTTCAAGTAGATCAATAATTGCCTGGAGGTGACGGCCAATCTTCATCACTACTAATGTTCCACCTCTATTTATGGCCGATTGTAAATCGTGTATTGCCGTAACCGTTGGGATAATTGTAACCGGTTGCTCACCTTCACCAATAGCAAAGGTGGTTAATGCGGCACAATGGGCGTAAGCACTGATTCCGGGGATAATTTCAATCGGTAGCTGCGGCCATTGTTCCTGCAGGGCGCGTAGCAGATAAATACAGGTGGAATAGAGTAACGGATCCCCTAGGCTGACAAAGGCAACATCTTCCCCTGTTCGCAACTGGGCAACGATAGTGGCAGCAGTTTGGTGCCAATGTTCTTGTCGTGCCTGCCGATCTGCCCCGAGTGAAAATGAGACAGTACGAATATCTGCTTCAGCCTTTGCGTATGTCTGTACCGCATCTGCAACCCAAGTTTGGGTGCTTAGGCGGGATGTCGGTACATAGATGCAAGGGGTCTCGCGGAGTAGGCGTACTGCTTTTAATGTAATTAGTTCGGGGTCGCCGGGGCCAACACCAATAACGTAAAAGGTACCATTGCTCATCGTAACAGCTCCTTTTTCAGTAACAGCAGAATTGTCCGCGCTGGCAATGATGCTTGACGTAGCGATTCGGCAGTAGCAAATTCACTAATTTTTTCTGTCGGCAGGGTCAGGTTCTCACAGCTTATTGCCATATAATTGTCTTTTAACTCAGCTAGCCTGTCGGCCGCCCAACACACTGCGGTATCATCGCCGGCAAGCAATGCGATTTTAGCGTAACGTGCCAGTTCAGTGCTATCTACATGTGGCACTCGTCCGTGGGC
>JADGDX010000058.1 GCA_016744675.1 Desulfuromusa sp. | reverse complement strand
TTTTACATGTCTTGCGTCAAGAGACAGGAAACATCCTAAGTTTGAGTATAATGCAACATTGAGGAGCTTCGTTGTGGCAATGTTAACCATTTAAGCAAATCTGCAAGTTCACCTTATTCCTGTATCTTTCTGGCACACACTTTGTTTGAGCATTTCACCTTGCCACTGATTCCCTTAACGTGCATTTCTGCACGAATATGGGGGGGGAGATTTAAACCGAAACCTTCGGTTATAAAAGGGCGATTAATTTCAAAACCGTAGGTTTTCGTTCAAATGCCCCCGCTGGTCCTACTATTTCCTTTTGACTATTCTTTTTTTTGCTCATACAAGCCATTATGGTATCATTCTACCTGAGTCATTAATTTTCTGTGATTAAAAAGGACGCCACCGTGGGTTATTGTAGAAATATCAAGCTGACCATTGTTCTGATGTCATCAATTATTGGCATCCTTATATCCTCTTATCCTGCTTTTTCTTCATCTGTTTCACTTACTCCCGAAGAGCAGCAATGGTTGTCTCAGCATAAAACTATTCGGGTCAGTGGCCCTCAAGCCTTTCCACCTTTCCAGTTCTTTAATGGGAAGGGTGAGCATGTTGGTATAGCGACTGATTACCTACAAAAAATCGCCGTACAGCTGGGCATCACACTGGAATATTTGCCGAAAATGCCCTGGGCAAAGGCACTCGAATTGACTCAAAACAAAGAAATAGATCTTCTGTCTTGCGCCTCTGTCACAAAAGAGAGGAGCAAATATCTGCTCTTTTCATCCCCCCATATAACTTTTCCCCTTGTAATTATCAGCCGTAAAGATGCTCCCGAGATAAAAAAATTACAAGACATTGGAGGGATGCGTATTGCTTTGAAAAAAAAGGTTACGATTGAAGCTTCTCTTAACAACATGCAGATAGCATTTACCCCACATTATGTTCCTTCTCCTAAAGATGCTCTCAAGGCTGTGTCACTAGGGGAGGCAGAAGTTGCTATTGAAAATTTAGCTGCAGCATCCTACATCATGGAACAGGAGGGATATGCTAATTTAAAAATAGCGGCACCCACTGATCTTGATGATTATGTCCTTGCCATCGCTATTCGTAAAGATTGGCCTCTTTTCCAGTCAATTATTAATAAGAGCCTCGCTACAATAAGTGAACAACAGCATCGGGAAATTCGTCAACGCTGGATTTCAGTACGCTATGAGCACGGTATTACTTTTACAGATGTATTAAAGTGGGTAGCGTTCTCTCTTTTACTTTCATCCGTTATAATTGGCACGATTATCCTGTGGAACAGAAGACTTATAGGAGAGATTAGAGAAAGAAAGAAAATCGAAGTTAGACTCCGGGAGAGCGAGGAAAAATTTAAGGCGGTTTATGACGCTTCTTTTGGCGGTATTATTATCCACGAACAGGGGGTAATTCTTGTCTGCAACCAGGGACTATCTGATATGACAGGCTTTTCCAACGAAGAACTTGTCGGCATGGATGGATTCAAGCTTATCGATCCTGATTATCTTGATCAGGTACTGAAAAATGTAAAGAGCGGTTATGATCAGAGCTATGAAGTTAAAGGACTACGCAAAGACGGTTCAGTTTATCCCCTGGCGATAAGGGGGAAAAATATTCATTATAAAGATCGTGACGCGCGAGTAATTGAATTTCGGGATATTACGGAGCGCAAGAGGGCCGAAGAATCTCTAAGAGAGAGTGAGGAGAGATTTAGAGAGTTGGCCGATTTGCTGCCCCAAACTGTCTTTGAAGCTGATGTACGAGGTAATCTTACATATGTAAATCAGATGGGATTTGAATCTACAGGTTATTCACTTGAGGATATTGAAAAAGGATTAAATGTTATTCAAGTAATTTTGCCGGAAGACCAGGGCAAATTATTAAAGAATTTTGCCAGGATTATTGAAGAAAGAATCAATTACAATAATGAGTATTTGCTTTTGAAAAAAGATAGTACAGTTTTTCCGGGTATTATTTATTCCCGCCCAATTATTCAAAATGATAAAGTTGTGGGCCTGCGGGGAATTGTTGCTGATATCTCAGACAGAAAAAGGATAGAAGAAGAAAAAGAAGAACTGCAATCACAACTTCGTCAGACTTATAAAATGGAAGCCATTGGCACCATGGCAGGCGGCATAGCTCACGACTTTAACAATATGCTGGCAATCATAATCGGCAATGCAGATATGGCTCTGGATGATATCACTGAAGGGCATCCAGGGAGGTATAATATTAACCAGATTATGCAAGCATCTCAACGGCTAAAAGATCTTGTAAAACAAATTCTTACCTTCAGTCGTCAAGCTGACCAAAAATTATTCCCATTAAAAATTTGCCCGATCATAAAAGACTCTTTAAAACTTCTTCGTTCCACCACTCCAACAACCGTCAGCATAGTGCAAAATATCGGCCAGGAGCGCAGCAAAATAATGGCTGACTCAACCCAGATTACCCAGGTGCTCATGAACCTTTGCTCCAATGCAATATATGCCATGGACGAGAAAGGGACGCTTGAAGTGACCGGAACAATGGTTGAGCTAAAGGCTGCCGATATCGTTCATCAACCTGACATAAAACCGGGACACTATTTCAAGCTCAGTGTCAGCGATACAGGTACCGGTATTCCTCGAGAAATCCAGGAACAAATATTCGATCCTTTCTACACTACTAAAGAAGTTAATGAAGGAACCGGAATGGGTTTGTCAATGGTACTTGGGATCGTGAAAAGTCATGGAGGATTTATACAGGTTGTCAGTGAACCAGGAGAAGGAACAATATTCACAATATATTTTCCAGTGATCGCAGATGCACAAGTTCAGGAAATAGAAGAAGTAATCGAAGATATTCCGCAGGGGAAAGAACGGATTCTTTTTGTCGATGATGAAGAAATGCTGGCTATCTTGGGAGGTCGTATGCTTGAACGACTTGGTTACGAAGTGACTGTCAATTCAAGCAGCAATGATGCGCTGGAAACCTTTAAAGCAAACCCTGAAAAATTTGACATGGTAATAACAGACCAGAGTATGCCCAACATGTCAGGTGCAGAATTGGCGGTTGAATTGTTAAAAACCAGACCCGATATTCCTATTATTCTATGCACGGGATATAGTAAAAAAATATCTGAGGAAGAAGCAAAAAGACTCGGTATTAGAAAATATCTGATAAAACCTCTGGAGAGAAGACAGCTGGCGAAATTTGTCAGAGAGGCTTTGGAGTAATAGTATGGTTTTGCAGCAATTCCGATTGGTAAGACAAATCGACCTGAGTGGGATTCTTTAGCTTCAGGAGTCAAGGCATTTTCTACATCTAAAATTAAATGAGCATATTAGCGAAAACACAATTTGATAACACTTTAATTTAAAAGAAAAAATGGTATCTATTACGTACATAGACTGTATCTGTGAACTTGGGCTGCGTTAAATAAGGACCTCATATTCATCTTCTCGTATGTGAAAAATGTTGTCAGGGTTGGGTGTTGATAGCACAACACTATCGAGCAATCTCTGATTGAAGATTTGCACTGCCAACCCGAAGCGTTTTGCAGATTGGTCTCGTTAAGATGCTTCCTGTGCAGGTAATAAATTGATTGGTAGGAAATGAGAACTCACCACAATTGTTGTGAAACCGTGGATGCACAGGAATTATGTTAAAGTTGAGGGAAGTTCTAGAAACCCAGACCTTCGATATGGCAATCATAAAAACCGATACCAGTAGGTTGAAAAAATACCATCTATTTCGGTGGAAGTTTCGATCATAAAATTTGTTTAAAAAAACGTAGGCTAGCAAGACGACGTAATCTTTTTAAGATTATCCCATCACGAGACATCTAGAACTTTTCGGATCAACTTAGCAATATCCTGCTTAGTAAGTGGTTTGAACGCAAACTCTTTTATACCCATAGATTTTGCTTTTTCCTCCGACATAATAGTGGAATAACCAGTGCAAAGGATAATGGGGATTTCTGGACGAATCTGCAGCATTCTTCTGCTAAGGTCACTACCTGTCATACCAGGCATAGTCTGGTCCGTAATGACAAGGTCAAACTTATCAGGTTGATTTTGAAAGATTTCTAAAGCCTCTAAGCTACTTTTTCTGACTGTTACGTGGTACCCGAGCCTTTCGAGCATGGTTTTTCCCATATTGGCTAGTATTTCTTCATCGTCAACAAAAAGAATCCTTTCTTTGCCCGTTGGAGTTTGGTCATTCATTTTGTTTTCTGTTAATGCCTCTTTCTTTACGGTAGGTAAAAACACATGAAAAACAGTTCCTTTGCCAAGTTCACTATCAAGGGAAATAAAACCGCCATAGTTTTTCACTATTCCATGAACCATTGCAAGACCCATCCCTGTACCCTTACCAGCCTCTTTTGTTGTGAAATATGGGTCAAAAATTTTATCTTTTACGGTTGGTGTTACCCCCGTACCGGTGTCACCAATTGATAATTGAATAAAAGTACCAACTGTTACATCTGGTTCGTGTGTAAGATTGTCCTTGCTAAGGGCCACCTCTTTTAATGAAATATCGAGTTTGCCTCCAGTTTCTTCCATAGCATGGAAGGCATTGGTACAGAGATTCATCAATATCTGATTAAGTTGAGTGGGGTCAATAAAAAGAAGACCAGTTGCAGCATCAATATCGTGTGTAATTTCAATGGTTGTCGGTAATGACGGGCGCAACATTGCTATCGTTTCCTTAACTATACTGGCAGGTTGTAGGGCCATTCGCTCAGCATCATCTTGGCGACTGAAAGCAAGTATCTGGCGAACAAGACTCTTGGCGCGATTGCCGGCCTCTAGCACCTCACTTAAATCTTTGGAAATGGTTGACCCAGGCTCGCTATCATCCTTTGCCATTTCAGCATAACCGAGAATTGCTCCTAAAATATTATTGAAGTCATGTGCAATGCCACCAGCAAGGGTTCCGATAGCTTCCATTTTCTGGGCTTGACGAAGTCGATTTTCAAGTGATCTTTTTTCTTCCTCTTCTTTGTTCCGATCTGTAAGATCACGCATAATTCCCAAATATCCAACAAGTTTCTTATTTGCATTCTTTACCGGAACACCTAGTGTCTCTGCTGCAAAAACAGACCCATTTTTTTTACGGTATTTATTCTCATAGATTGGTTTCTTACTGCCCACTGTTTCAGTATATCGGTTTGCCCCCTGCTCTTTATAGGAATCCTTGTTTGCATAGAAGAATTCCGTTGTCCTACCTTTTACTTCTTCAAAAGAGTAGCCAAATAATTTTGTAAATGCAGGATTGATCATTGAAATTTGACGAGCAGTATCTACGAAAACAACGGCATCTGTTATAGAAGAAAAAATTGCCTGAAATTTAGATTGGCTTTGTTCGAGTTTCTGTTCTGCAATTACACGTTCTTCTATCTCCAAGGAGAGTGCAGTATTATTATCAATTAGTTCCTTTTCAGCTTCCACCCTTTTTTGAAACTCTTTTCTTATAAGCTGGTTTCTTTCAATGAGTGCATTTGACAGTAGAGTGATCTCATCGGAAATGCCACTGCCTATAGTCAAGAAATAGTCTTTCTCGAAATTTTCAAGAGAGTCAGTTTCGGCAAATTCCTTAATTGCAGTAAGACGTGCGAGCACCTGTTTGTAAAATATAAGATATGATGTGGTAAAAATTATCAACACCAGAAGACCGTTGACAAAGAGGAGATCCAACCACCGACTTTGGATCTGCTCTTTGTAAGAGGGAATGTTACCCCCTACAAATACACTGCCTATGTTGACTGTCGTATCGTTGTGATAATAGGTGAGGTCAAACTGATGAGTTTTAGAATTTGCCGTCAGCGGTTTACCAGCATGAGCAATAATTGAACCACGGGTGTCGATGATTTTGATAAAGTTGATTTTGCGGTCGTCCACCTGATCATTGACAAAGGATTCCAGAGAGTCGTACTCCATTGCCCATGTCTTGTTAGATAAGTAATTTCGGTGGGATGACTCGATTTGTGCAAGGTCAAATTCAAGGTCTGTTACATATCTATTGATATCTTTATTGATTTCAAATACGGAGAGCAGAAAGGTCAGTACAACAGAGATGATGACGCAAGACAACAATAATTTAAATTTAAGACTGATAAATTTCACAATATTTACCGAACAAATGAATTGATTATATCTGAATATTCGCCAGTTGTTTTCAATGTTTTTAAGGCATCCTCCAATTTGGGAATAAGAGACTCATGTTTTTTATTAACGTACAGATACATCCCTCTTAACGACAATGGTCTTTCAATGGGAAAAATGCCTTTTATATTCTTACGACGCATGAAATCTAGGCCCCTTAGACGTTCATAAAGAATGACATCAACTCTGCCGTTTTGTAAAAGTCCGAACAGCTCTTCTTCCGAAGAGGATACTTGTATGGATTTTGCGTCAATGACATTAATTTCATAGATTTTCCACCCCCTCAAGAATGCAACATTGTAACCCTTCAGGCTATTCCAGTTATCGACTACCATGTCCGGATCTTTAGCAAACGCCGTAAAGGAAAAATCTACAAGTTTCTCATCTACTCGTCTTATATTAGAGTACTTTTCCGACAGTCCTTTGATACGTGCATACTCTCCATCATCAAGACCGATATCTACGTTTTCAATTGAACGTGCAGAGGGGAGGTGATTGATTTTAAAATCGATTCCAGCCAGGTTGAATGCTTTCAATAAAATTCTGTCGTAAATGCCGGAGCCGTCCTGGGTGGAATAGGGAGCTTTGTCAGCTGTATTAAGCGTAAGCACATTCTTTAGTTGAGATTCAGCACATATTGAAATCGAAAAGTAAAACAGGGAAATAACAACGAGCAGCAGGCCGAACTTGCATTGACTTGATTGTAATATGCGCATTCCCCTCCGTAGGTGTCTTTTCATTTGGTCCTCTTCCCTAACATGTTTCTGAGTAGTCCGCAGTACAACTTGGACTGTAAGAAGTAGTGTATCATCTATATCAAAATTATCAAATAATGGATCCCCCTACAATCTTCAGCAAGTTTTGAATTGATGCTGTAGGGGAAGGCTGTGTAAGTGCCGCATGGTCGACAAGAATTTTCTCGATGCCGACCGGTGCCAGTGGGATCTACTGCTGGTCGTCCTAGGGGATGGTATCAATCAGCCTTGGTTTTCATATGTTTTGCTTCAAAGAAGAAGCATCTTGCGTTTCAAGTTGCTCCATGTTCCGCAACTATCTTGGCACCATCCAAAACCTTTCTAACTATTTTTGTCCACTCGGATCGTTTTATATGGATCTGATTTGATTAAAACGTCTAATAATCATCAAAAGATATCAGATCGGTTAAGATGACAAAATGTTGAGCAAGGGTATTATCCAAACGAGTGCTGTTGAAGTATACGTTGTATTATTAACTTGTTAGTCTTTCATCGACTTTTGGAAAGTACACAGTAAACGTTGCACCTTCACCGAGTTTGCTATCAACCGTTATCTCACCATCGTGACTTTTAACTATCCCTGCAACTACAGCGAGTCCCATGCCAGATCCTTTACCTACATCTTTAGTTGTAAAATAAGGATCAAAAATATTTTCTAGAAGTTGGTCATTAATACCGGGACCATTATCCTCTACGGTTATTCTTATATATTCTCTGCCTTCTCCGACACCCGTAATGGTATTTTTTCCTGAAATGCACATATTAAGAGAAACGTTCAAAACGCCACCGTCCTCATCCATGGCATGCGCAGCATTGGTGCAAAGGTTCATTAAAATTTGATGAATTTGATTTGGATCGGCCAAAACAGATCCACATGCAGGAGTAATGTTTCGACGTATTTCAATGGTAGTAGGAATAGTTGCTCTCAGAAGTACTAATGCTTCGTTAACTATTACGTCAAGTTGCACGGGAATCAGTTCAGGAATTTGTTTTCGGCTGAAAAACAGAATTTGTTTTACTATATCTTTGGCACGATTACCTGCAATTAAAACTTGTTCTATGTCAGATTTTGCTGGATGTGAGTCTGATAACTCATCCTTGGCCATATCAGCATATCCAAGGATAGCTGCCAAAAGATTATTGAAATCGTGTGCTATCCCTCCTGAGAGGGTTCCGAGAGCTTCCATCTTATGGGCCTGTCGAAGTTGGATCTCAAGGTTGTCCTTTTCTGTTTCTGTCTGCATTTTCTCAAAGAAATGTCCCAACCTTTCTGAAACAGCATTAATCAGTTTTCTTTCTTCTGCTATAAACGGCTCGTCATCAATTCCCTTTGTTTCCTCAAGATAATATACATCTATCATTCCAAAATATTTACCATAAACAGATATATCTTGAGACTGTCTCCATGATGTTTCTTTGAAATTATCTGTTTTATAAATTTGGTTACCGATTGTGATTTGTATACAGGTTATCTCTGGGTATCGCCATGCTAACGGAAGAAGTTTTGTTACACCTTGAAGCAGACGATCAATCGTAATATCTTTTCTTTCCGTAAGTTTTGAAATGCCGTACAAGCAATCCAATTCCTTTACGCGTTTCTTCAAATGCTGTGCAGTGTTTTTTAAATCCTTTTCCGATTCCACCAAGCTCTTAGTCAAGTTTTTAAATAGTTTTGATGAAAATACAAACGTAAAGATTGAGAAAATTGATATCAGAAAAACATATGGAACTGATTTATTCCAAATATTTGTAAACGTAACATTATAAGGTACTCCTATGGAATACATAGTGACATCGCCTACTTTCATATCAAAGCCATTCTTGTCACCATATAAGGAAACTAAATCAGGGGGAGCATTTTGTGGAGTGCTGTGACAGCGTAGACACGCCTTTTTGAAACGAAAAGGTTTAGCAACAGTAACATACTTCATATCGTTATTGGTAATCACCCCCTGCCATTCCGTAAGATCAAGATCATTAGCAAATTTTTCTATTACCCTTCGCTCACTATCACTAGCAATATTAACTAGATTACGTGGGGTGACCGATGCGAACTTGATGACGTAATCAGGGTAAACTGTTAAAAAATTTTCAAATAGCTCACGAGCAACAAAACTTCCAGACATCGCTTCTGGGATAAAATTATGTATTCCGACAAGTTCAACCATTCTGGGACGTAGTTGCTCCCTGACGTAAGTACGAGATGCTTCAACATATGCTAAAATTTTATAGCAGGTTGCATAGGCGTCGCGTTCTACTTCCAATGAAACCTGTCTGTAAACAAGCAATACTACCAAAAACATGATAGAGACAGTTGCCGCTAATAATTTAATAGAGAAGCGTCTATGTAAATTCATGGTTTTTTTTGTATTTTGTATTTATCAGCAATGAAGTAGTTCAAACGTTTACGGTAGCATAAAATTATGGTGGAACACACCTCTCAAGTACGCTAGGTACTTTGATCAGTTTAATCCTCCAAACATTACATGTTTGGAGTCCTGCTTGTTTTTTATTGTCCCACCGGTTGTTAAAAATCGCAAGTTAGTTTTTATCTATTGTCGGAGAGTACTTTCGAACCAGTACTGCCCAAAAGTCACTGAGGGGGGGAATACAAAAGAAAACAAATGTGACAAAACATACGGTAATTATTTGTAGAAGCACACTGTGCTTATCGGATCTACCGTGACTGCAAATCTGTTTATTTTACATGTCTTGCGTCAAGAGACAGGAAACATCCTAAGTTTGAGTATAATGCAACATTGAGGAGCTTCGTTGTGGATCTACGTAACAAAAATATAGCCAAATAAATATGTTATAATTTGGTCATTAACATCCTGTTTTTTCACTAAAAGAAGAAGGGGGACAAAATGACCGAAGCAGCAGATATACTTAAAGACGTAACAAATCTGGACTATCACTCAATCCCACTATTGTATCCCACCCGGGGACAACCAGCCTCGACGGTGTTATCTGATAAACGGCGTACACTGGATCGCTGGACCGACCGCATTAAAACGAGCAATCTGCCTGGAAATAATCTTGTTGTAGAGCACCTGCGAGAAAAATACATCAAGAACTTTTCATTACGGACTATTGATAATAGCGGTGATGCGATCCTGCCCTTTTTATATTTCCTTGATACACAGGGGCATTCAATATTGACATTGACGATTCGTGATATCAGTGCTTTTGTAGAATATGAGCAGGATCGGGGGTTAAAAGCTTCATCGGTAAGTTGTCACTTGAGAACGATCTATGCTTTTCTTAATCACCTGGTAAGAAAGGAGGTTATAAATCCAGAGATCATGAAACGTAAAGTTCATATACAGGAACCAGACGCCCTCCCCAAAGCAATCCCATACGAAGATATCGAACGTATCTTCAATGCAGTCACAAACATCCGAAACCGGGCCTTGCTCATGCTTCTGTATCGAACCGGCATGAGAATTGGAGAACTGCTGGAAGTAAAACTTGAAGATATCGTCCTGCCTGATCAGAAGATCCTGATTTACGTCGGCTCGAAGAATTATGAAGGAAGAGAAGTTTATTACAGCAGTGATGCCGAACAGGC
>JADGDX010000057.1 GCA_016744675.1 Desulfuromusa sp. | reverse complement strand
GAAATCCCTTAGAGGTCATAGGGGCAACTGTTACGGTCTTCAAAGCGGACATTTCATCGGGAGAAATAACCACGCAAGGTCTTGTTTTTTTAATCTCTGAGCCTTGTGTCGGATCTAGCTGTACTAACCAGATTTCAAATCTCTGTATTTTAGCTCTTACCATTGCCAATCCTCATCATCCAGCAATGGGGCATCTAACCACTCTTGATCCATTTGGCTTTCCCCATCTCCCTCCAGTGCCTTTTCAATTTGTAAGCACCAGTTCTTTCGTGGTTCTTGCACGGGTTGAATCAACAGTCCCCCGTCAATCACTTTGAAAACTAACTCTTTGTTGCTTAAATGGGCCTGCTCAATAACAGACTTAGGAATTCGCACCCCTTGAGAATTTCCAATTTTGATTAAAGTTGCCATAGGTCACCTCCACACCACCACAATTGTAATTACATAATAAATACATTGACGTTTTTTGTCAATTGAGAGGTCATCAAACCGACGACTTGTGGTTAGTCCGGGCTTCAATAAAACGGCCTGAAAAAAGATTTAGGGATTTCTCAATCTGGAAACGGTAGTTCCAACTGCAAGATGTCTTCTGCCGGGATATCAGTCGTCAAATGAGATATCGTCACTCCGAGCAACCGCACTGCCCTTTCACCGGCATGGGTTTTACCCAACAACCCTTCGACGAGGGACAAAATTTCCTCAATTGTTTCGATAGGCTGTTCCCGACTGATACTGCGGGTGACGGTTTGAAAATCTGCATACTTCACTTTTAATGTCAGTGTTAATCCGCTGGTTTGCTTTGCGTGCAAAAGGGTCGCAACTTTTTCTGCAAGGTCACCGATGATTGTTGATATTTGTCCAGAATCGGAAGTGTCTTCAGAAAGGGTAATTTCTTTCCCGATCGACTTACGGACTCGGTTTGGCTCCACGGGTCGCAAATCTACCCCGCGCGCGATGTCAAAATAATACCGCCCTGACTTACCAAATCCTCTCTCCAGTTCAGCCAAAGAATGATTACGTAAATCAGCGCCGGTCGATATCCCCATGCGCTGCATCTTTTTTTCTGTCACACGGCCAACACCGTGAAACTTACGAATCGGCAATTGCGCGACAAATTTCTCAGCCTGCTCTGGGGTCACCACGGTTAAACCATCAGGCTTCTGCATATCAGAGGCAATTTTAGCGAGAAATTTATTATACGACACGCCTGCCGATGCTGTCAGCCCAGTTTGCAGCCTGATCGCCTGACGGATCTCCTGTGCCACCCAAGTCGCTGATTCGATTTTTGACTTATTGGTCGTAACATCGAGATAAGCCTCATCAAGAGAAAGGGGCTCAACAAGGTCGGTATAACTTAAAAAAATAGCGCGAATCTGCTGTGAAACCTGACGGTAAGCATCGAATCTGGGGCGTACAAAAATAACTGCTGGACATAAACGGTATGCCCGGGCACATGACATCGCTGAGTGGATACCGAAGTGGCGCGCTTCATAAGAACAGGTCGCAACAACACCACGACTATCGGGATCACCACCAACAACAATAGGTTTTCCTCTTAATTGAGGGTGATCCCGTTGCTCAACCGAAGCATAAAAGGCATCCATATCGACATGGATTATTTTTCTGAAAGGATCCGTCATATTTTCCATAAAAAAAACCACCCACAGAGAT
The DNA here is from genome assembly GCA_016744675.1 of Desulfuromusa sp. Classification (GTDB taxonomy): domain Bacteria; phylum Desulfobacterota; class Desulfuromonadia; order Desulfuromonadales; family Geopsychrobacteraceae; genus Desulfuromusa. Next base: position 9,650 of record JADGDX010000057.1, on the reverse strand, counting down.
CCCTATGGATGGCTTTTCACAAAGATCTGGGACCGCTTAACCGATCTCCATCACCTCAAGGTTAAAATTCAGAACTTTTCCTGCCATGGGATGATTTGCATCGAGAGTAATCTTGCCATCAACAACTGATTTTACCGTCAAAACCAATGGCGTTCCATCTTCCATTTGAGTTTGAAACTGCTGTCCAACTTCAGGGCTTAAACCGTCTTCAAACTGATTTGGATCGGCATCAAAAACCATATCCTGATTATAGGGGCCATAAGCCTCATCTTCGAGCAATCGAACCTGCTTGGTCTCGCCAATTTTCATCCCGATAACAGCATTATCGAACCCTGGAATAACTTGCCCCGCGCCAACTTCAAATTCCAGAGGGTCTGTTTCCTTTGAGGAATCGAACACCTCGCCATCGTCAAATGTTCCCGTGTAATGAATTTTGACTTTTGTCCCTGTAATAACTTCTGACATTATTTCTCCTGATTAACAAATTGATTTTTATGGATTTTACCATCCAATAAAGATTCCCGAGAGTGACCAAGCGGATCTTCCTCGGCATAACCGACACCAATCACAATAGGAACTTCCATTCCTTCTGGAAGGCCTATTAATTGGCGAACATACTCTGAAGAACTCATTTTTTCATTATGTGAACGTAACCGCAGTTGCGCCCAACAACTTTTCAGCCCCAATTCCTCTGACGCCAATTGAGCAATCATCGCTGCGATCGAACAATCTTCAATCCAGACATCTGACTTAGTAGGATCGGCAGCAACCACAATCGCGAGAGGAGCTGATTGAAAAAAAGCCGCACCGTGAGGCTTTGCGCTAGATAGCTGCGAGAGTTCTTTGGGATCATCAACAACAATAAACTCACAGGGCTGTAAATTTCGGGACGTTGGAGCGCGTAACAATGCCTCGATGAGAAGATCAACTTTATCTCCCTCAACGGCACATGACTTAAATTTTCTCACACTTCGTCTTTGACGCAATAAATTAAACATTGCCATCCTTATCTATCAAGAGCCCTTGCCTGAACCACCAGTGGAAACCTTACTCAACAATTGGTCAACCCTCTCCAACATAAATTTAACAGAGCAATCGGCCTGCTGAACAATCCCTAATAGATATTTATCTATCGGAAAAACATAAAAGTTTTCCATGTTACGCCGATGAAAACTCAAGTGACGGCAATAACTAAAACCGATATTTGTCATGATGTCACGTGACAGATCGGAACTTATCTTCATCAAAGCTGCATAGACCTCAGGATCGTCAACAGCTTGTCCCAGGACCGCACCATCGCTATTAATCAACAAACAACCAGCGACACCTTCAATTTGGTTGATTCGGCCAATAAAATCTGTTGCTGTTGCCATAGCAGTCTAACCTTTCAGAAAAGTCTCGAGTGCTGGAGATATAAGCTGGCGATATTTGTCTATTTTATCCTGATCGGAAATTTCCTGGTCAAGTTGGCCTAGCAGTTCTCCAAGCCGCGAAGGATCGACACTTCCTTGTGATGTCCAATCTTCGACAACCTCATCAAAAACAAAGCTTGCCATAGGCCCTAGAATGATTCCCAATGAACTCTTTAGCTCATCGAAAAGTTCCTGTAGAGCATCATCAACCTGCATATCAGGTTGTGTCTGTGAAGAAGTGACGTCCCCTTCGATAGGAGAATCTTCCTCCCCCGGCGTGGAATAATTGCCTAGATTGAACTCTTCCTGAAGCAAGTTAAACGACATGCTCAGAAGGTTGTGGTTAAAAGTGGGATCGCAAATAACGAAAAGGAGCATCCCTTTTTCAAGTTCGCGCGCTAACATAACAGATTCATCATAATGAAGAGAAATGTCTGTCAAATCATCAAAACTCATGCGCCCAACAGAAGAAAGCTTAAACAGATGTTTCCCAATGGTTGTCAAACGTTCTGGCTTGAAAATTGTGGGCAGATTTGTCACCTTGAGGCCATCTTGGGAACTCACTATAGACGCACCGATCACCCCCGGTATAATTTTGAGTTCATCAATCAGATGTATCATCCATTATCCTCTCAAAACTGCATTGTCTACGATTGACGCTTCGTATGACGTTCAACATCTTGAATTATTTGCTGCGCTTGAGATCCTGCCATCAGCTTAACCATGACCCGGTATTGGTGACTACGAAAGAGCAAGTATTTATTTCGGCTGACACTGTTAAATGTCACGAAATTGTGCGTACCTGCTTTCAAATCCTCAGCTAATGGGTCAAGTAAATTGTCAAATACTATGGGATTAATTTCATCCAGCGAACAAAGTCCTGGATTCTTAGCAACTAATTCATTATCAAGGTTATAGATCGTGAATTCCTGAACTGCGGCCAATCGCACCAAAAGTTTTACCAAAAACTGATAATCGTTTGATTGCGCTGGTTCCTCTTTTTTTTCTTTACCTGACAAGCCATCAAGAAATCCAGTGACTCTCTTGTTGACTCCACCTAGGTCAGATTTTTCTAGTTCTGCTGCTTCGTCTTTACGCTTAAATGCTTCAATGAGTAAATGTTCCATCGAGAGCTTAATAACATCATCCTGGCGACGGCAGATACCATCCATTTCAATTTCAGAATGGCTCCATCCAACAATGTCAAGAGCAGCCTCCAACCCTGTCAATTCCCCGTACTCAGCATCAATCAACTCACCGCGGGTGACATACAAATATGCAACCTCATGAGCATTAGAAATTTTGAGAGTGCAATTTTTCTTTTCCACCTTCATCAACTGCAAGAATGTAGACAGGGTTATTCCGCGGATAAAGCTTTTCCCCCCCGCATTCAATCCATTAAAGATCCCTTCTTCGAGCATATGGATATCAAGGGGTTTTTCAAGAAATTGTAACGTATCAAGTTTGGACAAACGAGCTTCAATTTCTGGCGTTCCAAAAGCTGACATCACAATCACCGGCAACTGCGGTTGATGGCGACTCGTCCAAGCTAAAAGCTCAAAACCATTCATCACAGGGAGCTTCAAATCGGTCACAAGGAGATCAATAGAAACCGAACGAAGGACATCAACCGCCTCACGACCATTTTCAGCTGTTAAGGTCTGAAATTTATCGCCGTGCTTCCCGAGACCGTCTTTTAGTGAAAGGAGAAACGATCGCTCATCATCGACAATCAATATTTTCTTCACACGTCTACCTGTCTTTTGATCCAGAGGAATGGGCCGGAAATTCCTGACTCTAGCCGGCGACAATTGGTAATCTGATTGTCACCTGTGTTCCATGCCCCGATTGACTACTAATTTCGATATCACTGTCCATCAACGCAAGCAACTTCCGCGTAATTGTCAATCCCAACCCATTCCCATTAACTTTACTGGTGTTAAATGGTTGAAAAAGATGTTTTTGTTGCTCGGGGAAAATTCCACATCCATTGTCAGCAATGGTCAACCACATTAATTGATCGCGCACTTCAGCACGAATCACAATAACAGGGTTTTCCTGTCCCTTCAAAGCATCAGCAGCATTGTTAAAAATATTCAGCAATGCCTGATGAAGAGCCCTCTCATCAATGCGAACCCAGGAGATATCAAGAGGGATTTCTGTTTTAACTCGAATGCCATGGGATTGAAAGTCCCGCTCGATCAGCGAGATAAACTTTCCCATAAATTCAACAAGGTGCAGATCTTTAAGATCGACACTGTCGTACATCGTAAATGTCTTCAGCGCCTTAAGCAGATATTCCATCCGGCCGATGTCGGCCAGGCCACGACTCAGATATTCTTTTAACATCTCTGGCGTGGTATTTTCTGCATTCTGCATCAAGACACTTAAAGCCATTTTCAAAGAATTTAATGGATTCCCAATTTCATGTCGAATCCCTGAAAAAATGAAACCGATATTATCCATCGCATTAACAGCTTCGGCGATTGATTCAAGGCGACTCTTTTCTGTGATATCGCGAATAAATACACAGCGATAATTGGAGGCCGCTTTATAAACAGAATGGCCAAAAAGTCGCCCCTGATGAGTCACTTGATGAGCAGCACGCCCAGCAAGATTAAAATCATCCAGAGCCTCTATATCCCGAACGAATAAATCGTACAAATCCTGATAACTACGGCACAGCGTTTCATCCTGCAAGACTTCAAAAAAAGCCGCATTGCAATAATCGATCGCCTTCTGATTTAAGTCTAAAACCAGAATGCCAATATCAATATGCTCTAGGAGTTGGGCAAAGCCCCACGTGTTCTTATAACTATCATCCAGAGGCTTCACAGCATCCAAAACCATTAAAACAGGCTCCTCAAAGAACAACTATTCTAAACAGCTGACGCCTGTTGTTCTCAACCAGACACCGATGGCAAGGAAATATAATACCAAGAGCATTAAAAGATTTCAAGAAAACTAATGCAGAAGGCTCATACCGAGAGGACCCAGCCTATCCAAGGGCAGGAACACAGAGTTCTGCAACGTCTCCATCAGTCAACTTGAGCAGTTGATCCATAGTCACGGGGACAGCAGAGTGACTATTGCCAGCCGCTGCATAAACGACTGAAAATCTCTTCAAGGAGACATCAAGAAAAATAGGAAGTTCATCAGAAAGAAGAAAGGGACACACCCCACCGGGAGCATAGCCAGTGTGGGCTAAAACATCTTCGGACTGAGGAAACTTAACTTTCCCTGACAGACCTGACGCCTGTTTTAACAAAGAGCTTTTAACTTTCATATCACCGCAGGTCACAACAGCAACTGGGGCTCCACCAACAAGAAATAGGAGTGTTTTTGCGATCTCAGCAACGCCACAACCAACAGCACTCGCGGCAGCGGCAGCCGTTGCTGTTGGTTCGGCATATTCCCACACCTCAACATCGTGAGAACAAAGGAATTCTTTTATCTCTGTTAAAGAGGCCATACTTACCCCTGATGCTCTGCAAGAAGAGTTTGTGCTTCTTCAGCCAGCTCTGCTTCGAGGCGTGGATCATCCACTACTTTTCGCAATAATTTGACGCCATCCTTAGTCCAGTTTCTCGCAATATAGGTCTGAGCAACCCGCAACTGCCAACGGGGCTCATCGGGATAATCCCGACAGGCGGCATTGAAGGTATCAAGAATGTTGGCGAGTTCTCGTTTTTGTCGCAACCAGAATTCGGCAAGAGGAAGATTTGTCCCACCTTTGCAACCCGCAGCGGGGAGCTGCGTCAAAACACTCTCCGTTTCGGCCAACGCCCCGACATGCTCTAGAACTGATGCCGCCAATAATATAAATTGCGCGTCACCATTCCCCGCTGCGACTCCTTTGCGAGCATATTCAGCAGCCAATGAAAACTCTTTCCGATGAACAGAAAGTGAAGTCAATTGTGAATAGCAAAAAGAAGGCGAAATTCCTTGCTTAAGAGCGAGCTGCAATCGATCTTCTGCTAAATTTAAATCACCAGAAGCAGCAAACACAGACACTAAAGCTTCCATGGCCAACGAGAGCTCAGGGTTCTTCTCCAACGCATTTTCCAAAAACGAGCGCGCGTCTTCCAAATTTCCGTTTCGGCCCATCAGAGAACCAAGCTCAAACCAGTAGAGATCATCACGGTCTTCTTCTGCAACTTGCTGCCAAAGAGGAAGAGCATGTTCGTCATCCCCGGCATGCGATAATAAGAAAGCAGCAGAAAAAGGTGCTTTTCTTCCGAGATAGCGCTGTTGCAATTCCTCAGGATAAGAAGTCAGGATCAACTCTAATTGAATATCACCATCATCAGGAACCAAGTCTTCATTGGCCGCCGATAGTTTCGGCTTGGAAATACACGTGGCACAAGACCCAGATTGCCCCTCGCCGGACGAATCAATTTCGGGTATCTGTGGTTCAGCGGCAAGGGCCTGTTCAATTTCTTCGCACAAATCAGGGGAACAGGCCTGTTCTTTGGCCAACATCAAATGATCAGAAGCGCCCTCAAAATTACCACAGCGCTGCAACCCAAGGGCTTCGTTCAAGTTGAGTTGCGCCAAGCCATCCAGAGAAACGATTCTCAGCTCTTCGACCTCAGTCGCATCTGATTCATTCTGTGGTTTTTCTATCAACTGCTCGGCAATTACTCTGGCATCAGCATAGCGCTTTTGGGATACAGCCTTGCGCAACCCCTCAACGGTGCTTTCGCCACCACCAAAAAACTTTTTCAGAAAACCCATAACCCAATAATCCTTTTCTTAAGAATGGGGATTTGTAAGTACAAAAAATGAAACAGGAGATATCAACAATTCATCACTTGGAATTGATAAAAAGCGTGTCGATATAGTCAAAATCGAGCTCATCTTCTGCCAACTTCTGCACCAGAGCAATTTTTTCTACATCATCAGCTCCAATTTTCGCGACATCTTCCTGAATAGTCGTATAAACCTCTGCAGTTGACTCTGTCGTTCTCATATAGGGAATCTTTGCGTCATCAATAACCCGCTTTACAATATCAGCAAGGGGAACGACGCCAATAATCACCAATCCAGCTATTTTACTTTTGAACTCGGGAAGATGATAAAGAGTAGACAGCATGACCAAAACTTCACTTCGACTGCTTGGAACAATAATCAAAGTGGAGTCTTCCAACAGATCAACAACACGCTGCGTCGAGGCACCTCCCAAGTGAACATTATGGATGATACGGCTCCCCTGATCATTTTCTGACTGAAGTTCCAGCTGTAATAGTTCTGAAAGATAACTCAAGGTTGGATTCGCCAAAATTGTCGAATAATTAAATCCACCAACAACCTGGATTGGTGTTTCTTTAAATGCAAGTTGTAGATAATGCAAGGTACTTTGCCGTTTACTCTTAATCAACTTATTGGGCAAGATCATCCGCACTTCAGCCCCCGCTTCACGGAAGAGTGCTAAATTCAAATGGATAGAATCAATCACATTGCCAACTCCACCGCCAGCCACCATTAAAACAGGCGCTCCAAGGCGATGGGCCAGTTGTGCATTATTGAGCCCCAGCACGGAACCAACACCGGTATGTCCTGCCCCTTCAATAATCAGAAAATCACATGTTTTTTCCAATTCACGCGTCGCATGGCAAATTTGTTCCAGATAGCCCTGAGAATCAACCTTCCCCTCAAGAGCATCACGCGTTGTGCGAGAATCAAGGACAACCGGAGACATCAGATCAAGTTGATCATCCATGTCGTATACATGGGCGATTAACGCAGCATCGATATCAACAACCTTGCCCATGTAGCGAGTTCTTTTGGGACCAAATGGCTTGATAAAACCGACACGGCTATATTTTTTACGGGCGAGGTGAAGCAAGGATAAGCTGGTCGTGGTTTTACCGCAGTGCTGTCCTGTGGCCGAAATAAAAATCTTTGTGCACATAAAGCCGCTCCCTAGATAACAAAAGAATTAAGATCAAGAAAGGTAAATAGCTTTCAAAAGAACTTACGTGAGACCTTTATGTCTCGTTAGAAAGGTCATGACAGGAAAAGATTACGCTCTTTGACAAATTCGGGATAAAACATCTCTTTAAGCTCATCAACAACCATTGGGTTCGCCTCCAAAGCCAAAGCCCCTCGGCAGAGAGTTAAATCGACACCGGCCTCTTCTTCATACCCAATACCAAAATTTCGACAAAAGTCACTCGCCATACTCACGATGGCACACCCCGTAAATATTGCCATATTGTCTTCTCGCTGACTTTCAAAATCTTGATGATGCAATGTTATTTGAACAATCTGTTTGGGATAATTCCAATAATCAAGGAGTGCCGCACCAACAATTTCATGCGAATAAGCAAACAAACCCCTCTCGACATCCCGCAACTGTCCCCGGCCCGACTCAACCGCATCCAATACATCTTTGTAGAGGTTTTTATCGCGATTAATCATCACCACCTTGCCTATATGGTGCTGTAATCCCGCAAGGTAAGCTTCATTTTTATCCATATCAGTCAGACGGTCAGCCAGCATCCGACAAGCCACTGCACAGCCAATCGAGTTTTCCCATAACTTGCGTTCCATCATCCCGTAGGTTTTACTGGTTGAACGCAAACTATACTCAAGAGCAAGGTTTTTCAGCGCATCTTCACCAACAACGATAATCGCCCGATCAACTGAACTGACTTGCTTCACCTGCTGATAGAAGACAGAATTTGCCATCCGCATTAATCGTGCAGAGATAACAGGATCAAGAGAAACAGCATTCGCTAGTTCTTTGAGCTTAAGGTCAGGTTTACGCAATAGCTCAAGTAACTTAGTTGCAACAATAGGCGATGCCGGCAACTCCCCCATGCTTTTGGTAATCGATTCAAAGTCCAGAAACATGCTCATCTACGTCACTCCAATAGCCCCCGTTATCCTCGCCCGTCAGCTCCTGACATTACATGCAAGGCAATCGAACAGCTTTAGTGATTGTGATAACCAAGAGCAACCAACACACAACACCCATCAGCAATCACGTTTAAATCGTGTTCTTCACAATATTCCACCGCGACCGGGCTTTCTGAACCGGGCTGCATCCAGACATTCTTGATGCCAAAAGCAACAGCCTGCTCAACAACTTTTTCTGTGACCTGTGGCGGCGTAATCATTGAAATACTCAGCGTTCCTTCTGGCAGATCAACAACAGAAGCAACACAGTCCAAACCTTCAACTTGATTCTCTTTAGGATGAACGGGGATAGCCCGGTAGTTGTTTTGCTGGTAACAGCGCAAAACCTTATTACCAAATTTATTTCGATCTACTGAAGCTCCAACCACCCCGATAAAGGGTGAGGCAAGAAACTGATTGAGCTGTTCATCACTCATCATAACCATCCTCTCCATGCAATCTTATTAATCAATTTAGCATAGACTATCAGAGGCTTTAGAAATCTCCAAACGTGCAAGTTCATCGCAGCGTTCATTTTCAGGGTGCCCCGCGTGCCCCTTGACCCAAACCCATTCAATCTGATGTTTTCCAGCAAGAGAGAGCAAACGTTCCCAGAGATCACGATTTGCAACCTCTTCTTTTTTTGAATTTTTCCAGCCCTTCTTCTGCCAGCCCGAAATCCACTCTGTCATTCCCTTGACCAAATATTGAGAATCGGTTGTGACACAAACGCGGCAGGAACGCGTCAATGCTTCTAGACCAGAGATAGCACCGAGCATTTCCATCCGGTTATTCGTTGTCTCAGCGGCATACCCCGAAAGTTCTTTTTCGTGATTTCCAAGACGTAAAATAGTCCCATAACCACCGGGCCCAGGGTTCCCAGAGCAAGCGCCATCTGAATATAATTCTACTGTTGGTGATTGTTGCGTCATAAGTCATATCCTTTAGTGACGGGCACAATAGCACATTTGCTTAAAACACCAAATCACAACAGCTATTTTCAAAACACCTTTTCTGACATTAAGTCAGCATACAATACGAATTCCAACGCAAAAAAAAGCCCTCCCACTTGCGTGGATAAGGGTGGGGGGATTCGCCTACTTCGTCACCCGCATCACGCGGGCGCCTGCGTAGACTCACCTCCGCTCACTGACGTGGCCAGTCATGGCCACTTTTCTGACATTAAGTCAGCGCTCGCTTCGCTTCGAATCCCAAAGCCCAAAAAAAGAAAAGCCCTCCCACTTGCGTGGATAAGGATGGGGATTCGCCTACTTCGTCACCCGCATCACGCGGGCGCCTGCGTAGACTCACCTCCGCTCACTGACGTGGCCAGTC
>JADGDX010000056.1 GCA_016744675.1 Desulfuromusa sp. | reverse complement strand
ACATGGTTACAACAAACCGATACCCATCCACTTATTGCTTCGTGTGTATTTCACTACGAGCTGGAATTTATCCATCCATTTGCTGATGGTAATGGTCGTATGGGGAGGTTATGGCAATCTGTCATTCTTACCCACTGGAACCCTGTATTTAACTGGATACCGGTAGAAACCATTATTCGTGACCGGCAACAAGAATATTACACTGTCCTCGCAACTTGTGATAAAGCCGGATCTTCAACTTTATTTATAGAATTTATGCTCCACGCTATTCTTGAAAGTTGTGGCGGAGTAAGTGGCGGAGTAAAATTACTGGAAGAACAAATCATTAACCTATTAAATTCATCACCAAAAAAATTACGCGCAAATCAGATTGCAATTGCAATTGATGCGCCCCAAAGAAGTGTAGAGCGGGCTTTGCAACGCTTAAAACTGGACAACCGCATTGCCTTTGCAGGACCACCAAAAACCGGGGGCTATATTCCGGTTCAAGAATCAAAACAATGAGTAATACAATTTTAACCTGCGGTATTTTTTCAGTGCGCAGCAGGGAAGCAATAGACCGCATCAAATGATAACCTAACTGCCAATGCCTAACGCTACTAGTTTACTAATTATTCTAAAACCGTCATTGAACTGGATGGTGATAGAGATGGCATAATGGAAATGGTCATAAGAATTCTACAGCAAAGAGTTCAAGGCTTACAGCGAGGGTGCGATGAAACAGTATCAATTTCAACTCGAATTTCAGGTGCGGGATTATGAATGTGATATGCAGGGGCATGTCAATAATGCTGTGTATCTGAACTATTTGGAACATTGTCGCCATGAATTTATCAAAGAGCTCGGTCTCGATTTCTCTGAACTTGTCCGGCGTGGAATCAGTTTGGTTGTTATCCGGGCAGAAGTTGATTACAAATATTCATTATGCAGTGGTGATCGATTTATGGTTGGAGTTATTCTAGAAAGAGTTTCTCCTCTAAGGTACCGATTTATTCAGGATGTCTATCTGCTACCGGAGAAAAAGCTTGTATTAAAGGCTCGGGTCGTTGGAACTGGAGTAAGTGCAAAAGGTCGCCCTCAGTTACCCAAGGAGATCAGCATGGCATTGGATACAGTTTCTTAGCGATTTTCACTCAAAACGATCTTCTTTGAAGACCGTTCCGGGTATTATTCCTCTATTTTTTATCTTGGGTCATCCGAAGGGAAGTTGCGAATAAGATCCATCTCAGTGATGTTTAACGTGTCCGAGAAAGTCTTTGAGTCGTTCTGACTTAGGATTTTTCATCACTTCGCCGGGTTTGCCTTCTTCGACAATTTTTCCATCATCCATAAAAATCAACCGATCACCAACCTGTGCAGCAAAGCCCATTTCGTGGGTAACAACAACCATTGTCATTCCGCTATCTCTGGCAATATTTTTCATGACATCGAGTACTTCGCCAATCATTTCAGGATCCAATGCCGATGTTGGTTCATCAAAGAGGAGAACCTTGGGGCTGACTGCCAAAGCTCTGGCAATAGCAACCCGTTGTTGCTGACCACCGGAAAGTTGCCCGGGAAGTTTGTCCTCAAAATCTGCTAAGCCGACTTTGTCTAGGAGGTCACGGGCGATATCAGCTGCTTTTGCTTTGTTCATTTTGCGTGCTTTAGAAGGGCCAAAAGCAACGTTCTCAAGTGCAGTCATATGAGGGAAAAGATTGAATTGCTGGAAAACCATCCCGACTTCAAGTCGAATTTGACGGACCTTCCCGCGCTCTTCCGGGATTTTGATCTTGTCAACGATCAACTCTCCACTTGATAACATTTCGAGGCAGTTGATACAGCGGATCAATGTTGATTTGCCAGAACCAGAGGGGCCAATGACAACGACGACCTCGCCTTCTTGAATAGACAGATCGATGTTGTGTAGCACTTCGGTCTCACCAAAGGATTTGCACACATTTTTTAATTCAATCATGCTCGACATCTTTTTCTCGACTTTCTTTGGTAGGCAATCGATTCTAGAAAATTTTCATTTTTCTTTCGATTTTTCGTAATGACATGGCCAAAACAGTTGTCATAATTAAGTACATAACAGCGACCGTTAACCATATCTCTAAGGCTCTAAAGTTACTGGCCATAATCTCCTGCCCTTGTCTGGTGAGTTCGCCGACTCCGATGACAATGAACAAAGACGTGTCCTTAAGGCTGATGATGAACTGATTTCCTAGAGGTGGAATCATTCTACGAAAAGCGATTGGCCCGATAACGTGGACGATCAATTGAAAGCGAGTAATTCCCAAAGACATCCCGGCCTCTAAAAGGCCCTTATTAACAGAGACAACCGAGCCACGGACAATTTCAGCAATATAGGCACCCGCATTGAAAATAATGGTGATAACTGCGGCCGTTAACGCTTCAATGCGAAAACGTTCGATGTCTGTGACCGCTTTGACTAACATGGGAAAGGCAAAATAGAGGAACATCGCCTGAACAATGATGGGAGTTCCGCGTATTGTTTCAACATAGCCACCGGATATATAGCGGGTCATTACACTCAGTGGTTTGAAGATTCCGTGTGGTTCTTCACCGAGTGAAGCTGTTCCAGCGATGCGACCTAGTCCTGCAAGAATGCCGCATATCATACCGCCAACAATACCGAGAATCGTGATGATCCAGGTTAGTTTTGCTCCTGCAAGAAGAGCAGGGAGTGATTCTGTAATGACTGAAAATTCAAAACCCATAATTTGACACTTCCCTAAGGCCAATAGCTGAAAAGGATTGAAAAATAAAGGATCCCTTCTGCGTTATCTGGTGCTGAAGGGATCCTTGTCCATCATTTATTTACGTTGAAATGTGTTATTTCAACGAAGATCAACTTGTGCTTACCTTCAGGTTATTCTGGATCGGCATCAAACCACTTTCTAAAAAGCTTAGCGTAGGCGCCATCTTCCATCATCTGCAGCAGTGCAACATTTGTTTTGTCACGTAAGTCACTCCCTTGTGGGAAAGCAATTCCGTACTGAGCCGCTTTGACGTCTGGCCCAACAGCTTTGACGACACCGTTGCCGGCTGTTTTGATGTAATAAAGAACGTTAGGGGTGTCATGCATGGCAGCATCTGCACCACCGGTGACAACTTCAAGGTAAGCTTGGTCGATATTGGGGAACTTGACAACTTTTTTTGCTCCGAGAGTTTCGACATACTCAACAGTTGCTGTTCCGAGTTTGACGGCGACAACTTTTCCTTTTAGGTCAGCAGGTGTTTTGATGTCTGTATTCCCAGCAGGAACCATCATTTTTAGTCCGGCTCGGAAGTAGGGGTGAGAAAAGTCAATTTTTTCTTCCCGTGATGATTTGATGAATATAGCTGCAAGAGCAACATCGAGATTCCCGGTTGTTAATCCTGGAATCAGGCCATTAAAATCCATAGGCTTCAGTTCATACTCAACACCGATGCGTTTTGCAATTTCTGCCCATAAATCGATATCAAATCCTGTGTATTTGCCATCCTTACCTTTGTACTCAAATGGAACAAACGCAGTATCCGTTCCAACATAGAGCTTTTCGGCAAAAGCTGCTCCAGACATAGAAATCAAAAGAATCGTAAGAACCAAGACAACCAATTTTTTCATCATGTTACCTCCTGTTTCTAGTTGTATCCCGTAGAGTTTTAAAGGGGATAATGAAAATAAAACCAAAGGTGGGGGATGTAGACGATATGTTCCCCCTCCTTTTAAATAGATCAATTATAAAACGACTTTTTACACGAAACCACGTGTCTCATTAAAAAGTCAAGTATACAACTTTATTATTTATTTTCAAGATAACGGGCTACTGTGGAAAAGAAATCTTTAGGGGTTGCAAAGCCAAGAATCAGATTTTTTCATGAATATTTGCATCCCTGTTTTATCAAGTTCCTCACAGTAATTGACGTAAAATTCTTGGCGAAATGTTTGATGATGGTCGTTTTTACTGGTTAGAAGGCAGGCTTTGGCAAAGACACTTTCAAGTGTCATGTCGAGCGAGGAAATAACTCCCATTTTAAGTGCTTTGACGCCGAGTTCATATTTCGATAGGTCGGTGCTTCCGTAGGGTGAATGTGTTTTAGCAACCACGACTGCTTGGTTCGATTCAGCCCAGCGCGCAAGAACGTTTATTAATTCTGTTCGGTGTCCACTCATCCCATAGATTAGAACGATGAGCGCTTTAAGATCCGTTCCTTCAAGGTATCTTTTTAACCAAGTTGGATTTGTTGTATGGGTCAGTGAAAAAATATCAACGGCTTCAGAAACCTCTGTGTTAAATGACTCCTTGGCGTCTGGGTTGATTGCATAGTTATTGTTTTGAAAATCGGAGAGAGTAACTTCATTTTTATTGTTTGAGACGAAGGCATCTACGCAGTTAACGCCGATATCTATTTTCGTCGCTCTAACAGCATTGATCAATTTTCCGTTAAAAGCGACCCAAATACCATAATTAGCTGTTGATGCCGCAAGAAGAGCTGTTTTCAGGTTTTGGGCGACATCACTGTTTTCATCTTCGAGGGTTTTTTGGGCCCCGGTTACGATGACGGTTTTTTGGATGCGGTGGAGCATGAAAGCAAGCATGCTTGCCGTGTAGGCAAGAGTGTCTGTTCCGTGAGTGATAACGAATGCATCGTATTGATCGTAGTTTTCACAAATTGTCTCGGCAATTATTTTAATTTGTGAAAGCTGCATCCCGGCGCTATCGATCCCATGTTCGCCAAACGGGGATTGCGCTTTTCCGATAAGGCGATCCCCAGAAAATTCTTGGTCGATTCTATGAAAAAGGTCTGTAAAAGAGAGTTTAGGTCTGAAGCCAGATTCTGATTGGGCCGACGCAATCGTGCCTCCAACATGAATCGGAAGAATGCGATTTTTTTTCATTGATTCCTCTGTTTCAAAATTCACGAGTCAAAGGAAATATATCACCCTTCTTACGCTGTTATTGGGAATATATTGTCTGATTATGAAATTATTTTTATTCCTTTGGATTCCAATTCCACGAGGCCATCTTTATATAAACCGCCGACGGCTTTTTTAAACACTTTCTTGCTTAGTCCCAGTTGTTCGCGGATAAGCTCAGGTGGACTCTGGTCATGGAGGGGGAGGAAGCCATCTGCTTCCAGAGCTTCAAGAATCACATCACGCGCATCTTTGACCCCTGCTGCTCCAGGTCGGCGCAGAGTGACATCAATCCTGTGATCGGCACGGATACGTAAAACATAAGCGGTATGGACTTCTCCGCGTTTAAGGTTTTGGGGAAGTTCATCTTTATAGAGAAGAGCTTCATAGCGATTATTGACGATCACTTTAGCGCCCAAGTCAGTAAAGGCCCAGACCAAAAGGGTGACTTCTTCTCCTTCTCGGAGATCACGATTTTCTTTGACAAGAAATCTTTCTAGGCGACTTGAAGCAATGGGGCGGTTCTGTTGATCGTGACAGATATGGACCAGATATTGTCGTCCTTCATCCATTTTTTGCGCTTGCTCGCTGTAGGGAGAGAGGAGATCTTTTTCTAGCCCCCAGTTGAGAAAGGCTCCATGTGGGCCGATACTCTGAACCTTTAAAAGTGCAAAGTCGCCAACTTGAGCAAAGGGCATGCGAGTGGTGGCTTTTGGTTTGTTGTCGCGATCAAGATAAAGAAAAATTTCAATCGGCTCTTGCTCGTTGATCGTCTCAGGGCATTCACTGCGAGGGAGGAAAATTTGTTCGCCTTGTGCATGCAGCCAGAGTCCTTTAGGAGTTACGGATTGAATCGCCAATTGGTATTTGTAGCCGGGTAATAACATTAACTTGCCTTGCTTTGAGGGCTGATTGTGGGGAGTTCAACTTTTCGGAGACAAAAATAACCTATTCCGCAAATTATTGCCAAGGCAATCAGAAAACCATTCCATCCAAAATCGCGATAAATGATTCCTGGGGCAAAAGATCCGATACTCCCGCCAGCATAATAGAATGAAACATAAAGACCGTTTGTCAGACCCCGGTGATCATTCCCAGCGAGGCGATTGATCAGTCCCGATGCCGTTGAGTGAACTAGGAACATAGCGCCACAGAAGAGGAACATCATTGTGAACAAAGTCCAGACCTGTTGGCCCGCAAGACCAATCAGAGTTAGCCCGAGACAGAATAGTCCAATGCGTAGAGTTCTGAGCTCGCCATTGATCCAATTGGTTATTTTAGGAGCCCCTAGCGAGGTGACCATCCCCATCATGTAGCCGGAATACATCAAACCTATACGCAATTCGTTGGCTTGATCGGTTAGTTCCGTGAGCCGAAAGGGGAGAAAGTTCATCATCGCCGCAAAGATCAAAAAAAGGCAAAATATACTCATGTAAATAGGGAGAAAGGCCGGTTTGCGCAAGACTTCCAGAATGGCTTTAGGTTGGGGGCGGGTTGCTTTTATCCCAGCAGTCTCAGGTAAGCGGAACAACGTTAGAAAGCCAATACCAAGGGTGATAGCCAGTGCTAAAAAGCTGAACCTCCAGCCAAACAGGTTGGCAATCAAGCCTGATGTTGCGCGGCCAATGAAGCCACCGAAAATTGTTGCTGCAATGTAGATGGCCATCACGCGTTGAATTGTATCTGCCGAAGATCGCTGTGACAGGTATGTCATCAGTGAGGTGAGAATCGCAGGGACCAGTAAACCCTGAATCAGGCGGATGGTCATCAGCAGGGTAAAGCTGGATGTCCCGGCAAAAAAGAGTTCTGTGACCGCTAAAATAGGGACGGCTATTTTCAAAATCCGAATTGGGGACACAGTTTCAAGCAGGTAACCGTAAGCCAGAGGGGCTAGCGCTAATGGGATAAAGGTAATTGTCGTTAGGGTTGCAGCGACCTCTCTGCTAACACCGAACTCATGACTCAAGACTGGCAACAGAGGCTGTGGTGCATAGAGAACCGAAAGAGCCAGAATGGTATTGAAAATAATCGGAGCTATGTCGGTATGTTTACGTAGCGGCATTATGCAGCCCTGATGAAAAGAAAGATTGCTCTATGCTTTAGCAGAAGCTTGGGGTTCTGTACAGAAATAAGCGGTCATTTGGAAAATATTGACAATTGTGACAGGAGTCACAGACGTGAATCCGTGGTATTGATATTGTGTCGCTGGCTAGAGATAATAATCAATATCATTTTCAACAATAGTTTTTTTGATTTGTTTCTGGAAGGGTTTTGCTCAGGCTCAAGCGGGAACATTATACCATGAGATGGCAGCAGCTATCTGGTTTGATGAGGACAGAATTTGGCAGATTCTTTTCTCTCTTCACCTAGCGCATTATGTGTGCTTCATGACCAAGCGGGGGATTCCTCCTTTCCCCCGCTTTTTTTACTTTTATTATATCAGACTGGTGAGAAGAATGGACTTGTGTCCTAGGTCTTTTAGGTCTTGCCATTTTTTCACGACAGAGTTCGCCCAATCTTTTGCTTTTTGGCAATCTGTTTCGTCGGGGTGGTTTGCTGCATCGTTCCAACGTTTGCGGCGTTCTTCATCAGGAGCGTGGGGGTGTTCTGCTGGCAATCCACTCATCCAGTCAATCAGTTTTGGGTCGATTGCACCTTGGCAAAGGTAGCGATCAATCACCTGAGAATCAGGCAGAAGTTCTGCAACCTTTTTTAGGCTGTCATGGGCATGCTGAGAGTCTGGATAGGCCCCGAGGGTGCCAAATAGCGCAACACTTTTATGTTTGATTTTCTGTATATACTCTTGGGCCTTTTCGTCTGCCGTTCCTTTATCAACCCAGAACCCCATGAAGATGAGGTCAAATTTATCTGGATTGGGTGCAGTCTCAACATGATATAATTCGGATCCAGGCAGTGCGTTCTGGATGGCTTCAGCAACTTTTTGCGTATTTCCGGTTTTGCTGGAGAAAGCTATGAGAATTTTCATGATTGGCCTCATCTATTTGTTGGTGGCTTGAATTGACCTTACACTTCTTCCTGAAGTGTCCAGACATAATCACAGCAATTATTAATTAATTCATGATCGTGGGTAATTAGGGCAACAGCCGCGCCACGTTCTGCCTCGGCCCTGACATGTTGGCCGATCATTTCCATATTGTGACCATCTAGGCCGCTGGTTGGTTCATCGAGGATTAATACCTCGGGTTTTTTTTGTAGTGCACAAGCAATGACCAAGCGTTGTCTTTGCCCTCCAGACAGAGATTGTGGGTGCCGGTCTTGGAGCCCCGCCATGCGAAATTGCTCCAAGGTGGCATTTATGTTGATCTTTTTGTCTGGCTCCGAAACGGCACTCTGGAGCTCTTCTGTTACGCTACGCATATAGAGTTGAAGCTCAGTATTTTGTAATACGAGGCTGCCGCGTTGAAGCCGATTTTTGGCTGACTGGATGGCTCCGTGGAGGGAGATATTGCCACTGATTGGTTTTTCTAATCCCATCGACAGGCGGGCTAGAGTTGTTTTGCCGCGTCCGTTTTGACCACAAATAGCAATAACTTTACCCTGAGGAAGGCCGCCGCTGAAATTGTTGAAGAGGGGAGGTTGACCGCTATAACCGAAAGACAGTGCGTCAAAATAGAGCCCGCCGGGCTGTGTCATTTGTCCGATGGTGAGTTGAGGGACTGACAGGTGCGCCTGTTGGGTCGAGCGTAACCCAAACTTAGTACGCAACTGCTCTAAGTCAGAAAACGAACCGCTTTCAGAAATAGTTCCGTCGTCCATCAGGTAGAACTTGTCGATCAACGCTCTGAGCCAGTAGAGGCGGTGGTCAAAGATAACAATAGTCATCCCCTCTTGTTTGAGTGACGTGAGGATGGAGAGGAGTTCTCGAGTTGAATCAATATCGAGGTTGGCTGTTGGTTCATCCAGCATTAAAATTTGAGGTTTTAACGCCAGTATCGATGCTAAGGCAACTTTCTGTTTTTCTCCTTCCGAGAGGGTGAACAAAGAACTGCCGAGTTTGTTTTGCAGGCCGAGTTGCTCGATGATGGGATTGAGCGCTGAATCGATTTGGCGTGATGAGTAGCCACGCCATTCCAGCGCGGTTCGTAATTCATCATCGACTGTTGTTGAGAGAAACTGTTGTTCTGGGTCCTGGAAGAGTGATCCAACTAATCCGGTGAGATCGTGGAAGGAGTGTCGCTTTCTATCGATTCCAGCAATGTGCATATCCCCACTGAGGGAGCCGGCAAAATAGGTTGGAATAAGACCATTGATCAAGCGGCCCAGTGTTGATTTTCCGCATCCACTTCGTCCAGTTACCAGAATTGCCTCGCCTTTTTTGATCTGTAAATTGATATTTGTCAGCGCCTTAGTTGATTGAAATGGGTAGCTGTAAGAGATGTTTTCTAAGTTAATCATTGCTGGCCACTTTCGGAGGTTCTCTGTAGTTGATCTTGGTTTTTAATTGAGCTGTGCATCCCTGATTCAACTATGCTTCCGGGGATATTCCAGGCAACGACGAGGGCAAGCATTGCGCCCACAAAAAAAGTGGAATCTGCCCAGCGAAAATTCGTTTTTTCCAGCATAACTCCTTGCCCATAACCGACACGTTTGAGCTCTGCAGCGATAGCAAGTTCATCTGCTAGTCGCAAAGCCCGAATAATCATTGGTACGATCAGTAGGCGTAAGGTTCGATTTGGATGAAGAATGAGCGCGGAGATATTAAGAGGGATTCCTCGGATCAAAAGACAGTCACGTAATTGTTTGATGTCATTGATAAATCCTGGAATAAAGCGCAACGCGACCATGACAGGTAAATAGATCAAGCGAGGGAGGCGCATCTTTTTTAGTGCTAAGAGGGCATTGCCTATCTCCATTGAGAGGGAAACTGTCAGTGCCATGTTAAGTAAAGGCCACATACGTAAAAAAGGAATCAGGGTTTGTGCGATCGTTTGCTCTTTCATGGTGGGAATAAACAATGCCAAAAGCCAGGTAAGGCTTTGTGAGAAGGCCCAGGTAACAATCAGCAGCAGGTAGATGATCATCATCATGCGATATTTTCCCAGGCTAAACAGACAAACCGTAGAAAGTACACCGAGGAAAGCAAGACCCACAGGGTTTTTGAGGAAAATAAGAGAGAGTGAGAGAAAAAACAAGGTCAGGACTTTAACCCGGATATCTAGGTTTCCCATCCACTGCGAAAATCGCTTATTATTAGTTTTAGCGCCGGATAAAGCCAGCATGTCGAAACTCCTTAACAAATTTAATTCCGGTTCCAAGGCCAACAAGACATCCGATGTAGCCGATACCGACGATCCCTAGCGCGACAAAAAAGAGTGATATGTTTTCGCGCATAAAGAGCCAACTCATTCCCATTGAAACAATTCGAGATCCTAAATCATAAAATCCGATACACAGGAGAATGGAGAAGGTGTTGCGATAGCCTCCGACAAAAAAGGCAATGGTTTCGGCAATAATGGCAGCGATTAAATAGCCTGGAAGAATGATCATCCCGCTACCCATGAGCATCATCATGATAATTGCTTGTTGCAGGACATACAAAACCAGCACACCAGTGCGGGGAACCTTGTGTAATAGAACGACCAGCATGGAGGTTGCGACAATGTTTTTCAGAAGCAGGGTGGCTGGGTTCATCCCACCACCGAGTAGCGAGACCGTCAACGTCACCATTTTAATCAGAGCAGCAAAGGTGCCGATGAGCACTAACTCTTCGGTGTTCCAACGCAGCAACGATTTAAAATCAGGTTTTTTCATGGCTAGGATTCCAGTCGGTAACACCGGTACGGTGCTGGATTCTAAGGTGCAGAACCGGATAAATTTTTCCTTCGGTCAGGCAGCGTTGCTTGGGGTATTGATAGCGCTCAGGGCTCTTTAGTCTCTTCTCGAGTTTTTCCCACCACAGTAGAGTCTCTTTCGCACTGTTCGGTTCGATAAATGCTGCTTCTCCAAATAGGGAGGCGGCCCTGAAATGATGACTTAAGCGGCTAGATTCACACACTTTAAAGCAGATTTTTTTGCAGTGTGTAATGCAATCACCAGTCATTCCCTTGGAATGGCTGAGGCTGATAATTGTATTGTTTTCATACAGATAGGTCACTTCAGTCGCATAGGGAGTCCCATCAGGAAGGACACCACAGATTGTTCCCCAAGTGACTTCACTTAATAAGGTATCGATTTCTTCGTTGGTCATGTTACGCACAGGATTTCCTTTAGCTTCATGTCTATGAGTTGTTGCAGGTTGACTACCCAAAATTCACCCGCCCCTGTCAGTTGGAGTAAATCAGCATTGTTGGAACGGAGCAGGCCTGCGACCCCCCATTGTTCAAGCATGGGTTGGAGCTTCTGGCGCAGAGGTTGTCCTGCAACATGTTCCAGTTCTGTAATGTCCAGACATTGTTGCTCCAGTTGGCCAATAGCAACCGCTGTCACGGCATAATGTGAAGGGATAGACATCGCTCCAGCCAGAGGTTTTTGGCCTTCCTGAATGGCATCCTGATAAAGGTTGATCTGCTTTTGTTGGAAAAAACGTGTTGTTCCCCAGCGTCCACCTGCGCCACTGCCGAGAGGCAGGCAGTTGGCTCCGGTTTTGTTCCAGCGGTTATAGCGATTGCGTTCTCGGCTGTCGCGGCCCCAATGGGCAATGGAGAGGCGCTGAAAATTGCTTTCCAACATTTTCTTTCTACCCAGAGAAAAGAGGTGACTCTGTTCCTGAAGCGTTGCCATGGGGGGAAGTTTTTCTTTTAAGCCTGCTAGCGGGGTTCCTGGAATCATATTGATCTGGTAGAGATCTAGTCCGTGAATGGCTGTTTCATTCATCGCACAATCGATATCCTGAAGCCATTCGGTCGCTCCTTGGCCGGGTAGACCATAGATCAGATCAATGATGACAGCTGCATTGTGAGGCTCTGACAGTTTGGAGATGTGGTTCAGC
>JADGDX010000055.1 GCA_016744675.1 Desulfuromusa sp. | reverse complement strand
CGCTAGATCAACACTGAATAATTAATATCAACACAAAAGCGACACCAATTTATTTGTGAGACACGAACCGTTATCAATGATCGTAATACGGGACTCACCGGCGAAGATTTCCGATCCAAAACACCATATAAACAAGCAACGGCTGCAAACAATTTAGGTTCTCTTGCCCACAATAAAGCAGGTTTCAATAACTGCCCATAAGTTCGAAACTGTTTCCAGAAAAATGGTTTTAGGTACCAAGGATAGTTATCATATTTTTTTGGTTGAATTCTCATAAAGCCTCCATAAATAAATCATTTATAACAACACAATCGAAATCAGAATAAGTCTAATAATTATCAGCTTTTGGATTATATTCGTTGACAAAAGTTTTATATAATGTGACCATGCCAATGTCCATAGAAAAGAAGGGGGAATTAAAGAAACAGTCTAACTTATTAATACATTGCTGTGAGAAAAGACATATGGCTAGAAAAAAAATGGGTGAAATCCTCCTTGAAAATGAAGTAATTTCTCAGGGCGAGTTAGATCAAGCACTTTTGAGGCAAAAAGGAACAAAAAAACCAATAGGTAAAATTCTTGAGGACATGGAAGTGATCCTTGAAGAAGATATCGCCAAAGCCCTTTCAACTCAGTTCGGCTTTCCGTATGTAAAAAGGTTTTCACGTCATCGGTTCCCCCAAGCAGTACTCAATATTATCGATACCGAGTCAGCTTTAGCGCATCTGATATTTCCCCTCAAAGTTGAAAAGAAAACTCTCTATCTTGCCATGTCTAACCCCCTCGACATGGCGCTACAAAGTGATTTATCCTTCAAGTTGGCAATGCAAATATCACCTTGCGTGGCAACTCCAGATGAAATCAAAACAGCCATAAAAAAACACTATTTAACTGATATTCCCGAAGCAAATGATGAAGTAAGTATCAATGTTCTTTTGGTGGATAATCAAGATATTGTTTTAAATGCAGCCGAAGCAGCCCTAAAAAAAGAGGGCTTTTCTATCTATAAAGCTAGAAATGGCGCCGAAGGGTTGAAAATTGCCACTCAACTCCACCCTGACCTTATCATTACCGATATTGTCATGCCACGCATGGATGGAATTGAAATGTTCAAGGCACTTCAAGCCAATGGTGAAATTGAAGATATCCCTGTCATTGCTCTATCGGCAAAGACAGCAGCAGAAGAAGAATATCAATTACTCGAGATGGGGTTTTTTGATTTCATCCCGAAACCGATCAATCCAATACGCTTATTAGGACGAGTAAAACGTGCCATCAGACAGAAAAACAAATAATGTTTAAGAGATAAACATTTACTAAAGTGCCGACGTTTTAACTTTATTAACACTAATTACTTGACTTTCTACAAACCAAATAAGGTCATTTCTTTGTGCAGATGACGCCTCATTTTTGTGCTTATTTTTTAGGCAAAGAGGAAAGAAGTAAGTGATCGTGGGAGTTGCAATTGGCATAAAATAAGTTTTACACAGTGCTATCCACAGCAACTGTTTAAAGATAAGAAACCAACCCCGGGCCGCCTCTTTTAATAAATAATATCAAATACTTACAAAAAGACTCAATAAAGACTAGCGATCCTCGCTTACACCACAGTCTGCACTATCTCCCTTAAGCTTAGCTAAAGCATGGGGCAAGACCGGGAGAAGAACTTCAAATGTTTCACGAGCCGCCTTTGGGCTTCCCGGAAGATTAACAATTAAGGTTTGTTGCCGCACCCCAACCACTGCCCGTGAGAGCATTGCCCGTGGAGTAATTATAAAACTTGCCGTGCGCATAGCTTCGGACATACCTGGCACATCATAGTCAAGGACTTCTTGTGTTGCTTGCGGGGTCACATCGCGTGGGCTCAACCCAGTCCCGCCAGTTGTTACAATAAGATCGAGTTGTAAATCATCGACCCAACTTTTTAACATCATGACAATTTTATCCCGTTCATCAGCAATAATTTGATAACGAGCAACACAACCTATGGGTGAAATCAGTTCTTCAAGTAGAGGACCACTTTTATCTTCACGCTCACCACGGGCCCCTTTATCAGAAAGGGTTAAAATTCCAACCCGGTAAATATCTTCAACCATAACATCGACTCCATTATCGTTTTTTTGTATTCAACATACGTCTAGCGTTATTGACAATGGCCTGACCGACCTCTCTACTTTTAGCCAATTCTTTAATATCTTTTTCACCCAGAAAAGCCATATATCGTACGGCCGTCTGCAAAGGTGTGCGTGGATGGACAACGAGGGCTTTCTTAATATCATAAAGCTTCACCCAATCACGATTAAGTAAAATGATCCGGATGAGTTCATCACTACTGCTACGATTTTTTGCAACAGTCACAACCTCACCCTCTGAAATTCTAGGGTTTTTTAAAACAGCGGTGTTCACCTGTTTGTTAGACTCACGAATCAAAAGTGTTCGCCACTCTTTATCTCCGGTCAAAGCCATTTTAATTTTATCAGCAACAGCCATTTCTTGCAGCTCCTGATATTTAGAAAGACCTTCCCCTTCAACCTCTTCATCAAAACCGTTGTCGTCTTCAGAATCACCCTCAAGAGACTCAGAATCACCCTGCAACGGCTCGACAGGAACAGGATCTGGCTTTGGTTCTGGTGCAACAATCGGTTCGACCCAACCAAGACGAATCTTCATAACCTTATCGGCTTGAGGGTTGTTGATTATTGTCGTTCGTAAAACCTCAGTTTTTCGCAAAACCTCATCGTTATATGAAAGCATGTCTAAAACATCACCGCTGCTGTTCTCAGCGACGAATAATAAACTCTTGATCCCTATCATCCGGTGAGTCAATGCTGCCTGCATAACAACATAATCCTGATAGCGCAATTTCACAATCAGATCGATAATCGATGGATGCAGTTCTTTCTTGCTTAGTGCCGACATTAAAATTTGTCCTGGCAGGGTCGTCAGTGTACTTAAAGCTTCTTCTTTAAGCTCTTGGTTCTCGCCGTGATAAAACACAAACAAAACCGTGACAAGATTATGCCCCGACATAGGAAGCGCCCCACGAGCAGCGGCAAGACGGACGTTATGCCCCCCCCACTTACTCATAATCTTGGCAACCTCTGCCGGAATTACGATCTTAACTTTTTCAGTTTCCTGCTGCCTATTCGTCAAACCAGCATCACTCCCTTTCCTTTACTTGAGCTCGCAATCCAAGGCTTGAAAGGTGCGCAGCAACCTCACGGGCAGTTTGTTGATCGGCCTGTAATGCTGATAGTATTGTACCATTCAAGACTATCTCGTGATCAACAAGGCGAACTATAATCTTTTCTTCAGCGAGACTTTCCTGCATTTTTTCAGCTCTTTCTCGCTGATAAAATGAGCCCGCATAGACAGCTGCCCTATTTCCATCAAGCAATAAAAAAGCGGAATCCACAACTCTTTTCAAACTATCTAAGTGCTCCCTTGCTTCCTCTGCAGGGTACACGCCCTCCAACAAACGAACCATCAAAACTTGCCCCCGCCCCGATCCGACTTGTGGCTGAAAACCTAGCTCCTTTAATTGAAGAGTGGACCTCTGCGTTTCTTTCGAATTTAGAAAAGGGCCAACGAATACTGTAAAAAGAGGGAGACTTGAATCGGTTTGTGAAACTTCAGCAGTGATGTTTTCGTTTGATGCTGTTGAAACTGTTTTGTCAACAATTGAAGCCCTTTCGGGGGAAGTAGGAATGGATCGTTCTGGGACCGGAAAACGTGCTGAAACAAAAAGGGGAGAATGATTTGCAGATAAATTTAACTTGGGGATAGAGATAAAATAATAATATCCCACACCCGAGAGAAGAATGATAAGCAACAGAAAGACCAAGGAGAAACCGAATCGAGATTCTTTTTTCTTTGCAACCACCCTTACCTCTTGCTCGGCTAGTGAATCAACTGATCGTGATTGAGAAAAATCATCAAGCAAAAGAGATTCGAGGCTTTGTGAGTGGTCGTCTGCCTTCTGACGTTTGCTTTCATTGGAAAATCCATCAATGTTTCCAGGAATGTCATTTTTCTCCACAGTACGCACACCTCTTATTGTTTATATAATCCGAGGCACCGTTTTACTCTGGTGCCTCGGAGGTTTTCTTATCAGCCTTCTTTATTCATATCTTCAATGATTTTAGCAGTCTGATGTGTTGGGACCTCTTCGTACTTGTCAAATTCCATCGAGAACATCCCACGATCCGAAGTCATTGATCGCAGTTCAGGAGCGTACCGAAGAACTTCTGCCATTGGGACCTCAGCCCGAATCACCTGACTGTTTGTCTGAGGCTCAACTCCGACAACCTTGCCACGACGTGAGTTAAGATCACCGATAACATCACCCATGCAATCGTCGGGAACTGTTATCTCAATGGCCATAATAGGCTCTAGAAGTACGGGCTTACAAGTTTCCATCGCCTTTTTAAAAGCCATAGAACCGGCAACTTTAAAAGCCATCTCAGAGGAATCGACTGAGTGGTGAGAACCATCATAAAGGGTAATCTGGACATCAACGACCTGACTTTTGGTCAACGGACCGGTCTTCATCGCTTCGATAATTCCCTTATCAACGGCTGGAATATAATTTCTCGGGATGACCCCACCGACAACCTTATCAACAAACTCATATCCACCTCCACGCGGCGTCGGTTTTACATCTATCCAAACATCTCCAAACTGGCCCTTGCCTCCAGATTGCTTTTTGTATTTCCCTTGGACCTGCGCTGAAAGTTTAATCGTTTCACGATAAGGAACCTTAGGCTCATTCAAGACAACATCGGCCCCATATTTCCGTTTGAGCCGCTCAACCGCAACCTCTAGATGTATCTGCCCCATTCCAGAAAGAACCATCTCTTTAGTTTCATCATCACGGGTGATCCGTAGGGTTGGATCCTCTTCCATTAAACGCTGTAGTCCCGTATAAATTTTATCCTCGTCCCCTTTATTCTTACCTTCAAGGGCAAAAGATATAATCGGCTTAAGCGGAATAAGAGGTTCATACATGACTTGATTTTTTAAATCACAGAGGGTATCACCAGTCGCTGTTGCCTTAAGCTTAGGGACAGCAATAATATCTCCCGCGGCCGCTAGATCAATAGGTGTCTGCTTCTTCCCTTCGAGCTTAAAGATATTACTAATTCGCTCTTTTTCGTCCTTGTTCGGGTTATAAACGACAGTATCCCCCGAAAGAGTTCCAGAATAGAGTCGCATTAAAGTTAGTTTCCCTGCATAAGGGTCATTGATTGTTTTAAAAACCATCGCAGAGAAGGGGTCATCCTCACTGGGCTGTCGCTCAACAAGGTCCTCAGTATAGGGCTTTACCCCAGTCTGAATACCCTTGTCTATTGGGGATGGCAAACAAGCTGTAATATAATCAAGAAGATGACGGACACCAATGTTTGCAGTTGCACTCCCGCATAATACGGCAGTAAAGACTCCTGTTAGGGTTCCTTCACGCAATCCAAACAGAATCTCTTCTTCACTGAGCGATTCTCCATCAAGATATTTTTCCATTAAATCGTCATCGGCTTCAGCAACTGCCTCTAACAACTGTTCTCTCAGACGATCTGCCTCATCCTGATAATCGGCCGGGATATCAACTTCGTCAAAGGTTCCTTTTTCATCAAATTTATAAATTTTTGCCTTCATTCGAACAAGGTCAATGATTCCCTTAAAATCTTCTTCAGCGCCAATTGGCATAGTTACAACGACAGCACGTGCGCCGAGGGCCTTTTCCATATCATCGACTGCTTTAAGAAAATCAGCCCGCTCTTTATCCATTTTATTAACAAAAGCAATTCTAGGGACTTCAAATTTGTCACACCACTTCCAGATCTGCATCGTCTGGGATTTCACCCCGGAAATAGCCGAGACAATAACAACCGACCCACCCAGGACACGTAAGCAACGCCGTGTGTCATGCAAGAAATTACTCACTCCGGGAGTATCGACGATGTGCAAACTGTAATCGTTCCAAAGGCAATGGTTTAAGCTGGAACTCAGTGTCGCCTTGCGCTTGATTTCTTCTTCCTCAAAATCCATTAAGGACGTGCCGTTATCAACCTTCCCTAGCGTATCAGTCATCCCCGTATTAAATAGAATGGCTTCAACCAACGAGGTTTTACCAGCACTGTTATGTGCAACAATTCCAAGATTTCTCACTTTTGTTGTGTCGTACTTGCCCATGAATCGCTCCTTTTAAAGAAAAAGCCTACCGCGGATTTCCGCAGCAGCAGCCCTCCATTTCATCGACGCCAAAACGTCCAGATAACAGGGTCTGAAGGTTAGTTCCGGTTTCTTTCGTAGAGTAATCGCAATCCTTCTAAAGTTAAAAATGGTTCTACATCATCTATACAACGTGTTGCCGCTGAAATTGAAGCCGCCAACCCACCTGTTGCAACCACTCGCGGCAATTCGGGCAACTCTGCTTTCATGCGGCTGACTATCCCCTCAACCAATCCCACATAGCCGAAGAAAATCCCGGCTTGCATACTATTAACTGTATTCTTAGCGATGATCTGCTCCGGTCGTGAAAATTCAACCCGAGGCAGTTTGCTTGCCCTCTCAAAAAGGGCATCAGCTGAAATCCCGACACCAGGAGCGATGGCTCCTCCCTGATAGCAACCATCAGCAGAAATCACATCAAACGTTGTTGCTGTTCCAAAATCAACCACAATAAGTCCGCCTTTTACTTTTTCATAGGCTGCGACAGCATTAACGATCCGATCAGCACCAACTTCCCGGGGGTTATCATATTGAATCGGCATCCCAGTTTTCATTCCAGGGCCAACAACATAGGGACTTAACTTAAAGTATCTCTGACATAGCCCTTCTATCGTGTTTAACATTGGCGGAACGACACTCGATACAATAACCGCATCTAAATCTGAAAACTGCAGTCCTGCCAGACGAAATAAATTGTCGAGTAACATCGCATACTCATCAACTGTTCGGTCTTTATCAGTCCCGATCCGCCAATCATTTTTTAATGTCTGTCCGGCATAAGTCCCAAGAACAGTATTACTATTACCAATATCAATAACTAACAACATAGTGACTGTACCCACTCTCGATTGTTTTACCCAACGAGGCTAACGTCTCCAGCAATAATCCGCTCGACTTGCCCCTGATCAGACTGGACTCGCAAAGCCCCTTCTGCATCTAACCCGACGACCGTACCACAAAGAACGCTACGTCCTAGATCAACTTCAACTTTTTTGTTCATCATAAAAAAGAGTTTTTCCCAACGGCTTCTGATTGGGCCGAACCCTTCCGCTAAAAATTCAGAATAGTAACCGTCCAAACGCTGTAGAAGTTCCCTCATAAAAAGCAGTCGATCAACCGGTTTCCCTGACTCCAGCAATACCGAAGTGACTGGATACTTGATGTCTTTAGGAAATTGATCGACCTCCATATTCAAGTTAATTCCGATTCCTAAAATAACAAAATGGATCTGCTCTGTCTCCGCATTCATCTCATTGAGAAGTCCGGCAATTTTAGCGCCGCCAACAAGGATATCATTTGGCCATTTCACCTCAGCAGGGATCTGACAAACATCACTTAAAGTCTCAGCAACAGCAACAGCAGAAAGGAATGTCAATTGAGGAGCTTGTTGAACAGGGATTTCAGGACGCAGCAGAATGGAACAGTAAAGGTTGACTCCAGAAGGGGATTCCCAGCGCCGACCAAGACGACCTCGACCAGCGCTTTGTCGGTCAGCAACAAGAATAGTCCCTTCATGAGCCCCATCTTCAGCCAAACGGCGAACCTGTATATTTGTTGAGTCTGTTTCAGGAAGAGAAATAACCGAACGACCAATCAATTGGTTATTCAGCTCATTTTCAATATCAGCCGCCAAAAGAAGATCTGGGGCTGCTAAAAGCCGATAGCCGCGAGAATGTTTCGCCTCGATATCGAAACCTAGTTCACGTAATACCTTAACCTGTTTCCACACCGCTGAACGAGAAATATCCAGAGAGCGGCTAATCTGCTGACCCGAGATATATTGATCGGGAGAAAGACGAAACAAGTTGAGAATTTTATCACGTGAGGTCAATGGATCTCCAATTAGCTGAAAGGTTCAGCCATCACATGGATTTATTTATGATTAAATAACATAGAAATATCTGCTGCGATGACCGAATGGGTCAAAGCACCAACCGAAATAATGTCAACGCCAGTCTCAGCAATATCACGAACACGCTCTAAATTAACCCCACCAGAAGCTTCAACCAAAGCTTTGCCGGCAATCAATTCAACACCGCGCCGCATTTCATCAAGTGTCATATT
Source organism: Desulfuromusa sp. (assembly GCA_016744675.1). Lineage (GTDB taxonomy): Bacteria > Desulfobacterota > Desulfuromonadia > Desulfuromonadales > Geopsychrobacteraceae > Desulfuromusa. The sequence goes on along the minus strand of JADGDX010000055.1, from coordinate 3,864 downwards.
GTCAAGCATGACAATATCAGCACCTGCTTGCAATGCCTCAGCAACTTCATTTAAATCGCGAGTCTCAATTTCGATTTTTAGAGTGTGTGAGAGCTTCTTCTTTGCACGCTCAATAGCAGCTCCAATTCCTCCAGCGGCAGCAACATGGTTCTCCTTGATCAAAACACCGTCAAACAGACCAATCCGGTGATTACGCCCCCCACCCATACGCACAGAGTATTTATCCAGAGCACGCAATCCAGGAACCGTTTTGCGTGTATCAACAATTGTGGCATTTGTACCATCCACTTCAGCGACGTATTTAGCCGTTAAACTTGCGATTCCGCTCATTCGCTGTAACAGATTAAGGGCAACCCGTTCTCCCTGAAGCAACACCGATGCTTTCCCTTTTAACCAGGCAATAACTTCACCCTTTCGCACCTGTTGGCCATCAACAAAAATCTGCTCAACACGAACTTCAGGATCGAGGATACGAAAAACTTCAGCGGCAACATCAAGACCAGCAAGAGTGAAGTCCTCTTTTGCAACAAGCTCGGCGCGTGCAACAGTGTCACCGGCAACGGTGACTTCAGTTGTTACATCTCCAAGGCCGATATCTTCGGCTAACGCTGTGCGGATGATACGCTCTATTTCAAACTGCATCGATTAAAACTCCAGACAAGATTAAAAACCGTGTCAAATATGTCAGGATGATAGAAAAAATGAAGTCAATTTATAGCATAGCGCCTATTTCTCTCGCAACCCAAATCACCACTCCGTGCGATGCAAATCCCCTTTACATTTCCGTGACTTGTGGTAAAAATATGAGCTTATTATGATCATAATCACATTGTTTTTAAAAGGAGACATAAATGAAAAGATTACCAATAGTCATACTGCTCGGGCTTGCCCTATCATTAGGAGCTTGCGTTAGCAAAAATACCTTTCAACAAAAAGTCAATGAAGCAGATCTTCTCACCCGAGATGTAGCTGACCTATCAACAGCTAATGCTGAATTGCGTCAGGACAAAATAACTCTCCAAGGCGACATGTCTAAACTCAATTCTCGCTTGGTCGATTCGCTACAACAAAATTCAAAACTTCAACGCAACCTCCTTGCAGCCAATGCCAATCAGGAAAGACAAGAAGGAAACTTATCACTGCACCAGCAACAAATTGCAGCAATGCATGAGCAGTTGACCGACATGCAACAAACAAACGACCAACTACTTACGACTATCGAAGAATTAAATTTGGCCCTGGAAAAAGAAAAAATTGCTCGTGAAGCTCGTTTAGCAAAAGTTAAGAACACCTACAATCAGCTCGTTGGTGCGTTAGAAGATGAAATAAAGCGCGGGGAATTGACGATCTCGAATCTAGAAGGACAGCTATCTGTCAACCTCCTCAATAAAATTCTTTTTGATTCAGGTAAGACTGTTATCAAAAAGGAAGGTCAAAAGGTTCTCAAAAGTCTTGGGGATGTCCTGAATAAATTTCCCGAAAAGGCACTACAAATTGAAGGACATACAGACAATGTTCAAATCAGCAGTCGCTTAAAAGAACGCTATCCTACAAATTGGGAACTTTCAACCGCTCGTGCAACCAGTGTTGTCCACTTTCTGCAGGATAAGGTCGGGCTCCCGGGCGAAAGGATGATTGCTGCTGGCCTCAGTGAATATCAACCTGTTTCTAGCAATGATGATACCGAAGGCCGTGCTCAAAATCGGCGCATTCAGATTCTTCTGGTTCCACTCAAAACTGCTATGGCAACAAAGTAAACAGAGAGATTGATAAATATCAAATTAAATAACACAGCCCGAAGATTTATTTCATCTTCGGGCTGTGTTATTTGACCCGGTGAAGACTTTTTGTTCCCTGTCTATATGTTCACAAGCCATTCCAATATTATTCTTGACACATCGCTCCCTAAACCTAAAAAGGACCTCACTCACAAAATACGACAAAATCCGTTGACATTCTCCTGTAAAGCATTTAATCGTTTACAACTATACGAAATTCATTCCTGCTCAAAACTTTTTTTGGGGAGGAGAAGTCCGTACACAATAGAGAAGTCCGTACACAATAAAGGAGGAGGTATGAGAACAATACTTGGAAGCCTGCTAATTGTCTTGATTATCGCTTGTGGCAATTTATACGCAGAAGACGTGACTACAGTTGAAGCGAAGGACTCTGATGTTAGTGATAACCTTGATTTAGAGGCTGTTGCATCGGTGTTTGGAGAGTCTAAAGATCTAGAGGACTTTGAAAAAAGACTTAATGACCCTGACACGCAGATTTCAAATTTAGACCTAAATGAAGATGGCGAAGTTGACTATTTAAGGGTCATTGAAACAACAAAAGGCGATACCCATCTAGTTTCTATTCAAGCGGTCATTGGAAAAGATCAGTATCAGGATGTTGCGACAATAGATGTTGAAAAAAAGGGTAAGGATGAAACTCAAGTACAGGTCGTTGGTGACGTCTACATGTATGGCCCCGGTTATATTGTTGAGCCCGTATATGTTCATCCGCCCGTAATTTTTGTGTTTTTTTGGAGCCCCATTTATCACCCGTGGCATTCTCCTTATTATTGGGGACATCATCCTCCATATTTCCATCCGTGGCACCCTTACCCTCGGCATAGATATCAAACAAATGTGAAAGTTAACATTAATGTTAATAATTCATATCGCCATACGAGTGTCAGAAAAAGCAAAACATCTATAGATCTACAAAAAAAATCACGACGAAATGATTTTGGTTCTAAAAACCCAGATAAGTCCTTTAGCAAAAGAAACGACGGCGCTAAGAATAAACAGGAACTAAGTAAGAAAAAAGATCAACCAAAGGTAGATAAATCTAAGGCAGATAAATCGGAATTATCTACAAATAAAAAAGTTCAAAAGGATTGGAAACCGGCATCTGAAAAGGCTGGTGGGGAAAGTAAAGTTACGAATAATAGGGTATCCGCCCCAGCAAATAAGGCTAAATCGCGACCAGAGGTAAATAAATCAAAGAGTAATGTTAAGCCAAGTGCTGGTAAAACAAAACAACAAATTGGGCGTCCATCTGCTAAGGTACCTAAAAATAAACCTAGCAGAAACTTAAAATAGGTACGACTTTGGCAATGTTATTCTTAATAAATAGAGTGAGATGAAATATGCAAACGAATAAAACTATAACCCTTTTAAGGGGAGCGGCACTTACAGGTCTTTGTGGCCTATTACTTGTACTGCAAACGGGGTGTGCTCTTGTTAACCGTCCAACCCCCATTATTGAGGAAAATACACAGAGTTACCAACCGGGTAAGTTTGTGTGGCACGACCTTTTAACCAGTGATGTTGCGACGACTAAAGCCTTTTATGGCCAACTTTTTAACTGGACCTTTGAAACACACGGTAAATACACAATTGTAAAGCTAGATGGTAAGCGAATTGGCGGCATCTTAGATGTTCAACCGGCGACCTCAGAGCCTCATGTTGCACGTTGGATCTCATCGCTGTCGGTTGATAGCGTTGATCAAGCAGTTGTAGTGGTTTTAGCTAATGGTGGTAAGGTTCATATGCAGCCAGAGGATATCTTAGATCGTGGTCGAGCAGCCTTGGTAAGTGACCCTCAGGGCGCTCAGTTGTCATTGATTCATACTGTAAATGGTGATCCTCTTGATGCACCTGTCCCTGAGCATTCTTGGCTTTGGCATGAGTTGTGGACTAACCACTCCGTTGAAGCTGCTAATTTTTACACTGCCCTTGCAGGGTATTCTGCGGTTGAAGAATTGGACTCTTACGCAATATTAAAGACTGGCGACAAATGGCGAGCAGGCATTCGTCCACTTTTTAATCAAGCCTTAGAGCAAAGGTGGGTTCCTGTTGTAAAGGTTGGTAG
>JADGDX010000054.1 GCA_016744675.1 Desulfuromusa sp. | reverse complement strand
CTCGAAAAAGCTCTCTAAATTGATTTCTGCAACAGGCTCCTAGGAGTCTGTTGCAGTCTTAAACTCCTATTTCATTTAACCGAGAAACTATCGTCTTCTCAACATCTCCCGGAATTTTTCCCTGCGCGATCTCTGTTAACAGTTGCTTCTTACCTTCACGAACTTTTTCTATCGTGCTATCGGCCTTCTGAATGATTTCTCTTGAACCATAACTCCAACGTCGGGTTGCATTGTTTTTTTCCTGAACCGCCCCCCGATATTGTTCAACTAATTGCTCAGCACGTTTTATAAAACCATCAATCCGCCCCTGTTTTTGCAGCTGCTCAGATTCAGCATCACGGACTGCACGCTGAAATTCAGCTTCTGCTCCCGGAAGAATTTTCTGAGCGGGGACATAGTTCAAGTTATCAGGATCTTCACTTTGAACCACCCGTTCATTCCCACGACAGTCGGGGGGAAGTGTCTGTAAATTATCCGTTGTAAATAAACGCCCCTGCTTATCACGACAAGAATAAGTCGTCGCCGACACAAGTCCCGCTGTAAATAGAAGAACAATAACCAGAGAAAAAAACCTCAGCATAAACTCCTCCTAAAACGTTCGGTGGCTATCAAGCAAGATTGTGACAGGACCGTCATTCACCAAGTCAACCTTCATGTCGGCTCTGAATTGCCCCGTTTCAACAGGAATCCCGCGTTGTCTCAACTGAGCGACATAATAATCACAAAGAGGTTCAGCTATCTCAGGAAGTTCGGCCGCAGAAAACCCAGGCCGCTTCCCCTTTCGACAATCAGCAAGCAGGGTAAATTGTGAAACAACCAAAATCTCAGCGGCACAATCTAAAACGGAAAGGTTCATCTTCTCTTGGTCATCTTCAAATATTCGCAGGCCTGCTGTTTTTTCTGCTAGGTACTCTGCCGCTTGCCCTTTATCACCCTTCTCAATGCCGAGGAAAACAAGCAATCCAGGCCCTATAGATGAGATCTGAATCCCATCGACAACAACCCCCGCACGGCTCACCCGCTGAATCACTCCCCGCATTTCAAGAAGCTCCTAACCACTTTTCAAGCAACAATCCAATATCAGCAGAGCGAGACAAATAGGCATCAACATACTGATGTTCCTGTGCATCCGTCGGTTTAGCTCCGACAAGGACCGTTTTCATCCCAAACTGCTTTGCCGTTTCTAAGTTCGGCAGTTGATCCTCCACCATGACACACTGCTCACCGGAGAGGTTTAATTTGTCCAGCACGTGCTGATAAGGGTCAGGATGAGGTTTTGGCTGATAATCGGCAATCCGAATATCAAAAACATCGGTAAACATCCCATCAAGACCAAGAGCTGTCACTACGCGATCCACATGACAACGCGACCCGTTGGTAAAAACATAACTGGATAGCGGAAGGCTATTCAGGGTTTCTTTCAGTTCTCTGTCAACGGAAACTCGACTCCCAACATCGACGGCATGCACATAATCAAGGTAGTCCTCAGGATCAACGACATGGTGGCGAATCAACCCCTGCAGAGTCGTCCCGTAATCTTTCCAGTAACGGCGGCGCAAACCGTCAACATCCGTTGGTGCAATAGCAACAACCTCTGCCATGTAACGATTGATACGGACATCAATCAACGAAAAGAGATCACACTCAGCCGAATAGAGGGTATTATCTAAATCAAAGAGAACTGCTTCCATTCAAATATCTCTCTACTTCGGATCAAAGTGACCGCTGAAAACTTCTACTGCGGGGCCAGTCATCATCACTGGCCCATTTTCCAACCATTCCAATTCCAGATCACCACCGCGCAGGTGGTTGATAATTTTTCGTTCTGTGCGATTAGTTAATACGCCCGCAACAGTCACTGCTGATGCACCGGTTCCACAGGCCAAAGTTTCTCCAGCACCTCGCTCCCAAGTCCGCTGGATGACTTCTGTTGGGCTGACAACTTGGACAAATTCAACATTGATGCGGCGAGGAAACCAGGAATGTTTTTCGATCACTCCACCGACCTCTGCGACAGGAAATGAGGCAACATCATCAACGTAGATAACTGCATGTGGATTCCCCATCGAAACACACGTCAATTCAAGCTTCTGCCCTGCAACATCAAGAGGGATTGAAACGGCTTGATCTTCAGCACCCCCAGACATCGGCAATTGACCCCGTGTGAGTTTAGGTTCACCCATATTGACCCGTACCCGTTCGACCAACCCAGACTGACCGGTAAACATAGTAAGCGGAAGGACGCCATTCCCTGTTTCTACTCCAATCTCCAGTTTTTTAACCAAGCCGTGATCGTAGGCAAACTTTGCAACACAGCGAATCCCGTTACCACACATCTCTGATTCACTGCCATCTGCATTAAACATTCGCATGCGGACATCACCTATCTGAGACGGAAGAATCAAAATCAAACCATCTGAGCCAATCCCAAAATTCCTATTACTCAGTTGCTGCGCCAACGTTTCTGGATCTGCAATCTGCTCTTCAAATCCGTTGATATAGACATAATCATTACCGGCCCCCTGCATCTTGGTAAATTTCATATTTCTCTCCTGACGGCTATTGTCATATTTGCATCATGAACATTATAATTCACTGACAGCTGAGGACTCAACTCTTTAGTTCCCAGCAACTGCCTTCTTTTTTTGATAGGATCTCTTCAATGACAACTCTACAAGTTATTCAGTTTGATGCCAGCACAATGGATAATTTTTCATATCTAATTTATTGCCCAGAAACACTGCAAGGAGCAGCGGTTGATCCGTCACAGCGCCCGGAACTCCTTTTGAATAAGGCAGCTGAACTTGGCGTCACACTACAACTATTGCTCAACACCCATGGGCATCATGACCACACGGCAGGAAATGCGTTAGTTATTAAATCGACAGATGCACAATTGGCAGCCCATCCGGCGGACATACCAGAGCCTACAATTTCGCTCAAAGAGGGTCAGGTTCTTAAGTTAGGAAATGGAAAGATCGAGGTTATGCATACCCCGGGGCACTCTCCAGGGTCTGTCATTTTCAAAAGCGGGGATAAAATCATCACCGGTGACACTCTCTTCGTTGGGCGCTGCGGTCGGGCCGATCTCCCGGGAAGTAATGTTACCGAACTCTACAACAGCCTACTACGATTAAAAGAGCTGCCAGAAGAAACACAAGTCTACCCAGGGCACAACTATGGTGTCACAAAAACCTCATCAATCGGGTGGGAACTAGATAATAATGAATATTTGCGATGTCCAAACCTTCAAGCTTTTATTAAGTTGCGCCTTGGAGTGTGACCTTTTCGCACCCCCATCAAGAATAAGGGCTAGCGTAAGGAAATGACTCGCGTCCCGGCCAAACGATCATTCCAACCACGACGTTCGGAGTGAGCCAAAACAACAAAATATCCCAATCCAGCAGGTAACAATTGTAACAAGCCACCAACACTGCGTAAAAAAGCTTGGGCAAAAGCCAAAGGTTCTCCGTCGAGAGTTTCAACTCGCACCCCTGTCAACATTTTACCGGGAGTTTGTCCAACGAGAAAATGGAAAAGGGTAAAATAGCCAAAGGCCAAAAAAAACAGGACGAGAAAGTAAGGGATAGAAAGATCGATCAAGGTTTCCACAGAAGGGAGTAACCTCGTCGCACCGGGAGACATTGCTGCTTCGGCAGCAGCAATAAAACTGATCCCGACGACAACAAGAAGGACAAGATCAAAAACAAAAGCACCGACACAGTCACCCAAAGCAGCAGGAGAAAAAACAGGGCGATCTGAAATGTTTTCTCCATCAGAAACAACTGGTTCTGGTTCTGGTTCTGGTTCTGGTTCTGGTTCTGGTTCTGGTTCTGGTTCTGGTTCTGGTTCTGGTTCTGGTTCTTCTAACTCAAAAGTACCATCCCCTGAAGATATCTGCGAAGAGGAAAGTTTATTCTCGGGCGCTAAAATACTCTCTGTTTCTTCAACAGGAGATTCGTCAAAATGATACAGCTGGTTTTCCGGAGCCCCCACAACGAGTGGAGACCCCGGTAAGTCAAAAGGGCGGTTGGGGTCCTCCTCGGACCCTGAGCTCTCAACCTCACCCGTAGAATCGGGATCATCCTCGAAAGCAAAATCTTCGGCAGAATCACTTTCTTCGGCGGGATCAAAACCAAAATCATCATCTAGGTCAGAATCTTCTGTAGGGACATCGAAAGAGAAATCTTCGCCTGAATCGGTCTCAGGTTCAGTGTCAGCTGCAGCTTCTTTTGGTGCCTCAATTGTCTCTTCGATATCTTCATCTTCAGGAGCCTCTTCAAACAACTCATCAAAAGAAAGATCGTCGTCTTCAGCGCTATCTCCCATAAAATCAAAACCGAAATCATCCCCATCGGCTCCCTCTGCCGCAGGTTCACCACCGGCCACAATCTCTTCTGCAACTACAGGGTCTGCAGAAACTCCCGTCGCAACTGACACTGCAGCATCAGCAGCCACACTGTCAAACTCTGCTTCTTCAGCCACACCCTCTGGGCTCATCTGCCCAGGAAACAGAACACTTTTAATACCGTAGCTCTGCTTAAATTCAACCAGATCTTTGCCACATTTTTTGCAGCTATCGAGATGGTCGAAACTGTTGTAGCCACACTTGGGACATCTCATGACTTTTCCTTTCTTTTATACATAGTCGCTTAACCATGTTGGCACGAAGCCAAATCCCCATAAAGATATTGTAAAATCGACATTATCGCAAGTCCTGCAGTTTCTGTTCTTAAAATTCTCGGCCCAAGGCTCACGGCTTGGTATCCCGCAGACCTGGCTAAATCAGCCTCCCCCTGGCTAATTCCGCCTTCGGGGCCGACAACAACGGCAATGCGTTGTGGAGCCACTTGAGGCAAAAGCTCTTCCAAAGGTTTTGCACTCTCTTCCCAAAGCAACAGTTTCAAGTCAGCCTGAACCGTTGATAACGCTCCACTTAAGGACGTCGGAGCCTCTAACTTTGGCAAGTGATACTGCCGACTCTGACGGGCCGCTTCCTGAATGATTTTTCCCCAACGCCCCAACCTCTGCTCTTTTTTGTTAGACTTCAGCTGCCCGATGCTCCTCTTCATTGGCACGAGGCAAAATTCATTCACTCCCAGCTCAGTCCCTTTTTGCAACACTAACTCCAACTTATCCCCCTTAGGGAGCCCTTGAATTAAAGCCAGAGAGCATGGCGGTGGAGGATGATCAAACACCTCCAACAGATCAGCACTTAAATCATCTTTGAGAACTGCTTCAGCAACCTGTCCAAAACCGTTAAAAAATTCGATTTTATCTCCAGGTTGAAAACGAAGAACTGTGAGTAAATGCTTTCTTAGTTCATTAGACAGACAAATGTTTATTCCTGGGCGTAATATCCGCTCAGGAAGATAAAAACAACGCATTCAGAATGGCCGCTGAAACAAGAGGCAAACCCACTCATCTTTATAGCGGCTTGGAAACGACTTAAGACCAAGATCGGCAAAACCATCTTGAACCAAGCCTTCTTTTTCTTTGAGAATTCCAGACAACACCAACCACCCCCCGGGTCGTAAATGTTCAAGAAATGCGTGTCTGAGACGGACATTTTCTTCAGCTAGAATATTTGCGACGACCAAATCGTGCTGACCGGGTAAATCTTCTAGAAGATATTCACTAATTTCTATCCGAGAATCATATCGATTTTTTATAATATTTTCACGGGCGATATTACAGGCAATAGGATCAATATCGTTTGCTACAATTTTCCGACACCCAAGGGCAGCTGCGCCGAGGGCAAGGATGCCTGAACCCGTTCCAACATCTAACATATCCTGAGGTGCGTCCGTTTGCTTCAAAAGTTCTGCAATCATTTCAAGACAAAGTTGAGTTGTTTCGTGCGTTCCCGTCCCAAAAGCCATACCTGGATCAATTTCGACAACAACCTCGCCTAGCTCGGGAGTGTACTCCTCCCAACTCGGGCGGATAACCAAATTTTCACCAATACGAAAAGATGAAAAGTTTTGCTTCCAACCCTCAGCCCAATCTTCAAGGTCAACAGCATCCCCCAGACTGACGCTTTGAATCTCTTTCTCTAGGAGGGGGATTTCATTAAAACCATTTTCCAGAGTAGAAACAAGTAACTGAGGCGAAGAGACAGCATCAAAGTAAGTCTTTAAACAATAGACTTCTTTAGGATTCAGGACATCATCAGGCACGTCAAATGTATCCAACGCGCGCTCTTCGATAACAGTACCAGAGCATCCATAATCGTCTAAAACAGCACTCACAAGATCAACGAACTCGCCCTTGACCTTTATTTCAATGACAACCCACTCATTTTTCATTATTACTAATTAACAGAATCTATCACTTAAAAGCAATAGAGAATCTTAAGAATTGATTTTTCAATCGAATAATAAGAATTCTTGATAAAGAGTAAAAGATGCATGTTTATTGGCCTAAGAAAAATAAGCAAAACAATTCTCCGAAAAAAATAATTAAAGAAAAATTATTATTCTTCTTGCACCAAAGATGTGTGTCTGATAAAGTTGCCTAAATTTTCATGAGCTATTACTAGTAAACTCACAAAAGAACACAGTTCGAAGTGTCAGGATATAAAGTTTACTGAATATAATTTATAATCAAGAGACAATTAACTTATTTCATCAAAAGGTGGGGAAACCCCACCAACAAAAAGAACAAAAAGGAGAAACAGAATGCACATTCTGGTTGTGGAAGACGAAAAAAAAGTAGCCAGCTTTATTAAGCGCGGTCTGGAAGAAGAAGAATTCAATGTTGATGTCGCCTATGATGGAGAAGATGGCGTACAAATGGCTGAAAAAACAGCATACGACTTGATTCTGATGGATGTCATGCTTCCCAAGAAAGACGGCTTGAGTGCTATCCGCGAACTCCGCGATAAAAACATCTCAACTCCAATTTTGTGCCTTACAGCAAAAGATACCGTTGAGGATATTGTTTCTGGTCTGGATATTGGCAGCGATGATTACCTGACCAAGCCTTTTGCTTTTGCCGAATTAATCGCTCGCGTAAGAGCCCTGATTCGTCGGGGGTCTCAAGACCGCGGAGCAGAGCTCTATTTTGCCGATCTACGCCTTGATCCAGTCGGTCATAAAGTTTGGCGGGATAATGCAGAGATCGATCTGACCTCAAAAGAATACGCTCTTCTAGAGTATTTTATGCGCAGCCCAAATCAGGTTCTCACACGAACCATGATTGCTGAGCATGTCTGGGATTACACCTTCGACTCCTTCACCAATATTATTGATGTGTATGTCAATTATTTACGGAAAAAGATCGATCGGGACTTTGACAAAAAGTTGATCCATACTGTTCGTGGCGTTGGCTATGTCCTTAAAGAGTCCGATTAATTGCAAGGTAGCACCCTGCTAAGAAACCGCCTCCCCTATTGGAACCTTCTTTTTTTAGCATTGGTTCTTAGTGGGGGCGTTTTTTTTTGGCACACAGAACGACAACAGCACGACCTCAATCAAATTGACCATCAACTGTTGTCTACTGCGCAGCATATTACATTCTTCAAAGAGAAACTTTCTAGCGGATTTCCCGCTCAAGATTCTTTATGTGGAAACCTCCCAGAACTGTCTGCACTATCTCCTCTTGCTCCGTCCATCGTGGTATCTTCTGCTCAGGGGGAAACGCTCTGTTTTACGGGAAATGATCCGATGCCTCACGCAAAAGAGGATTACTCGGGGCAGGATATTAGCATTGAGACAACCGCAGGCGCTCAAGGTCCTCTCAGAACATTGATTTACCCAGTAATAAAAGCAGGAACTCCGTCGCTCTACCTTGTAGTGACTAAAGATCTTTCTGCGCACAAAAAAGCAATGAGAGCAGCCACGTTGCTTTTATTTGTATCTGGGATCATCATTCTGACATTCTTTGCCATACTTCAACGCAAGTTTCGAGGATGTCGCCTGGCGGCTATTAAGCAGCTAACGCTTCTCATGGATCAAACGAATACTGAGATACGCCCATCAACATTTCAAATCGCAGATACTGCCACCCCTGAAGTAACTGAACTAGCCAGCAGCTATAATCAAATGATGACACGCAGGGCCAACAATCTGCGTCGAGCCAAACAGTTCACAGCAGACGTTACGCATGAGTTAAGAACTCCATTGACCATTCTCCGAGGAGAGACGGAACTGGCCCTCAGAAATGGAAGAGACCGTGAACAGCTTCGCCAAGTCTTAGTTTCAAATTTGGAAGAAATCAGCCGTATGAGCTACTTGATTGAAGACTTACTGTTGCTTTCTAAGGGTGATCTTGGTGAAATTCCACTGAAGATGGAACGACAGAATTTAAACGAATTGATCATTGAACTACACCACCAAGCTCAACTTTTGGCAACAGCAAAGAATATAAAGGTTGAACTACACTGCCCCGAAAATCAAATTACACTTCAGGCTGACAGCTTGCGCTTACGTCAGGTATTCTTGAATTTATTGACCAATGCTATAAAATATACTCCTGATAATGGCAGTGTCACGCTTTCTCTGACAATCAATGACAAAGATGTTGCCATCACGATTAGCGATACTGGGATCGGCATGGATAGCGATCATCTGGAAGCAATTTTTGAACGTTTTTATCGAGTTGATAAAACCGGCAATCGCAATGATGGTGGCTCCGGTCTGGGGCTGGCAATAGTCAAATGGATTGTTGATGCTCATCAAGGGTCGGTCACCGTCAGCTCTACTCATGGAGAAGGAAGTCAATTCACCGTTCTTTTACCACGGGCACAAGAGACAGCTTCGGCATAGATTTTAGGCGAGCGAAACGGCCCCATACTGAAATATATTTAATTCATACTTTAGCTTTTGCTATTCCCTTTTTAAGCAGAGTCGTGTATATAATAGAACCTGAGACCTTCTTGAAGGTTTCGTGCCCCGAAGACCTACCCCCCCTCCAGGTCTTTGGGGCTTTTTTTACTCCTTCTGGCACTCAACTACAGCATCAGCCCTCCATTTTAAAATCTAGAGCAAACAATCTATCCCTAACATTACCAAGCAAAAAGAAATCAATTGCGCATCTGCACAGTGCAAGGAATCATCTGACATGCTACGGTTGTTATTTACCGAAAGAGGAATTTAACTTGATGAGAATCACTGTAAAACAACAAGTTCTTTTGGCACCGGCAACCATTTTATTTCTTCTGATTTTGTTGCTCGGATTCATGCAATATACTTACTGGGACCTCTCTTCCAAGCGCCAAGAAGCCAAAGCGATAGGAACTACTTTTATTGCTGTCGCTGAAGCGGATATGGCCGCAAGACGGCTCCATGTTCTGCTAAGAACCATGCAGCATACCGGCATGGCGGCCCCTGAAGAAATGGCGCTCGTCGCAGACCTCTACGAAAGAATGCTCACGTCGGTTGCACGGGTCAAACCATTTGGTCCATTAAAAGAATCTGGTCACATCTCTCACCTCCTAACGCTGGCTGAAAACCTCAATCCAGCTGACAGCCCGGAAATTGAGAAAACAGCAGAATCTTTCGCGCTTTTCAGGACAGAGTTATCAACCCTTTCCAACATTACCCAGATTTATCGTAATCAATTACGGATGTCACAAGATCAGGACATAAATCAACTGGTGGAAAGAACGGCAACCGTCTCTATGTTCGTCCTCGTGCTGGCGATTCTCTTAGGGCTTTTGATCTCCATTTATTTCAGTCGCCGCATTCTTAACCGAGTCCAGATGCTTTCCCACAATGCGGTTCGGATTGCTGATGGAAAACTAGAACTGCCCCCTGCTCCAGATCATATTCGTGATGAATTAGACACCTTGGCGGTCTCCATTAATCGTATGACAAAGCGCCTCATCACAGTTGTCGGAACCGAAAAGCTCCTTGAAGGGGCTGAAGAAGAACGACGACGCATTGCGATGGACCTTCATGATCAATCCCTTTCTGATTTGTCTTCCATCCTGCGAGGGCTACAAAATCTGCCAGAGAACGTCAATGATCAAGAAACACAAGAAAAAACTCGGAAACTAGAAGAGGATCTCGAAAGAGCAATTTCTAACTTACGCGATATCATGAACAATTTACATCCACAAACCCTTGACATTCTTGGGCTAGGAGCCGCTATTGAAACTCACCTAGAACACCATTGCGATTCAGATGATCTTCCTGAATACAATCTCTATATAGATCCAGAAGTGGATAATCTTGGTCTTGATCGACTCAAGCAACTAGCTCTCTACCGAATTGCGATTGAAGCAATCCAAAATGTCATTAAACATGCTGCTGCTAGTCGTTATGAAGTCAACCTAGAGATACGAGAAAACACACTTGTTCTCTCAGTTGAAGATAATGGCAAGGGTATCCCTGCTGAAAATCGTGGAGCAGATGGTCGTGGGTTGAATAACATTCGCGAACGGTCAAGAGCAATCTCGGCTGAGGTCAACTGGAAGCCATCACGCTTTTCCAGCGGAACTCGCTTTGAATTGGTCTTGAATTGTGAAACACTCTCACTCACTGAAACTGCTTAAACAACTGAATCAGGAGAACATATGGACCCCGTAGAGATCCTTATTGCGGAAGACAATCCTAAAGATTTTGAATTCCTAAAGCAGTTGATGAGCGAGTGGGAGGAATCTGTCACCATCACTCGAGCTCCAAATGGACATGAAGCTCTTGAAATTGGTTTATCACGCAAAAATCCGTTAGTCATCAGTGATATTCAGATGCCAGAAATGAATGGTATTGATTTTGCTGAGAAACTCTGGGAGCAACAGCCCGAAGCAAGGATTGTTTTCTGGAGTCAGTTCAAAGATGAAATGTATGTCCGTGCCCTGGTTAAAATTGTCCCCCCAGAAACAGTTTATGGCTATATCTTGAAATCAAGCCAAAAAGACCGCATCAATTCCGCGATTCGAACAGTCCTGCTCGATGAGCAATGCTGGATAGCGCCAGAAGTCCGTAAGGTCCAAGGACGTGCTGGCCACAGCTTGACAGCGCTCTCAGATATTGAATATGAAGCTCTACTCGACATATCGCTAGGCTTGACTGACAATTTGATTGCTCAACGCCGCTACCTCTCTCGACGTGGCGTCCAAAGCCGGCTTAATTCACTCTACAACAAATTGTCTATCGATCAGGAACAGTTCCAAAGTGAGAAAATTGGTGATTCATTCAATCTTCGAAACAGAGCAGTTGCAGTATCCATCGCTCGAGGTCTCATCAATGCTTTCGAGATGGAAACCGAAGAAAAAGATTTCCAAAATTGGTTCAAACGTTTTCGCCGAACCCACAAAGCCAAGGAATAACAAACAGGTCCCCCAACCGCTCCTTGCTTTCTGACATAATGATGAAACCCTCACTTCCTTGAGACCAAAGTAATTCATTCACGAATTCACCTCCCCATATCTTGTCATAAGATGATGGTCATGATAAAAGGTCTTACCAAAGATATCGGAGATAAAAATGACCACAGTATTTAAACCAATCCGTCCTAAAAAACTGTCTGAAGAGATTGTTAATCAGATAAAAGAGTTGATTTCTCGCGGCGACCTTGGCCCCGGCCAAAGGATTCCTTCAGAGCGCGAGCTTGCAACGGTTCTGGGTGTCAGTCGCCCCTCTGTCAGGGAAGCAATTATGGTTCTCGAAGCCATGGGGTTTTTGGAATCCCGTCAAGGTGGAGGAACCTACGTTCGATCACTAGCTGATGTCACGATGGCCGACCCTCTTGCCAACATGGTTGCGCGACGTGATCCGCGCATGCTCCATGCTTTAACAGAAGTCCGAATAGGACTAGAAACCTGGTCAGCGTACCTCGCTGCTAAACGGGCCGAAAAACCAGAACTAGATCGATTGCGCGAACTCTATACTGTTATGGAAGAGCAAGCAGAAAACGGGGGGTGGGATCCGGAGATCGACTTTCAGTTCCACTTGACCATTACTGCCGCATCTCATAATACGTTGCAAGTTCACGTCCTTAATACGATTCAGAAATTGTTCCAAACCACAATTATGGTCGCCTTAGGTGAGTTTTATAGCAAAGAAGGCTACATTAAACTGCTCCTAAATCATCATCGTGAAATCCTGGAAGCAATTGAAGCCCGGGATCCAGAACGTGCTCGGGAATGGATGCTGGAACACTTAACCTTGGTTGAAGAGAAACTCGCACTTTTCTTACAAAAAGAGCGTCCAGATACGGCCTAAAAACCCTGCCCTCTCAGTGGCTTAACAAAAAAAACTGTTCAATGGAGTGGAGTTTTGTCACGTCAGCAAGAGGGGGGACAACACCCCCTACCACCAATCTCTTTGCAACTAACCGTATATTTTCTCCCGCAGAAAAACAGCGGCAACATCAAGGGCATATCAACAAGATTCAGGATCGCCACTGGTCGGTTGATTTACCTGTCACAGCATAGGATGATGCAGGGGCAATAAACCATTCAACCTGATGGACAGGACACAATGAACAGAATAGATCTTTATAAAAAAACTGTGGAAAAATGGGGCGAAGAAGCTCAATACGATCAAGCCATTGAAGAATGTGCCGAACTAATTACCGCACTACAGCATCTGAAGCGTAAGAAAAATGATCGGCAGGCAGTCATCGATGAACTGGCAGATGTCACCTTGATGCTGGGTCAACTCACCTGGATGTTTGGTGAGAATCAGGTTCAGCAGGCGATAGGGTTCAAATTGAAAAAACTTTCGATTTTACTAGAAGAGGAATAGGCTGAAAATAACCCTTTGCCCCCCCTAAACCATTCAAGGACACTATAATGGAAGCAACCAGCACACTGACCAACTTTCTTGACTTCTTAGAGCGACAGAT
>JADGDX010000053.1:1279-12818 GCA_016744675.1 Desulfuromusa sp. | reverse complement strand
GTAAATAAATGCCCCTCTACCATATGATTTCATCCGTAAATTCACTCTTCTTATAGTCATCGAAATCTCTGATTTTTGTTATTTCAAATGCCTCAATGTTGAGTTCCCAGATTGATGCGTTGTCGCTCCATGGATCAATAAGGATTTCAACGGTTCCTTGTTTTTTTAATCTAAGAGCGTGAACCCCTTTCATACCTTCAATCTGGATGGTTTTGGTTGAAGTTGAAGTCCAGAGAGTGACGTGGTCTCCAGCGATAATGGCCCACCTATTTTCATCATCGATGAGTCCACATTGAGGATCACCATAAAAATCTTCTTCCAGAAGAATCTCTCCGGTTATGATATCTCTTAAAAATGCTGATTCATATTTGTTATCAAGAATCAGTTTATCTGTTTCGTATAGGACAGCCATGGTGTTTGATCTTTCCTGCTAGACTCAAGTTTTCAATGGTGGCGCATTGGAACCTTTGATGATTTTCGAGGTTTCAGAATGTTTATTTCTTTTTTTGTCAAAAGTCTTGCGAACCTCAAGTGCTAATTCCTCTGTCCTCGATAGGTTTCATCAGCAATGCATAAATATATGTTCTATCCCCTTGAGGGGCAAGGAACAACTTCACTGATTGCGATAGTTCGGGTATGGTCAAGCGGTGGTGATTAACTTTCCCGTTTGAATGACGTTGGAGTCCCGGCTGCGGAGACTATCCCATTTTTAAAAGCCCAGAGGGCAAGCCATGGAGAGAGAGGTGTGTATGCAGGGTTTTAAGCTGTTTGACAGCCATTTCCACATCATTGATCCACGTTTTCCTGTGGTGAAGAATAATGGTTTTTTACCCCAGCCTTTTACCTGCAAAGACTACAGCCGCAGGCTCGGTGACTACCAGCTTGCCGGGGGAACGATTGTTTCCGGGTCCTTTCAAGCCTTCGACCAGAGTTACCTGATTGCTGCCCTGAAGGAGTTGGGGCCAGCCTATACTGGTGTTACTCAGTTGCCTGCCAGTGTGACCGATGATGAGGTTCTTAAGCTCAATGCGGCAGGTGTACGCGGGGTACGTTTCAACCTTAAGCGAGGTGGCTCAGAAGGGATCGGACAGTTGGAATCTTTTGCCCGTCGTTTACATGAGCTTGCTGGCTGGCATATTGAACTGTACGTTGATTCAACCGACCTTGATGATCTGCACCCGTTGCTGGTGACTCTCCCTGCGGTATCGATTGCACATTTAGGTCTTTCTGGGGCGGGTTTGCTGAAATTGGTTGAACACGGAGTGATAATTAAGGCGAGCGGTTTTTACCGCGTTGATTTTGACATCAAGCATGCACTGCAGCAGATCGTTGCCATCAACCCAAACAGTTTGATTTTCGGTACTGATCTTCCATCTACTCGCTCGAATCGTCCCTACTCGGATGATGATTTTCTTTTGGTCATCGATGCCTTGGGAGAGAAATGCGCTTCTCAGGTTTTTTACGAGAACGCAGTGCGTTTTTACAACCCAAAATGAAGTTAGATGAGTGGTTTGTTTGCTTTAAGGACTTGAGGTGATCTTAGGTTTTTTCTTTATCCAAAACCATCGGCACCAACTCACTATTTTTCCAAACGGCCGACCGTTTTTCTAAGAAAGCATCCATTCCTTCTTTTTGATCTTCGGTGGTAAAGCACATCCCAAACATTGCGGCTTCATAGCGGATCGCTTTGTCTTGGTCCATCTCCAACCCGTTGTTCACTGCTTCTTTAATGATCTGAATGGCTGTTTGTGGTTTAACCGCGATGGTTTGTGCTAGCTTATGAGCTTGGTCGAGAAGTTGATCCTCCGGGTAGATATGATCAACCAAACCAAGTTTCAGCGCATGTTTGGCACTGATCCTCTCACCAGTAAACATCAATTCTTTGGCGCGACTGATTCCAATCAAGCGAGGTAATCGTTGCGTCCCGCCCCAACCGGGGATAATTCCTAAATTAATTTCGGGTTGACCGAGTTGAGCTTCCTCCGCTGCTACGCGCAAATCACATGCGAGAGCCAGCTCACAGCCACCTCCGAGGGCATAACCGTTAATCGCAGCAATAACAACACATGCTGATTTTTCAATCCGCTCAAATAGTTCGCCGGCCATGAGCGCAACATCGCGGGCTTGAAGAGGCGTAAGGGAGCGCATTAGGGCCACATCACCTCCGGCGACAAAAGCTTTTTTCCCGGCACCGGTGATAATGATCACATGGACATCGTCTTGTTGTTCTAGTTTGGCAATCGTGGTCGATAACTCAATGATAGTCGCCGGATTAAGGGCGTTCATCGCTTGGGGTCGATTGATGGTGATCTGCGCCACGTGATTGGCAATGGTGGTCACAATGTTGTTATCGCTCATAGTTCGCTCTCCTGCTCATTGCGGGAACTCAATTTATGACAAATCGTTGTGTGGGCTCTCTGCTGCTTCATATTTCTGCCTCCTCCCAAAACAGAGTGAAGTTTTTCATTCTATTCTTCCAGTGCTTGTGCTGCATGTCTATCTTTAATCCCGATTGAGCTGTGATCTGTGCAATAAATCGAAAAGAAGAAGTCCCCAATCAATATATGTTCTTTTTGAAAGTATTAAAAAAAACGACAGGTACCTGCAGGATTATTTAAATTACCAATTTAACATATCGGTCAATTGAATGTATGATTGCGACAATTAATCAAAGATGACAACTCAAGAGACCGATATGCGAAAAAATATCACTAAAATCGAACAGGTCCATGCTCAAGGCTCGGGACGATTCAATGAGGATAATCTGACGTGCACGGATGATTTGTTCGGAGTGTTTGATGGAGCTTCCAGTCTGGTACCAGATCTTTATCGTGGTAAGACGGGTGCTTGGTGGGCTTCTCATCTGGTGAGCAGTGAGTTTTCAAAAAATGATGCTTCTCTTTACGAACTAGGTAAAAGAGCCAACCTTAAACTTCAGCAGGGGATGTCAGCTGAGGGTGTCGCTTCGTTTGATCATCTGCAGTGCTGGAGTACCAGTGCTGCTGTCTGTCGCGTTAAGGATCATTCTGTAGAGTGGTTGCAGAGCGGTGATTGTCAGATTTTGGCGATTGACAATGATGGTGGATGTCGCTTGCTGACTCCCTACCATAATCACGATAAAGAAACGTTGAAGTTGCTGAAGAGTTTGCTTGACCAGAACGATCCAGAACCACAAAAGAAGATTAGGCCGCAGCTTAAAAAGGTGCGAAAGCAGATGAATCGAAGCTACGGGGTTATCAACGGTGCAGCTGCTGCCCTTGATTTTTTTAAACAGGGCTCCTGTTCCCTTGATGGAATCCAGCATCTGCTCCTCTTTACTGACGGCCTCACCCCTCCTAACACAGAATCAAGTACATCTCCCGATTTCGGATGGGTGACACAGAACTATCTGGAGGGGGGACTAGAGCAGGTCAAGGATCAAATCCGTTGGTTCGAAACTCAGGACCCTGACTGCCGTCGTCACCCACGCTTCAAGTGCCATGATGATATGGCCGCTATCGCCATTTCTTTTGATTAATCAGCTTTCGCAGGTGAGTTGCTGATATTGTTGTTCGATTTTTAAAAAGATTTTTTCCCAGGTATGATGATTAAGTAATTCCAGAATCTCCTGTGGCTGACAGGAGTTTTGTTCTTTTGTTCTGATTCGTTGCTGTTGGGATTGTAGGGCTTTTTGGAGATCAGTGACAAAAAGGGCTTCCGCTTCTGTTCGTGGACTATCAATAGTAGCCATTTCTGGCAACCTTACCAGCTCAATCCAATCACTTTCGATCTGACCAAACAATTCACTGACCCCGGGCAAGTTGGTCGCAATAATTCGACATCCTGAAGCCAAAGCTTCAAGGAGAACCAGCGGTAATCCTTCAAAAAAAGATGGCAGAACAAACACATCGACTTGGCGCATAAGGTCCGCCAACCGCTGCTGTTTGAGCTTGCCGTGGATGATGATTTTTTTGCCGAGTCGTTTTGCTAGGGCAAGAATTTTATCACATTCGTCACCGTGACCATCCCCTGCAAGGTGAAGAACAAATTCTTCTGCAGGCAAATCTTCCAGTGCTTGCAGTAACCAAGGGACCCCTTTGGCATGAGATAACTTCCCGGCATAGAGTATGTGTATCTGATCCGCCTGTTTCTTTCGCTTCGCCTGATAAAAGCGCCGATTGTCGTAGCCGTTACCGACAATATGAATGCGTTTCGGATCTATTCCATAAAGGTGTTGAATCTCTTTTTTTTGGGCGAGGCTCAGCGCACAAATACTATCGATCTGGCTGCATCCTTTAAGCACAGCAGCCTGAAGGTGTGTGCAGTTTTGAAACTGGCGTAAATCAGTTCCATGACAACTCGCCAAAAGAGGAATGTCGGGATAACGCTGGCGTACCAGTGAAGTGAGTAGCCAGAGGTGATGGGAGTGAATTAGGTCCGGTTGCCAGCTCTGAACGGCATGGGCCAATTTCTTTTCGAAACATTCTTCATAGAGGTGTAGTTGTTGCTTGGAAAGGTCACAAAAACGTGCACTTGGATAGGGCATGACATCACTCATCCCGACCACTGGGAACGGTAAATCTTGATCGAAGCGAACGAAGCAATGGTCCTGATAGTCTGTCGATTGAAGTTGCTCACCTTCAGAAAAATCTGCCGAAACTCCGGATAAGAGGTAATTCTGATAGCCACATTGAGCCGCGTGGCGCATTGCAGCTTGTAGATAGATGCCGCTCCCGGTTGCTTCTGGTATTTGACTGAGGATATGGAGAATCTTCATAACTTAGCATTATTGTGTAGTTGTTACTTTTTATCCACTGACATTTACTTGGCGAGAGTCTTTTATTTTGAACATACCTTTGTGGACTTGATCTCTCTATTGTTATTGATTGGGCCGATTGTGGCAATCGTTTTTATTAAAATTATCCATTTGACTGTTTTTTTTATATGCGTTTATCTCTGTGCTGATTCTTTTGATAATTTTCTGCCACGGAGGTGTCGTTATGAGTGAAGCATTCCAAGTAAAATCAGATCCAGAGCTATGGTCCAAGTTGGGTATGGATGTTGAGCGTTTTTCCAATATCCCCCCAGTTTTAACAGGTGTTTTCAGTGATGTCTTTTTGAGCCAAGAGAATCGTCCACAAGGGATGGCTTATTTCGATAACATGGTTAGCAATATTTTTACTGGCCGCATTCAGGAAATGTACGACGCTAAACAAGAGGGAAGGCCTGTTGTTGGGACATTTTGTGTCTATGTACCAGAAGAGATCATTCTTGCAGCTGATGGTGTTTGTGTCGGATTGTGTGGTGGTTCACAAGGCTCAATTGGCGATGCTGAAAAAATACTCCCAAGAAATATTTGCCCCATGGTTAAATCGGCTTTTGGCTTCAAGGTTGGCCGCATCTGCCCCTTCTTTGAGGTTGTTGATTTTGTCTATGGTGAGACAACCTGCGACGCCAAGAAAAAAACTTGGGAGCTTCTCGACCAGTATGTGCCGACTCATGTTATGGAAATCCCGCAGATGAAAAGGGAGCGTGACAAAAAATTGTGGGTCGAGGAGGTTAAGGACTTCAAGGTTGCCATAGAGGAAAAAACTGGCAAAGTTATCACAGAAAATGAGCTCAAGGTTTCTATCGAAACAATGAATGCCAAGCGCAAAGCGATGCAGCGTTTGAACGGTCTTCGCTATCATGAACCCGCTCCGATCAGTGGGCGCGACATGTTACTGATTCAGCAAATTGCTTTCTACGATATTCCCGCACGTTTTACCGAAAAAGTTAACGAATTGTGTGACGAGATTGAGGTTCGTATCAGCAAAAATAGCTATGTTGCCCCTAAAGGAACGACCCGTTTAATGGTGTCAGGAACTCCTATGGCACTGCCCAACTGGAAGTTGCACAATATTGTTGAAAAATCGGGGGCTGTTATCGTTAATGAAGAGAGCTGTATTGGGACGCGCTATTACAAGGATACGATCGAGACTGATGGTGCCGATATGTCCCAAATGTTGGAGAAGTTAACCGAACGCTATATGCAGATTGATTGCTCTTGTTTTACTCCCAATGACGAACGAATTGATCAGGTGATTAAAGAGTTTCGTGATTCGGGGGCGCAGGGGATCATCGATTACTGCCTGCAATTCTGTCATACCTACAATATTGAAGCAGTCAAATTGCGCCAGGCATGTGAAAAAGAAGGGATTCCTTTCCTTGCCATCGAATCGGATTATTCCCCTGAAGATGTGGGCCAATTACAAACACGAATCGAAGCTTTTATTGAGCAGATCCAAGGATAACGCGAATGACCATTGGGATTGATTTAGGGTCAAGAACGATCAAGTTAGCTGTTATGAACAATGGTCAGCTTGAAGATTGGCAGGTTGTGGAAAGTAGCTTTAAGCCCCACCTTCAATCACAAGAACTGCTTAAGGCTTATCCGGGGAAAAGTATTATTGCTACTGGTTATGGGCGGCATCTCGCGAAAAAGCATTTTGCCCAAGGAATCATTACTGAGATTAAAGCACATGCTCTTGGAGCGCGGCATTTATTTCCTGGCTGTCGTACTATTCTTGATGTCGGTGGGCAGGATTCCAAGGTGATCAGCCTTGATACCAAAGGAAAAGTTAGCAATTTTCAGATGAATGATAAATGTGCTGCTGGAACCGGTAAGTTTCTTGAAATGATGGCAGGCTCGTTGGGCTATGAATTGGATCAGTTTGGCGAAGCGGCCATGCGCTCATCCGGAACGTTGAGTATTGGAAATATGTGTGCCGTTTTTGCCGAATCGGAAGTCGTTTCGTTGCGTAATGACGGACACTTACCAGAGGATATTGCCCGAGCAGTCCATATGTCTGTTGTTGATAGGGTTGCTGCGATGTTGGAGCGCATTGGTATTACCGATGAGCTGGTTTTCTCTGGAGGTGTTGCCAATAACGGTTGCATCGCACATTTGCTGGAGAAGAAACTTGGACGACCTGTTCTTGTCCCTAAGGTTCCCGATGTGGTTGGGGCTTTAGGGGCAGCATTGCATCAGCTTTAAAAACTTTAAATTACATTCCAAGTAAAACCATACTCGATGAAAATAGGGACGGAAAACCACGGGTCTTTGTTTCACCTTATCCAAGATAGCCGAGCTGCCAAAGAATGAAAATTCTCCGGGGAGCTCGGCTTTTTTATTGCTATTGCTCCTTAAAATAGGAAGAGAATATTAACTTTGACTCGGAGAAAAATTATGCGAATAGCTTGGTGATCAATCACATACGAGATAAAGTAAGTCAATAAGGTGGAGGAAGCTGGCCAATAACAGTGGCTCTTGATACGCTCCTCCCTACTCAAATTCAATCTGATGGGTGTGATTACAAAAAAGGTAAAGTTGAATGAAAGAATTTGATCCTGTTGCATACGAAAAAATGGTGAAGTCTTATCATGACCAAGATAGACCAACCGATTGGTTCGATAGTATCTATACCGATGCAGAGGGAGATCATGAAGCTGTTTTTTGGGCAGATCTTGAGCCCAGCCCTTATCTGTTAAAGTGGCTAAAAAATAATCCGCTTCAGTGTGCAGGGCGTAAAGCCATTATTATTGGATGTGGGGTCGGAGATGATGCTGAGGCTTTGAGTGAAGCGGGGTATGAGGTGACTGCTTTTGATATTTCACCTGAAGCGATACGTCTTTGTCGAAACCGCTATCCAGCGTCCAAGGTCGATTATCTTGTCGCTGATCTCTTTGATTATCCCTCCCCATGGAGCGAAAACTTTGATCTTGTTTATGAATGTAATACCATTCAAGTCTTACCGGGAAAGTACCGCATACAAGCACGAGACGCGATGATCTCACTGTTGGCCACACAGGGACATATTCTCGTCTCATGCCGCAGCCGTCTCACGGGGGAGCAAGAGGATGATATCCCACTTCCCCTCGATAGAAAGGAGATCGATGGCTTTGTCCAGCGCAGTCTGAAAGAAGAGAGTTTTGAAGCTTATGATGACACTCAGGATCCCCCAGTTCCACATTTTTTTGCTGTGTACAAAAAATACCTTTAAGGCTGTGGCAGAGGATCGCTACGATATTGCTGTGCTTCAGTTGCCATCACATGAAGATTGACAACTTAATGTGTCATCTGGGGAGGCAGAATCCACGAGACTCTCTTGCTGCTCGTCTTGTGGTTTTTTTCTTCGATAGCCCGGCTTGACCAGAATTTCTAAATAAAAGGATTCAAGCTGCATCGATTCGGCCTCAGAGATGGATTTATTGATGGCAGAGAGATGAATCACTTTACTACTGGCTTCATCTGCGCCAAAACGACAATCAAAATCCCAAAAATCGACATCCAGAGGGAGAGTTTTTCTCCGTTCTCTTCTAATGTATTTTTTAACTTCATATTTGATGGCCTCAACCCGTCTTGGAACTGTGATCTTTGGGTGAGTCATCTTAAACGTTTTTTTCATAATATTTCCAAAAGGGATAAGAGGCTTATAAATCGTGCGCTTTTTATGTCTAAGTGAAATTACGCCAACGCATCAACGGCTAATTTGTATTTTGGATCTTCGAGATAGTTTACATCAATGATGGAAGATGCATCGTCGAGGAGTTTGCGGCAGTCTTCACTTAAATAACGAAGCCGCACTGTTTTCTCAACTCTAGCATATCTCTCTGTTAGTTTGTTCAAAGCTTCAATTGCGGAGTGATCAACCACTCTTGATTCCCTGAAGTCGATGATGATTTCCTGCGGGTCATTTAAAATGTCAAACTTCTCTTGAAAAACAGCAACCGAACCGAAAAACAGAGGACCGAAAATTTCATAATGTTTCACTCCCTCTTCATCGACATGCTTCCTAGCGCGAATTCTGGTTGCATTTTCCCAAGCAAAGACAAGAGCAGAAACAACGACTCCAATGAGGACAGCGACTGCCAAGTTGTGAAAAATGACAGTGACAGATGCAACCAGCACCATGACAATAACATCAGCAATAGGAACTTTACGGAGAATCCTCAAGCTTGCCCATTCAAAGGTCCCGATAGCAACCATGATCATGAGACCTGTTAGTGCTGCCATAGGGATTTTTTCAATCAGCGGTGCGCCAAAAAGAATAAAGATAAGAAGTGCAATTGCTGCGACAATACCCGATAAACGTTTTCTGCCGCCCGAACTGACATTGATAATGCTTTGGCCGATCATCGCACAGCCACCCATGCCACCAAAAAATCCCGTTACTAAGTTCGCTGTCCCTTGAGCAAGACATTCTTTATTGCCGCGTCCGCGAGTTTCTGTCATCTCGTCAATAACGGTTAAGGTCAAGAGGCTTTCAATGAGGCCAACCAGGGCCATGATCAATGAATAGGGAAAGATGATCGCAAGGGTCTCAAAGTTTAAAGGGATAGAGGGGATATGGAACTGAGGCAAGCCTCCTGAAATTGAAGCAATATCGCCTACGGTGCGGGTCGGAATCTCTAAGAAAATGACCACCATAGAAACAGCGACAATGGCCGCAAGTGATGCTGGGATAACTTTGGTGAGTTTGGGTAAAAAGTAGATGATAGCCATCGTCACCAGAACAAAACCAAGCATGATTGCCAGTGGTTGCCCCGTCATCCAAGCTGGTGAGTTGTCTGCGCCGATGATTTTGAATTGTTCAAGCTGTGACATGAAGATGACAATCGCCAAGCCGTTAACGAAACCGAACATCACGGGGTGAGGGACTAGGCGGATGAATTTGCCAAGTTTAAGAAATCCAATACACATTTGTATGACACCCATCAAGATGACAGCAACAAATAAGTATTCGACCCCATGTGTGGCAACAAGGCTGACGATGACGACGGCTATGGCGCCAGTTGCACCTGAAATCATCCCAGGCCTTCCTCCAAGGAGGGCGGTTATGAGACCGATAATAAAAGCGGAATAGAGACCTATCAAAGGGTTCACATTGGCAATAAGTGAAAATGCGATTGCTTCAGGGACTAACGCGAGAGCGACAGTCAGTCCGGAAAGAATTTCATTTTTGGCATTGAGGTTTGAATTTTTCATTGCAGCAATAATTGTCATGCGCTTCCATTCTTTCGATTGTATCTCAATTGATATTCTTAGCTTTGGGGTGACGTAACAATCCCCACGACCGAACTTTTCTCCTTATATTTGTGGAGATGTTCTTCGATAGTGAAGGGAGATATAGAGTGTCTGGAGTCTGGTACTTGTCAGGCAGTGGGCTTGGAAGAAAACACTGATTGAGAAGAGTGCAGCAGAAACGAGCCGCTGTTAATATCAGTTTGTCATATCCAAATCAAGGTATTTTATTTGAGGTGAAAAATTTAAGGGACTGTTTGTGGAGTGACGGCCTCTCTTGTTGTTGCTGCTTGAAGCGGCTTTCTGGGATGGTAACGAGGCCATAGAACTATGGGCGTGCGATGATAAAAGATTCAATCCCTCTGTTTGCCAAATTTGAATGGACTCTTTGGGCAGAGGAATAGTTTGCATAATACCCTGCAAAAACGACATAAAGAGGGTTGTCTTCACTCTGGGAGTTGGTGATGTGCCCATTGTATCCCAAAGACTTTACCTTATGAAATCGCTGCAGGGCATATTTAAATTCACGAAAGACACCAACTTGAATAGCAAAGGGAGTTTTCTTCTTTTTTTGGGACTGTTGTTGAGTGACCGCTTGTGCTTTTGTGTTTTTGTGGGGGGACTGAAGCTCTTTCATGACGGTCGCAGACGGTGTGCTAGGAATCCATTGCCAATCGATAGGTGCGATTCTCTGGACAATGAGATAGCGGTCTTCAACTTTTAAGAGAGCAGGTTGGCTTGGAATGCTTTTTCCTGAGAGGGCCAAAGCGATAGAGCCTTGTAGCTCTTTGGGAGAGTAACCTCCAGAATAGCCTCCATTTGGGCTGTCTGATACAAGGTGGGCAATGTCTTCGAATAATTTCCCCTCCCTGAGTTGTGCGATGATGTCATCTGATTGCAACTCATCCTGAACAACGATTTGTCGCAAATAAATATCAGAACCTGTATCAGACCAGACGGTCAGAGGAGGGAGTTGGCCTTCTTTCGATAATTCTGGAATTACAGCTGCAGAATGACCGAGCTGCCGTGCAGAATGGGCAAAGCGTCTGGCTAAATCGGGGAGTCCTTGGCGGAATAGAGTGTGGGCAAGGTAAAAATGTGAATTGGTTGAGCCCGGATTGATTTTAAGTGCTTTGATGAAATGTTCTTGTGATTTAACCAGATTGTTTTGGGCAAAATAAAGAACCCCCAAATTGTGATGGAGGTAGTCATTGTCTTGGATAATCTGAAGTGCTTTCTCGCTTGAAGTAATAGCTTTGTCTAAAAAGCCGAGATGATAATACAAAATCGACATTTGCTGATGAACGTCTGCTGAATTGATTCCCTTGTCAGATACCGTCTGATAGTTTTCGAGGGCTTGAAAAAACTCCCCTTTTTCAACATGAGATTCTGCCCTTGATATGTAAATTTCAATGGGCAGGTCATCTGTTTCCATTGCCAACGCAAAAGGGGAAAACAGAAAAAGGGACAAGACCGTGACGAAGGATACTATCATGT
>JADGDX010000053.1:0-1269 GCA_016744675.1 Desulfuromusa sp. | reverse complement strand
TATTCCTGATTGTGTTTTCAACTCCTTTGGTCACGATTCCATCGCCACCGTAAAATTGCTGACCTTGTTCAAACATCTTAAATCCGAGAATGCCAGCATCAACTGAGGCGGCTATTTTGGCGGCACAGGATGGTTTTGCTCCATCACATATGATGCCGGATACTGTTGCCAAGGCGTTGACAATAGTATGGGCAATTTCTTCAAAACGTCCTCCATGAAGCCAGGAAATTCCGGCACCAGCACCGCATCCAGCACTGACTGCCCCGCAATACGCTGAAAGTCGGCCAATTCCAGTTTTTTGATGGATACTGACGAGGTTTGATACGATCAGGGCACGAAGTAACGTGTCGCGGTCTGCTTTGATTTCTTTTGCATATTCAATCACCGGAACCGAAGCGGTGATTCCCTGGTTACCGCTCCCTGAAACAATCATAACCGGTAAATTGCAACCGCTCATTCTTGCGTCAGAAGCTGCGGCAGCTAACGCTTTTGCCCTTACCTTGATATCATCACCCCAGGAATCGATGAGGACAGAGCCAATATTAGCCCCCCAATTATTTTTTAACCCTTCTTCGGCGATCGCCATGTTGTATTCAATTTGACTCTGCAGTAATGGTTCTACTTCTGCAACATCAACAGATTCTGCAAAGTCGAGAATATCCTTAACATTCATCATGGTTCGGTCGGTCTGCTTGACGGTTTCGATTTCGTCGCAGTCCTGGTTTGTGTAAATGATTGTGTCATTTTTTTTGGTCAGGACAATGTTGGTATGATAGTGAGAGATTTGTACACTGGCCTGCGAACTGCCGGAAAAGAGTGTGACAGTCAAATCAAAAGTTAGATCACTTTTTGATTCGCTAACGTTGATCGGTACGTTGTCGAGGAAGTCTTTGATTTTCTTTCGCCCGTCATCATCGACAATTGAGATCACTTCAAGGACTTTATCTGCTTTGCCGACAGTGATTCCTGCCGCCGCAGATGCCTCAATTCCTCTGAGATTTCCCGTGTTGGGAACAACGACACTTTTGACATTTTTTATGATGTTTCTGCTCACTTCTATGGAAGCTCGGTCTGGTTGAGTTCCTAAAATGTCACGCGCCTTTGCCGCTGCATAGGCTATCGCAATGGGTTCAGTGCACCCCATGGCCGGGACGAGTTCTTCTTTTAATATCGCGATATATGCCGAGTAGCGGCTGTCTGTTGTTTCCATGTGGGTTCTCCTGATACTAAGTTAAGTCGATTTTAGCTTGTTTTGAATGGATAAACAAG
>JADGDX010000052.1 GCA_016744675.1 Desulfuromusa sp. | reverse complement strand
GATGCCATTCGCGATGAGAAGGTGCTGAAGTTTAAGGTGGACTACAACGATGTGCGTCCTCAGTTCCAAGCCATCGAGACGGAGCAGGATGACAAAAAGCTCACCGCAGCGGAAAATAAGCAGGCACTGCTCCATCCGGATCGGATTCGTGAGATCTCAGTCTACATCCTCAAAAATTTCCCCCTGAAGACCCATCGTGCCCACATGGGGGCAAAGGGCTTCAATGCCATGTTTGCAGTGAGCAGTGTGGATGCCGCCAAGGCGTATTATGAAGCCTTTAGTGAACTGCAAAAAGAGGCAGAGGAAAAGAAACGTTTCAAGGTAGCCACCATTTTCTCCTTTGCTGCCAACGAGGAACAGGATGCGGTGGGCGACATTCCCGACGAAAGCTTTGAGGTGTCTGCCATGAATAGCAGTGCCAAGGAATTCCTCAGTGCTGCTATTGGCGACTACAATGCGGCATTCAAGACGAACTATGGGGTCGATAGCAAGGGTTTCCAAAACTACTATCGCGACCTTGCCCAGAGGGTGAAAAAGCAGGAAGTGGACTTACTGATCGTGGTGGGAATGTTCCTGACTGGATTCGATGCACCGACGCTCAACACGCTTTTTGTCGATAAGAACCTGCGTTACCACGGACTCTTGCAAGCGTTTTCGCGCACTAACCGGATTTATGATGCCACCAAGACCTTTGGCAACATCGTGACCTTCCGTGATCTGGAGCAGAGCACGGTTGATTCGATCACTCTCTTCGGCAATGCGAACACCAAGAACGTGGTGTTGGAAAAAAGCTACAAGGAATACATGGAGGGCTTTACCGACATTGCCACCGGAAAGGCTTGCCGTGGTTATGTCGAGGTGGTGAACGAGCTGCAAAGCCGTTTTTCCGATCCGGGTGAAATCGTCAAAGAGCAGGACAAAAAGGACTTCGTGAAACTCTTTGGAGAATACCTGCGGGTGGAGAATGTGCTGCGTAACTACGATGAGTTTACTGGGCTGACTGCCTTGCAAAAGGTGGATCTGGAAGATGCGGAAGCGGTCACGGAATTCAAAGCGAAGCACTACCTGAGCGATGACGACCTAGAGGCGATGCAGAAAATCGAAGTGCCGTCTGAGCGATTGGTTCAAGATTACCGCTCCACCTACAATGACACCCGCGACTGGTTGCGACGTCAGAAGGATGGGGAGCAGAAGGACGAATCAACTGTTGATTGGGATGATGTGGTCTTTGAGGTGGATTTGTTGAAATCCCAAGAGATCAACCTCGATTACATTCTGGAACTTATTTTTGAGCACAACAAGAAGACCAAGAACAAGGATGACCTCATCGATGAAGTGAGACGGGTGATCCGAGCCAGCATCGGGAACCGGGCAAAAGAGGGTCTGATTGTTGACTTCATTAATCAAACCAATCTCGATGACATCGGAGACAAGGCGAACGTCATCGATGCGTTCTTCAAGTTTGCCCAAGCGGAACAAAAGCGCGAAGCCGAGGAGTTAATCCAGGCTGAGTCGCTGAATCAGGAGGAGGCAAGACGTTACATCAAGGCGTCCTTAAAGCGCGAATACGCAACCGAAAACGGCACGGCACTCAATGCCACACTGCCCAAAATGAGCCCACTCAATCCGCAATATAAAAGAAAGAAGCAAACCGTGTTCGAGAAGATCTCCGCCTTTGTGGAGAAGTTTAAAGGGGTTGGCGGACAGGTTTAGGTGACGCACTGAATGTGGTAATCAGGCATAACGAATGACTGCACTGAAATTTTGCTACGTTGCATTTCGCAAAATCCTGTGAGCTCAAACGTTATGCCTCAAGAAATGAAAAAATGCCAATGACTGAAAATATTCCCGATTTATGAAAGCTGAAGATTTCGATAAAAAGTTTGATGATAGCCGAAGTATCCTTGATGACCTTGATCTTTCCAAGGCTCGCCGTCCGCAACAAGAACAAAAGCGCGTCAATGTTGATTTTCCCATCTGGATGATTCAGTCTCTGGACAAAGAAGCTCGCCGCCTCGGTGTTCCTCGGCAATCGGTCATCAAAATATGGCTTGCTGAAAGGCTTGAAAAGATTGCAAGCTGACAGCCTTTGAAGGCAAGTGTTACCACAGCAATTGCCTGTTTCGTCGATATTGATTGCTCTGACTGGGTGTCAAAGAGCACCTAGATTTGTCATCCCACATTCAGCATTTCCCCACCGGAGCCATATAAACCGTAAATTCATCTACACCATCCACACCTAAAAGTTGATCCATCAAACCCTGATTGTAAGCAGCCACGCCACAGGTTCCGCTACCAATTGCTTCACAGGCAAGATAGAGGTTTTGGCAGACATGGCCGATATCCATCAGAATCACTCGGTGAGCTGCTGTGGTATAGCGCCATTCGGTGCGATAGGGGATGGCTGTCCAGACAAAGGTGACCGGGGCTGCAGCGGTAAATGTTTGTCCCAATGTTGCTGGTGGTAGTTTCTTAACCAGATCTTCGTCTTCTTTTTCCAGAACCAATGCATGTTCAATTGGTAAGTAACGGTAAATGCCAGTTTTTAGACCTTCTACATTGGATACCAGCAAATAAGTTTCAAACGCATGGCGGCAACCCGCTGAGGGAACAGTCCGTAGCGCTGATCCCGATGCAAGTTCAGCTTTTATTCCCTGAGTCGACCAAAGTAAGAAAGCAAGTTCTGCCAGAGTAAGTGATCCCGCCTTGAAGCGACGGTGGCTTTCCCGGTTGTTGATGGCATCGAGAAGATCCGTTCCACGGAAATCAACCCATTCCTCCTGACCCGGCAGATCAATCAACTTTTGTTCCGGAAGTGGTGGCTTTTGCACCGGAGGTGGCTCAATCCCTTGATGTTGATCGGTGAAACGAAAATTGATAGTTTGCCTCAACGAGTCTTTCAGAAAATCACGATGTTCGGCAATAGTATCTTTGTCCATAGTGGCTCTCTCCTTGTCATGACTCAGTCGATTATGCCATATGCGTACTTCACAAAGTATGTGATAAAACTGTCTTTTTAGAGAACTTATACCTCTATAGATAAAGTGCTGTTCGGTTGATGTTCTCCCCACTAAGGCGTTGTTTTCCATTATTGTAACTGTTATGGTCATCATGTGAAAGTGATAGAAAATAATTTCGAAGGAGCCTCAAAGGTGGGTTGGTTAGCTAATAAAGAAAAACGTTCCTTTGCTATTCAGCTTAGCCTTGCGCTTATTCTTATCGCTGTTTCTTATATTATTGTGCAGAATGTGCGCGAAAATCTCTCTGCCGTGGGGATAAGGGTTGATTTTGGCTTCCTGAGTGGCGAAGCGGGCTTTGATGTCAATGAATCTTTGATTGCTTATTCAGCCGCTGATAGCTATGGCCGAGTATTGCTGGTTGGGCTTCTTAATACGTTGGAATTATCAGTCCTATGTATTTTTGGGTCGACCTTGGTCGGCGTTGTCATGGGGATTGTCCGTGCTGGTAATAACTGGCTGGGCAGTCGGCTGGCCTTGGCTTACGTGGAGCTTTTTAGGAATCTACCAAAACTTTTGATTCTGCTCGCAGTATTTGTCGTGATGGTCAATCAGCTGCCAGTTGTGCGT
Source organism: Desulfuromusa sp. (assembly GCA_016744675.1). Lineage (GTDB taxonomy): Bacteria > Desulfobacterota > Desulfuromonadia > Desulfuromonadales > Geopsychrobacteraceae > Desulfuromusa. The sequence goes on along the minus strand of JADGDX010000052.1, from coordinate 9,302 downwards.
CATGCTTGGGATCTATCTGGTGGCATCTATATTTCCAACCGCGCAATGTATTTTCCTGTGTTGATCTGGGCGGATGGCATGAGTTTTTTGCTGCTGGGAATCCTAGCCTGGGTTCCAGCAGTCTTTTTTTGGGGAAGATATGTCAGTCGTCACCAGGATCTGACTGGAAAGCGGCTACCAGTTGCATGGCCAGTGGCTGGATCTTTTTTGTTTATCGTGTTTTTTGTTTCGGTGTTGTTTGGCATCCCCTACCAATTTTCAATCCCTGTGTTAGAACGATTCGATTTTGTTGGTGGCGGACGTTTGTCGGTTCAGTTTGTTGCATTGGCAGTGACACTCAGTATCTATCATGGTGGACAAATTACAGAATTGGTTCGGGGCGGTATTCAGTCGGTTTCAGCATCTCAGATTGAAGCTGCAAATGCCCTCGGGTTACGACAGGGACAGATAACTCGGCTCGTTCTTTTGCCGCAAGCTTTGCGGATGATTATCCCTCCGATGGGAAATCAATATTTGAACTTAGTCAAAAACACATCTATCGGATTGGCTATTGGTTATTCAGATCTCGTTTCAGTCATGAGCACTTCGATTAATCAGACGTTCCGGCCCATTGAACTTATGTCAATTACGATGATGACTTATCTTGCTATCAGTTTGGTTGTGACCGCTCTCCTCAACTGGTTTAACGCCCGGACCAGAATCATTGGGAACTGATCAGTGAATACAGATAAACCACATACTGTGATGCCTCCTAAACCTTCGTTTAGCGTCACGAACTGGGCGCGAATCAACCTATTTAGTAATTTTTTTAATAGCGTTGTGACCATCAGTGTTGTGTTGTTTCTGTTGTGGATTGTGCCGGCAGTATTCTCCTGGATGTTTATTAATGCTGTCGGTTTTGGTGGGGATGAAGCCCTTTGCAGATCAGCAGAGGGAGCCTGTTGGCCGTTCATGCGGGAAAAGGCACGGCTGATCCTTTTTGGTACATATCCTTATGATGAACAGTGGCGGGCAGCTCTAGCAAGTTTGATTGTTATCGGCCTCGTTGCCATTTTGATGTTAAAGCGTTTGTCTGTGAGGATGATGATTCTCCTATGGGTTGGTGGTGGGGCTTTGTTTGTTGGTCTCATGCTGGGGAATGTTATGGGGCTGCCTGCAGTGCAGACGGTTCAGTGGAATGGACTTCCCGTTTTTCTCCTGTTAGCGGTATTCAGTCTTGCAGCTGCTTTTCCTCTTGGTGTTGTTCTGGCTCTTGCACGTTTCCAAAACCAACATCTTCTTCTAAGGAGCTTGGCGACTGGCTATATTGAGTTGATTCGAGGGGTCCCTTTGCTGACAGTCCTTTTTATGGGACTTTTTATTCTTCCCATGATTATGCCCCAAGGTTTTTTTATTGAACCTCTGTTTGCAATTCTGATTGCTCTGATGTTGTTTCATGCGGCGTATATTGCAGAAGATATCCGAGGTGGGTTGCAGGTTTTGCCTCGGGGGCAGTTTGAGGCGGCTGACAGTCTTGGGTTGAAGTATCGATATCAGGTTCTGCTAGTGATATTGCCGCAAGCTTTAAAGAAAGCACTCCCCGCTATTTTCAACACATTGATCGGTGGTTACAAGGACACTTCCCTTGTGGTAATTGTAGGAATTCACGATATGCTTTCCACTGCCAAAATGGCTTATAGTGATCCTGGATGGCAAAAGTATGGCTTGGAGGCCTATTTTTTTGTTGGTCTTTGGTATTTTATTTCATGTTGGTGCTTGTCTGCCTATGGTAGGCGTCTTGAGAGGGCTGTTTGATTTTCTGATGTGCTAAAGCAGGCAAAATTTTTTAACTTTCATTTCAGGAGGTAATTGTATGAGACGTGTTGTTGTATTGGTTTTGGTCGCGTTTGTTTTGAGTTTCGCAAGCGCAACGCTGGTTATGGCAGGATCTGTTTTGGATGAAATCAAATCTTCAGAGAAGATTATCTGTCTTGTTAATCCAAATTCACCCGGCTTTTCGACTCCGGACAGTAAGGGAGTTTTCCAGGGCTTTAACACCGATTTTTGCCGTATGGCTGGTGCTGCAATATTAGGTGACGCTGGCAAGGCAGATATTCGGGGCATCGGTTTCTCTGACAGCATGAAGACACTTGTTGCCCGCAAAGCTCACATGGCATCTCGTAGTATCACGAATACTGGAACTCGTGACGCAGATCCTGGTTTGGCTTTTGTTGTGACGACATTTTACGATGGTCAAGGGTTTATGGTTGCCAATGATCTCGGCGTGAAATCTGCTACAGAGTTGAATGGTGCGACGGTCTGCGCTGAGGAGGGATCAACAACTTTACTGAATATTGCTGATTGGTTTGGCAATAGAAAAATGACTTATAAGGTTGAAAATATCGGCGATAAAACAGCACGCCTACAAGCCTTTTATGCCGGTAAGTGTGATGTCCTAGCGAGTGACTATACAGCACTTTTATCAGATCGGCAGTTGGCTCCAAATCCTGCCGGCTACAGTATTTTACCTGAAATTATTTCAAATGAACCATTAACTTTAGTCGCTCAACCAGATCAAGACTTGGAAGCTATTCTTTTTTGGGGATTCCAGGTGATGTTGACGGCAGAAAAATATGGGATTACTTCTCAGAATGTGGACAGTATTGTTAAGGACTTGAGCAATCAGCCCAAATCTGTAAAACGCCTTCTTGGTGAGAAGAGTGCCGTTGGTGATATGGCTGAAAAACTGCAAATTCCAAGTGGCTGGGCGTACAATATTATTAAGCAAGTGGGTAATTACGGGGAAGTGTTCGAGCGGCATCTTGGTGAAAACACAGCATTCAAACTTGAACGTAAAGGGACTCCGAATGATTTGAGTTCACGTGGTGGACTGATGTACGCCTATCCAATCCGCTAAAACAGATCCAAATTGCTCAGATCAAATACATTAAGTACAATAGGCATGCTCTTTTTTGGGGCATGCCTATCTGCTTAAGGGTGATAAACACAATGGAACAACCTGAAGGGCAAATGAGATGACAGCTAAATCTATCCGTATTATTGGAGTTCCTATCGATTTGGGTCAAAATCAACGGGGTGTCGATATGGGACCAAGTGCCATCCGCTATGCTGGTTTGTCCTCTCGACTTAAATCGCTTGGCTACGAAATCCATGATGGAGGGAACCTTTATGTCCCGGTGCGCGATTCCCTTAGTGATGAGCAGGGTGGAGGGTTTTTACGTGCGGTTCAGCAAGTTTGTCAAGCGGCTTATGAAGCGGCAGAAGAGGCCATTCGTGCTGGGGAAATTCCATTGTTTCTGGGAGGCGATCACTCCCTGTCGATCGGAACGATTGGTGGTGTGACCAGTCAGCAACCGGTTGGCGTCATCTGGATTGATGCTCATGGCGATGCGAATACACCAGAGACTTCTCCTTCAGGAAACTTGCACGGAATGCCTCTAGCGACACTTCTCGGTGAGGGATATCCTGAACTTGTGAATATTGGCCGTCCGGGAAGTAAGGTGTCGGCAAAAGATGTTGTTCTGATTGGAATCCGTGATCTCGATGGAAAGGAACGTCAGTGGCTCAAAGACAAGCAAGTTAAGGTTTACACCATGCGCGATTTAGATGAGCGCGGTTTGGGGGGGGTGACCCGCGAAGCGTTGGAGTACCTTGGGCATCATGACCATATTCATGTCAGTGTTGATATGGATGCCCTCGATCCAAGCATTGCACCCGGCGTTGGAACTCCCTCTGCTGGCGGGTTAAGCTGTCGGGAAGCGCAGTTGTTGATGGAGATTATTGCCGACACTGGAAAGTTGGCCTCTGCCGATATTGTAGAAATAAATCCGATTCTTGATCATCAGAACCGAACAGCAGAGATGGCGGTTGGATTGGCCGCATCGCTCTTTGGGAAGAGTATTATTTGATCAGCTTTCTTTTGATTTTACTCTGATCTGCGCCTCTGTGGTGAACCTGCTTTTATTTCAATCCAGTGGCAGTTCAGTTTTTTTCAGGACAGTTTTTAACGCAAAAGAAGACTGGACTCTTAAGACACCGGGAATCCCTGTCAGATGGTTGTGAACACGCAGGTAATCCTCATTGCCACTGACAATGATTCGGAGTAGATAATCGCTGTCACCTGACATTAAGTAGCATTCCATCACCTCTTTGACTTGCCCAATCTCTTTTTCAAAACGTTGTAGCTTGGCTTGTTGCTGCCCTTCTAGTGTAACTCTGACAAAGACATCTCCCGGTTTCCCAATCGCTGCTTGGTCAATCAACATGACATATTTATCAATGATGCCATCTTGTTCGAGGAGACGGACACGGCGTAAACATGCTGATTCTGAGAGTTTGACCTGATCTGCAAGTTGGACGTAAGTGAGGCGACCATCTTTTTGTAGCGCAGAAAGAATTCTTCGATCGATGGCATCTACCCTGTTTTTCCGTTGATTCATTGACATTTGATGATGATAGCAGAGGAATCCATCAAAATGTAAGGATTTGTTCGTATGCCAATTTGACCGATCATTTCGGATCGATTATGTTTATCTCTTTAGTCAACCCTATCAAACATTTTTAAATGGTTGTTAGTGACCAAATGTTAACACCATGGCAAGAAAAAACGATGTTGGGGTGCAGATATTGTGAGTCCTTATCTCAGCCAAATGGAATGAACCGAATGGAATAGGAGCTGTTATGGATATTTCGAAGACAATTGCACAATTAAAAGAAGATAAGGCTTTTGCTGAAAATGTTGGAATGGTTCTGGTTCATAACGGAACAGTTAGGGGTTGGTCGCGTGGGGACCATTCTGAAGTGGACAGTATCGAAATTATGGTTGATCAAGCCAAAGCCGAAGAAATTCGTCAAGATATCGAGAAGATGCCCGGCATTTATAAAATTGTATTGGAAGCTCATAGCGGACTGATGACACCTGGTGATGATGTTTTGTTTCTTGTTGTTGCAGGTGATATCCGTGAAAATGTCAAACCTGCGCTTGCGATCTTGCTGGACAGGGTCAAAAGTGAAGCGGTGACTAAAAAAGAATTTTTTGCTAAGGGGGTGTCATGAGTTTCAATCATTTCGATGGAGATGGTCAAGCGATCATGGTTGACGTGAGTGATAAAAGCAAGACGATGCGGACGGCTGTGGTTACGGCACGCGTTGTTATGCAAAAAGAAACTTTGCAGGCGATTTACACTGGTGACAGTCGCAAGGGTGATGTGTTGGGGGTTGCTCGACTGGCGGGTATTGCAGCTAGCAAGAAAACATCTGATCTGATTCCGCTGTCTCATCCGCTGTCCATCCACCATGCGGCCATTGATTTTGAATGTGACAAAGATGCTGGAGAAATTAAAGTGCGCGCCACGGTTCGTGCCTATGAGAGAACCGGTGTGGAAATGGAAGCTATGGTTTCGGCCTCGCTGGCAGCATTGACGATTTATGACATGTGTAAGGGAGTTGATAAGGGGATCCGAATCGAAGATGTTGCTCTCGAGTTTAAAGAAGGTGGCAAAAGTGGGACGTTTCACCGTCATGATGGGGCAAAAAAACCAGCTTCTGTCTCTTTCTGCGGATGGTCAGGAAGTGGCAAGACAACTCTGGTTGAGCAGGTTATTGGTTTGCTCAGCGCAAGAGATATCAGGGTTGGGGCGATTAAACATGATGGCCATTGTTTCGAAATTGACAAACCGGGTAAAGATAGTTGGCGTATGACCCAGGCGGGTGCTGTTGTGACGGCAATCAGCGACAGTCGCCATCGAGCGGTCATTAGCCAACACGATTGTGCACCATCAATTCAGCAGATGATTGATCGCGATTTTACTGATGTTGACTTGGTTATTGTTGAAGGTTGGAAAGATAAGGCTCCAAATCGAATTGAAGTGCATCGTTCTGAACTTGGAAAGGAGCCTCTCTGCTTAGGGGGCGAAGGTGGAGATTATGTTGCTGTCGCAACGAATTTGAAACTTGATACGGAAATAACTCAATTGGATATTAATAGCCCGCTTGCGGTCAGTGATTTCATTTTTGAACACTTCCTCGTAGATGAATAAAGAAGAAGTGAATAGAACCACGGGAAGTTTTGAATACTCCACTGAAAAGAGTTTTCCGTAAGAAAGAGGGATGATGACAGTTTTGAAAATGGCATTCTTTGATCGATGGTAATTTCATTGTTTCGTGATGGAATCAGTTGTAATTATCTCAAATAGGAGAGGATACTTTTAAACAATAGCGAATAATTCGTTATTTCGCAGGATAATGACTCGTTGTCAGTGATAGAATTGAACTGAAATTAAAAAAACTTTGTATGTTTACAAATGACTGATAGGGAGATTGCCATGATTGTAGGAATTCTTAAAGAAATTAAGGTTGAGGAAAATCGAGTTTGCATGACACCGTCTGGTGTAGAAGTTATGAAGAACAATGGGCATGATGTTTTTGTTGAAACGTCAGCGGGTGTTGGCAGTGGCTTTAGTGATGATGATTATAGACAGGTTGGTGCAGAAATTTCACCATCGCCTGCCGATGTATATGCCCGTTCTGAGATGGTCATGCATGTCAAAGAACCTCAGCCTGTTGAATATCCAATGATTCGTGAAGGCCAGATTGTTTTTACCTATTTTCATTTTGCCGCAGGGGAGGAATTAACCCAGGCAATGATTGACCGTAAAGCGGTTTGCGTCACGTATGAGACAATTACGAATCCGGATGGATCCTTGCCCTTGCTGACCCCTATGAGTGAAGTAGCGGGCAGAATGGCGGCTCAAGAGGCGGCCAAGTATCTTGAGCGTTCACAGGGTGGTCGTGGGATTTTGATGGGTGGTGTACCAGGGGTTGCGCCGGCAACTGTTGTGGTTATTGGGGGTGGTGTTGTTGGAACTCATGCTGCTCAGATGGCTTGCGGGCTAGGGGCTAAAGTTTATTTGCTGGATATGAATCTTGAGCGTTTACGCCACTTGTCTGAGGTAATGCCAAAGAATTGTTTCCCCATGATGTCATCTCCAGCGACTGTTCGTGATCTGATACAAGAAGCTGATGTGGTGATCGGGGCTGTTTTACTTCATGGCGCCAAGGCACCGAAATTGCTGACTAGAGAGATGTTGGCAACCATGAAACGGGGGGCGGTATTGGTTGATGTCGCCATTGACCAAGGTGGATGTTTTGAAACATCGAAAGCGACAACGCATACCGACCCGATTTACGAGGTAGATGGTATTGTCCACTATTGTGTTGCCAATATGCCGGGAGCCGTTCCATTAACATCAACGATGGCCCTGACAAATGCAACGCTTCCTTATGCCGTCAAGCTGGCAAATGATGGTTGGAAGCAGGCAGCTCAGTCTGATACAGGGATCAAAGATGGATTAAATGTTGTAGCAGGGATGGTTTGTTTTCGTGGTGTGGCTGAGGCTTTTGGTTTTGCCTATGTGCCTGTTGAAGACATTCTTAATGACGAATAAAGACTAAAGCTTCAATTGCATGAATAATAACAAAGAGGCCCGATTGTTCGGGCCTCTTTGTTGTCTGGAGCCATTACTGAAGTGTGCTGATGGTGCCATGTACATATCAAAGAAGCGGGGAAAAGAGACTTATCTCTTTGCGTAATGGGTTTAATCTTTTCAGCAGGAAGGCAATGACAGCCGATCCTGCTGAAAAGAAGAATAAATTATTGATATTTTTCGCGGAGAAGTTTTTTATTAATTTTACCGACAGTGGTTTTATCGATTGCATCGACGAACATGATCTTCAGGAGGATGATCTGCTTTGAAATAATCCCTTTATCGATAAATCCGCGGATATGCTGAATCAATTCTTTTTCTTGAATCTCCATGTCAGGTTTTTTTACGATAAGGGCCAGTGGCTTTTCTCCCCATTTATTGTCCGGTAGGCCGATAACCGCAACTTCTCCAACTCCGGGGTAGGCGGCAAGAAGATCTTCCACTTCGAGAGAAGAGATCCATTCACCGCCGATTTTTATGACATCTTTGATCCGGTCGGTAATTTTGACATAATTGTCTTTGTTTTTATTGGCAACATCTCCGGTATGCAGGTAGCCACCACGCCAGAGAGTTTCTGAGTTGCGCTGATCTTTCAAATAGCCTTGAGTCAGCCAAGGGGCGCGGACAACAATTTCGCCCACGCTTTCACCATCTGCCGACACTTCTTCCATCAGCTCATCAACAATCCTGAGCTCAACTAGTGGGATCGGGCGTCCAGTTTTGCAGCGGACATCTAATTCTTCATCATCAGTTAGATCGGATTCGGTTACGTGAGCCAAGGTCAAAACCGGGCAGGTTTCCGACATGCCGTAACCAGAGTAGATATCAATACCTTTTTGCATGGCTGCTTTACACATTGCTTTTGGCAGGGCGGCTCCACCGATCAAAACTTTCCAGTTCGACAGATCAACTTCATTGAACAGTGGATGACTCATCAGCAGGTGGAGAATCGTTGGTACACAGTGGGAGAAGGTGACCTTCTCTTTGTCGATCAGTTTAAGTAGCGTGTCTGGCATGTACTTGCCGGGATAAACCTGTTTGATGCCAAGTGATGTGGCAATATAGGGAACCCCCCAAGCGTGGACATGAAACATCGGGGTCATCGGCATGTAGACATCCTGTTGATGAAACCGCCCTTGGTTGACAACGGTTCCCAATGCAGCCATTCCTGAAATTGTATGCAGAACCAGTTGCCGATGGCTAAAATAGACCCCTTTCGGCATGCCGGTGGTGCCGGTGGTATAGAAAGTGGTCGCACGGGTATTTTCATCAAAATCTTGAAAGTCGAAATGATCACCGCTGTCAGCCAAGAGGCTTTCATATTCTCCGGCAAAGCTTAAAGATGTTTCTGGTTGTTGATGACCATCCTGAAGCAGAATATATTCTTTGACTGTATCGATGCGCCCCTTGATCTGCTCCAGCAAGGGAAGGAATTCTTCATTGACAAGAATGTAATCATCTTCAGCATGATCTATAGTGTAGAGAACCTGCTCAGGAGAGAGTCGAATATTCACCGTATGCAGAACGGCACCAAGCATTGGTACAGCGTAGAAACATTCCAGATAGCGGTGACTGTCCCAATCCATCATTGCCACGGTGTCACCTGGTTTGACCCCAATAGCAGTCAGTGCGTTGGCTAGTTTACAGACCCTTTGTCTGAATTCAGCGTAGGTAAAACGAGCTTGGTCACGGTAGATGATTTCCTGTTGGGGGTCATTAACTGCTGGAGCTTGTAGCAGGTTTTTAATCAAAAGTGGATATGTATAGGCGGATGCGGTGCGCGGGATCAGATTGTCGGACATTGATTTGCCTCCGTGC
>JADGDX010000051.1 GCA_016744675.1 Desulfuromusa sp. | reverse complement strand
TATCTACATAGAGACCCGATTCATCTGGACCACGATGGTGAAGCATTGAGATCATTCGCGTCACGATAGACTCGGATGATGTAGACTGATGGTTGATATTATATATTCCAGCTATTCCACACATAAAACCATTCTCTTATTAGCCGCAGATTGACACTGATAATTGCAGATAAATCTAAAACTAAATCCTTTTGACAGGATCAACAGGATAAAATCGGATGTTTTGAACTTACACTAAAATAATCTCTGCTTTTAGATCTGTTTTTATCCGCATTTATCAGATCTCTATCCTGTCTAAAAAAAGATTTGTTTTCCATCAGCGTGTATCTGTGTTCATCTGCGGCACAATCATTGAGCCTTTTCACTAAACAACCCTTCCGCTATCGGCATAAACTCAAAATCATTTAACAATCGTCTAAATCTATTTTCCGTTTGGCTCAGATTCAAATAGTGCCGAAATCTACTTTTAGCACTCGCACCGGGAATTCGGGGCTGTTGGGGGTCAAATTCCCATGGGTGCAAATAGAAAACAAAGGGTTGCTGCTCACGTTGATTGATGCGTTGTAGGCCCCAATGGGTGGCAGCATATGGAAGCAAACGGAAATAACCTCCGCCGGCAATGGGAAGGTTTCTTTTCCCTAATTGCAGAGTTGTAATTGGCAACTCAACGATAGATTTTTGTTCACCGTTATTCGTTTCACTGGCTTCCCAATTGTCACCATTTTTAACGGCATAGCCCGTAAAGCGGGGCCAATCGGGAATCCCGTAGAAATCGTGTTTCATGGGGAAAATGCTTGAGTCGTATTGAAAACCAGCTTCAACCAATTCATCAAAAGCCCAACTGGTTTCACGGGTGATTGAATAGCTGGGTGCACGATAACCGACAACAGGGACACCCGCCTGATCTTCAAGCAATGCCTTTCCACGTCTAATGTCAGCACGATAGGTATCACGATCTTGAATGGCAACACGCTGGTGTAGATAACCATGACTGGCTATTTCATGACCCTGTTCAGAAATTGCTTTGGTCAGTTGGGGATAGCGTTCAGCAACCCAACCAAGAATAAAAAAAGTTGCCTTAACGTGATATTCATCAAGAATATTTAAAATCAAATCAGTATTACGCTCAACCCGACACTCACGCCCACCCCACGTTTCGGGAGGGGACTGGTTTTCAAAAGCTGAAACATGGAAATAATCTTCAACGTCAATTGTCATGTAGTTAGTAATAGACATAAACCTCTTTTTAGCCACAGATGAAGACAGATTTTTACTGATAAATCCTTGAACTGAAACCCCTGACAGGATCAACAGGATAAAATCTGATATTAAGAATTTATATCAAAACAAGACATTGATTTTAAGATCAGCTTTATCCGCTTTTTTCAGATTCTCATCCTGTCAAAGTCTTTAAGATTTATAACCTTGGGGGTTTTTACTTTGCCAGTTCCAGGAATCGTTCATCATCTCATCCAGTCCATATTCAGCCTGCCAATCCAACTCATTTTTAGCCAGCCTAGGATCGGCCCAGCATTCGGCAATATCACCTGGTCGTCTTGGAGAAATCTGATATGGAACATCCTTGTCTGAAGCAGCTTCAAACGCCTTGATAATATCAAGCACTGAATAACCATTCCCTGTTCCCAGATTGTAAGTGAATGTTCCACCATGACTTTCTATACGCTCCAAAGCCTTCAAGTGTCCTTTGGCTAAGTCAACGACATGAATATAGTCGCGGACTCCAGTTCCATCCGATGTCGGGTAGTCATCACCAAAGACCGACAGTTCAGCTAATTTACCAACGGCAACCTGGCTAACATAAGGGATAAGATTATTTGGAATCCCTTGAGGATCTTCACCAATCTGGCCAGAGGAATGAGCCCCAACAGGGTTGAAGTAACGAAGGAGAACAATACCCCAATTAGGATTAGATAGAGAGAGATCCCTGAGCAATTCTTCAATCATCAATTTACTACGACCATAAGGATTTGTCGCTGATGTCGGAAAACCTTCGTTGATAGGTACGCTGGCCGGATCGCCATAGACAGTCGCTGATGAACTAAAGACAAATTTACTTACTCCGGCAATTTCCATGGCACGTAGGAGTGTGAGTGTTCCAGTCACGTTATTGTCGTAATAATCGAGAGGGATCTGAGTTGATTCACCAACCGCCTTAAGACCTGCAAAATGAATAACTGCATCGATAGGATGGTCGGTAAAGATTTGATTAAGGCTGTAAATGTCGCGAATATCAGCCTGATAGAAATGGAAGGATCTTCCACTGATTTTTTCTACACGCTCTAGCGCAACACGACTGGAATTGCACAAATTATCAACAATAACCAGATTATATTCTGCCGCAAGAAGTTCAACTACAGTATGGGAACCTATATAACCAGCACCACCCGTAACCAAGATTGTTTTCATATAATTTATCCACTGAGTTCACAGAAATCACAGAACAAATCTGTCAATAGTTACTTTAGGAAAAGAACCAAAATTTACTAATAAGCCCAACTTCATCTGTCCTGCTTTTAGATAATTCAGAACTTGAGCTTGATTTTCATTCGATATTTTTGACAATGCTTTCAATTCTACAATAATGCTGTCAAATAAACAAAATCTGACTTGTAAAATTGTTTCAGTTTTTCACCTTTGTAAAAAAGATCCAACTGAGGTTGGGAAACAAAAGGAATACCCTTTGTTAAAAATTCCCTTTCCAAACACTCTTGATAAACTGATTCAAGAAAGCCAGCTCCTAATTGATGGTATACTTCAAAAATAGCCCCGCGAATCGCATAGGATTCGTCTTCGTAGATTAGCAACTTTCCCCCTCAGTGCTATCCGTGTATTCAGTGGATGCAGATTATAAAGACCAGTAAATCATCCCAGCTGCTTCAATCTCCTGGCGATCGTGCATACTCTTGACATCAACAAGTACCCCACGACCATCCGCCTTCTCACAAAATGCCGCTAATTTTTCTACAGTGAGAGTCTTAAAAGCATCATGACTTACGGCATAGATAATTGCATCAACTTTGCCCACTGAATCCAGACTCTTTAAATCGAGGCCATATTCATACTGAGTTTCTTCTTTACTTGCCAGCGGATCATGGACAAGAACCTCAACACCATAATCCTGGAGCTCATGAACGATATCGACAACTTTTGTATTTCTGATATCAGGAACATCTTCTTTAAAAGTCAGCCCCAAAACCAGTACTCGGGAACTTTTAATCACTTTTCCAGATTTAATCATTTGCTTAATCGTATTCTCAGCTACATACTTCCCCATACCATCATTGATTCGACGTCCAGCAAGAATCACCTGTGGTAGGTAACCGATCTGTTCTGCTTTATGTGTCAAATAATAAGGATCGACGCCAATGCAGTGACCACCGACGAGACCAGGTGTAAATTTAAGAAAGTTCCATTTAGTTCCGGCGGCAGCAAGAACATCCATCGTTGGAATATTGAGCTTATTGAAAATCAATGCTAACTCATTAATCAAAGCTATATTGAGATCGCGTTGAGTATTCTCAATAACCTTCGCTGCTTCAGCGACTTTGATACTTGACGCACGATGCACCCCTGCTTTAATCACCAATTCATAAACACTCGCAACAGTATCAAGTGTTTCTTCGTCCATACCAGAGACAACTTTAATGATTTTATCGACGGTGTGGACCTTATCACCTGGATTTATCCGCTCAGGAGAATAACCTACCTTGAAATCTATGCCACATTTCAAACCAGATTCGCGTTCGAGGATAGGAACACAAAGATCCTCAGTCACGCCGGGATAAACGGTAGACTCGTAAACAATGATGGCACCCTTTTTAAGATTCTGACCAATGGTTTCAGATGCTTTTTCAACAGGAGTAAGATCTGGATTATTATTTTCATCAATCGGAGTGGGGACAGTGACAATAACAAAATCGGCCGATTTCAAATCAGCAGGGTTTGTTGTATATTCTATGACTGTATTTTCTAGGTCTTCTCTTGTCAGTTCTGCGGTCGCATCGAAACCACACTTTAACTGCTCAACCTTAGCAGCATGAATTTCAAAACCAATAACATCAACTTTCTTCCCAAAAGCCGCAGCCAATGGCAGGCCAACGTAACCCAACCCGACAACTGCTATTTTTGCTTTTTTTTCTATGATTTGATTTATTGTTACCACGATATTTCTCCTATAACATGTTTTAGCCGCTGATTTACGCAGATTTTCGCTGATAGATCAAAAGCAAGACCTTAATCTTTGACAGGATCAACAGGATAAGATCCGATGGTTAATCAGAATCTTTACTCTCGCCCGTTCGTTTCACTCAATAAAGGCGCAAAGGACACAGAGGAACCCCCACTGGCAAATAACCTTTTTTTTATTTTAAACAAGAAGCAGTATCTTGATTTAGATTCTCTTTTGCGATCTTTGCGTGCTCTGCGAGAGGTCTATTTTGATTTTTGTTTACTTCTATCAGCCTTTATCAGACTTAATCCTGTCAAAGGGTTTTAAAGAGAATCTGCGCCCATCTGCGTTAATCTGCGGCAAATTCGCCTTACGTCTTTTGTTATTTTTCCCCTGGCTTAAGCCCCAAAGATTCTTGATGTGCAGAACGTTTGCCATCAACAAGAAGTGTTTGTCGTAATCGATCAATCTGAGCAGAAATTTTTTTGAGTTGATCGTCAAACTGTCCAAATTGCTTCTGTTGCTGATTAATCAAATATTCTAGGATACTGCCTTGACTGGACAATCGTTCAAGAATGGCTTCTTTTTCTGAGCGATTTGCATTGAGTTTTGCGTAATTTTCTTCGATACGTGCTAAACGATCATCCACGCTTGTCGTATTGTGAGCAGGTTGAGGAACACCTTTTTGTGGTTCATAACTAGGTGACTGTAATTCAGAATCTTCGAAAGAAAGTTCGTTAACAGCATCATCAACCAATGTCATATCAATTTCGCGGGTTTCCTCAACAAAAGCCGATAAAAGAAGGAAATCACAGATCAAATTGATAAGACGTGGAACACCACCACTAAAACGGTAAATCGTATCAAAAACGCCATCCAAAAAAGTGACACAATCACGACTACCAACGGTCTCGAGACGATGATAAATGTACTCTTCTGACTCTTCACGATTCAGTGGGTTGAGGTGACAACTGATGCTAATCCGTTGGCGCAACTGGCGCAAAGATGGTTTTGCGATGATTTGTTTTAACTCAGGCTGACCAACCAGAATAATTTGAACCATCTTGAAGCTCTCGGCTTCAAGATTTGAAAGCAAACGAATCTCTTCCAGTGCTTCGGCAGATAGGTTCTGTGCTTCATCAATGATAATGATCGGTTGGCGGTTGGCCGTGCACTCCTCAAGCAAAAAATCATTCAGTTCTGAAATAAGCTGAACTTTGTCTTTTCCTTCTGTCTCAAGGCCGAAATCACCATTAATCATGGCAATCAATTGATGACCATCGACTCTCGTGTTAAAAATCATTGATAACGTAACATCAGCACTAATCTTGTTAATGATATCCCGTACAAGGGTTGTCTTGCCTGATCCAACTTCACCAGTGAGCAATGTGAACCCAGCATGTTCCTGCACTCCATACTGGAGATAACTTAAGGCCTTACGATGCCCCTTACTTAAATAAAGAAATTTAGGGTTAGGTAATAGTTCAAAAGGTTTTGCGCTTAAGCCAAAAAACTCTGTATACATAAATTTGTGCTTTCTTGAAAATCATAAGAATACTAAAAAAGTGGGTACAACTTAAAATGTCAAACCTTTCTGCAGCGCTATCAGAACCGCACAGTTGCGCTTAAGGTTACAATATTATTTGTGTAGTCATTGGCATCAAGATCTGACTCATTGATACGATATCGATACCCCAATGATGCGAGAAAACGGCGATATTCATAATTGAGATAAACCCCAGCAGTGAAACGGTCAACTTTTTCATTCGTTATATCGGTGTATTCAGCGATTTCATATTCGGTATCAAAGTTAATTGACAGTGTCCGCGCAAGAGGTTTTGAGACATCAACCCTGATTCCATAAGCTTCATCTTCACGGTCAAGACGAACGTAATCAGAATTATTCCAAAAAAGTTCTCCTGAAAGGGACAAAGATTCTTTGGTAAAGAAGGCTCCAAAGTTAGATTGTTGCGATTCCGTCATGCCATCTTCAACCGTGGTGGTAAAGTCTTGAGAGTACCCCATCGATAATGTCATTGGCTCGGAGAGTTGATAAGTGATATCCACCAACCAGTTGGTTCCATCTGTTTCATAACCCGAATCGTACTCAACTTCGCTATATCCGCCTTCAAATGTCGCTGAAGTCCGCCCTCCCAACTGTTGATTTAGGCCTAGAGTATAGTCGTGCTGGTCATATTCATCAGCAGTTTCTCTGGATTGATGAACAACATAAGAGTATCGTGCATAGACCTCGGAGTGAGCCGATAATAGCTTTACCAAAGAGACACGACCCTGATGTTCTTCAGAATCGTGTCCCCTTCCATCAACATAATCGAGTCGATCGTAGATATATCCAAAAACGGTCGAAAAAGTAGAAGTCAATTGAAGGCGGTATTCTGGTGTCACTGCTGAATGATAAACAGTTGAACGATTCTCGATGTCATTGAACTCATTGTCATCTCTCGCATCTATCGCTTCACGACTAATCGTTTCCGAGAGGAGCAAAGTAAAGGGACGACCACTAAAAAATAAAGCAGAGGCATCAGCACGTTGTACATCTCTGAAATTATCGAGATTCTCATCTTCGTTATTTTGATAGAAACGATAATCAAGTGAATAATCGATAGAAGCCTCAATTGAGCGACTTTCATAAGTCAAAGTTATTCCGGGAGCAACAGTTGTAATCCAATCATCCTCTTGATTATTAGAATCAAGAAAAATATTGTCGTTAAATTCTTCCTCAACCAATAAACGGGGATGAATTTCAAATGCAGCCCAACTATTTATAGATAAAAACACGGTGATCGACAGAACGAGCACAGATATAAATAATTTCATAAACTTCATCTCTCATCCTCCAGATACATCAGGGTCAGGCTGAAACATATTAATGGTAAAGCGATAGAATGTTAAAATATCCAAGCCGTATTTAATCGTAATAGTAAGAATTGGAACTCTTGAAAAAAACTCGAGCATCATTGTAAATAACGCCAAGAAGATTGTGCTGTTTGAATTCTTCTATAGTTTTTGCAACGTCCTCTCTATTGGCCTTCCCTTCGCGGACGACAAATAAAGAAGCATCAAGAAATGCTGCCAAAACGCCGGCATCTGCAAAAGGTTGGGCTGGGGGCGTGTCAAAAATAACGTATCTCTCAGGGTAACGCTCTTTTAATTCCTGGACAATTTCTTTCATTCGAATAGAAGAAAGCATATCCAATGGATCTTTAACAGACTCTCCGGCAGGTAGAATCACCAACTTACCGACACCTGTTTTAATCAATGCTTTTTCTATGGGCAAATTATCACGTAAGCAATGGACGAGCCCGAACTCTGGTTCGATATCTAGATATTTATGAACGGATGGACGCCGCAAATCGGTATCAACAAGCAGAACTGTGTGATCCTGTTCTTTTGCGAGTGATATTGCCAAGTTCAAAGCCGTCATAGACTTACCCTCTTCACTGGCAGTACTCGTCACCATTAAGGTATTTAAAAACTTCTCTCCCTTTGTCAGAGCAATAACAGTGGAGCGAAGTTTGTTAAATTCTTCAACAACAATCGTCTTTTCTTCACGCGCGGTAGCCAACATGAGATTATCAATTTTCAAAGGAACAACATCGAGCAAAGCACCAACTCTCTCTTTAACTGATTTGGGCTTAACTGCTGAAGCGTTCTTCCTTCGATTGACCTCTTGGGCCCTATCAGCAGGCTCTTTACGCTGACTGGCTACTTTTTTTAAAGCTTCTTCAATTCTACTCATAGTTGATTACGCCTAGCGGAGATAAATTTCATAAACAAACACACCAGCAAAACACAAAAAATAGACACCGGCCACAAAAACAACCAGCAAATCCTTTCGCCAGATCCGCTTTATCATCACAGGATCTGCAATATTTGGAACCACAGCCAAAACATCAACACCAAGTTCCGCAAAGTAATCAACGTGACGAACTCCGCTATCCATTGTTTCAAGTAGATAGACAGCTCCGATAGCACAACCTAACCCACCAGCGACAGCAAGCAAAAACATTTTCAACATGTTAGGTGAAACGGGAACTTCTGGGAGAACAGCGGCGTCAACAATACGGAAAGTTGCAGCCTTATTCCCTATTTCCATCTGCTTTGAAACTTCAGATTGGCTCATTCGACCGAGAAGTTCATCATAAACATTGCGGATTGAATCTCTTTGTTGAATAAGAATCCCAAGCTCTTTTCTTGCAGTTGGAACATCCCGCAACTCATTTTCACGTTTTGCGATTGTTTTTTGTAAATTAAGCTTTCTGGCCCCAAGTGAAGAGAGTTCTGCATCTAACTCAAAAACACGCCCTTGAAGTTCCTGATGAAGAGGGTTCAATGATGTCAATCGAGTTCGTTCAGGTTGACTCTCATCGTTTTCAGGCTCAGTCAGTCGTATTTTTAATACTTCTATCTCAGATTTAAGCCTGATAACTTCTGGGTAATTGTCTGTATATTTTAACCGCAAATTACTTAGACGACTTTCCATTTCGGCAAGACGTCCACCCTCAGCAGATTCACTCACCATATCAATTGTTTCAGGTAATGATTCCAGTTGACTTTGTATCTGCCCTTTTCTTGCAAGAAGGGTATCTTGACTCAACTCTATATTTTCGATCTGCCCTTCAAGCTCTCTGATGTTTGCGAGGGTTGCCCCTTCATCAACAGAAAAATAAACCCCATTTTTATTACGAAAATCGATAATTTTATCTTCAGCTGCTTCAAGTTTCGTTTTAAAAATTTCTATCTGCTCATCTAAGAAACGATTTGCACCATAAGTCTCTTCTCTTTTTGATGAGATATTTTGCTCAACATAGGTTCCAACAAGAGTATTAACAAATTTCTGCACAAAAACAGGATCTTTGTCTATCAGAGATAAAGTAAATAGTTCCTGCCCTCGAATACGTAAGTTGATCCGCTCAATTAACTTAGAAATATAAGTCTGTTGTTCCGATATCTCTTTCGTAAAGATATCCGAACCAACTTCTTCAAGAGTCTTTGTCACAAGATCACGACTAAGAATTGCATAACGCAGGACCCTGATTCTGTCATTAATATCAGGAGACACAGCGATACCTCGAACCAAGTTATCAATAACATTTCTTTCGATAAAAACAGTCGTATCAGCACTATACTTTTTTGGCAGTGTAAAGCTATAAGCACCAATGGCAGTCATCACCACTAATGATATAAATATAGCTAAAAAGCGATAGCGGTGAAGAGCCCGAAGATAGCGAAATATTTCTTTAAAGTTCTGCATATAAGTTCAATCCTAAAAAATACTTTCTTCAACAATAACGTAGTCACCAGGTGACAAAGCAACATTTGCACTGATGTCTTTCCCTCTTGTTACTTGCTTAAGATCTATTTTGCGTTTCTTTTTATCATTTCCAATGACAAAAACACTCCCCTCTTTGGCAAATTCAGTAAAACCACCGGCGGCGAGAATAGCATCCATCACTTTCATCCCCTCATGAAACTGGAGATTTTGTGGGTTTGCTATTGCTCCCATAACATAAACGAGATTGAGACGATTGCTGGGGATAAAGATAATGTCTTCAGCGTTGAGATCTAAATCTTTAGACATGTCCCCTTCAAAATAAAGGGCATAGAAATCAGAACTAATTTGTTTATTTTCCCGTGATAAATATGACCTTCTTAAATCGACTCTGGATAAATCACCAAGCTCACTCAACAATTTCAAAAGAGTTGTTTCTTTGGTCATATCAAAAACACGTGAAACCCCTCCACCTGTAATATAAACGCGATTATTAATAATCTGCTCAACAGAAACCGTCACAATCGGTTGCTTAACGTAGGCTTTCATTTGTTCAGAAATGGCGTCACTCAAAACGCTTGGTGTTTTACGATCTGCAACGACATCTCCAACCGCAGGAAGCGTTATCTTACCATCAGGACGAACAGTCACAGAACGGCTCATTTCTGGGACTCCCCATACAGAGACTTCGAGAACATCACCCTTACCAATTAGATAATCAGCAGCAATAGCACATTGAACCGCTCCAAAAGCAAACAGGGAAAGCAGGACATGATAAACCAACAATTTCTTCATCCCTAACGTCCTCCAAAACCGGTCAAAACAACACGAACGGTGTCAATAATGATTCTAAAATCGAGAAAAATAGAATAGTTTTTGATGTAGTAAAGATCGTAACGCATTTTTTCTAACGCATCTTCATCTGAAGCACCATAAGGATAACAAACCTGAGCCCAACCAGTGACACCAGGTTTAACAAAATGGCGCGTTGAATAAAAAGGAATTGCTTCTTTTAAACTCTCTACAAATGCCATTCTTTCGGGGCGTGGGCCAATAAAGCTCATATCGCCTTTTAACACATTATAAAGCTGAGGAATTTCGTCGAGTCTCGTTTTACGTAAAAATTGGCCAACATTTGTCACCCTAGGATCATCTTTTTGCGCCCAAACAGCTCCTGTTTGCTGTTCAGCGTCTTGCCCCATTGTACGAAACTTATACACAAAATATTCAATCTCATTTTCACCGACACGTAATTGCTTGTAGAAAACTGGGCCAGGAGTATCTCTTTTTATAATGATTGCAAGAATCGGGAATAAAGGTGAAGCTAGGAGAAGTCCAACGCTTGAGAAAATAATGTCATAAATACGTTTATAGCCCTGCATAAAAGGAGTCATTCTAAACCCTTGTGTATAGATAAAGGCACTGGGCTGCATATTCTCTACGAGCAGACATCCTTTCTCTTGCTCATAATAGGTGGTCGCTTCGATGATCTCAACACCACGCAACTTGCCATGCATAAACTCTCTTAAAGGTAAGTTTCCACGCCTTTCACTAAGTGCAACAACAAGTTTTTGCGGGCGGTAGTCATGCAAAAGATTATCAATCTCAGAAATATGCCCAACAATGAGCTCTGGATCGACAACAGGCTTTTTTTCAGTACAAGCGACAAATCGAACATAGCTATGAACGTTCTGATCTTGAGGAACAATCTCAGATATTTTCTGCGCTAACTCTCCGGCTCCTATAATTAGAATTCTGGTTGCAAATTGCGCAGAATGAGAGAACTTACGGATAAGTAATCGAGTCCCAAGCTGACAACAGCCAAAAAGGATAATAGAGAGAAATAACAACCCTCGTCCAAATTGTAGAGAAGGAAAGAGATAGAAAATTGCAGATAAAAGAAAAAAAGCAAAAAGGACAACAGAACCACTACGATAAAAAAGAAATTTGCGACTAAAAAACTTCTGTCTCTCATAAAGTTCAAAGAGATAAGTCGAAAAAATAATCACAGCTAAGTAACAGATTAGTTTAAAAAATCCGACCATTAGAAAACTATCAAAGGCAGAAAAAGAACTAAACCTAAGAATATATGCACCGACAAGACAAAAATAGGCAAAAACAATGTCCGCTATAATGATAAAATATTTGGGTCTGATGATCATAGAAATTGCCTTACCAGTGGCTATAAAGTATCGGTTACTTAATTTTTTTCAGTTGCTCTTTCGCTTGTTTCGATTCAATCGCTGTACCTCTATTAACAACGCTATCCAATAAAACTTTAGCTGACGAGCTATCTCCAGCCTGAATCTGCGCCATCGCTAGATGCAATGCAACGGCAGGGACATCCGGGAGAAGTTCATGGGACTTTTCAAGCAGGTTCAATGCATCTTTAGACCGATTATTTTTGACCAAAACATACCCAAGAGTATCCATAATTCTTGGATCATTCGGCTGAAGTCGATAGGCACTCATGGCATAATTGAGTGCTTTTTCTTTTTCCCCAAAATTATCCATCAATAGGTAGGCCAGATTATTTAGCGCTGGAACATTCTTTTGGTCATACTTAAGCGATTTAAGATAAAAATCGCGAGCTTCGCCCTTTTTACCATCCAGCTCATTCAAGAGGCCCAATGAAGTGTAAGCCGGGGAAAAACGTGGGGAAGTTTCAATAATTCTCTGGTAAAGCTGCTCTGCTTGTTGAGGTTTTCCACTTTGCTCATAGACACGTCCCAATTGCATTTGTAAACGTGTTGGATTGGCGACTGTAGAAATTCCACCTTCTAAGACATCAGCAGCAGCACTAAGGTTCTTCTGACCGCGTAGCAACCCCGAAGACAGAAGATAGGGGTATTCTTTGTCTGCAGAAGAAGCCATTAATCCATCAACTAATTGTTTAGCCTTATCTGCCTGGTCACTTACTAAGTAAAGACGAACTAGCAAACTATTCCCACGTTCGGGAGAAACTCCTGACAATTGCGTATAAGCCGATTCGGCTTGGTCAAGTTTCTCTTCCTGAAGGTGGAGTCCCCCTTTTAGCTCTAACAAAGCTGCAGAGGCTTTATGTTCTTCAAGGCCACGGTTAACTATGGCAAGAGTCTCTGCAAGATCTTTCTTCTTTAATTGATAACGTGCTGCAGCAACAAAACCCTGCTCTGTGCCAGTTGCTTCAATCTGACCATAGACCTTATCTGAACCAGAATCATTTCCCTGAACGTTATATAAGGCAGCAATGCCCAAGAGTGCCTTGATATTCTGATTATCCTTAGTGACAACCTGCTGATATTCTTCAATCGCTTTATCGTATTCAGATTGAGATGCATAGTAAGACGCAATATTAAAATAAGGAGTCAAGTAGTCCGGGTTATCCTCTTTAGCTTTCTGCAATGCAGCGATAGCCAATTGAGGTTTCTTCTGTGAAAAATATGCTGCAGCGAGATAATTATTAAGTAAAGCATCTGCTTTGGAACCGTTCATCCCTTCTTGCAGGTTTTGAATAGCGGAAGAGTAGTTTTTCTGTCTCAAGT
>JADGDX010000050.1 GCA_016744675.1 Desulfuromusa sp. | reverse complement strand
CTCTTGCAGGAAACAAATATGCGTATATCAAAGAAATCGAAAATCATTTGAAAAATATGGAGCATAAGATATCTATAGAAATTGTTCCATACGAATTCCAGCATGGCGGAAATGAAATGATGAAAATAATAACCAAAGAACACATCTAACACTTATCAGGCCCCCGTTGGTCAAGAGTAAAAAAATCCATTAACGTAAAAGAAGTAGCTCCTTTCGTTCTTTGACAAGCGACTGATCAACCACGAATCATCCAGATTCTGACTTGGGCTTCATAACTGGCTGCAGATTTTGAATTCTGCTCCAAACACTTATCGAGGCTCTTTATGCAGGGAGCCGATCTTTGTTCACTCGGTAGTCCCTGCCACCTGGAAACACTTTCGTACCCTTATGCCGTCCCATTCAAGACATCGCGGTTCAGCTACTTACGCTGACCACAGTTAGTTGCGGGCTCGGGGAAGGGGCAGAATCCGGCGCTGATCCCTTTGGATCATCGCACAACAATTATGGGAGCGAGACGGATCTCCAATCAAAACAACGGGATGGAGGTGGTGAGCGACTTAAGCTGCCAAGAACAACTAGAACAACTAGGGACACTCCCCATATTAAATCACACAGCCTCTATATCTTGACAAAAAACAAATCTATATTAGCAACAAAACTTCATAATATTTCTCACCCACAAACGTAGAACCATTACGTAAGGGCGTAAAATTTTCCCCTTGCTCTGGTTCTAACTTGTACCACTCCAGAACGTGTCATTTAAGACAAGGTATTTTGCGTTGAGCACGGATTGTTTTGTCGCGCACCGGAACCAACAGAATAACGATAGCCAGAGCAAAAATCGTCAATATTGCCACGCTGTGTGAAAATAACAGGATCAAAACAAACAGCAGAGCAAGGATACCGGCACCAATTTTCAAGGTTTTTTGATGGAACAAACGCATTCCTGCAAGGATACCAATGGTTGCGTTGGCGATAAAAAATCCGTCTGCTAGAGCAACCATAAATTCGACGCCAATTAGCCCCCGGGAATAGACAAACAGCAACACTGCATGCCATGCCGTATAGAAAACTATCCCTGCCGCGGGGGCATCATTGCCGTTGCGGAATGAAAAAATTCGGGGAAGATGACCCTCGCGAGCCATACTGCTTGCCAGACGACTGATACTGCCGATAAAGACAAGGTAGGTATTAATACACAGCAGTAGGGACAATATCCCAATAAAGGTGACGGC
The DNA here is from genome assembly GCA_016744675.1 of Desulfuromusa sp. Classification (GTDB taxonomy): domain Bacteria; phylum Desulfobacterota; class Desulfuromonadia; order Desulfuromonadales; family Geopsychrobacteraceae; genus Desulfuromusa. Next base: position 11,788 of record JADGDX010000050.1, on the reverse strand, counting down.
ACCACTACCGAATAGTGGCGTGAGAATATGGGCAAGGTTGAGGCTCTCACCGGCTGGAACTTGCACAAACTGCACCGCGGCCGCCACCACTAGATCCACTGCCGCAATCACCAAAGCACTAAAAATTGCGGCTTTGGGGAATGACCGCTGAGGGTCAGCAACATCGCCACTGTAATTGCCAATTACTTCCCAACCAACAATAATCCAAAAAAGCAACAACAGCCCGTAACCAAATGGCTGCAGTTCAAAAGGTACAAAGGTTTCGACCGTGCGGGTATTGGTCAGTAAGGTTGCAATCCCCCCTAGAAGCAGCGTTACCGCACTGACAGTGGAGAGGACAAAAGCAATTTTGCCAATGGAGGTGATCCGTCGAAGCATAAGAAACAAACAGACCGCCAAACTTCCATATGCCACAGGAACCACCGGCAAGCCAATAACTGGGGCAAAATACTCGCCAATTATCATTAACACTGCTACCGGACCGAACAACCCTGCACCGATAAGATAGAAAGAAGCCAGCAGCTTTGCACGTGTACCAAACGCCAGCTCGATTGCACCGCTGACACCAGCATCACCAGGCACCAAAATAGTGAGCCATGAGAAGATGTAGGCAAAAAACAGACTGACCACGACCATCAACAACCATGCAGGAAGAGCCCAATCTCCGGCAATTGCAAACACCATCGACGGCAAAATAATAATACCGGAACCAAGTATCGGCCCGATAATCAACCCTGACAATGTCAGCCAGCCGATTTTTTGCTGCATCAATTTCTCCTCAAGGCGTTGGTTTCTCACAAAAATCCCAATATCTATACTCGACATTTATAAGTTTTACTATTATCCTTTTCCCAAGTGAGCCTTCGAAAAAATCGAATGCTCTTTGTGGAGGTAGCATGGAGTTGTATCAACTTACATCATTTGTCACTATTGCCCACACCGGTAACATGACTCGCGCAGCTGCTGCGATGCATATCAGTTTGTCTGCCTTGTCTTCACAGATTGCGGCATTAGAAGATGAGATGGGTTTCCCACTTTTCACCCGCAAACCACGTGGAATGGAGCTTAACGGCAAAGGGGAAGCACTGTTGGAATATGCGGCTCGTGCCTTGCACGCTGCGGATGAGGTCAAACGCCAAGCGTTAAGGATGCGTGATGAGTATGTGGGAAGGCTTTGCTTGGGAATTAACACCGATCCCGGTTTTTTGCAGGTAACTGACCTGAACCGAGAGTTTACAGCAATTTTACCGAATGTAAAAATGACCTATATGCCGACCCAAACCTTGCAGACGGTGGAACTTCTACGCACCGGGACTATAGATTTTGGATTTACCTACGACACTCTTTCAGAACCAGGAATCACCTCGATACCTCTGTTTATGGTACCAATCAGAATTGTAATTCCATTCTCTTTACTCCCCACTGCAGAACACGCAACTTGGGATGATATTGCCACCCTCACGTGGATATGGGGCACCCGTAATTGTCCGTTTTATAGCCATTTAGAGAAACAGATAGGCCATTATCTACCGCCCAAAAAGATGATTATTGCCGAAGATGAATCGGTGGTTACGAATCTGGTGCAATCCGGTCAAGGGGTTGGCGTTATGCGGCAAGGATATGCTGACCAACTAGCCGCCAAAGGAATTGTCCATATTTGGGAGCAAGACTCTGCAAATATCACCCTATGTATCAACACTCTGTCTGAACGAGAGAGTGATCCTTTGATTCAAGCGACGTTGAATCTTATCAAGGGTGTATTTTTTAATCATGGCCGAGCAAGCGAAACACTCTCTGAGCCTGTACCCAAATTGTGTAACTAACATTTAAGATATGCAGTTTTCAAGCATATCTCTTTGCCAAAAAACGGTAGCACTACAAAATAACAACATTGTTAGCTATTTTATTTAAAATAATTAGATGAATTACATATGCTGGGATATGGGTATCACAGAACAATCATCTTGCAGAAAAATACCTAAAGATCAACCTCAGCAATCTGCTTTTTTGAAGACAGGCTGCTTTTCCATAGCAACCTGCCCCTCTCTTCCAACATTCAACCATTAATTATAAACTACCTAAAACATCAGCCTTACCGGTTACAGAGCCTTGCGATCCGTGCCACCTCCGGCCTTGATATCACCCCCACCGGTGGCTTTGACTTTAGTATCAGTCAGTGAAGTTTTACCGCCTGACTTAATATTGAGTTTCCCCCCAGTAGCGATCTCAGATTGCTTATTTTCGGTAACCCCGATGTCGACATGCAAGTCAATATTGCCCTGTGTGAACCCCGTATCGGGATCCTTATTTTCTTCAGAATCACCGGAAAACTGGGGAGTGTCCCTATTTATAGTTGAGAGAATTTTCCCCTCAGCTGGGGATCACATAAAATAAAATTGCAAAAAAGTGAAGACAGCTTCCCATCATGACGAATAGGTGCCAGATGGCATGGCTGTAGGGGAGTTTTTCCCAAACATAGAATATTATCCCACTCGAATAGGCGAGCCCACCAAAGAGGAGGAGTTCCAGCCCCTTTTGATCAATGGCCGCCAGCATGGGTTTGAACGCTACGATGATAATCCAACCCATGATCAGATAAAGAGCCAAGGAAATCCCAGGTCGTCGACCAAATGATGTTGTTTTTAAAATGATACCGAGAAGAGCAATTCCCCAGATGGTGCCAAAGAGTGACCAGCCCCAAGGACCGCGTAAGTTGACCAGTAGAAAAGGCGTATAGGTTCCGGCAATTAGCAGATAGATGGCGGAGTGATCAATCTGTCTGAGGATCCCTTTAATGTTTGGCAGTGGGATGCTGTGATAAAGAGTTGAGGCGATATACAGGAGGATCAGGGTGCTGCCAAAGATACTGCAGCTGGTAATGTGCCATGAATTTCCACGTAAACTGGAAAAGCCAACTAATACTGCGAGACCACCGATTGAAAGCAATGCTCCAACCCCGTGAGTGACACTATTCGCTATTTCTTCACCGATACTGTAATTCGTTTTTTTTGCCCATTTAGCCATAAAGCAAGGCTCCTGCAGGAAAAACTTTCGTTGATTTTCCTATTATGACATGAACGTTAAGGGAAGGGTGATGGGGCCCCTGTCTTTTACGAAACTATTACACGAGGGTGTGAAAAAGGGCGCGGAATTGGAGAATGTAATAAATATTACAAAAATAGTTATATTTTATGTTGACAAAGATTACCTAATTGGTTATAAATGAATCATCAACCAATTGTTGTGGCAGGCAAAAGGTTGTTTATAAAAAACTTACGAAAACCTCTCAGAATATTTACCCGCGATCCCCCTCCTGGTCGCGGGTTTTTTTTGTCTTATTTTCTATGAATCATTGCTGTCAATTTCTATTCCTCAACTTTTTGTGATTTGACTCTTAATTGCTATCTTTAGGCTGACCGAGTTGGGATGTTTATGTTATATCGATACCCACCCGTACTTTAATTCTTTTTGAAGATTTGCATCGTTATGTATAAAGAATACTTTGGCCTCAAAGAAGATCCTTTCTCCATTGCTCCTGATCCGCAATTTCTCTATATGAGTGATCGGCATCGTGAAGCGCTGGCTCATCTGATCTACGGGATGAAAGCAGATAGTGGCTTTGTCTTATTGACGGGAGAGGTCGGCACGGGAAAAACAACCGTTTGTCGTTGTTTGTTGGGGCAGATCCCAGAAAATTCAGAAATCGCTTTTATTTTAAATCCTAAATTGAGCGTTATTGAACTGCTCGAAACGATCTGTGATGAACTTGAGATTTCTTATCCGCTTGGAAATTCTAGTGTTAAGGTTTTTATCGATCGCATTAACCACTATCTTCTTGATGCGCATGGACAGGGAAAACAAACCGTTCTGATTATTGATGAAGCACAGAATTTGCGTGTTGATGTCCTTGAGCAAATTCGCCTTTTGACCAATTTGGAAACCGATAAAAGAAAATTATTACAGGTTATTATGCTGGGACAGCCTGAACTCAATGAGATGCTGGAACGGTCTGAGTTACGCCAGTTAGCTCAGCGAGTGACAGCGCGTTACCACTTAGAGCCTCTTTCACGTGACGAGATTGAGGGCTATCTGACTCATCGCTTGGCCGTTGCTGGTGTTGAACGGCCTCTTTTCCCGGTTCAGACAATCAACAAGCTCTACAAATTGACGTCTGGCGTCCCGCGCGTCATCAATCTGCTTTGTGATCGTGCACTTCTTGGCGCTTTTGTCAGTGATGAGAATAGTGTCAGTCCAAAAACTTTAAGTCAGGCTGCACAGGAGGTTTTTGGAAAAAAGGGAGCGGGAACATCAAGGGTGAGTGGTACTCAACAGTGGATGTTGGTTGCATTTTTAAGTGTCGTTCTTGTTCTTAGTTTTGTTTTTCTTGTTCTTTTGTTTATTTCTCCTTCTGGGCAGAATGGGACAGAAGGGCATGAGATGACAGAGACAGTTAATCGATTGTCGCCTGGTTCAGATTCAGTGAAATAATGGATGAGTAACGATGTCGTTTATTCTTGAAGCATTAAAAAAATCGGAAAACAAGCGCAGAAGAAAAAGTGGCCAAGCGAGCCCTTCAATTCTGGATCTTAGCCCGCGAAAAAATGACAGGTCTCGTTCATGGATTGTGGGGGTACTTCTTCTTTTATTGATCAATGCGGTCATTCTTGTCTGGTTCTTTGGCTCATGGGAGCAGCCAGTAGAACAACCACAAGAGATAGCTCCAGTCGTTACTTCTTCTACGCAAGCGGACCTCCCCAAGAAAGATAATGCTCCTATTGTGGTCGAGCAAAAACAAGCGACGATCAAAGCTCTTCCGCTACCGCGCAATGAAAAGAAAATATATCATTTTGAACAATTACCAGTGACAATCCAGGGACAAATTCCTTCTCTGAAGATGTCGCTACATGCGTATAATCGCGATGATGCCACGGCAAGCTTGGTGCAGTTGAATGATCAGATTCTTCGCGAGGGAGACAGTGTGACCGATCAAATTCGACTTGAATTGATTACTGCAGATGGGGCCGTTCTCCGTTACGATGGTTATCGATTCTTGCTACCAAGGCGCGGCGGTCAAAAATAAGAAAGAACTAACAAGTGTTGAGGAAGTGGTGTAGGATATTCGTATCATTTTTTTAAGCAAAGAGAGGGGGGGCTCTTGACCTTTTGACCTAAAAGGGTATCGGTTTTAATGAATAGATTTTGTGTCATCTTTCCTACCCGCTTTTCCCTCACTATCTTTTGTGTGATCCTATTCTTACTTGTCGGTTTTACAACTTCTTATTGTTCCACTTCTCAGGAGCTAGACCTTTCTGCAGAAGAATTACACTGGATTCAAGAACATCCTGTTATTCGTATTGCCCCCGACCCCGATTTTCCACCGATAGAGTTTATTGATAAAGATGGAAACTACCGTGGAATTGCGGCCGATTTCATCCGACTTCTTGAAACAAAATTACCGCTGAAATTTGAAATTGTTCGCCTTGAAAGTTGGGGAGAAGTGATTAAGCAGGGGAAAAGTCGTCAGATTGATATGTTTGGTGCTGCAGTTCCGACGCCAGAGCGATTTGAGTATATGACGTTTACCAAACCCTATGTTGAGTTTCCTGCCGTTGTTTTAGTCAGAGATTCGGCAACAAACTTCCCGAGCCTGGCGGAGTTAAAAGGAAAAAGCGTTGCTGTTGTTTCAAGTTACGCTGATCACGAATATATGGTCAGAGCTTATCCCGACGTCCCTCTGGTCGTGGTGCCTGACATTTCTTCTGGGTTACGGCAGGTTTCATTTGGAAAAGTCGATGCTATGGTTCTCAATCTCGCTTCAGCATCCTACTACATTCGAAAAGATGGGATCAGCAACCTTAAAGTGACTCAAGATACCGATTTTGTTTTTGACCTTTCTTTCGCCAATCGTTCCGATTGGCCTTTGTTGACGTCAATTCTGGAAAAAGGGATGGCTGCAGTTTCAAACGAAGAAAAGAAAGCGGTATTAGATAATTGGATCTCTCTTGGAAATGACACATGGCGTCCTTCACCGTTGTTTCTTGCTGCAACGGCGGTCGTCTTTCTCCTGCTGATTGTTTTTGTTATTTTGCAGTGGAACAGAATGTTGCATCGTCAGGTTCGTGATAGGACGACCGAACTTGAAGTTGAGTTTAAAGAGAGAATTCAAGCAGAAGAGGAAAAAGATCTTCTTCGGCAACAGGTTCACAGTGCTAAAAAAATGGAGGCGTTGGGGCTGCTTGCAGGAGGCGTTGCCCATGATCTGAATAATATCCTGGCCGGAGCCGTAGGTTATTCTGATTTGATGATGAGGAAAATCCCAGCCGACAGCCCTTTACAGAATTATTTGAAAGAAATCCATAAGTCGGGACGCAGGGCGTCTGATGTTGTTGCTGACTTGTTGACAATCTCAAGAGATGCCGCTTCAGATAGGTCTATCTCAAATCTCAATCGTATTGTTACCGAATATATGTCTTCGCCTGAGCAATATGCTTTGGCTGAACGATTCCCTCAGGTTGAATTTAAGCTAGAGCTGAGCCCCCAACTTGCCAATATGTCATGTTCCGAGATCCATATTAAAAAAACCATCATGAATTTGATTATCAATGCGGCAGAAGCGACTCAGGTAGGCAAAGTGACAATTAAAACAGAAAATCATTGTCATGTTAGCAAGGGAGGGAATCGGGAGAATAAGGTGATCCAGCTTTCGGTCACCGATTCTGGACCGGGGATCTCTGCTGAAGATATTGATCATATTTTTGAACCTTTTTATACTAAGAAAAAGCTAGGACATAGTGGAACCGGTCTGGGATTGGCCGTTGTTTGGAATACCCTTGAGGAGCATCAAGGGGTCATTAATGTTGAGCAACTGAGTGAGGGGAGCCGATTTGTCCTTTGCTTTCCTGCGACTGAATGTCAGGAGATAGCGCAATCTTTTGCATCGAAGGAGGCTGACCTTCAGGGGAATGGAGAGCACATCCTGATCGTTGATGATGAAAAGGCGATCCGTGACTTGGCTGAAAAGTTACTTGCTGATTTAAACTATCGAACGTCCGTGGTTTCAAGTGGTGAAGAAGCAATCGAATTTCTCCGTCATGATACGGCTGATCTTTTATTGCTCGATATGCTGATGGAACCGGGGATAAATGGTTACCAGACATTTAAAGAGATAAAAACCCTGCGCCCTCAACAGAAAGCTCTCATTGCGAGTGGTTTTTCGGAAAGTAAGGATGTTCACCGCGCACAGAGCTTGGGTGCTGGTGCTTATATCAAAAAACCTTACTCTCTTCACGAACTTGCCCTTGCCATCAAAAAAGAGCTTCATTCTTAATTGTGTTTCAGACGTCAGCTAATTATTAAGCGCCATAGGTTCCTCTGCTGGGAGTATCTCGCCTTACTATCTATTTAGACAAAGTCGGTCATTGTTCCCCTCGCTATCATCACAGATTACCAGCATGTTATTCTCCTTCATTCCTAACAGTTCTCTTTCGCTCATGTATTATGCTTAGGTTATGATGCTTTTTGGTAATAATGTGATCGATCAAATGTTGAGGTCACGGTGTGTCATAAGCGTTTTTCCTTGCCCATGAATTCGCGGCATGTTAACAGGGCAAGGCTTTTTATTGAGAGGGATACTATGATTCATCTGACAAATATTACGAAACAACACGGCAGTCGTGTTTTGTTCAAAAATGCTGGTTTTCAAATTCTTCCTGGGAGCAGAACGGGTCTGGTTGGACCTAATGGTGCGGGGAAGTCGACTATATTTCGCCTGATTACGGGTGAAGAAGGTCTGGATGGTGGCGAAGTTTCATGCGCTAAAAAAACGGTTGTTGGCTATTTTTCTCAAGATGTTGGGGATATGTCAGGGCGCAGTGCTTTAGAGGAGGTCGTAGCCGCATCTGAAGCAACGGTTGCCCTTGGCGAGGATATCGCTAAAATGGAATTACAAATGTGTGATCCATTATCTGACGATGAGATGGCACAGTTGCTGGAACGCTATGGCAATGCGCAGCAAGAGTTTGAGCATCGCGGCGGGTACGATTTGGAATCACGTGCTCAGGCGGTTCTCACTGGCCTTGGGATTGGGCCGGATGATTATGGTCGTCCGGTTGAGAGTTTTAGCGGTGGGTGGAAAATGCGTATTGCTCTGGCGCGAATTCTCACCTTAAGCCCCGACGTTTTACTCCTTGATGAACCGACTAACCACTTGGATGTCGAATCGATTGTCTGGCTGGAAAACTGGTTGATGGACGATTTTGAAGGAGCGTTGGCGATGACGAGTCACGATCGTGACTTTATGAATCGGCTCGTTTCCCGGATTGTTGAAGTGGGCAATGGTACGATTACCAGTTATGCCGGCAATTATGATTTCTATCTGCGTGAACGCGATATTCGTCGCGAACAGTTGGTAGCAAGTCATAAACGGCAGCAGGATATGCTTGCCAAGGAAGAAGATTTTATCGCTAAGTTTGCTGCCCGAGCATCTCATGCAGCTCAAGTTCAATCGCGGGTAAAGAAGCTAGAAAAAATCGAAAGAATTGAGCTTCCTCCGGAACAGAAGACCGTCAAGTTTGAATTCTCTCCTCCACCACGAAGTGGAGATGATGTGGTTGCGATGCAGTCCCTTGGGAAGGTTTGGTCGCTCGATGGTGGAGCTGATAAAGCCGTTTTTTCAGGGATTTCAGGAATGGTCAAGCGCGGCGATAAAATTGCTGTGGTTGGGGTCAACGGAGCGGGGAAGTCAACTTTTCTCAAAACCCTCTTTGGTTTGACTGATCCTACTGAGGGAACCGTGACGATTGGTGCCAATGTTTTCTCTGGTTATTTCAGCCAACATTCGATGGAAGTGCTTAATCCCAAGAAGACTGTTTTTGAGACGGTTCAGGATGCCCTGCCACAGCAGACCATCGGTGTGCTACGCAATCTTTGTGCGGCATTCTTATTTCAGGGTGATGATGTCGACAAACGGGTCGATAAGCTTTCTGGTGGAGAGAAGTCACGACTGGTATTGGCAACTCTGCTAGGTCGACCTCTCAATCTCTTGATTTTGGATGAACCAACTAACCATCTGGATATCCAGTCACGTGAGGTTCTTCTTGATGCATTGCGAAACTTTACAGGAACTTTATTGTTGGTGAGTCACGACCGCCATTTTCTTCGTTCATTGGTTGAGCGGGTGTTCGAGATTGACCATGGTGTGATGATCCCTTATGAAGGGGGTTATGAATATTATCTTCACAAGACCGGGCATGATCATAATGTGTAGTGATTCAGACTTCATCTGAGAGGTATTGTAAAGTGAGATCGTGTGTACCGATTAGTATGCGTTCAAAACTTACTAGTTTTGACAATGATGCCTAATCACTCAGGAACTGATTTATGACAAACCTAATTTTGTCACGCATCAGCTTCTACCAATCGACGAACTCCACTAACAAGGGCATTGAAGCTTCCCGATCTATTGTTGTTAATATTTAAAGTAGATCCAATAGCACGCGATCCTGAAACTTTTTGGTATTGTGGCGAAATCATTTTAAGCACTTGTGCTGGATTTTCCAAAAGGTCTGGATTGCGGTACTTTGCTTTTCCCTGCAGGGTTGTTAACTTTGCAGGGCCTATTGCTCTAGCAACAGCTGAAAGGTCTCCTAAATAAAATGTCTCTAACTCATGACAAGCGATCCTCACAAGTGTATTCGGTTTTCCAGCTTTGATCGATTTTTGGACAAGGATATTTTTTATTTCAACACAATTTCCGCTATCTTGATCTCTTAATATCACGAACAAGCAATCAGGTTGTAGCCATGCTTTCAACCGAATAGGCACGCGTTTTTCTAGGTCTTGCTTTCCTTCAAATACTACATATTGAACCATGACATCTTTCGGTAATAAATTAGGAAGCATGCCTTTTAACATTTCCTTTGCGGAAGGCTCCTCAAGGAAAAAGACTAAGTTTCTCATTGTGGGGCAACCCCACCAAAAAAACCCTCCTTCCAGAGGTAACCCATTTGGTCGCCCTCAGCAATAAAAGCAGCTACTTGACTATCGTCTTTGGCACGCTTTATCGATGTACTCCCCTGTTCTTTAATCAGCCAGTACACTTCGTGTAACTGGACAGCATTAAGAAAATCTGGCGAATGGCTAGAAACAAATACCTGTCCGCCACGCTCGGCATAAGTTCGAAACTCTTCGGCTAACTCCCAAAGCAAAGTAGGGTAAAGTTGATTTTCAGGCTCTTCTACACAGAGTAGTGGGTGAGGTGAAGGATCATACAAGAGGATCAAATAGGCAAGCATCTTGATAGTTCCATCTGAAACATAACGTGCCAAAAAGGGGTCTTCAAACGTCCCATCTTGAAAGCGTAACAAGACTCGTCCCTCTTCAGTAGTTTTGGCATCAACAGAGGTTATCCCGGGCACGCGTTCTTTGAGTTTTTCTATCACTTTATTAAAAGTCTTAGGATGCCGTGTATGCAAATATTCTGTCACTAAAGAAAGATTTTCACCTTCACGAGACAAATGCTCTGCATAACCGGACTCTTGCTCTGGTCGCGCTCGGCTAATATGGAAGTCAGAAATATGCCAGTTTTCAATTAAGGCTCCCAACGCAACCACAGCCGGGAAACGCTCAAATTGTGCCAAACCCTTTACCGCCAAAATCTCAGGTGATTTAAGTTTTTGCTGCTCTCGTTCTAACTCTTTAACGTCGGTTACCTGATCTACTTCATTGGTCACCGCCGTGCCAACACCATGGGCAAAATCTAAAAAATGCCAAGGTTGTCCACCACTACCCCTACGATATTTCAAGATTTCACGGGTGACCACAGGGTGACCGTTCTTCTCGCCTACAGAAAGAAAATATGTGACCAACGGAGAATCATCATTCTCACGAAACTTAATTTCAATTTCAATATTTCCACTGGATGAGCGGCTTCTTACTTCTTGAAAGCCTTTACTCCCACCTATTTTAACCAAAGCAGTGTGAACATTGCTGTTCAAAGCCTCGCGTAAGAATTCAAAGACACTGAATAGTGTAGATTTCCCGCTGCCATTGGCTCCGACAATAACGCAGAATTTCGGAATATCTAGCATCTCTGCATTGCGAAAACTTTTAAAGTTTTTTAATTTTATTGATTCAATGTGCATAGAGGCTCCCAACAGGTAACACTTATAAAGGAGTATTTGCTACTCCCCCTTTTTAGAGAATTTTCAAATTGTATTGCAACATACATGTTAGCAATTTTTTAGGCAAGAAAACGGTAGGGATCACAGGTCGCTTAGCTTCTATTATGTAGAGCATCTCATGCAAAACTAAGAAGTCATGGCATGGAGCAATTATGCTCAGAAAGTGTTTTACCCTCAATATCAAATATCAGGTCAAAATGGTTCGCAAATGTCCATGGACTTTTTGAATGGCTGGAAGATGCTATTTAAAGGTTTGACCACGTCCGATAAGGACTGTGAGTTCACGTTTGAGCGACTACATATAACGCAATGTGATTGATGTGTTTCAGCTCTTTCTCTCACTAGGATGAATCTTTTGTTTAGTGATGGTGTGTTTGAGAAGGAGGTCACTGCTGCTTGTGTAGATTTTCCAAAAGACGCTTTGGCTGAGCAGAATATTTACACCAATGAGTACGGGGAATTTTTTCTTTTGGTTAAATTAAGAGCGGAGAGGGCAGTTGTCCCCGCCCTCCCTAGAGAAATATTCAGAGGCTGATTTGTTGAGCAATATCAGCACTACAAAACAGAAATTGCTTCGATTTTAATACTCGACTTTACCACTTCTAGGT
>JADGDX010000004.1 GCA_016744675.1 Desulfuromusa sp. | reverse complement strand
GTTATATGCATCTTTGATAATAAGGTGTGGTTAATAAAAGTCAAGGACTTTAATTTTTAGGGAAAGTATGTCTGATATGAAAAGGGAAATGATTTTTTGTGATGGTTTTAATCGCTAATCAACTTTAAGCTTACTTTGTAACTGTGCAAATGGGGAGTGAACGAGGCTTGGCTGGTTGTTTTGGGATGTTGCTTCGGTTGAGCGTTGGTTTTGTATGCTACGGGTGTGTTCGTGATCATGACAGTAAATGCATAAAAGCTCCCAATTTCTGCCGTCTTGAGGGTTGTAGTCATGATTGTGATCTCGGTGATGTACAGTTAATTCTTTGAGCTTCTTCCCTTCAAACTCGCGCCCACAACGCCCACAAACATGGGGGAATAGTTTTAATGCAAGCTCCCTGTAACCTGATTGGCGTTGTTTTTCTTCAGCACGCATTTTTTCTACAAGTTGTTCGCGCATTTCGTCGTTTGTTATGTCATTACCGTTCGTCATCAATTGATCCTAGTGACTCTCATATGAGTTCTTGTTTTCATTAAAAAGGAAAAGCCTCGGTTTGCACCGAGGCTTTGTAGATTAATTATTTATTGGTGACTTACTTAACAAGTTTACAAAAAGTTCAACTAAACACCTGTGGTGGCTCCGAAACATTCATGTTGCCTCCTTTAAGTAATTTCCATGTAAGTCATACTCTATCATAACATGTGTGGTTATGCAACTTGCGATGAGAAATTTCAAACAATAGCTTGCATCCCTTGCATGGCGTCACGTAAAACCTCACCAATTTCTTCAACTAAATGGGTTCGGATCTCAGCATTAATTTCTACAAGGTCCTGATTGTCAACCTGAGTATCTTTCGTTTGGAGCCCTTTACCGATCACATCGGTATCAATAGAGGTCATAAAGTCTTTTAGAAGCGGCACGCACGCATGGGCAAATAGGTAACAACCATATTCTGCGGTGTCTGAAATAATCCGATTCATTTCATAGAGCTTCTTGCGGGCGATTGTGTTTGCAATCAGCGGGGTTTCATGGAGTGATTCATAGTAAGCTGATTCTGGCTCAATACCAGAAATCACCATAGTTTCAAAAGCAAGCTCAACACCTGCCTTAACCATGGCAACCATCAGAATACCTTTGTCGAAAAATTCTTGTTCAGAAATGTTTCCGGCAGCGTCAGTTTTTTCAAAAGTAGTTTGACCAGTTTGTTCCCGCCACATCAGGAGGTTTTTATCATCGTTGGCCCAGTCTTCCATCATGGTTTTCGAAAAATCACCGGAAAGGATATCATCCATGTGTTTCTCAAAGAGAGGTCGCATAATTTCTTTAAGTTCTTCTGCAAGATCAAATGCTTCCATTTTTGCAGGATTTGAGAGACGATCAAGCATATTGGTCACACCGCCATGCTTGAGGGCTTCAGTAATCGTTTCCCAGCCATATTGTAACAGTTTGACGGCCCACTGGGGGTCAATGCCATCTTCAACCATTTTGTCAAAACAGAGCAGCGATCCAACCTGCAACATTCCGCAGAGGATGGTTTGTTCGCCCATCAAATCGGATTTAACTTCTGCTACAAAAGATGATTCCAGCACACCGGCACGGTTGCCGCCTTGCGCACAACATAGAGCTTTGGCAATTTCTAGTCCGTCACCGTTCGGGTCATTCTCACCGTGGACAGCAATCAGGGTTGGGACGCCAAAGCCGCGTTTGTATTCTTCACGAACTTCACTTCCAGGACACTTTGGAGCAACCATGATAACAGTCAGGTCTTGACGGATCTCCGTTCCTTCTTCAACAATGTTGAAGCCGTGCGCATATGAAAATGTCGCACCCTCTTTGATCAGAGGAACAACAGTATTGACAACATCTGTGTGTTGCTTGTCTGGAGCAAGGTTCATGACAATATCTGCTGTTGGTAACATCTCTTCATAAGTTCCAACGGTAAAGCCATTTTCCGTTGCGCTGAGGTAGGATTGACGTTTTTCGGCGATTGCCTCTTTGCGCAGGGTGTAGGAGACATCCAAACCGCTGTCGCGCATGTTTAGCCCTTGATTCAAGCCTTGTGCGCCACAGCCGACGATGACAATTTTCTTGCCCTTAGCATAGTCACAACCACTGTTAAACTCATCCGCATCCATGAAGCGACAGGTCCCGAGTTCTTGTAATTTACGACTGAAAGGAAGTGAATTGAAATAATTATGACCCATGATGTATCTCCTTAAGTTTGATGTTATATGTTTAAAATTAGATGTTTTTGTTGGGTGAGATGCACTGTAGACGGATCCTTGTGTTGCGTATATTGATTTATTGTGTATATTGTGTTGTGTGATTCGCAATAATAACGTGTGGATAGTTTTTTATGGATATTCGTGAGCTCGAAATCTTTATAACAACTGCGGACTTGCTGCACTTTGGTCGTGCCAGCCAGGCGTGTAATTTAAGCCCTTCGGCATTGACTCGAACAATTCAGAGATTGGAAGATCAGCTAGGGCAAGTTCTCTTTGTTCGGGATAATCGAACCGTTCAATTATCTGCTTCGGGTGAGCACTTTTACACTTATGCTCGCAAGGCTGTTCTTGATTTTCAAGCTCTTCATGGAACGCTGTCGGGCAGCCAAAAGTTTGTCGGAACCCTTTCTATTTATGCTTCGATAACCGCTGTTTATAGTCTGCTCCCTGATCTTCTAGAAGGCTATCGAAAAGCGTACCCAGAGGTGCAATTGGATTTGCGTACGGGTGCAGCAGAAAAAGCGGTGCTACAGATAGAATCGGGAGAAATTGATATTGCAGTTGCAGCTTTACCTGAACGACGTAGTTCAGGGGTTGAATTCTTGCCAATCATGACGACACCTCTGATTTTTATTGCCGCGCAAAAATTCATATCTTCCATCGATTGGATTGAAGAAAAAGAGCTCGATTTGTCTCAGGTTCCTCTGGTTCTGCCTCAATCGGGCTTATCGCGGCGCCGTTTGGATAAGTGGTTGAGTGAGCATAGAATCTCTCCAAATATCAGCACTGAAGTTTCTGGAAACGAAGCTATTATCCCGATGGTTTACCTTGGTGGGGGGGTTGGTATTGTTCCCCAACTTGTTCTAGAGCGTAGTCCGTTTCGTGATGAAGTTGTTATCCTCGAGCGGATGCCACAGTTGGACCCTTATGTTGTCGGCTTATGTTCCAGCAAGCGCAACCTCCAAAAGGGAGCTGCCGGTGCTTTCTGGGCTTTGGCTGAGAGTCAAACGGGCTGATCTAGGTTTAATGGATTTGTTTTAGAATCGCCGTCTCTGAAGGGAACTCGCCGGTTTCTTTTTTTGAATAAATCAAAATTTTATCAACTATGATTTCAAAAACACCACCGCTTGAAGGAATCAGTTCCACTTTAATGGAGAATTGTTTTTCTATTTTATCTGCCAAACTGACAGCTCGTGGGCGATAACCTCACTGGTTGCAATATTCAATACTGATTTTCATCTGATAATCCTTTATTGGGTATTAGTCAAAGAGGTTTCCAGTTGTGTCAATTTGATCTGTTCGTGTCTCTTCTGATTCTTTCTTTAGCAGATCAAAAGCACTCTCCTTATTCATTTTGCCAATTTTTTTCATCAAATCAAAAGAAATATAATCCAAGCCGAATTGGTTATTCAGATCTTCAATAAGTTTAATCCAGAGTCGTGCTGCCATTTCAGCATCTGCAAGAGCTCGATGAAATTGATCGGCCACCGGTATTCTTTTGTAGTGCACCAAGGTTTCCAACTTGTAATTAATGACGTCGGGGTAAAGTCTCTTAGCGATTTGTAGAGTACAGCCAAAATTTAACGGACGATTTTTACCAAAGAGATCTAACTCTTTGTCCAAAAATGATCGATCAAAGGAAGCATTGTGGGCGACAAGAGGACGGGTGCCAATAAACTTGACAAATGTTTCCATAATCTCCGGAGCAGTTGGAGCGTCACTCAGCATGTTATTGGTAATGCCAGTGATGGTTTCAATCTCCCGCGAAACTAAAAAGCCTGGATTAACGAGGCTTTGAAAACGATCGATAATTTCCTGATCACGCAATAGTACCGCCCCGATTTCAATGATGCGATCTCCGTTGTTGGGGAAGAGGCCGGTGGTTTCGAAATCGAGGACAATGACGGTTTCAGTTGTAGGCATATGTATTTACCTGAAAATAATGTTTAAGTACCTGCTGAGTATTGTAAATGTTTAGAAGGAGTTTTGGCTAGGGGAGAGGTTCATTTTTTGAAAATATAAACAACGGATAGAGTTTGTTTTTTAACGCATATTTAAAGTTTCCAGGCTGTTAATCTCGATAACTAGTTGCAAAAATAAAAGATCAAACTGATATTTTATATCTTTTAGTGCGTTGTTCTTCTGATACTGGTAATCTCCTGCTTGTTTTAGATGTCCTTTTCAGTGAGATTTAATATGGATGGTAAAAAACAAATAGTGACACCGAAACGGGGGCGGACACCCAAAAAATACAGTCAGGCGTCGCGACTTCATGATCTGATTCGGATTCTTGAAGCACGCTATGGTGCGACTGTAGATGAACTTGTCGAAGAGTGTCAGGTGACTCGCAGGACGATTTACCGCGATTTGCAGGCGATTATTGATGCAGGGTACCCACTTGTGAGTGAACGTCAGGATGATGGCTATGTCCTCTATAGTTTTATTTCTGGTTTCAGTAAGATGCCCCCGATTACTTTCTCTCTCGAAGAGCTCATGACGCTCTATCTTTGTCGAGGGCAGTTGGAGTTTTTACAGGGGACTCCGTTTCAGGACGATCTTGAAGCTATTTTTTCTCGAATACACTCTAATTTACCGCCGAGAAGTGTTGCCCATCTCGAACGCATCGCTGAGGCTTCTTCTCCAAGGTTTCACGGTTTTAAAAACTATTCAGAGCAGCATCAATCTTTACAGGAGTTACGTCAGGCGTTATTGAAGCAGCAGCAGTGTGTGATTCATTACCACCCGGCCAAAAGGGATCGTGAAATCTACCTGATTGATCCCTACACTTTGCTCTTTTTTAAGAATGGACTTTATATCGGGGGGTATGCACATAAACGAGGGGCCCTGAGACTTTTTGCAGTTGAGCGTATAGAAAAGGTCGAGCTTAAAGATGAACGTTTTGATGTGCCAGAAGACTATCAAGTTCAAATGCTGACGGGAAGCGCTTTTGGGTTGATCGATGAGGGGGAGTTGCAAGACCTCGTGCTCCTTTTTGGGAATGAGGTTTCTCATTTAGTTAGGGAGAGAATCTGGCACCCGGATCAACAGATCGAAGAGAGGAACGATGGGTCATTGATATTGCGTTTCTGCGCAAGTGGGGATCGAGAAATTTTGGCGTGGCTCTATTCATTTATCCCTTATGTGAGGGTTCTGGCTCCCCAGTCTCTTCGAGGTAAATTTAGCGCAGAGTTGCAAGAGGGGTTAACCTTTCAGGCTCAGAAGGAGGATTGATATTAATGGAAATGGTTAAAAGGGATCGCGAATGAGAAAGATTATTCTGGCATCAACAAGCCCTTATCGCCAGCAATTATTAAGGCAATTAGGACTCCCTTTTGAGGTTGCAGCCCCAGATTATATAGAAGAGATTGACCCTCATGTTGCCCCAGCTCTCTTGGTGCGGCATCTTGCTCTTGGGAAAGCGCAGAGCCTTGTTATTCGCTATCCTGACGCGTTGATCATAGGTTCAGATCAGGTCTTTGTTGATCAACGTAAGCGGACGATGGGTAAGGCTGGAAATCTTCAAGCGGCATTTCAACAATTGAAACATATGGTTGGTCGAACACACTGTTTTTATACAGGACTGGCAATAGTCGATAGTCGAAGTGGTGTTGTCCAGACTGACTATGAAACTTTTTCAGTGAGTTTCAGGGAACTAAGTGATGATCAGATTTTAAATTATTTACAGCGTGAAAAAGCATTTGATTGTGCTGGCTCTTTTAAGATTGAAGGTCTTGGTATTGCTTTAATGGGTAAAATGGCCGGTGATGACTATAATACCCTCATCGGACTTCCTCTAATAAAATTAGTGAGCATGCTTGAAATGTCTGGTGTTGATGTTTTAGGATACTAGTAGATGAATGGTTTTTCATTTTTGACTTGATTTTTGTATTGTATTTGGATATCTTTTAAGAACGAACATTCAATAAATTTAGCGAATAGCTATCTACCGAAAGGGCAAAGCTGGAGTAATCCAGTGACGCAAAGCCACGGGTCCTGATTGCAGGATAGCCGGGTTGCCGAAGAAGATTTAGTGACTTCTTCAAGGCTCCTTAGATGGAAATGACTTGAAAAGCGCTTACTTCGGCAACGAGGTGAGCGCTTTTTATTGTTGTGGTACTATTTATACATGGTTAAATTTCAAATATAGGGCGAATATAGTTTTTAAAAAGACAGCAAACTGTCTCCGAAAGGGCAAACCCAGAGCGATCTGGCGACGCAAAGCCGCGGGTCCTGATTGTCAGGATAGCCGGGTTACCGAAGGGAATGTAGCGTGTCTGATCTCAGAATTTCTGGGTGATAGATAATGCGCTCATCTTCGGTATCGTAGATGAGCGCATTTTTTATCTGGTCACTCGAGAAAGGGCATCGGGGGAAGAAATGAAAATAATGATGAATGTAAAGGTTATTCTTCTGATTGTTGTTGTACTCGCATTGTCTAACACTGCATGGGCAAAGACGGTGACCCTTTCTTGGGATGCCAGTCCGAGTGAAGTAACTGGGTACACTGTTTACTATGACACGGAGTCGTCAGCTTCGCTTGAAGGGGTAGGCTCTCCTATCGATGTCGGAAATGTTCAGACTTATATTATTAATGGTTTGCCGGATGATGTAGACCATTATTTTGCAGTGATTGCCTATGATTCGTCAGGCAATGAAAGTACTTACTCAAACATTGTGCATAGCCCACCGGTTAGTAGCGGCAATGCTGTTCCAGTTATTTCATCTATACAAAACCAATCAATTCTGGAAGGGGCAACTCTGAACTTTTCTGTGTCTGCGACAGATAGTGATGGTGATACTCTGATTTATTCTTCCAGTAATTTACCATCAGGAGCAGGAATTAATCCGACGTCGGGTGACGTTACTTGGACTCCTGGTTTTAGCCAGTCAGGGATTTATTCCGTCATATTTTCCGTGAGTGACGGGATTGATAGCATTTCCGAAACAGTTCAGATCACTGTTGCTGACCTTAACCGGTCTCCCGTCCTAAATCCTATTGGAACTCAAACGATTGGTGAAAATGTAAATCTGGCGTTTACAATTTCAGGAAGTGATCCAGATGATGATGCTCTAAGTTTTAGTGTCGAAGATTTGCCAGAAGGGGCTTCTTTTGATGAGGTAACGCGTTCATTTAGTTGGACTCCAGAGTATCAAGCAAGCGAAAATATGCGCGTTGTTCGTGTGACTTTTAAGGTCAGTGACGGGGAAGATGAGGACACCGAACTTGTCACGATTAATGTCACCAATGTTAACCGTGCGCCAATTATAGATCCTATCGTGACTCAAGCCTTAACTGGCGGAATACCTTATGATCTGGTTGTCAATGCCACTGACCCTGATAATAATTCAATCACATACAGCGTGGTGGTGGAAGATTTGCCTCAAGGGGCGGTTTTCAATTCTGTTACTCAGTCACTGAACTGGATTCCTGGAAATGACCAGGTGGGGAGTTATGATATCACCTTTACAGCGAGTGACGGATCTCTCAGTGATTCTGAAACGGTTACGTTTGTCGTTAGTTATGGCAGTGAGGCCCCTGTTCTTGAAGCTATCGGCCCCCAATCTATTTCCGAGAATTCTGAGTTGACTTTTGTTGCTTCAGCAAGTGACCAGAATGGTGACAGTCTCGAATTTCATGCCTCTGGTGTTCCCGAAGGAGCCGAGTTCGATATTGTACAGAAGCGTTTCCGTTGGACCCCTGATTTCAGTCAGGCCGGAAGCTTTAATGTTACGATTACTGTCACGGATGGATCTCTGAGCGATTCTGAAAACGTTGAAATAACGGTTGTTAACAGCAATCGTGTTCCACAGATCAGTGGGACTCCGAATGACTCGGTTATGGCAACAGCAAGTTATTCTTTTGTCCCTACAGTGAGTGACCCCGATGGTGATCCACTCACATATTCTGTTGCGAATATGCCAAGTTGGGCAACTTTTAATCCATCTTCTGGTGAATTGAGTGGTGTCCCAACGGAGACTGATCTTGGGAGTTCTTCCGGTATTGTCGTAACAGTCAATGATGCAAATGATAGTCAATCATTGCCTCCATTTTCTATTGATGTCATTGCTTATGTCCATCAAGATTCTGATGGTGATGGAATTCTAGATCATTTAGATGCTTTCCCTAATGACAGTGGTGAATGGTTGGATACAGACGGGGATCAAATCGGTAATAACAGTGATTTTGATGATGATAATGATGGTATCGCTGACGTTCGAGATGGCTTTCCGTTGGATAGTTCTCAGTCTGGATGGACTATTACGGCAACTGCTGGTGAGGGAGGGTACATTACGCCTGAAGGTAATAGCTCTATTCTTTATGGTGGATCCCAGAGCTATCTGCTCACCCCAATGGGTGGCTATTACATCAACGATCTTCTCGTAGACAATGTCTCTGTTGGTTTGATTGAGGGCTATAGGTTTGAAAATGTTGGAAGTCACCATACTATTTCCGCTGTTTTTGCTCCAATCCCTTCAGGCTTAAGTCATGATCCAATGGCATCAGGTCTTGTTGGTATTGAGCGATTTGATGGCGGGGATGATAGCTCCAACCTCGTTGACGGTAAGCCGAAACAAGATATTGATTATCGCTTCCAAGTTGTCTTCCGAGATTCTGTTGCCGCAGATCAGCGTCGGGTTTTTGTGTCTTTGGATAATTATAAATATGAGATGCAAATAAGCGAAGGCGCACTGACTAGTGGAGCGGACTATATTTACACAACTCGATTAGGGGCATCAATGTCACATCGGTTCTATTTTAGCGTGGAAGATTTATCAGGGCAGCAATTGTGGCGCTACCCTCTTGCTGAAGATTTACCCGGTCCTTCTGTTCATTTGCTCAACGGAAAGAATATGGTCGGAGTGATTGCTGATATTAACGCCTATGCTTTGGATGCAATTGAAGTATTTAATGATAGTCAGGTGTATCGATGGGATCCTCAAGGAGAGCAGTTTCTGCTTGTTGATGCAGGTGCACCTGTTGCGTCAGGAGAAGGATATGTCCTGAAACGCAACGCAAGTGCGGCGCTGCCTGATCTCAGCACATATGGTGAATTGCCCGATTCTATTTATGAATTCCAAGTTAAGTCGGGTTGGAACCTGATCAGTAATCCTTATGGTGGGAATGTAAGTCTGACAGATGTGGCAGTTCGGGTGAGTGATGATGCTCCTGTCCCATGGTTATCTGCTGTTGAGAGTAACCTTGTTGTGGATGTGATCTATTCGTATCTTGGGAGTGATTGGGGTGGTGTGAACGAATTCTCAAGTGCATCAGGATCAAGTCCCGCAATTTTAATTCCATGGATTGGGTACTGGGTTTATGTTAACCCGACAGAACTACCCATTTCGCTTCTGCTTTACAAGCCTTTACAGTAACAGGAGGATGACGATGAAAAGATTCTTTATAATAAATGTCGCTCTTTTCGCTATGATTTCTCTGTTGACTGCTTGTGGCGGTGAAGAGGGTGGAGGTTCGAGTGACTCGAGTCGTACGGCAGACACTGGCGGTGTCTCCCCGTCAACAACTTTGAGTGGAACTGTTGCTGACGGGTACCTGACAGGAGCACAGGTTTTTCTTGATCGCAATGGGAATCGAATTCATGACAATGGTGAGCCGTTGACTGTATCAACAGCGGGAGGGGTTTATACTTTAGACGTCAACCCTGGAGAGGGGGAGCTCTATTCAGTTGTTGTTCGTGTTATCGCCGGTCAGACAATTGATGAAGATACGGGTTTACCTGTTACTCATAGTTATGTATTAGAATCACTGCCCGGAGCTTGGGAATTCATTTCTCCTTTGACAACTTTAGTAAGATTGGAAAGAGATAAAAATCCTTCTTATTCTGATTTGCAGTCAGAGATCGAGATTCGTTCAAAGCTTGGTATTGCTGATACTGTTTCTCTTTTTTCTGACTATCTCGCCGATGATAGTGTGGATGCTGCTCTTGCCGACGAGTTTGGTCGTGCTCATCGTGTTGCTCAAATTGTGGCGCGTCTCATGGGGACTTTACGCAGTCGTATTACGCAAAATATCGGAGGACAAATAACTGATAGTGAGCAGCCCCTTGTGGCTTATTTGATCTCAGATCAAATACTATGGCAGGCGCAGTTGATTGAATACGCTCTTGCGGCTGAAAGAAATCAGGGGTTGGTTCTGGATGTTAATGTTGTGACCGATGCCGTTAGCGCAGAAATAAATCTAAGCTACCTCGATTCCGACCTTCTAAGTCTGTATGGACAGCGGGTTGTGCAAAATTTAGAAACTTGGGATATGCAAGCTCCGCAGATACAAAGCTCTTACCCCCCTGCGGGAGATAGCTCTTCGGTGGACGTGAGAGTGACTGTGGCGTTTGATGAATTGCTTGATGAAACACTTTTGAATGACGGGATCGTTGCGTTGTCGGGCCCAAATGGTCTGGTCTCTGGTCGCTTGGATTATGCTGTTGACGAAAAACGTTTAACTTTTACTCCCGATCAATTACTTTTGCCATTCAGCAATTATCAGGTTTCTGTTAGTGCACTGCTTGCGGATACTCTTGGAAATTCTTTGGTCGATGATGTGACTTGGACATTTACGACAATATTTGATCAAGCTCCTCCCGCTCTTCCTGATTTCTGATGAAGATGTCTCTAATCTAAAGATGGCTGTATCTGTCAATTTGATACAGCCATCTTTCGTTATCATTCCGTTGTTTCTTCTAAATCTTGATCGTGGATAAGTCTGTGTTTGATTCTGCGTGTGATATACCAAATTGTTAACAAAACAACCGGAATAGAAGCGGCAAGCAGGATATTCTTGTCCACTCCCCATTGTTGAAGGGGGAGGCCCTTAAACAAGTAACTGAGAAGTCCGATAGAGTAATAACTGATAGCGGCTATGGAGAGCCCTTCGACGGTCTCCTGGAGTCGAAATTGTAATTTGCTCCGTCGATTCATTGCCACCAATTGCGAGCGGTTTTGTTCTTGAAGATTCAGGTTGACTCTTGTTCTCATCAGTTCGCTGGCTCGTTCAATTCGTTTAGATAGATCTTCCATCCATTTTTGTATTGAATCACAGGTACGCAATGCAGGGTTGAGTCGTCGATTGACAAATTCGCCGATCGAAAGATGTTCGTCAATTTTTGTTTCATTGATTCGTTCCAGGCGATCTTTAACTAACTGATGATAGGCGCGAGTTGCGGAAAAACGGTGAGTTGTCTCTGCTCGGTAAGTTTCCAGTTGTGCTTCAATTTTGGTCAACTGTTCCAGAAGATGACGTTCGCTGCTCGTACTATCCAATTTTGCGACAACTGTTAAAATCTCTGCAAGCTGTTTGTCCATGTCGAGCAGTTGCGGTGCAATTCGCTTAGCTATTGGCAGGGAAAGCAGGGAGAGGAGACGGTACGATTCCATGTCGATCAGCCGTCGAGTCAGGCGCCCTACTTGTGAGGGAGTCATCCCTTTATCACAAATGATCATTCGACCACACCCGTCTCCATGTAACTTGAATGCCGTATAAATTTCACCTTTCCCCTCATAGGTACTACTTAGCATGACAGGGTGCCCTTCAAAATGACGACTGAGAGAATTGTGATCATACTCAAGTTGTTGATTGTCAATCGCTATATGAAATGCTGCTATGACCAGCCCTGGAAGCTGTTTCATCAAATCTTCGGGAAGTAAATCAATGGCGCAGTGCTGGAATGGGTCTCCTTTATGAGAAGCCGTTTGCATGATGGTTAAAGAATAGAATTCAATATGTCGTTCCCAGTTGATACTGAAATCACCAAAATCGTGATAGAAGGTGACAGTGCCAGATTGTGGAGAGTTGATGTTGTAGCGCCTGCAGAGTTCACACAGGAGGTCATAGGATTGCTCAAGCTCTTCGGGGGAAACGCAGCCGGCAGCTATGTGACTGATTTGTTGTGGGGAAGTCAGGGTATGAAAGGGGCGCAAGTGCAGCTCATTGTAGAGGGTTTCACGAAGAGGGTGGAGTTGATATTCGAATCGACTGCATTTTCCCATGTTATTTTTCCTTTTTAATATCTAAAAACGAACGCATAATTAATTGCTGTAGCATGTTTCTATCTATGGAGCTGTTTAAGAAAAGGTTCGGTTTTCCTGCTCTTGAACCCGAATGAAAGTTGTTCGTTTTGTTAATTCTTTGAGGGCTGATGCTCCAACATAGGTGCAGGTTGAACGCACTCCACCAAGGATATCTTTGACAGTTAGTGAAACGGCTCCCCGATAGGGAACTTCGACGGTTTTTCCTTCTGAAGCACGATATTCTGCAACGCCCCCGGAATGTTGTTCCATGGCAGTTTCTGAACTCATTCCGTAAAATTGTTTGAATTGTTGATTGTTGCGTTCAATTAGTTTTCCACCGCTTTCATCGTGGCCGGCAAACATTCCGCCAAGCATGACAAAATCAGCTCCTCCTCCGAACGCTTTTGCAACATCACCAGCACTGACGCAGCCACCATCAGAAATAATACGACCCCCCAAGCCGTGGGCTGCATCGGCACATTCGATGACTGCTGAAAGTTGTGGATATCCAACTCCGGTTTTTACTCTGGTTGTGCAAACAGATCCAGGGCCAATGCCGACTTTGACAATGTCTGCACCGGAAAGGAGAAGTTCCTCGACCATTTCTCCTGTTACAACATTTCCGGCAACAATTGTCTGGTTGGGAAATTCATCGCGGCACTGTTTTACAAAATCAACAAAAGCTTCTGCATAGCCGTTTGCGACATCGATACAGATAAACTCAAGTTTTGGGTGCTGTGAAATAACATTTTTTAGTTGGATGAAATCAGCATCAGCCGTTCCGGTACTCACCATGATTCTTTGGTAAATTGCATCATCCTGAACTGCAAGAAAGTTGTTCCACTCCTGCAATGAGTAATGTTTGTGGATCGCAGTGAGCAGCCCAAAACCCGCAAGGGTTTGAGCTAATTCGAAGGTTCCGACTGTATCCATGTTTGCTGCAATAACTGGAGTGCCGCTCCACTGTTTTTTGCTATGGAGGAAGGTGAAGTTTTGTTGCAAATTAACCTGGGCTCGACTTTTTAAGGTGGATCTCTTTGGGCGGATAAGGACGTCTTTAAAGCCTAATTTTAAGTCTGATTCAATGCGCATTTTATTTTCCTTATTGGGGAATATCCTTGGTCTGGATTTATATTGATCGTTCTGTGGTGCGCTTAAAAAATAGCGCATATCGAGCTTGATGAAAAGGGGCTGATTTACCCTGAAGATCATTGACGGTTAAACTCTTGCGATGTTAAATTTATTCGAAATAAAGACCCTCGTAATTTGCTCACATTTAATCCTCCTTGGACATTATAACTTTTATGGAACATTCAAACTTTGTTCATTTGCATCTACACAGCCAATACAGCCTTCTGGACGGAGCAATTAAGCTTGATGAATTAGTTGCTCGGGCTAAAGAATTTAAAATGCCAGCGATCGCAGTCACCGATCACGGCAATATGTTTGGTGCTGTTGAGTTTTATCAAAAGGCCATGAAGGCAGGGGTAAAGCCTATTGTCGGTTGTGAGGTCTATGTTGCTCCGGGGTCACGTTTTACCAAAGGTAATGCTCGCGGTTCTTCGGAGGCATCCTACCATCTTGTGCTTCTTTGTATGAACTATGCTGGATATAAAAATATCTGTCATATGGTTTCAGCCGCTTACCGTGAAGGGTTCTATTACAAGCCCCGGATCGATTGGGATTTATTGGTTCAACACAATGAGGGATTGATCGCTCTTTCTGCCTGTCTTGGTGGTGAATTGCCCACACTGATCAATCTTAATCATCCAGATGAAGCATTAGAGCGTGCAACTCAAATGTCGCAAGTTTTTGATGACGGACGCTTTTATCTTGAACTGCAAGAGAACTATCTGCCGGAACAGGCAAAGGCAAATGCTGGCCTTATTTCGATAGCAAAAGAGTTGGACTTACCGTTGGTAGCAACGAATGATTGCCACTATCTGTCGCGTGAAGATTCTTTTGCTCATGAAATCCTTCTCTGCATTCAAACCGGCAAGACGATGGATGATCCAAATCGAATGCGTTTTCCAAATGACGAGTTTTATGTCAAATCACCGCAGGAAATGACCCAACTTTTCCCTGAACAACCTGATGCGATTGCCAATACGATCCAGATTGCTGAACGTTGTAACCTCACTCTCGATTTTGATACTTACCATTTCCCTCAGTATGAAAAGCCTGCCGAGAAGACCCTTGATGATGTCTTGGAAGAACAAAGCCGGACGGGTCTGGAAGAGCGGTTAGATGACATCCGAAAAGTACGCAGTTTAAGTGAGGAAGATCTTCAAGTTTATGCGGATCGTCTTGATGAGGAACTGACCTGTATTAAGCAGATGGGATTTCCGGGATATTTTTTGATTGTTGCGGACTTTATTAACTGGGGGAAGGACCACGATATTCCTGTTGGGCCAGGACGTGGTTCGGCAGCAGGGAGCTTGGTTGCCTTCGCGACTGGTATTACTGATATTGATCCGATTCCCTATAATCTATTGTTTGAGCGTTTTTTGAATCCTGAACGGATTTCGATGCCTGATATTGATGTCGATTTTTGTATTTATGGACGAGAACGCGTTATTGAGTACGTCCGGGAAAAATATGGGGCAGAGAATGTCGCCCAGATCATCACTTTTGGAAGTATGTTGGCTAAGGGTGTTTTGCGTGATGTTGGGCGTGCTTTAAATATCCCATACGGAGAGGTTGATAAACTCGCGAAACTGGTTCCCAATGTTATTGGCATTACTTTGAAAGAGGCAATTGAACAAGAGCCTCAGCTGAAAACACTGATCAGTAAAGACCCAAAAATTAAGGAGCTAGTGAAAACGTCATTGGCTTTGGAGGGTTTGACTCGCCATGCTTCGACTCACGCTGCAGGGGTTGTGGTCACACCACGGGCACTGTCAGAATATTTACCCCTTTATATCGATCCAAAATCGGGTGGGCAAGTAACCCAGTACCCAATGAAGTATGTTGAGGAAATTGGCCTAGTTAAGTTTGACTTCCTTGGCTTGAAGACTTTGACAGTGATAGAAAATGCCGTTCGTCTGATTATCGATGGGAAGGATACTGAGTTTGATCTGCGTTTAATTCCTGATGATGACAAGAAAACATTCGATTTGCTTTCACGGGGTGAAACTACGGGTGTTTTTCAGCTTGAATCGAGTGGGATGAAAGAATATCTAGTTAAGCTGAAACCCAACTGTTTTGAAGACTTGATTGCAATGGTTGCTTTATATCGTCCCGGACCGCTGGGGTCCGGTATGGTTGACTCTTTTATAAAAAGAAAGCATGGAACGGAGCAATTTAAATACGATTTCCAACAGTTAGAACCTATCCTTAAAGATACCTATGGGGTCATTGTTTATCAGGAACAGGTCATGTTGATAGCACAGATTTTAGCTAATTATAGTTTGGGGGCTGCCGATTTGCTCCGTCGAGCTATGGGAAAAAAGAAACCAGAGGAGATGGCGAAGCAGAAGAAAATTTTCCTGGCTGGGGCGGCGGACAACAAGCTGAACTTGAAAAAAGCTGAAGTTGTATTTGATTTGATGGAAAAGTTTGCGGCATATGGATTCAATAAATCTCACTCCGCTGCATATGCTTTGATTGCTTATCAGACCGCTTATCTTAAAGCACATTTTCCGGTTGAATTTATGGCTGCACTTTTGACCGAAGATATGGAAAATACCGACAAGGTTATCAAGAATATTGGCGAAGTACGTGCGATGGGGGTCGAAGTTCTCCCTCCTGATATCAATGCGTCTGCACGTTCTTTTACTGTTTCTGAAGATGTTATGCGCTTTGGTCTTGGTGCGGTTAAGGGGGTTGGTGCTGCCGCTCTTGATTCAATCCAATTGGTCCGCAAGGATAAGCCGTTTAGTTCGATACAGGATTTTTGTGAACGTGTTGATCTGCGCAAGGTGAACAAAAAAGTTGTTGAAGCGCTGATAAAGTGTGGAGCATTTGATAGCTTGGGGGGACATCGATCTCAAT
Organism: Desulfuromusa sp.; assembly: GCA_016744675.1. GTDB lineage: Bacteria > Desulfobacterota > Desulfuromonadia > Desulfuromonadales > Geopsychrobacteraceae > Desulfuromusa. Next base: position 98,479 of record JADGDX010000004.1, on the reverse strand, counting down.
TTTTTGCCGGATTTGAAGAATCAATGGAGATAGGTCAGCGTCTACAAAAAGAGTTGGAGTCGGGACAGGATTCCTTGTTTGGTACTCAGGAAATCATTGCCGTTGGAGGTCATGTTTATGGCAATCTTCCCGATGTCGTCGAATGGGATGAAAAGACTTTGTTAAGCTACGAAAAAGAGGCTCTTGGCTTTTATGTAACCGGACACCCACTGGCACGGTACAGTGACTCAATTAAGCGATTTGCCACTTGTGAAACGGCGGGTTTAACAGAACGGACTGATAAGGAACAGGTACGAGTCTGTGGGATTGTTTCGGGAATCAAAGAGCTGATAACAAAAAAAGGTGACAGGATGGCTTTTGTTACCTTGGAAGATTTAAGTGGGTCAGTTGAGATCATTGTCTTTCCTGAAGTCTATTCTGCCTCGATGGATATGTTAAAAGGTGAAGATCCATTGCTGGTTAGTGGTGAGCTGGATGTTGGGGAGGAGGCTTGCAAGGTTCTTGCAACAGAGGTTTCTTTGCTGAGTGAGGTCAAGGAAACGATGGCTAAACTCGTCCACATCAGGTTAACAACTCCTGGCTTGGATGAAATACAAATGCGCCAGTTAAAAGGAATTGTGCAACGTTATCGAGGTAAGTGTGCTGTGCAATTGCACATCATTATCCCAAATCGTAGTGAAACGATTATTGCTTTGCCAGATCAATTGAAGATGGCAGCAACCGATGCTGCTTTAGCCGATGCTGAAGCGCTGTTTGGTTATAATGTTATGAATTTTGAATAGATACGGCTTAAAAGTCCATCATACTTGACCTCTTTACTGTGAAGATTTATTGTGGGCTAGTTTTAAGAATGAGATATGAATGTGTTTACATGGCCAATGTCCTTCATCGGACAGGGAGAAAATAGATGAATCAATACCTTGATTTTGAACAGCCGATTGCCGATTTAGAAACTAAAATTGGTGAATTGCGTGAGTATTCAACCGATAATGTCGACTTCTCAAATGAGATAAAAAAACTTGAGAAGAAGGCGGATAAACTGAAAAAAGATGTTTATTCTAATCTGACCCGCTGGCAGAGAACCCAGCTAGCTCGCCACGCCAGACGACCTTATACCCTAGATTATATTGAACGGATATTTACCGATTGGTCTGAAGTTCATGGTGATCGAAATTACCGTGATGATCCTGCTCTCGTCTGTGGTTTTGCCAGAATCGATGGTAAGCCTTGCTGCGTTATTGGGCACCAAAAGGGCCGCAATACGAAACAAAAGGTCCATCGGAATTTCGGCATGCCAAACCCTGAGGGTTATCGTAAGGCCTTAAGGGTAATGCAGATGGCCGATCAGTTTGGTTTGCCTATTTTCACTTTTGTTGATACCCCGGGTGCCTTTCCTGGAATCGGTGCAGAGGAGCGCGGCCAAGCCGAAGCAATTGCCCGGAATTTACGTGAAATGGCTATGTTGCGGGTACCGGTCATTGTCACAATCACTGGAGAGGGTGGCTCAGGTGGTGCGTTAGCTATTGCAGTTGGAAATCGGGTGATGATGATGCAATATTCAGTTTATGCTGTTATCTCACCGGAGGGTTGCGCGGCTATTCTTTGGAGCGACGGGGCCAAAGGCCCACAGGCGGCAGAAGCATTAAAGTTGACAGCTCAGGATGTTGATAGCTTAGGGACTGTCATTGACGATGTTATTCCTGAACCTCTTGGCGGTGTTCACCAAGACCATGATCAGGCGGCAGCTATACTTAAGGAATATCTGTTAAAGCATCTTTCAGAGTTAGAAGAGTATTCCCCTGAAGGGTTGATAGAGCAACGCTATCAGCGCTTTCGTGCGATCTCCGAATTTGATGAGCCAAAATAAATCATAATTGTATTATGGTCATTGTGATTATTAAATGCCAAACTTTATGAATATGTCACTTCGAATGCTGCGGTTGTTGATTTGTCTTGCGTTCGTGTTGTGTGTTGTCAGTTGCGGTGGGCATACCACCCGTGTGATTGATACGCCTGAGACACGTGAATTACCTGGTTGGCAAAAAACCTATGAGGTTGATGGCCTGCGATATCAACCTCTACGTGATTATCGTGGTTTTAAGCAGCGTGGTGTTGCTAGTTGGTATGGACGTAAATTTCATGGTCGTAAAACCAGCAATGGTGAAGTTTACGATATGCATGGAATGAGCGCTGCACACAAAACCTTACCAATGGGTGTTTATGTCAAGGTCACCCATCTTGAAAGTGGTCGTGAAATTGTTGTGCGCGTCAATGATCGAGGTCCTTTTGTTTCTGGCCGTATTATTGACCTTTCTTATGGTGCCGCACAAAAAATTGGGATTGTTGATTCCGGAACGGCGAAGGTTCGAATTCAGGCCCTTGGTTATCGTGATGATAAACAATTGGGGAAGACTTCAGGGAGCGTGTCTGGAAGCTATGCTCCGGGTAGCTTTGCAGTGCAGATTGGTGCTTTTTCTTCAGTTGAGAGTGCATCTCAATTAGCTGGGAAAATGCGCAACAGTTATGGAAAGGCCACTGTGTCGTCTGTTTTGACGAATGGCCAACAAATTCATCGTGTTCGTGTTGGTCATTACAGCACATTAGCTCAGGCGGAAGTTGCAGCTAAGAATTTTGTTATAAAAGGTTTTTCCGGTAGTTACGTTATTGCGTTTGATTAGGATTATTCTTTAAGTTTTTAACTTTCGCATATGCTGCTTGTTTGATGGGTTATAATGAGATTCTTTGAGAAAAACAATCTTAAGGGTTGATTTGCCAATTTATCCATGCTAGTGTCCCGCCGTATCAGATCCAGTTTGTGTAGATTTTTTTACTGTTAAGTCAGATATGAACCTCACAGACCAATAAGGACTGGGTGGTTTTTTTTTGACTTGCAGACGCTGGTCTGCATCACGTAACTCCCACAGGGGACCAAGTAAGGAGAAAGTAAATGGCAGAAGGTACAGTTAAATGGTTTAACGATTCTAAGGGGTTTGGTTTTATCGAGCAGGATAACGGCCCAGATGTTTTCGCTCACTTTTCAGCAATTACTGGCGAAGGTTTCAAATCTTTGTCTGAAGGTGCACGCGTAAGCTTTGATGTTGTTGACGGTCAAAAAGGACCTCAAGCAGCAAACATTGTCCGGCTCTAAAATATATTTCTGTTTTAGTTTCAAGCTAGAAAAAAACCTCATGGTTCTCCATGAGGTTTTTTTTTGTTTCGGAAAGTGCTTTGCACAGCTATAATCTCACTATTCCGATATTTTGTTTGGGTTAGTGCCAAGTCTATTTATCTCTATTGGATTTGTGAAGATAGGCATCCCCCTTTAATGATATATATTCGAACCTGTAGGCAGGAATGAAAGGATCATATCATGCCATATGTTGAGCTCAATTTGACTAAAGGGGCAACCAAAGAACAAAAAGCGAAAATAGTTGAGGGAATTACAGATCTTTTGGTGAAAGTTCTCGATAAAAATCCTTCAACAACTCAGGTTGTTATCAAGGAGTTTGAGACAGATAGTTGGGGTATTTCGGGACGTTCTGTAAAAAAGCTTCGTGAAGAAGGTAAGACGGCGAATATCTCAAAGACATGATGGATTTACGTGATATCGAGTGGATTGCTTTAGATATAGATATGTGTTTCAGTTTTAACCTGTGCTGAAGTGTTAGGAAGGGACCTTTTTTGGGTTCCTTTTTTATATATGTCACTGGTCAGTGTTAGATAGAAAAGTCTTTACATTTACAAAACCATATATATAATAAAAACAATACTAGCGTACTTGATAATACTCAAAGGGAAATATTATGACAGAATATGATTATGACATTTTGACCATTGGTGTTGGCCCAGCAGGTATGGTTGTTTCGGCTATGGGCGCGGAAATGGGTCTGAAAGTTTGTGCCATTGAAAAGAATAAACTCGGTGGCGAGTGTATGAATGTCGGCTGTATTCCTAGTAAAGCTCTGCTTCGAATGGCCAAGACACGACATGCAGTAACAAAGTTTAATGATTTTGACCTTGCTGAAATGGAGCTACCTGAAGTTAAAAACCCTTTCCCTCAAATTCAGGAAAAACTCACGTTCATCAATGAGAAAAAATATGCCGTTAAATTTGAAAAGGTCGATAAAATTGTTGGTCAAGGGGCTGCTAGTTTTGTCGATTCTCACACTGTTGCAGTCGGTGATAGAAAAATTACTGCTAATAGAATTTTTATCTGTACCGGTACCAAACCGTCCAGGCCTCCAATCCCTGGCCTTGAGACAATCGATAATCTTCTAACGAATGAGAATTTATTTCATTTGGATGGAATTCCTGAAAGTATGTTGATTATCGGTGGTGGGGCAATTGGATCTGAAATGGCGCAGGCTTTCTCACGTTTGGGTTGTAAAACCACCATCGTTCAGATGGATCCGCACTTGTTGCCCTTCGCGGATAAGTTTGCTGGTGAGATTCTCGGGGAAGCTTTCAAAAAAGAAGGTATTGAGGTTTATAACAGCCGTTCTATCAGTCAGGTCGAAGCGAAAGACGGTCGTGTTATTTTGAAGACTAAGGAAGGGGAGACTCTGGAAGCAGAACGACTTCTGATGGCGGCAGGCAGGGTTCCGGTTCTTGATGGGCTGGCCTTGGAAAAAGCTGGTGTTAATTACACTCCCAAGGGCATCCCAGTTAATGCAAATCTTGAAACTAATGTTAGCCATATTTATGCCGTTGGTGATTGTAATAGCCATTATCTATTTTCCCATGCAGCGATGCATCAGGGAATGATCGCTTTGATGAATATCATGCGCCCTTGGCCATTCAGGAAAGATTTTAAGAAATATATTGTCCCTTGGACTGTTTTTACAGAACCACAAATTTCGATGGTCGGGATGCAAGAAGCTGAACTTATCGCAGCTGGAACCAAGTATGATGTGATTGAAGCTAGACATGGAGATTATGGCGCTGCGATCGCTGAGCAAGTAACGATAGGATCAGTTCGAGTCTTAGCAAGTAAGATGGGTAAGATTTATGGTGTGTCGATTATTGGTGAAGGATCTGCAGAAATGATCAATGAATGGGGTCTTGCAATTCAAAAGAATATCCGTCTTGCCGATATCATGCTGCTCCAGCATTCTTTTCCAAGCATGTCGTTTATGAATAAATCGATTGGTGAAAGTTGGATGATGAATATGTTGAAAAATTCATGGATGAAAAAGATGATGGGTTTGATGATGCGTTAAATAGTCGTCTTGTAGATATAAGTTTAAAAAAAAGTGGACTATTTGATAGTCCACTTTTTTTATTGTTGTAGTCGTTTATCTGTGGCGTTACTATTTCCGTCCAGGTAGGTATTCGCCAAGAAAATCATTCTTAAATGCTGGATAGTCTCCTGCCTCAATGGCTGTTCGTGCTCCGGCAACCATATTTAAGTAAAAACGGACATTGTGGATTGCGGCAAGAGTTGCTGATAATATCTCGTTGGCATTGAAAAGATGATGCAGGTACGCTCGACTAAAATTACGACAGCAGTAACAATCACAGGATGGGTCGACTGGAAAGAAATCTCTACGAAAATTACGGTTCGTTAGCCTGATCTTTCCGCGTTTAGTAAAGAGGGTTGCGCTACGGGCGTAACGGGTCGGGATAACACAATCAAACATATCCATCCCTCGTTCAATCGATTCAAGAATATCTTCTGGTAAACCCACTCCCATCAAATAGCGGGGTTTATTTTTAGGCATAAATGGTTCAGTGTAGTCGACGACCTTTTTTAACAATTCTAGCCCCTCTCCAACACTGACTCCGCCAATGGCGTAGCCGGGGAAATCCATTGCAGTCAAAGCATCCGCACATTCACGGCGTAGATTATTGTAAACACCACCCTGAACAATGCCGAACAATGCTTGATCTTCCCTTGAGTGGTGTTTTAAACAGTTCTCAGCCCAACGGATGGTCTTTTTGATCGATTTTGCTGCATAATCCTCAGTTGTTGGATAGGGGATACATTCATCAAAAGCCATGATAATATCGGCACCCAGATCGTTTTCAATCTGCATTGCTTCTTTTGGCCCTAGAAAAATTTCTTCCCCAGTCATTTCGTGACGAAAATGAACACCATCTTCACCGATTCGTTTCTTTGGTAAAGAAAAAACCTGAAAACCACCACTATCGGTCAGTATTGGTTTTTTCCAGTTCATGAACTTATGTAATCCCCCTGCTTTTTTGACCAAGGCTTCTCCTGGCTTCAAGTGGAGATGATAGGTGTTGGATAGAATGATTTGGGCTTCTGTTTCTTCAACTTGGGCCGGGGTCATTGCTTTTAACGCACCATGTGTCCCCACTGGCATGAAGATAGGTGTTTCGATGGGCCCATGAGGGGTTTCAAGTCGACCTCGTCGAGCTCGAGTGTGAGTGTCTTCTTTTAATAACGTAAACTGAAACATTCAGTTGTTCTCCCTTATTGCTTGCATTAGGATGATGTACAAGAATCAGTGGATATAGCAGATTCTCGTCAAATTAAGATATCACAAAATCTCACTCAGGGCGCAATCTTATCGGAGGTTTAAGTGGGGTACCAGTCACCTTTTCCACAACAAATGCAGCAGATAGAATATGTGAAACTCTATTTCCACCTTGAAATCTGCCATTACTTTGATTTGCCTCCTCTTGGATTATTACAGTTGCGACGTGAATTGTTAAGGGCTCTAAAGTCTTTACCAGCTAATACAAATATGGCTTATGTAGAACAATTGAGGCAACTTCTTCAACCTGACCTGCCAAGTGATCCTATTTTGTTACGACAGATCCAAAAGCCTTCCCCTGCTTTGGTCATTACTCCTGATATCTCTGAACGTGGGCTTTTCGAGCCCAAACAAAAGATTGTTCTTCCCGTTCTCTTTATCGGTTCAGGAATAATGGCTGTAGACTCTTTTGTTTGTTTGTTGCGTCATTTGGGTGAACTTGGACTCAGTCACGGTTCAGGTCAATTTGTTGTAGAAGGGGTTGAGTCGGAGGATGGGAGTGGAAGGCGTGCGATGTTATGGTTTGGCAGGGAGCCAACTGTACAGTTAAACCCACCGGTGTGTAACTTATCTTGGTGGCTAGAGAGACAGCCTCCTGTTGGCGATGCTGTTCAATTCGAAATTATATCACCGTTACGATTGATTCATCGGAATAAACCATTATTTAGGGCTGAATTTAATAAAGTCTTTCCTTTTTTGTTTCGGCGAGTAACGGGACTGTTAGCAGGTTATTCTAATGTTGACCTGTCTTTGGATCCAACGCGTTACATCTCCTTGGCTGATCAAGTAGAATCTTCTGGAACCTTTCTAAAATGGCAAGATTGGCGGGTTCTGGAAAAGCCATCTGGAGATCAGAGTCTTGGAGGGTTGATGGGGACTTTTGAATTAAGGGGAGATACCCTGACTGAGTTGCTTTGGGTCTTGCAATTAGGTAGTTTATTTAATTTCGGGAAGAGTGCCTCCTACGGGGCTGGACAATATCGCCTGATCTATAGTTGAATAAGATATACTGTTTCTCTTTCTCCAAAAATAAGACTGAATTGAACAGGAGATTTGCTCATGACAGATGCCTGGGACGAAAGAAAAAAAGCTCTGGAAAATGAATATTTTCACAATAAAGAGCAGGAAGCGATTGCTAAAATGAAACAGACAACCATTAAAGAGTCTTGTTTAGGGCATTGTCCCAAATGTGGTGAATCTATTGCGCCGGTTACTTTTCACGGCGTTTCTATGGATCGGTGCCCCGGTTGTGGAGGTCTCTGGTTGGGGCAGAATGATTTTAAAACTCTAGCGGCAAAAGACCATCGTAGTTGGTTTGAACGCTGGTTTAATGATACTGATGACAACACAAACTGATCTGGAGGTTTAAATGTTCTGGTTTATTATTTTGTTATTGATTGTGGGAGGCGGTTTTTATTTCTATCAAAAAATGATGGTAATTGAGCGTGAAATAAGGGCTGAACAGGATGCTGAAAAGTCTAATATTTGCGAAACCGTGGAAAATGATAACCATTCTGAAGATACCGATCCTCACGGGACTGTTTTTGATACAGAGAATGAATTATCTGCAGGGACATCTGAAAAAGAGGAGATGACCTCTCTTGAAAAATCTCTTCTGCTGGAGGTGTCGAAGCAGCCGGGGTTAAAGCAGACAGACCTTTATCTTTTGTTCGCAGATACAAACAAAAAACAAATGCAGCAAGTATTAAAAGGGTTGGCTGATAGGAAGATTTTGAAACGAGAAAAAAGAGGAAGCAGTTTCTTGCTTTATCCTGAGTAATTAATGACGGGGACAGAATATTCTCTGTCCCCGTCATCACGATGATTTACAAATTGTAGAACACATCCTTGCCGCTAAAAACAGCCGTATCATCAAGCTCATCTTCGATACGCAATAATTGGTTATATTTACAAACTCTATCTGTTCGGCATAAAGACCCTGTTTTGATTTGACCCGCATTGGTCGCTACAGCGAGATCAGCAATTGTCGTGTCTTCTGTTTCTCCTGAGCGGTGTGAGACAACAGCTGTATAGCCAGCACGCTTAGCCATTTCAATGGCTTCAAGTGTTTCGGTTAGGGTTCCAATCTGATTAACTTTAATTAGAATTGAGTTGGCGATCCCTTTGTCGATCCCCTCTTTGAGGATCTTAGTATTTGTTACAAACAGATCGTCTCCTACGATTTGGATTTTATCCCCAAGCTTTTCGGTCATTAGTTTCCAGCCATCCCAATCATTCTCAGCCAGACCATCTTCAATGGAAATGATAGGGTAGCGGTCTACCAAATCGGCATAGAAAGAGACAGCTTCTTCCGCAGTCTTGAGTGCTTGTTTTTCATTTGCAAAATTGTATTTGCCATCCTGGTAGATTTCTGATGCAGCAACATCCAGAGCCAGCAGAATGTCTTCCCCTGCTTTATATCCTGCTGCTTTGATGGCTTCCATAATGACTTGTAGTGCTTCTTCATTGCTTTTTAGGTCAGGTGCAAAACCACCTTCATCTCCGACAGCAGTATTGTAGCCCTTGTCTTTGAGAACTTTTTTCAAAGCGTGGAAAATCTCTGCACCCATTCGTAGAGCTTCCTTGAAGCTTTCTGCTCCAGCGGGCATGATCATGAATTCTTGTATGTCGACATTGTTGTCGGCATGCTCACCACCATTGATGATATTCATCATTGGCAGGGGAAGCTCTTTGGCGTTCGCTCCTCCAATATACTGATACAGGGGCAATCCGGCATCTTCCGCGGCCGCTTTTGCACAGGCCATAGAAACGCCGAGAAGAGCATTTGCTCCTAACTTGCTTTTGAAGTCCGTTCCATCAAGGGCGAGAAGTTTACGATCAATTCCGATCTGGTCACTTGCTTCAAAGCCAACGAGTTCTGCGGCAATGACTTCATTCACGTGCTCAACTGCCTTCAAGACCCCCTTGCCAAGATAGCGGCTCTTGTCGCCATCACGAAGCTCAAGAGCTTCTCGCTCACCTGTTGATGCCCCACTTGGTACTGCCGCTCGGCTCATGATCCCAGTTTCAAGAGCAACCTCGACTTCAACTGTTGGATTACCACGTGAATCAAGAATCTCACGGGCGTAAATATCAATGATTTCACTCATCTGCAACCCCTTAACCTGACTGGTGTGAATAAATTCTACATAGGTGTTACCCCAAGTAGATTCTAGGTATAAACTCAAAATATTTATATCACAAGATCAGCTTAAATAAAGCCATTTTATGGTATTTTATAATGTAATAAGTGACATGATCTTAGTCTATTGCTTGTTTGTGTCATGTGAGTTGTGCTAAAAAATGTTCTTTGCCAAATTAAGATTATCTATAAAGGAGAAAAAATAACGTGACCAATTTCAGTGACTATAAAGTGAAAGACCTTTCTCTGTCTGAATGGGGACGTAAAGAAATTATACTCGCTCAGGAAGAGATGCCTGGACTCATGGCTTTGCGTAATGAATATGCCGGACAATACCCTCTAGAGGGGGCAAGAATTTCCGGTTCTTTACATATGACGATTCAGACCGCCGTTTTGATAGAGACTTTGATTGATCTGGGGGCAAAAGTTCGTTGGTGTTCATGTAATATTTTTTCGACTCAGGACCATGCAGCAGCAGCTATTGCTGTTGGACCAGAAGGTTCGATAAGCGATCCACAGGGGATCCCTGTTTACGCCTGGAAGGGAGAGACTCTTGAAGAGTACTGGTGGTGTACAGAACAGGCACTTACATGGCCAGATAACGAGTATCCAAATATGATCCTTGATGATGGTGGTGATGCCACAATGTTTGTCTTGAAGGGGAATGAATGGGAAAAATCAAGTGTTCCTGAAATCAAAGAAGACGATCCTGAAGACTGGCGTGAATTAGTTAAAGTTTTAGAAAAATCTATAGCAGTAACTCCAAATAGGTGGATCCAAACGGCGGCCTCTATTAAGGGCGTGACTGAAGAGACTACGACGGGTGTTCACCGTCTTTATCAAATGGAAGAAGAGGGGTCCTTGTTGTTCCCGGCGATGAACGTTAACGATTCAGTGACCAAGTCGAAATTTGATAATGTCTATGGTTGTCGACATTCTTTGGTCGATGGAATTATGCGAGCAACTGATGTGATGATTTCAGGAAAAGTTGCTGTTGTCTGTGGCTACGGAGATGTGGGGAAGGGATGTTGTCAGTCTCTGCGTGGTCAGGGTGCTCGCGTTATCGTTACGGAGATTGACCCCATTTGTGCTTTGCAAGCATCGATGGAGGGTTATGAAGTTAAACGGGTAGAGGATGTTCTCGATTATGCTGATATTTATGTGACGACTACTGGAAACAAAGATGTCATTACACTCGATCATATGCGGCTGATGAAAAATAATGCAATCGTTGGTAATATCGGCCACTTTGATAATGAAATAGAAATGATTGCGGTCGAAAAAGATTCAACCGTTGTGAGAGAAAACATCAAGCCACAGGTTGATCGATGGTTATTTGAAGATGGGCATGGTGTCATTGTTTTAGCTGAAGGTCGATTGCTTAACTTGGGTTGTGCTACGGGGCACCCAAGCTTTGTAATGTCTGCTTCATTTACGAATCAGGTTATGGCTCAGATTGAACTCTTCCGCCATCCTGAAAATTACGAAAATAAAGTTTATGTGTTACCGAAGACCCTCGATGAAAAAGTGGCAAGATTGCATCTAGATAAACTGGGAGTTAAGTTGACTGTGCTAACCGATGATCAATCTCGATATTTGGGAATACCGGTCGCTGGACCTTATAAACCCGATACCTATCGTTATTAAATGATCTTGATTGCCGGGACACGTTTTTTATTCTTGTCCCGGCAATTATCTGAATTAATATCTAGTCTCTTACGTTTAATAAAAGCCAGATCCCGGTCAGTAAGAAAATGAAATTTGCAGACCAGGCTGCAAAAAACGGTGGGATAGCATTTGAATAGCCAAAGGCTAAAAGTAATGATTGGAGGATGAAATAAGCGACTCCAACTCCTAAGCTTAGACCGATTCCCAATGCAATATTGCTATTCCTTCCCCTCTGTAGCGCAAACGGAACTCCCAAGAAGCCCATAATCAAACATGTAAACGGAGCAGCTAAGCGATTATGCATATCTACGCGCTGGCGAGTGGAATCGTAACCTTCGTTCTCCAATTTTTTGACCATGGACGAAAGTTGTCGAAAATTAAGTTCATTTTTTAAATTATCACGGCTGGAGAAATCTTCAGGTTTGCGGTCTATCTCAAGAGATTGATCTGAGAGAGTTGATGTTTTAACTAAATCACCTGATTCTGGATCAAAAATTCTTACCGTCAAGCTATCTGTTTGCCACATATCATCTTTATAAATAACACCAGCAGCATCTTCACGTTTTGCAATTTTATGTTGTTCGTCAAAGGTGAAAACTTTGATGCCCTGAAGTTGTTGTTTTTGTATGTTTGCGACTGCGATATTAATGATTTGATTAGAATTGCGATACCAAATTTCATTGCGAGTTAGTTGGAGTTTCTTCTTCCCTTTTAGTTTGATTTCAAGAAGATTGTTTAATTGAGTACTGTTCCAGGGGACAATAAATTCGTTTAAAAGCAAAAGAAGAAATGAAAGGCTTAGAATCAATATCATCAGAGGCTGCACAATTCTCCAGAGACTGACTCCGCAGGCACGTATAGCCGTTATTTCATTACTCCGGCTAAGGCCACCAAGAGTTAGCACCATGCTTGTGAGTATTGCCAGTGGGAGGATCTGAACAAAAATAAACGGGATATTGTTAGAGAAGTAAATAAAATAGTCGTGTGCTTGGGCTTTGAACTCAATGAAATGATCTACTTTTTCAAAAAAATCGATCAAAAGATAGATTCCGACGAATGCTGCAACACACAGCGACAGGATTCGGATGAAGTACCGCAGCAGGAAGAGGTTGAGTATTTTCATGATCCCCCTCCTGTTTTGTCGCGACGTGACAACAATCGTTTAATTATTGTTTGGGCACTGAAGAGGCGAAGAGGTCTTTCTATTGCGGTGCGGTGAAGTAACCATGATCCAATAAGCAAAAAGAAAAGGTTGGGGAGCCAGAGGATGATGGCCGCAGGGATGAATCCTTTGTCAGCAATATTCCCAGCAATTGTTAATAATACATAGTAAACCAGAAACGTCAGGAGCGCTAACGTGAATCCAGCCCCTTTCCCGGAGCGTTGAGATTGTAGGCCGAGAGGAATACCAATCAGTGCTAGAACCAAGGGGGCAAATGCAATCACGACACGTTCATGCTTCTCAACTTCAAGGCTGAACCTTTTACTGTTGGAAGACGCATCATCAATGGCGTTGTTCAGTTCTGTCCAGGATAGTTCGCTCCGTGAGCGGCGACGTTGACTTCCGTCGAGTTGATCTCCAATATTAAGATTGATGTCGTAATTATTGAAACTTATGGTTTGGTAGGTGCTCTGTCTTTTGGTCTCAGGTCGTCTGTGAATGTTGCCACTGCTGAGTCGCAGGGTCAGACTGTATTGGTTTGGGTCTGAAATGAAGCGTCCTTGCCGCGCAGTAATTGTTGCAGGAGTCTCACTTTCGCGTTCGTCTGAAATGAATACGTTCTGCATGATCCCACTAACACTGTCTATTTCTTGTGTATAGAGAACAATTCCCTCAAATTCGTCATTGAATACCCCTGGTTTAACACTGACACTTGCATTGCTGGAGGCAACTTGGAAAAGTTTTCCGCGAAAAGCAGTCTTACTTGCAGGTTCAACAGTGATCGTAATCCATGCCGTTAATAAACTGAAGACAATAGCGAGCAGGAGAACCGGTTTAACAAGGCTGTAAAGACTGACTCCCGACGCTTTGAGGGCAATAAATTCGCTATCTGATGATAATCGACCAAAAGCCAGAAGAATTCCCAAAAGGAAAGAAAGGGGAATCGTCACGCTGAGGAAGGTGGGCAGAAGGTAGCTGAAAAGCTTGAGGATTTCTCCTGCGGGAACTCCCTTTGTGATAACAAGTTCAGCTAGCCTAGGGATTTTACCCATTAATAGAACAAAAGAAAAAATCAGCAGACTCAAAAGGGTCGGTGCACTGATTTCTCTAAGAAGATATCGTTGAATACGTAAGTTTGACATGGAGGCGCATATTAATACGCTGACCCAATCCTGTAAACTCTCTTTTTCGTTGTAAAACAAGTTGTTTTTCGGGTGGTTAATCGATTGTAAACTTAGTTTTTCTCTTGCTTGCAAAGTGTGAGTAATGTTATAGATCCGCAGTTATTCAATTCACACGCTTCAGGATTTAGACGGAATGGTGCTCAGCTGCTGGTTGAGGTTCGTCGAAGAAGATCGGAGCGGAGGAAATCAACCAATTTGAAGGAGAAACACACATGGCTCAAATCACTATGAAACAAATGCTTGAGGCTGGCGTGCACTTTGGTCATCAGACCAAACGCTGGAATCCCAAAATGAAACCTTACATTTTTGGGGCACGGAACGGGATCTACATTGTTGACTTACAGAAAACCGTTCGTTACTTCAAGACCGCTTATCAGTTCATTCAGGATACTGTTGCCAACGGTGATAAAGTTCTTTTTGTCGGAACTAAAAAACAGGCACAGGATGCGATCAAAGAAGAGTCTTTAGGTGCTGATCAGTATTTTGTGAACAACCGCTGGCTTGGTGGTATGTTGACAAACTTTACAACGATTAAGGCTAGTATTGACCGCTTGAAAAAAATCGAAGCCATGGCTGAAGATGGTACCATTGATCAGTATACTAAGAAGGAAGCTTTGGAGCTTGAGCGGCAACGCGAAAAGTTGGAGAAGAACCTCGGCGGTATTAAGCATATGACCAAGCTTCCTGGGGCCGTTTTTATTATCGATCCGAAAAAAGAGGCTATTGCTGTTCAAGAAGCAAACAAGCTTGGGATTCCTGTGGTTGCTGTAGTCGATACAAACTGTGACCCTGATAACATCGATTATGTTATCCCTGGAAATGATGATGCGATTCGTGCGATTCGTTTGTTTGCCTCTAAAATGGCTGAAGCCTGTGCAGACGGTGAGCAGCAGCGTAAAGAGAAAAAGCAAACGGCTGCAGAAGGTAAAGATGAGCCGACTGTAAAGGTTACAGCTGTAGAAGAAAAGGCTGTTGTGGCTGAGGAACCAGCCGCAGAAATCAAAGAGCCTGTAGCTGAAGTTACAGAGCCTGCAGCAGAGTAAATTTAGATCACTTTAAAATTATGCACAGGCCTGCGGCCGGGCTCAGGCTCGGCCGTTGGTTTAACTGGATATTATTGCGAGGCAATGACATTGTTTCGCCAATCAAAATAGGGAGGAAAGATCGTGAGCATTACAGCAGCAATGGTCTCCGAGTTACGGAAGAAAACCGGAGCAGGAATGATGGATTGTAAGAAGGCTTTGACTGAAACCGCAGGAAATATGGAAGAAGCGGTTGATTTTTTGCGCAAGAAAGGACTTTCTGCTGCGGCAAAGAAGTCTGGCCGGATTGCCTCTGAGGGAGCGGTTGCTGCCGGTTCTGAGGGATCAGTCGGAGCAATTATCGAAGTGAATGCCGAGACCGATTTTGTCGCTAAGAATGATGCGTTTCAGGCTTTTGTCGAAGGTGCAAAAAATGTTGTTTTGGCAAATGACATTGCCGATGTTGATGCACTAAATACAATTGCTTATCCTGAAACAGGCCGTACCGTTGCCGAGGAACTGACTCACCAGATTGCTACAATCGGTGAAAACATGGGTCTTCGTCGTCTTGCACGTATAGATGCCGGTCAGGGCTTTGTAACTTCTTATATCCACGGTGCCGGTAAGATTGGTGTATTGGTTGAATTACAGACTGAGTCGACTGATGAGAAAGTCGCTGCACTCGGAAAGCAATTGGCGATGCATGTTGCTGCCGCTGCCCCTCAGTATTTGGACCGCGACAGTGTTCCTGCTGACGTTGTCGATAAAGAAAAAGAAATTATGCGGGTTAAGGCTCTCGATAGTGGAAAGCCTGAAAATATTGTTGAAAAAATTATTTTGGGGCAAATTAATAAATATTTTGGTGAGGTTTGTCTTTTAGAGCAGGCTTTCGTTATTGACCCTGATCAGAAAGTCGGCAAGCTTGTTGCCGCTCTGGCAAAAGAATTGGGAACAGATATCAAGCTGAACAGTTATGTTCGTTTTCAGCTTGGCGAAGGAATCGAGAAAAAAGAAGACGATTTTGCTGCGGAAGTTGCAGCTATGAGTAAGCAATAAAAAACCTTAGCATCACAAAAACATTTTTTTGTGATGCTTTTTTTTTAACTTATCATAACTTAAAACAAGCGGGAGATCTCTGTGGAAACAATCAAATACCGGCGAATTCTACTGAAGTTAAGTGGCGAGGCTCTGGCGGGTGAGCAGGGATATGGTATCGATCCTGATGTGATTAATGGGATTGCTTCTGAAATTAAAGAAGTGATTGCCCTTGGGGTTGAGGTCGCAGTTGTTATTGGTGGTGGTAATATTTTTCGTGGATTGGCAGCATCATCTAAGGGAATGGATCGGGCGAGTGCCGATTACATGGGGATGTTAGCGACAGTTATGAACAGCTTGGCGATGCAGGATGCCCTCGAAAAGCAGGGTGTTGTGACCCGTGTTCAGTCTGCAATAGATATGCAACAAATCGCTGAACCCTATATCCGCCGTCGTGCAGTGCGCCACCTTGAAAAGGGCCGCGTTGTTATTTTTAGTGCTGGCACTGGTAACCCTTATTTTACGACCGACACCGCCGCGAGTTTGCGTGCAATGGAAATTAATGCCGAAGTCATTCTTAAGGCAACCAAAGTCGATGGCGTTTATACTGCGGATCCAAAGAAGGACAAAAATGCTGTAAAGCTTCCAACTTTGAGTTACCTTGATGTTTTGCAAAAAGGGCTACAAGTTATGGATGCTACTGCAACTTCGCTGTGTATGGATAATAATTTGCCGATGATTATTTTTGATATGACTCACCGTGATAACATTAAAAAAGTTGTTTTAGGTGAGCAAATCGGAACCATTGTCAAAGGAGGTGACGGAAATGGTAAATGAAGTTTTAAGTGAAGCTCGTGTCGCTATGGATAAGGCCGTTAAGTCCTTAAGGAAAGAAATGACCAAGGTTCGAACTGGTCGCGCCAGTGTTTCGTTGCTTGATGATGTTAAGGTCGATTATTACGGAGTTCCGACTCCGTTGAGTCAAGTAGCGACTCTAGCAGTTCCAGAAGCTCGCTTGATTACTGTTCAGCCTTGGGAAAAAAACCTCATCCCTGATATTGAAAAAGCAATATTTAAGGCAGATTTAGGATTGACCCCTTCTTCTGATGGGTTGTTGATTCGTTTGCCTGTCCCAGCATTAACGGAAGAGCGTCGCCGTGAAATGGTTAAAATTATTAAGCGGATGTCTGAAGATGCAAAAATTTCTGTCCGTAATGCACGACGTGATGCCAACGAAAATCTTAAAATGCTCGAAAAAGAAAAAGAGATTACAGAAGACGATCTCAAGCGGAGCGAGAAAGAAGTTCAACAGGTCACGGATGATTTTGTCAGTAATATTGATTCGATTGTACAGAATAAAGAACAAGAAGTTATGGAAATTTGACCATAGCATCTGTTAAGGAAACTCTCTGCCTTTAATGTGATGAAAATAGTTTGAATTGTTCAGGAAAGGTTCGAGTGCTCAAAAGACCAAAGGAGAGAAATTATGGCTCTGAAGATTAACGAAGAATGCATTGGTTGTGGTACTTGTTTGGATGCTTGCCCATTGGGAGCTATCGTAGAGTCGGGAGATAT
The DNA here is from genome assembly GCA_016744675.1 of Desulfuromusa sp. Classification (GTDB taxonomy): domain Bacteria; phylum Desulfobacterota; class Desulfuromonadia; order Desulfuromonadales; family Geopsychrobacteraceae; genus Desulfuromusa. Next base: position 81,191 of record JADGDX010000004.1, on the reverse strand, counting down.
TTATATTATTACCGATGAGTGCAATGAGTGTCGTGCTTGTATCGATAGTTGTCCGGTTAATGCAATCGTTGACTGATCCATTATGAAAGATTTTAAGAAAAAAGGCGTCTTTGAGCGCCTTTTTTTTATGTAAGTTAAAGCGAGGAAAAGATCAATTTCTTGCGGTTCGCGTATCAGCCGTGTTATTGCTTTTTATTGTTTTTTAAGCAATTGAATTCACAATGGATCCCGTAGGCTCATCGATGTCAGATTTAACAAAAACTGTGAGTGATTCTTCTCTTACACACCTTGCTATTATTATGGATGGTAATGGCCGTTGGGCAAAGCGACGTGGTTTGCCTCGGGTTGCAGGGCATCAACAAGGGGTTGAAGCTGTGACTCGGATTGTTGATGAATGTGTTAGGAGTGGGATCCGCTTTCTTAGTCTTTTTGCCTTTAGTTCAGAAAACTGGGGGCGACCTCAGCAAGAAGTTGACGCGCTTATGGGGTTGTTACTTCAGTATTTAAGTTCTCAGAGGCAAAAAATGCTGTCTGAGGGAATACGATTGAAGGTGATAGGAGATCGTAACCGTTTATCAGAAATGGTTCGAACTGCATTGGCTGATGCTGAGAAGGAAACCTCACAAGGACAATCGCTGACTTTGGTTCTAGCACTTTCTTATGGCGGTCGTGATGAAATCATGCGTGCTGCAAAAAAAATCGCTCAAGATGCTCTTGATGGTCAGTTAGACATTGAACAACTTGATAATAAATCATTTTCCGCATTTCTCGATACCGGTGACATACCCGAACCCGATTTGTTGATCCGAACGAGTGGTGAGGTACGAATCAGTAATTTTCTTCTCTGGCAAGCAGCATATGCAGAGTTTTATTTTACCGATGTCTTCTGGCCCGATTTTGATGCTGAAGAGCTTCACAAGGCAATCAATGTGTATCAACAGCGTAAGCGTCGTTTTGGCTTGACCGAGGATCAGGTCGGGTTGGCTATAAAGGAGAGTAACGATTAAACAACGTATTATCACTGCACTCATTGCTCTACCGTTACTGATTCTGTTATTGGGATATTCTGGCCCCGCAGTTTTTTCAATTTTTTTGACTGTTATCCTGTTTCTGAGTTTGGTTGAATTTAATCGTATGGGATTGGGCGTAGAGCATCAATTTGAGCAATGGCTTTCTGCAGCTATTGGGGCATTGGTTATTCCTATCCTGTTATTTGGAAAGACGGGGCTCCTTGTTCCTCTCATGGCAGGCGCCATGTTGCTTTTTGCTTTATTGTTTCTATTTCGTCTCCCTGTGATTACTGAGGTTCACAATCGTCTTGGTTGGGTCATTCTTGGACTTGTTTATCTCCCATTTTTATTGGGCCACCTGATGTTGCTACGCATGTTGCCAGATGGGAAGCAGTGGATTTTTTTAACTCTTATCACCATTATGAGCTGTGATACTTTTGCATACTTTGTTGGAAGAAAAATCGGCAAGCGAAAGCTTTATTCTGCTGTTAGCCCCAATAAAAGTATTGAAGGTGGCATTGCTGGATTGGCGGGCTCAGTTTTTGGTGTTTTGTTTGTGAAATATACCTTTTTCCCGACGATTGGTATCTTTGACGGGATTCTCGTTGGCCTGACTCTCGGTTTTGCAGGACAACTTGGTGATTTGTTTGAGTCTCTTTTAAAGCGGGCTTGTCAGGTGAAGGATTCTGGTACGATAATCCCGGGGCATGGCGGAATGCTTGATCGCCTCGACAGCCTTTTGTTTGCATTTCCTATCATATATTATATCGCACGATACGGTTACGGAGGCTGAGAACTCGGTTGAAAAAAATAGCAGTTCTTGGTTCGACTGGATCTATCGGGGTCAGTACGCTAGATGTTGTTAGGGCTTTCCCTGATCATTATCAAGTGATCGCTTTGAGCGCTGGCCATAATATTGATTTATTGCAAAAGCAAATTGAAATATTTTGTCCACAAGTTGTTTCTGTCGCTTCTGAGGGTGACGCTCAGAAATTGAGTCAGCAACTTGCTGGGAAAAATGTTCAGATAAATTTTGGTGTCGAAGGGATGATTCTTTGTGCCACTGTCTCTGACGTGGACATGGTTGTCGCAGCTGTTGTTGGTGCCGCTGGATTGATTCCAACGATGGCTGCAATTAAGTCTGGTAAAGACGTTGCTCTTGCTAACAAAGAAACTCTTGTGACTGCTGGAAGCCTGATTATGGCTGAAGCGAAGAAGCAAGGCATTAACCTGATTCCTGTTGATAGTGAGCATTCTGCTATTTTTCAGTCTTTGGCAGGGCACCGTCGTGAAGATGTGCGGCGCTTGCTTTTGACTGCATCGGGGGGGCCGTTTCGGGAGTACGGTTTAGCCCAGTTCGATACAATCACACCTACTGATGCTCTAGCTCATCCAAATTGGGATATGGGGCGCAAGATATCTATCGATTCTGCGACCATGATGAATAAGGGGTTGGAGGTTATCGAAGCTCGTTGGTTATTTGATTTTCCTGGCTCGATGATTGATGTTCATATCCATCCAGAAAGTATTGTCCATTCTTTAGTTGAATATCAAGATGGGGCAGTTATGGCTCAACTTGGTGTCCCCGATATGAAAACTCCAATTGCTTATGCACTCTCATGGCCGGAAAGGTTGCCCTTAACTCAGCAACCACTTGACCTTTGTAAACTGGGGAGATTATCATTTTCAGAACCGGATACCGAGCGTTTTCCCTGTCTTCGACTTGCGTATGATGCGTTGGCTATGGGAGGGACTGTTCCTGCAGTCATGAATGCAGCAAATGAAGTTGCGGTCGAAGCTTTCTTGAATAAACGTCTTAGCTTTTTAGGGATTTCTCAGGTGATAGAACAAACAATGTCTCAACATTCAGGTGAAGAGTTGACGAGTGTCGATCAGGCGCTGCGTGCTGACCTCTGGGGTCGCCGTAAGGCACACGAGTTGATGCGTGGAGGATTATTATGACAACAATTTTGGCAGGCATTTTAATGCTGGGTGTTCTAGTTTTCGTTCATGAGCTAGGACATTTTGCCATTGCGAAACTATGTGGCGTTAAGGTTTTAAAGTTTTCTCTTGGCTTTGGCCCCAAACTGATTTCACATCGACGTGGTGAAACAGAATATCAGGTCTGCATTATTCCTCTCGGGGGATATGTTCAAATGCTTGGTGAAGGGGGTGGTGAGCACGGAGAAGAGGTTGAGCTTTCCGCTGAAGAGAAGGCACGATCTTTTGCCGAGCAGTCAGTGGCTAAGCGACTTGCTATTGTTTCTGCGGGGCCAGTAATGAACTTGATGTTGCCTCTGCTGATCTTGCCCATTTCTTTTATGGTTGGCGTCCAAATGCCAACGTATCTCGATCAGCCGGCATGTGTTGGTTATGTTGTTCCTGGCTCTGATGCAGCGGAGAGTGGTTTTAACGCAGGTGACTGCGTTATTTCAGTGAATCAGTGCTTGGTTGAGAACTGGAATGATACAAACAAGGGTTTTGTCTCTCAAGCTGGAGATGCCCTGATCTTTCAAATCGAGCGAGATGGTGAAGAGCTGCAGCTTATTATCCCGCCCGAAAATGATAGTTTGCAGGGGATGCAAGTTCTCGGTCTGCTGCCATATCAAGAAGCGCGAATTGGTGGGTTAGCCCCTGATATGCCCGCTGCTAAGGCTGGTATTGTTGAGGGGGACTTGATTCTAGCCATAGCAGATAGCCCTATTGCGTCATGGTACGATCTTAAGGGTGTTATTCAAACTGTGGGGAGTCAGTCTGCTCCCGTTCAGCTTGAACGTGCAGGTGAGCAACTTGTCGTCGAGTTAACGCCTGAGCAACGTGAAGAAGGAGGGGATTATCTTCTTGGGATCGCCCCTCTCTATAGTTCAGAAAAAAAGAGTTTTGGTTTCGCCGCTGCATTTAGGGAAGGGGCTTCGCGAACTTGGGAGCTCATTGAACTGACAGTGGTATTTGTACAAAAGCTATTTACTGGGAGTGTCTCGGCTAAGAATATTGGTGGCCCAATTACCGTTGTTCAAATCGCTGGACAAGCAGCACAAACTGATTTGTCTGCCATTTTGTCGGTTTTGGCTTTTATTTCAATTCAGCTAGGAATTTTGAATCTTTTACCTATTCCCATTTTAGATGGCGGCCACATATTGTTTTATATCATTGAGTTGATAATTCGCCGACCAGTATCGATTCGGGCTCGTGAGATGGCTCAACAGGTAGGAATGGCAATGTTGTTGATGTTGATGGTCTTAGCTTTTTATAACGACATTGTTAGGTTATGGGGATGATCACAGGTTACGAAGATCTGAAGATTCTAGCCGTCGATAGTTCCTCTTTGACGGGGAGTGTTGCATTGTGTTTGGGTGAAAATCTAGTTGCAGAATCTCTTCTGAATGTTCGCAGTACCCATAGTGAAAAATTATTGAGACAAGTCGACCTTTTGCTTGAAGAGGCAGGGTGGGAAATCACTGATATTGATCTTCTGGCTATTGTCACGGGACCTGGTTCTTTTACTGGTTTACGTATTGGAATCGCTACGGTGAAAGGGTTGGCGCAAGTTCTAAATAAACCGGTTGTTTCTGTCTCATCTCTGCAGGCCGTTGCTATGAACTTGCCCTTGGCCCCAGTACCTGTTTGTGCTTTTCTTGATGCGCGGAAGAAAGAGGTCTATAGCCAATTGTTTGAGTGGCATCCTGAAAAAGGGCCGCTTTCGCTTAGCAAGCCTTCTGTATTACCACCGGAACAATTGCTGAAGCAGCTTAATGGCAATGTCTGCTTGGTCGGGGATGGTGTGCCCCTGTATCGTGAACTTATTGAGATGATTCTCGCCGATCGCGCTAGGATCCCTGTTGCCACAACGCATCAATTGAGATCTGTGAATGTTGCTTGGTTGGCTTTGCGGTCTGCGCAGATAGATCAGACGCAGAGTGCTGCTGATATTTTTCCAACTTACATTCGCCCCTCAGATGCTGAAATTAACTTATCTATTAAAAAAACAAAGAACTGAAAACTGGGTTAATTGTTGACAATTTTGATTCAATTTGGTTACTTTATAGTAGTTTTTTTCCAGTTTAAATTCACTTAACTGTGTGGAGGTGCCAATGGACATTGATCAGACCCTTTTGCAAAATCTTACGGAGACAAACTCCCGTTTTCGCAAGCTTTTTGAAGAGCATAATCTTTTTGAAAAACAGTTATTAGAATATGACAAGAAAGGATTCCTGTCTCCGCAGGAAGAGCTGGAAAAGAATAAGGTGAAGAAAATGAAATTGTCAGGTAAGGATGAAATGGAAAAAATTATTCAGTCTGTTACCGCCTGACCCCGTTTTGTAACAACGGGATGTTTTGATACAGCAAAGGGTTTAAGCACATGCTTAAGCCCTTTGCTGTATTTAAGATATTATTAACGGGAAAACGGATCTTTAAAGTTGTTAGCATTCATTTTATGTTATCTCAATTTTAAGGAAAAATTCTCTAGCAGATAATAATTTTTATCAGTCCATTTTATAAATGAGTTGATCATTTGTAAAATAATTGAAAATAGAGGAGGAATAGATGGAACTGACTGGGTCACAAATCTTACTAAAATCTTTAGCTCTTGAAGGGGTCGATACGGTTTTTGGCTACCCTGGTGGAGCTGTTATCAATATTTATGATGATCTTTATGATTCGTCTATTAATCATGTATTGACTCGTCATGAGCAGGCTGCTGTCCATGCGGCTGATGGTTATGCGCGTTGCACCGGTAAGGTTGGCGTCGCAATTGCGACCAGTGGCCCAGGCGCAACAAATACTGTCACTGGAATTGCTACAGCATATATGGATTCGATCCCGATGGTTATCGTCACGGGTCAAGTTCCAACTCCATTGATTGGGAATGATGCATTCCAAGAGGCGGATATGTGTGGAATAACCCGCCCTTGCACAAAGCATAACTTTTTGGTGAAGGATATTCGTGATCTGGCAAGAACGATAAAAGAAGCTTTTTATATTGCCAGAACGGGACGTCCTGGTCCGGTCCTTGTCGACCTGCCTAAAGATATCCAGATTAATACTCATAAGTTCAGCTATCCTGAAACGGTTAGCCTTCGCGGCTATAAACCGACTTATAGTGGTAACTCTCGCCAGATTGAAAAAGCGGCTAAGATGATTCTCGCTTCTCGCAAGCCGGTCTTGTATGTTGGTGGAGGAATTACACTGTCCGGAGCGGACGACGCCCTGCTTAAACTGGCGGAACAGACTCAGATACCGGTCACAACGACGCTGATGGCTATGGCAGCCTTTCCTCAGCGTCACCCACTTGCTCTTGGTATGTTGGGTATGCACGGGACCTTTTTCGCTAATATGTCGGTAACAGAGTGCGATCTTTTGATTGCTGTTGGTTCACGGTTTGATGATCGTGTGACGGGTAGAATCGATAGTTTTGCTGAGAAAGCAAAGATTATCCATATTGATATTGATCCAACCTCAATTGGAAAGAACGTTGCTGTTGATTTGCCAATTGTTGGTGATCTAAAAGATGTTTTGGGTAAGTTGCATGGTTGCCTGAACCAAAAGCCTGAATTGGTTGAAGATCTGGTTGAAGAAACAGAAGATTGGCGTTCGATTGTTGTGGAATGGAAAGAGCGGCAGCCTATGACCTACCGCTCATCAAAGTCTGTCATTAAGCCACAATATGTTATTGAGAAGATAAGTGAAATTGCTGATGAGAATGCCATCATTACAACTGAGGTTGGTCAACATCAGATGTGGGCAGCCCAGTTTTTTGCTTTCAGACAGCCGAGAACATTTTTAACCTCTGGTGGTTTGGGGACAATGGGTTTTGGTTTGCCTTCCGCATTGGGAGCTCAAGTGGCTTATCCTGACCGGCAAGTCATCGATATTTCGGGGGATGCTTCTTTTCAAATGAACTCTCAAGAATTAGCAACATTGGTTCAATATAAGCTTCCGGTGAAGATAGTTATTTTGAATAACAACTATTTAGGAATGGTTCGTCAATGGCAACAGATGTTCTTTGAAAAACGTTATAGCCAGACTGTTATGGAATTGCCAATTGATTTCATTAAGCTTGCGGAAGCATATGGGGCGACGGGGCTGCAGGCGACCAAAGTTGAAGATGTCGAAGCTACGATCAAAAAGGCTTTTGAGACACCAGGTCCCGTTTTGATGAACTTTAAAGTTTCTCGTGAAGAAAATGTATTGCCGATGGTTCCTGCGGGTAAGGCGATTCACGAAATGGTTCTTGCTTCTTAATTGCATATATAGTTAAAACGACCAATTCAAGGTCGGGAGGAAATGGTTAATGAAACATACAATTTCAGTTTTAGTGGAAAATGAGTTTGGCGTCCTTGCGCGAATCTCTGGACTGTTCTCTGGACGGGGTTTTAATATTGAAAGCCTTTCTGTTGCACCAACGATGGATGCAGAGCTTTCACGGATGACCTTGGTCACACGAGGTGATGATCAGATACTGGAGCAGATTACGAAGCAACTTAATAAATTAATATCTACTATTAAAGTTGTTGATTTCACTGATAGTGAATATATAGAGCGTGAACTGGCAATGATCAAAGTTTCAACTGATTCAGAGTCCAGGGCAGAGGCACTACGTATTGTCGATATCTTTCGCGCTAAGGTTATTGATGTAACACCCAAGTCGTATACGATTGAGATTACCGGTGCTCCTGCAAAAATTAATGGTATTCTCGAATTATTGCGCCCGATGGGGATCAAAGAGGTCGTCCGCTCTGGTCCTGTCGTCATTGGTCGTGGGACCAAGGGAGTTGTTGGTTAGTTCGTTAATTTGGCATCATTTTTTGGAAAATGAGATCCTTTATGCAAAATAAAAATCAACCGATTGCTCGTGAAGGTTATCCCTTTATTGCATTGTTTGCCTTTGTTACTCTGGTATTTGCTTTTTTAGGCTGGGTGTTTCTGACCCTTGTGTTGCTGTTTTTGACGCTATTCAGTGTTTATTTCTTTCGTAACCCTGAACGTGTTGTCCCTGAGGGAGACAATTTGGTGATTGCTCCTGCCGATGGTAAAGTTATTTTTGTCGGTGATGTTCAGGAAGACCGTTACTTCAAAGAGCGAGTCAAAAAAGTCAGTATTTTTATGTCGGTTTTTAATGTTCATGTTAACCGCGTTCCCTGTGATGGGAAAGTTGTTGATATGTATTATAATAAGGGGCAGTTTGTGAATGCCTCTTATGATAAAGCGAGCCAATCGAATGAGCAGTCAGGTATTCTTCTAGAAACTGACGGCGGGGCGCAGCTTTTGTTTGTTCAGATTGCTGGATTAATCGCTCGTCGAATTGTGACATATCCAATTGTTGGTGATATTTTGCAACAAGGATCGCGTTATGGTCTGATACGTTTTGGTTCAAGAGTCGATATTTATTTTCCAAAAAGCGCAACAGTAACAGCCACTCTAGGCGAACATACTGTTGCCGGTGAAACTATTCTGGGGACCTTATCTTGACAGAAGATTGCTTAAGAAGTGAGAAACGTGAAAATCTCCGTAAGGGGGTTTACCTTCTCCCAAACCTGATAACCGCTGCGGGTATATTTGCCGGATTTTATGTCATTATTGCAACAACCGATGGAAACTATGAACGTGCTGCATGGTTTATTCTGTTGGCTGCAATCTTTGATGGACTTGATGGCAAGGTTGCCCGACTGACAGGAACCAGTAGCAAGTTTGGTGTTGAACTTGATTCACTCGCCGATGTTATTTCTTTTGGTGTTGCCCCGGGGGTCCTTTTATATGTTTGGGCATTAAGGCCTTTTGGTAAACTTGGTTGGTTAGCTGCATTTCTTTATGTCATTTGTGGTGCTTTGCGTCTAGCACGTTTTAATGTTCAGGTTTCTACGGTTGAATCGCGGCGCTTTGTTGGTATGCCGATTCCTGCTGCTGCATGTATCGTTGCTACCTGCGTCCTATTGTTTTATGAGCTAGGTGGGACCGGAACGATCAAGCTGGTTTCGATGGTGTTGTTGGTGTTTTTACTAGCCTTTCTTCTTGTCAGTAATATCGAATACCTTTCTTTGAAAGATCCTGATTTGTTCAAGCGTCAGCCCTTTGTTATGTTGGTTGTCGCAATCATATCCCTTATTGTTATTGTGGCTAAGCCGCAGATCATGTTGTTTCTTATCGGAATGGCATATATGGTTTCAGGCCCGATAGTCCATTATATCGGATGGCGAAAACAGAGACATAACCCTCCTGAAGTGCCTGTCGAATCAGAATAATGATTGTTAGGATGTTTTTCGTTTAACAGCCCGGCACAAAAAAACTTGACTTGATAGTTTGTTTTATGTTGTATCTATTTTTCGTTAAAGGCTACGAAGAGGAGTAGTAAGCGTTACATTTGTTAAAGAGAGCCGGTGGTTGCTGCGAATCGGTACAAGTAAACGTTGAACTCGCCTTGGAGCCGTAAAGATGAAGCCAAGTGGTTAGTTTTTGCCGTGACTCTGCGTTAAGGAGCAATAAGGTTCGCTTCTCGATATTTTGAAGTGGATGAATCAGGGTGGTACCGCGAAGTTGAAATTTCGCCCCTGTCTATAATTATAGGCAGGGGTTTTTTGTTTTTTGAAAGGGGGTGGTTCTGAAGTGGAATCTGACCTAAGTGACCTGACAGTTATTGAATGTCGAAACAATGAAGTTATAATGAACTACCCCGGACCGGAATAATCGGGTAACTAATAAGGAGTTTTGTTATGAGTCAAAAAGAAAACATTATCATTTTCGATACAACTTTACGTGATGGAGAACAATCTCCTGGCGCTAGTATGAATATTGAAGAAAAATTACGCATTGCCCATCAGCTTGAGCGTTTGAATGTTGATGTTATGGAGGCTGGTTTTCCTATTGCCTCTGATGGCGACTTTGAAGCTGTTAAAAAAATAGCTCAAACTATAAAAGGGGCTCAAATAGCAGGCCTTTCCCGGTCAAATAATATGGATATTGATCGAGCTTGGGAAGCATTGAAATACGCTGGGGATCGCGGTCGGATACACACTTTTATTGCAACGAGTGATATCCATATGAAGTATAAGCTCAAAATGAGCAAGCAGGAGGTTCTTGATACGGCTGTCGCTGCCGTGACTCGTGCTGCAGGGTATACGCCTAATGTCGAATTTTCTGCAGAAGATGCAGTTCGGACGCAACTTCCATTTCTTGCTCAAGTTATTGAGGCGGTGATTGAGGCAGGAGCGACAACTGTCAATATCCCCGATACCGTTGGCTATACGATTCCCTCTGAATATTACGATATTATTCGTTACCTTAAAGGCAATGTCAGTAATATTGAAAAAGCTGTTATCTCTGTCCATTGCCACAATGACTTAGGGCTTGCGGTTGCAAACTCTTTAGCTGCAGTTCAAGCTGGTGCTCGTCAGCTCGAATGCACGATCAATGGCATTGGCGAGAGGGCTGGAAATAGTTCTCTTGAGGAAGCTGTTATGACCTTGAGAACCAGACACGATATTATGCCTTTCACAACAAACATTGTGACGGAGCAAATTACCCCATCCAGCAAACTTTTGTCGACGATCACTGGAATTCCTGTTCAACCAAATAAAGCGGTTGTCGGTGTCAATGCATTTGCCCACGAAGCAGGCATTCATCAGCATGGAGTGCTGATGGATAAATCGACCTATGAAATTATGACTCCGGAATCGGTCGGACTCAATCAGAATAAATTGGTCCTTGGTAAACACTCGGGCCGGCATGCTTTTGTTGATAGATTGAAGCAACTTGGCTACGATCTTTCCAAAGAGGAAATCCAAAAAGCTTTTGTTCGCTTTAAGACGCTTGCTGATCTGAAGAAAGAGATTTTTGACGAAGATCTTGATGCTATTGTTGCTGACGAAGTTCTACGTGTGCCCGAAACCTACCGTTTAGAGCAGATGAATGTTAGTTCTGGTTCTTTTGCCGCCCCGACAGCAACAGTTGCTATGGAGGTCAATGGTAAGATTAAACGGACAGCTGTTATGGGAGATGGTCCTGTTGATGCGACCTTTAAGGCGATTAAGAAGTTGACTAAAAGTAAAGCGACATTACTCAACTTTTCAGTTGGTGCCATTACTGGTGGGACAGATGCTCAAGGGGAATGCAGTGTTCGTCTGCAGTCGACAGAGGGACGTGAGGTTCTTGGTCAGGGCGCCCATTCAGATATTATAGTTGCAAGTGCCAAAGCTTATATAAATGCTTTAAATAAAATGATTGTGGCTGAAAAAAGGTCTCACACAAGCATCTAAATTACTGTGCAGTAATATGATATCTGCCTATGTAGAGGAGGGGCGACCTTCCTTTATCGGGCGTTTTATGCGTTCACTTGGGATAAACTACATAGAACCAACAGGAGTACACATGGGTAAAACATTAGCAGAAAAGATATTTGATAGTCATTTGCGGGATGAGCCTTTTCCCGGGGCGAAAGTTCTGAGTCTTGATCGGGTTCTTTGTCATGAAATTACAACTCCGGTTGCGATTGCTGATTTAGTCTGGCGTGAAAAAGATCGAGTCTTTGATAAAACCAAACTGAAAGTCGTTATTGATCACGTAACCCCTTCAAAGGATACAAAAACAGCAACCCAAGCTAAAATATTACGGGAATGGGCTCGTCGCCACGATATTCCAGATTTTTTTGATATCGGTCGCAATGGTGTCTGTCATGCAATTTTCCCTGAAAAAGGTTATATCCGACCTGGCTTTACAGTCATCATGGGGGATAGTCATACCTGTACTCATGGAGCTTTTGGTGCTTTTGCTGCTGGTGTTGGAACGACCGATCTAGAAGTTGGTATTCTTAAGGGTGTTTGTGCTTTTCGTGAACCAGAAACGATTCGTATTAATTTGAATGGGACAATGCCTGATGGGGTGTATGCGAAAGATGTGATCCTCCACGTGATTTCTAAGCTCGGTGTTAATGGAGCAACAGATCGAATTGTTGAGTTCCGCGGGCCAGTTGTCGATAAAATGAGTATGGAAGCTCGGATGACGCTTTGTAACATGGCTGTCGAAGCCGGCGGAACATCTGGTGTCTGTATGCCTGATATGGTGACAGTTGATTTTCTCTGGAAATTTATTAAGGATGAATTTTCCACTAAGGAAGCAGCCTTTGCCGACTATAGTGAATGGGTTTCTGACGAAGATGCTGTTTACGCTTCAACTTTGGATGTTGATGTTTCCAATTTGGAGCCGCAAGTGACATTTGGTTTTAAGCCCGATTGTGTCAAGACGGTCAAAGAGCTACAAGGAACTCCAGTTGATCAGGTTTATATTGGGAGTTGTACCAACGGACGTCTTGAAGATTTGCGCCAGGCAGCTGACGTTCTTAAAGGAAAGAAAATTGCCGACTCAGTCCGCGGCATTGTTTCTCCTGCGACACCAAAGATTTTTCAAGATGCTCTGGAAGAAGGAATTATCCAAATTTTTATGGAGTCTGGATTTTGTGTGACCAATCCAACTTGTGGAGCTTGCCTTGGAATGAGTAATGGTGTTTTGGCGGAAGGTGAAGTTGCTGCCTCAACAACGAATCGGAACTTTAATGGTCGCATGGGAAAAGGTGGGATGGTTCACCTGATGAGCCCAGAATCGGCTGCAGCTACAGCATTAGCCGGTGTTATCACCGATGCCCGAACCCTTTAACGATCAGGAGCTAAAGAATGCAGAAAAAATTCGGAGGATCGGCAATCTTTCTTGATCGATCCGATATAAATACTGATGAAATTATCCCAGCAAAATATTTGACAGAAGTTACTAAGGAAGCACTTCAGCCTTATATCTTAGAGGATCTCAAGCTCGATGGTTTCGATCCAAAGGGTGAGAAACTTAAAAAAGCGACAGTTGTTGTATCACGTGAGAATTTTGGCTGTGGTTCTTCCCGTGAACACGCTCCTTGGGTTTTTGAAGTAAACGATGTCCATACTGTTATAGCTGAGAGTTATGCTAGAATTTTCCGCCAGAATATGTTTAACGGTGGCATGCTAGCGATTGAATTGCCAAAGGCTGATATCGATCAACTTATTGCTTTGCAAGAGCAAGGAGATGTAGGAATAGAGGTCGATCTAGAAGGGCAGTCGGTGATTGCCAAAGCGGGCAGTGAAGTCAAAAAGTTTACTTTTGAAATCAGTCAATTTGACAGAGCATTAGTTGATTCTGGTGGTTGGGTCGAATTTGCTGATGCTCGCTATTGATCCAAGTTTATAGATTGTAAAAAGAGTCGGGAGGCATCATGTCCCGGCTCTTTTTATTTGGTACAAATTGCTTGCAATGATTTGGTATGGGAGTTAGATTTTTTAGCTAAATATGAGATGCTTTGTTTCTTCGGACTACGACACAATCATTTTGATTATGCTAAGAAGTTTGCCCTGTGCTTTAATTTATGTAACGTAAACGATCGTAACTTTTATCTTTTAAATATCACGATGAGGACATTATGCCAGCTTTAAGATCAGCACAATCTGTTCAGGGAAAAAATATGGCCGGGGCACGTGCCCTATGGCATGCAACTGGAGTTAAGCAGAAAGACTTTGGCAAGCCTATCATTGCTGTGGTGAATTCATTTACTCAGTTCGTTCCGGGGCATGTTCATTTGAAAGATTTGGGGCAATTGGTCGTTTCCAAGATTGAAGAGCATGGTGGCATTGCCAAAGAGTTCAACACAATGGCGATTTGTGATGGTATTGCGATGGGTCATCAGGGGATGCTTTATAGCCTCCCTTCTCGTGAATTGATTGCTGATACCGTTGAATACATGGCCAATGCTCATTGTGTGGATGCTCTTGTGTGTATCTCGAATTGCGACAAGGTAACACCTGGAATGTTGATGGCGTCGATGCGTTTGAATATTCCGACAATTTTCGTAACAGGCGGCCCCATGGAAGCGGGGCATGCAAATGTACAAGGTAAAGACGTTGCGTTGGATCTCGTTGATGCCATGGTTGCAGCGGCTGATCCTGATGTTAGTGATGAGGATGTTGCTGTTTATGAACGAAGTTCTTGTCCAACCTGTGGTTCTTGTTCAGGAATGTTTACGGCCAACTCAATGAACTGTTTGACTGAGGCTTTAGGTATGAGTTTGCCAGGAAATGGCAGTATCGTTGCAACCCATGCCGACCGAAAGCAACTTTTTTTAGAAGCTGCCAGTCGTATTATGGATTTGACCAAGCGTTGGTATGATAAAGATGATGAGCGTGTTCTTCCGCGTTCTATTGCCAGCTTTGGTGCTTATGAAAATGCTATGAAGCTTGATATCGCAATGGGTGGATCGACAAATACAATACTTCACCTTCTTGCGATTGCACGTGAAGGTGAGGTGAACTTCACAATGGAAGATATCAACCGACTCTCACGTCAGACACCGAACCTTTGTAAGGTGGCACCTGCAGTCCAGTACTATCACATGGAAGATGTCCACCGAGCCGGTGGAATCTTTGCTATCCTTGGAGAGCTTGATCGAGCAGGGTTGATTCAGCGTGATGTGCCGACGGTTCATAGTGCGACTATGGGAGAAGCTCTTGATCAATGGGACGTTATGCGAACTGACGCTACGAATGTCGCCGATTTTTACCGGGCCGCCCCCGGTGGGGAGCGATGCCTTGAGCCCTTCGCTCAGTCAAAACGTTATCCCGCGCTTGATTTGGATCGTGAAAAAGGCTGTATCCGTTCTAAAGACCATGCTTACAGTCAAGATGGTGGTCTTGCTGTTCTTTATGGAAATATGGCCCTTGATGGTTGTATTGTCAAAACAGCTGGAGTCGACGAGTCAAACCTAACTTTTAGCGGGCCAGCACGTATTTATGAAAGTCAAGAAGAAGCGATTGATGGAATTCTTGGTGATCAAGTTAAGGCAGGTGATGTTGTTGTCATTCGCTACGAGGGGCCAAAGGGTGGGCCTGGAATGCAGGAAATGCTTTATCCTACGAGCTACCTGAAATCGAAGGGACTTGGGAAAGCATGTGCATTAATTACTGATGGTCGTTTTTCTGGAGGGACTTCTGGATTGTCGATTGGTCATGTGTCTCCAGAGGCTGCTGAAGGTGGTGCGATTGCACTCCTGGAGGAAGGCGATCTGGTTGAGATCGATATTCCGAATCGTAAAATATTTATGCAGGTAGCAGATGAGGAACTGAAGCATCGTCAGGGCGAGGTGGTTGCTAAGGGGAATGCTGCATGGAAACCGGCGCGAAGGAAACGTCAAGTCAGTCGAGCTTTGCAAGCTTATGCTGCGACGACAACCAGTGCGGCTCGAGGTGCGGTCCGTGATTTAGAACAACTGTAAGGGACAAGGTTTTTTAGTAATATTTTCACTGTGACTAAGTAACTAACAAAGGAGCTGATATAGCAATATCGGCTCCTTTGTTAGTTCAGATCTATTTAAATCTTATTTTCTTCTATCAGTTTTAATAATTCGTCTAGGTTTCGGAACCCTGGAGAGATTAGACCATTTGGTAAGATCAGTGTCGGCGTTCCGCTGATTCCAAGTTTCCCGGCCATTTCTGAATTCTTTTCAATGGCATCAGTTTCGCAGCTGGTTTCAGGTAAGGGCTGCCCAGAGAATGCCATCTCCAATTGTTCCATAGATTTGTTGCAAATAATTGTCTGAATAATGTCTTTGTGGGTTTTTAGAGGAATTAACTTGGTATGGAATGCCAGGTCAGGATTTTCTTTAACCGCTTCTTTCAGTACTTTATGGAGCTTGATGCAGTAGGGGCAGTGAGGATCAGTGAAAACAAAAATCTGCTGAGTTGCCTCTGGATTTCCAAGTGTTAAACCTTCTTCTATGGGAATACTTGCTGTATCGACAGGATTCAGGCGCTGATATTGTGTTTCTGTTAAATTTTTTCTGTCTTTGAGGCGAATAACATTACCGGTAAATAGATAAGTGGCACTTGCATCGAGATAGATAGGTATAACTTTGTCTTGCATCCGCATATCAACCTGGTAGAGCCCGGGAATGACTGCAGGACCTATTGAGATGACTTCGCCCTGAATTCCTTGTAATGCTTCGCTAGCGACAGCTTTGGTGAGTTCTTGTTTGGTCGATTTTTGTATTTCTTCACTGGCGTTTCCTGCCGCATATGCCGGTAATGTGATGATTAGAGTTAGTAGAAACAAAGGTAATGTTAATCGCATAGGGTTCTCCTGTGTATAGTCAATGACTGGGTCGTAATTAGAAGTGTCTAGGTCGGGACAATACCATATCTTGGGTGATGCTTCTAGTCCGTTTGGTATGTTGCTTGTCGATAGAGAAATGGTTTGACAAAAAAAATCCATCTTTCTATAGTTTAGCCGTTTTTCCCGCTAAGTTTTAGGGGTTTTTAAATTGACCTGATTTTGCAAGCTCTTTGCAGGGGCAGGAATTAATCTGGAGAGAATTGATATGTCTAATCATTTTAAAATTGCAGTTTTGCCCGGTGATGGGATTGGTCCCGAGGTTATGGCGGAAGCACTCAAGGTTCTTGATGCTGTTGAGAAAAAATATGATGTTAGTTTTGAGCGAACACTCGCAAATGTCGGTGGTGCCGGAATTGATATAGAAGGTAAGGCGCTCCCTGAGAGCACAGTTGATATTTGTAAAGAATCAGATGCTATCCTGTTTGGAAGTGTCGGCGGCCCTAAGTGGGAGAGTCTTCCTCCAGATGAGCAACCTGAGCGCGGGGCTTTACTCCCTCTGCGCAAGATTTTTGGTTTGTTCTGTAATCTTCGACCTGCAATTATTTTCCCAGCACTGACCGGAGCTTCCAGTTTAAAAGAGAGCGTGATAGAAGGTGGTTTCGATATTCTGGTTGTGCGTGAATTGACGGGAGGGATTTACTTTGCTTCCCCAAAAGGTATTGAAGGGGAGGGTGGTGAACGGACTGGTTTTGATACCATGAAGTATTCCGTCGCTGAGGTTGAGCGGATTACTCATGTGGCTTTTGAGACCGCCCGTAAACGCGGTAAAAAGGTCTGTTCTATTGATAAAGCAAATGTTCTGTCTACGTCTGTGTTGTGGCGTGAAGTTGTTGAACGAATTGCAAAAGAGTATCCCGATGTTGAACTGTCTCATATGTATGTCGATAACGCAGCAATGCAATTGGTTCGCTGGCCAAAGCAATTTGACGTGATGCTTTGCGGAAATATGTTTGGTGATATTATCTCAGATGAAGCGGCAATGTTGACAGGCTCTCTTGGAATGCTGCCTTCTGCCTCTCTTGCGGAAGGATCCTTTGGTATGTATGAGCCTTCTGGTGGCAGTGCTCCTGATATTGCTGGGCAAGGGATTGCAAACCCGATCGCGCAAATTCTTTCTGCCTCGATGATGTTGCGTTATTCTTTTGGTATGGTCGATGCCGCTGATGCAATCGATGGTGCCGTAGAGAAAGTTTTAAATGATGGTTATCGCACCGGGGATATATATCAGGGAGACGCCAGTGAGAAGAAGGTCAACACCGCGGCAATGGGTGATGCAATAATTTCTCAGCTTGTTTAACTGATTTTGTTTCTGGGGTAGTCGCTTGGTGTCAGAAGCTTGTTTCTGATTTCAAGAGACTACCCTGCTTTTTTTGGATCTCAATATGATTGAAGGTGCATACCGGCCCGGAAATACATTTCTTCATCGTGTTGATCCACGTGTGAAGCTCCTTCTTATCCTTGGTCTGATCACCTGTCTTTTTTCTGCCTCAAATCCACTACGGTTAGCCCTAATCTCTTGTCTTTGGTTTCTTGCTGCAGGGGCAACTATTCATGGTGTTAAGGATGTTTTGCGTGTCTTTAAAATGCTGCGCTGGTTGTTGCTTTTTACGCTGATTCTCCATCTATTTTTTAGTCCTGGACGAACCCTTTTTGGGACCAGTTGGCTTTCTTATGATGGGTTGTTGCTAGGGGTTATGATTAACGTTCAACTTCTTCTTGCGGTCCTGTTTTCATTGCTGTTGGCATGGACAACGCGTCCCGAAGCGTTAGCTTTTGGGTTGACGACACTTCTGGCTCCTTTGCAGAGAGTAAAAGTTCCTGTTCGTGAAGCAGGTGGGATGTTGTTGTTGGTTCTTCATTTCTTCCCGCTCATCCAGGGTGAGGTCGCAATTTTAAAATCTGAGCGTTTAGGTGAGAAAGTTGGTATTTTATCTGGATTCAAGGGATGGATACTTGGCCTTGAACCACTTCTTCTTCGACTATTTGATCGTGCCGACCAGCTGGCGAATGATATCGTTTCTGGAGAAACCTCACTTGAGGAAGTAAAGAGTTCAGAAGATACTACCTTTGATAGAGGAGCCTTTCTTGCTTCGGTCGCTGGCATCTTGATCGTTTTTCTACTCTGGCAAATTTAAATGTCTAGAATCAAACTTATTTTAGCCTATGACGGGACCGAATATGTTGGTTGGCAGTATCAGCCTAACGGGATGTCTGTTCAGCAGTGCTTAGAGCAGGCTATCCATCAATTAACAGGTGTTATTCATACTGTTTATTCTTCAGGGCGTACCGATTCAGGAGTTCACGCACGAGGGATGGTTTGTCATTTAACAACAGAGCTTAATCTGCCATTAGGGGCCTGGCGCGAGGGGTTGAATCGTTATTTGCCAGACGATATTGCGGTTCGTCAGGCAGAGTGTGTTGATGACGAGTTTCATGCACGCTTTTCGGCTCGCGGTAAGAGATATCGCTATACTATCTTGCGTGATCCGGTTCGATCTCCCTTGGAGAGAACAAACAGCTGGCAAGTAAAAAAGCCGCTTAACTTAGAGAAAATGGAACTGGCTGCGCAAGATTTTCTTGGAATACACGATTTCGCTTCTTTTAGAACTTCAGGCTGTTCAGCGAGGACGACTGTTAGGGAAATTTTCTCTGTTGATTTGAAAGAAGAAGGTTCGTTGCTTCATATCGATGTTTGCGGGAGTGGTTTTTTAAGAAATATGGTCAGGATGATGGTTGGTACTCTTGTTCAGATTGGCCGCGGGAAAAGGCCTGTTGATACAATTAAGGTGTTGTTAGTCAGGCAAGATTCAGCACCTTCGCCTTTGACTGCTCCGGCACAAGGACTTTGCTTGATGGAAGTCTGGTTTAGACCGTGAGGATGTGTCTGAAAAAATACTAGGGATGTCGAATCTATTTACCGAATTTTCTTGACAGGTAAGGGGGAGTCAGATAAATTCCTCTTTTTGTGAGCCCCACAAACCTATAAGCTAAAGTTTAGAGAGGAATGCGATGAGTACTTTGGTCGCTAAAGAGCAGGATATTGAAAGAAGTTGGTTTGTTGTTGATCTTGAAGATGTCGTTCTCGGTCGTGCAGCAACTGAAATAGCACGTATTTTACGCGGCAAGCATAAACCAATTTTTACGCCAAGTGTTGATACAGGTGACTTTGTCGTTGTTCTCAATGCCGATAAAATCAAGTTAACCGGAAATAAATTGGCTGATAAGAAATATTATCACCACAGTGGTTGGCAAGGTGGCATCAAAGAGATCAATGCCGAAAAATTGTTAGAGAAAAAGCCTGAAATGCTGGTGCAGACAGCAGTAAAGGGCATGCTGCCAAAGAATAAATTAGGCCGCAAGATGTTTCGTAAACTCAAGGTTTATGCCGGTGGTGAGCATCCTCATTCCGCCCAGCAACCTAAAGAACTTAAGTTATAATCTCGGGAGATAGTTAGATGGCTGAGCAGAAGTATTATGCAACAGGAAAAAGAAAGACCTCAATTGCTCGTGTTTGGATGAAACCTGGCACTGGTGAAATCGTTGTCAATAAGCGTCCTCTTGATATTTTCTTTGGTCGTGAAACATCCAAAATGGTTGTTCGTCAGCCTTTGGAATTGACTGACAATATGGGAAAATTTGACATTTACGTCAATGTTTCCGGAGGTGGTATCTCTGGTCAGGCAGGTGCGATTAAGCACGGTATTACAAAAGCCCTCCTTGATGTTAATCCTGAATTGCGCTCAACTCTTAAGCAGGCTGGTTTCATTACCCGCGATAGTCGCATAAAAGAGCGTAAGAAATACGGACGTGCAGGTGCTCGTCGGAGTTTCCAGTTCTCAAAGCGTTAATTACATTATTTGTAGTTTTCTGTTTGAATCAAAAAGAAAAAAGGGAAACCCCAAAAGGTTTCCCTTTTTTCGTGTCTGCTGATGCAGAATAGAATGATCAATAAATACGGAGTTCCTTATGCTTAAAGTGGCTGTCGTTGGTGCTAGTGGCTATACTGGTGTTGAGCTGATACGTATCCTTGTTGGACATCCAGAGATTGAGATCTGTTGTGTTACCTCACGTCAGCACGAAGGATTACCCATTAATCAGGTTTTTCCTTCTTTAACTGGTTTTTGTGAGCTGATATGTGAGCCACTCAATGTTGAAGCTATTTCTAGGCGAGCTGATTTAGTCTTTACAGCATTGCCACATAAATCTGCAATGGAAGTCGTTCCGGGCTTTTTGTCTGCTGGGTGTAAAGTGATTGATCTTTCTGCAGATTACCGTTTGAATGATCAGAATATCTATGAGCAGTGGTATCAAACTCATAGTAGTCCTGAACTCTTTGATGAAGCCGTCTATGGTTTGCCCGAACTTTATCGGGAACAGTTACAGTCAGCTCGCTTGATTGCAAACCCTGGATGTTATCCTACGAGTGTTATCCTCGCTCTGGCGCCTCTCCTTGAGCACGGTCTTATTGATCCTAATAGCTTGATTGTTGATAGTAAATCGGGAGTCAGCGGTGCTGGTCGTGGGGTTAAGCTGGGGAGCCTTTACTGTGAAGCTAATGAAGGTTTTAAAGCTTATGGGATTGCTAGTCACAGACATACCCCTGAGATTGAGCAGGAGTTGTCAGGCCTGTCAGGTGGTGATATCCGTTTGAATTTTACTCCTCACCTGTTGCCTGTCAATCGGGGGATATTGTCAACTTGCTATGCTGATATGCGTGAGAGCAAATCGACACAAGAGCTTATCGATATATATCATCTTCGATATGGCAAAGAGCGTTTCGTCCGCGTTATGCCCGGCAATCAACTTCCAAATATAGCTTATGTTCGAGGGACCAACTTTTGTGATATTGGCCTTGTCAGTGATCAGCGAACAGGTCGGGTTATCGTTGTCTCTGCTATAGACAATCTCGTTAAGGGAGCTGCAGGTCAGGCGGTGCAGAATATGAACATTATGTGTTCTTATTCTGATGCGTTGGGGCTGGGCATTGTCCCAACTTTTCCTTAGGAAGTACTTGCCTTTTAATGGCCGTATTATTATTGTTAATAATTAATTTATCTTCTAAGTGTTCTATCGAGGTCGTGTATGCTGGAAAATGGTCAGTTGGTATTCGATTGTGAGGTCAACTCTCTATTAATTGAGAACGCTGTTTTTCAGTGTTACCTTGTTGATTGCCCTGACTCACTTCAAGGGAAACTATTTCTTCTTCGTCCTGAAACTCAATTTAATGATAAGCAAAAGAAATTGTTTCATGATCATACTGACAGGCTCATAGCTCTTAACTTTTCCTCTGTCGGTGTGCCGCTCAGGGTGGGAGAAATAGAGGGGCAACCTGCATGCCTTTATCCCTCTCCTCCAGGAGAATCCCTTTCTCAAACGATCAATGCTAGAATGACTGCTCGCCAAGTTATCGAGTTTATGGAGAAGATTAATGATTCTTTGAGTGGTCCTCATAGTGCTGAGATGTGTCATGGGAATCTTTCTCCTGAGACAATTTATGTTGAGAATTCTGTACCGTATTTGGCTGATTTCTCTCTGGGTCAACTCTTCAGTCTAGATTACCAATCAGGGGTTGATCCTTTTTATACGAGTCCAGAACAGGTTCGTGGTGAAACAGCAAGTGTTGCCGCTGATGTCTATAGTTTGGGCTGTCTTTTTTATCATTTGCTCACAGGTCAACCTCCTTTTTCAGGAGTGGATCCATTTGCTGTTGCGAAACAACACCTGCAAGGTGATTTCCCTGATCTTCCGCGTGAATTGAAAGAATTTCAGCCTTTACTAGAGTCAATGGTCAGAACTGTTATCGAAGAACGTAGTTCGATAAATGACATAAAAGACCAGCTCTCTCTTCTTGCCTCTCAGCATGGGATTGATCAGATTCGGTTGCCTGAATCAGAAGGTACAGAACTCGTTGAAAGTTTTAAGGATGATGAGTCAGTTTCTCTCTTAGATGATGCGATTGGTAGCTCTGAGCTTGCAGCACGAATTGAAGCTCGGTTAAAAGAGCATGGGGGGGATTTTCTCGATACAGAAACGGAAGATTTTCCTCTTGGAGATGAACCTCAGAATTTGGATGATGAAATCATACCCGATATGCCAGTTCAAGAGAAAAAGCCTGTATTCTGGCGATTTATCATGGTTTTGTTGCTTGGTATTTTGATTGGGTCAGGGTTTTATTTTCTAATGAACATGGACTCCTTATCAAGTCATACTGCAGATGAACCTGTAAGTGGGATGGTTGTGAAAGATTTGAATGCCGATCTTGATCGTGGAGTTGAACTGTGGATTGATGGTGATTTGAATGGTGCTGAGGCGGTATTTAAGTCGATTGTAGCCGATCACCAAGAAGATCCCCGAGCTTATAATAATCTGGCTGCATTTTATGCCGCCCAAGGGAATTACGACCAAGCTCGTGATTTTCTTGAGCAAGCTTTGGCAACAAATGAAAGCTATGCCGCTGTATACCAAAACCTTGGATTGATCTATGCCGAAATGGCTAGAGGGTCTTATGGTCGCGCTTTGCAGTTGGATAAAGCGAAAGCTCATCTCTCTTTACCAGTTTTTTCAAGTCTTGGAATTCTCAGTCTGAAGGAAAGTGCTGGTATTGACTTGGTCGGTCAAGAGCGTGTTGCTAAAACCGCGGAAGATCAAGATCCTGCAGTCGATACAGAGCGACAGCCACAATTGACTAAAGTTGTATCAACTGAAAAATTGTCGAGTGCAGATGATACTGTTGTTAAAGAGAATGTTGCTACACCGGTTTTGGTTAGTAAAGTTGTTATTCCTATAAAAGAGGATGAGCAGGTAGTAGAAACCGCAGATGTCGAACCACCAGCGATAGAAAATGTTTCTGTCCCTGCAGAGGTTGCAGCGCAAGAAACTGCTGAACAGTTCTTGAAGCGCTGGGCCCAGGCATGGTCCACTCAGGATGTAGAAACATACTTAAGGTTTTATGATGATCAGTTTCTTCCTCCTGGCGGGCGAACACGATCTGTGTGGGAGTCTCAGCGATACTCTCGCATAACCGCACCTGAAAGGATTGAGGTAGCTCTTGATGGTCTTATTTTAACTAATCTGGGGGATGGTCGTTGGCGAGTTGATGCTATTCAGGGCTATAAAAGTGAACTTCTTTCTGATAGGACGCGTAAGGTTTTTGATTTGATGTTAACTGACCAAGGCTGGACCATTCTACGTGAACGGTCTTTAGGGGTCATCCGTTGAAATATAAAAGAATTTCAATATCAGTTACTTTTCTTGTTTTATTTGGCCTGACCGGGGCAAAAGTTGGAGCATTATGGCCACAACTATCAACTGAGACAAGCATCGCGCAGCCCGATCTTTCTGTTGTTAGCAATGACACGATAAAGTCACGGGTGATGATAGATGAACGTTCCCAAGTTTTGTTGGGACGTCTCAATGGCCGTTTGCAGCGTAATTCTGACGACTTTGAGGCAAGCTTGCTAAAAGGATTGCTTCTGTTTCAGGTCGGTGGGTTGGTTGATGCTATTTCAGAGTTGCAGGAATTAACGTCGCGTGCCCCTAAATTTCAATTAGCACATCTGGTTCTCGGGGATTTGTTGCTTGCTCGATTTAACCAAGTTGATTCGCTCGGGTCGAATGCTTTGCTTGCAAAAGCGGCTCCTTTGCATCATCACAGTATTGAACGGTTACAGAGTGAGGCAAGGGCACGCTTGCAGGGTTACCTTTCGCTGGTCGATAATGTCGAGGTGCCCCGCGCATTGCTCGCTCTAAGCAACAACACTGAGTATGCTCTGATTGTCGATAAGAGTAAAAATCGTCTGTATGTTTATCGTAATTCTGGACCCGGGTTGCCACCTCAACTTATTGAGGATTTTTATATTGTCTTAGGTCGGAGAATTGGTGACAAACTGAGTGAAGGTGATTTAAAGACCCCTAATGGTGTCTATTTTGTGACCAGTTTCTTGCCAGATGAAAAGTTACCACCACTTTATGGAAGTGGCGCATTTCCGGTAAATTATCCAAATGAATATGATCGTCGCTTGAAAAAGACTGGCAGCGGAATTTGGCTGCATGGAACAGATAAGTCACT
Organism: Desulfuromusa sp.; assembly: GCA_016744675.1. Lineage (GTDB taxonomy): Bacteria > Desulfobacterota > Desulfuromonadia > Desulfuromonadales > Geopsychrobacteraceae > Desulfuromusa. Next base: position 56,939 of record JADGDX010000004.1, on the reverse strand, counting down.
TTACAGTCGTCCTCCACTCGACAGTGAGGGCTGTGTTGTTTTGACAAATGATGAATTCACACTTATCAGTCAGTATGTTGAAGTGGGACGTACACCAGTTGTCATCAGTGAGTCTGTTCAATGGATATCAAGTCGAGATTGGCTTGACCAGAACATTGAAATCCAATCTGCGTTAGAGACTTGGAGGCAGACTTGGGAAAAGGCTGATATCGTTAGTTATCTTGATATGTATTCACCCGATTTTTGGTCGAAATCTTACGATAAAAAAAGTTGGGGGGAATATAAGAAAAGAGTTTTTTCTGGGAAGACCTTTCAGAAAATCGATCTCTCCGACATTTCAGTTTTAACGTATCCGGTCAATGAAGACGGCCTGCCGATGGTTGTGGCTAATTTTGTTCAGCATTATCGTTCAAATAACCTCAGTGGCAACCTGCATAAGCGCTTATATATGGTTAAAGAACAGGGCGATTGGAATATTCTCTATGAGGGCAAGCAATAAGCCCTTTTAGTGGATACATGATGAATTTAATTCATTTAGTAAGGCCGTTAGATCGAGAGCATAGCAATCAGCTGTTTCTCGAAGAGTGTCAAACAACTTCCGGCAACAGATGCATTCGCCAATCTTTTGGTCATAGGATTTGAAAACGGATTCAGTTTCTGGGTAATCACTCACGATATCCAGAATCGTCATGTCTTCCGAAATAAGTCGCGTCTCTTTTTTATTCACTTTGCTCCTACCTTCAGAACTTGAATGGATCTTCTGACCCCATCTAGAAATCACAGTTGTAATGTGCATTGGGTGCTGTTGGTTACAAAGATACTTTAACATGAAATCTGTTGTTTTAGGCACCACTCTATTTAACGAATAAATGCCGTAAAACCTCGAATAACAGGCTCTTTCGTCTCGACGGAAAGCCATTGACTTTTGATGTCTTTCTATGATCTTCTAAGTCGCTATTTAACACGCTTTGGACATGTTTTGATGGATCTTAAGGATTTTGATTTTTCGCTCCCAGATGAGCTCATTGCACAGGTTCCAGCCAAGAGACGTGATGCTTCACGTTTGTTATGTTTGGATCGACAGTCTAAGGCTCTGGAGTCGAAATGTTTTGCTGATATTAAGGAATATTTCCGCTCAGGAGATGTTCTGGTTATTAACGACACCCAAGTTATTCCGGCCCGACTTCTTGGCCATAAGATAACCGGGGGAAAAGTTGAAGTTTTTCTGGTTCGGCAAAAAACAAGTAATGCAGATAGTGAAGAATGGCTGTGTTTGACCAAAAGTTCCAAGCCATTACGAATTGGAACCATCATTAATTTCACACCGGACTTCTCTGCTGAGATTTTAGAAGAGATGGACGCCCCGTATCGACGGGTTCGTTTCTCTTGTTCTGGTGATTTTATGGAAAAAGTTGAAGAGGTTGGTCACCTTCCATTGCCACCCTATATAAAGCGCGAAGACAGTCGAGAAGATTTCTCTCGTTATCAGACTGTGTTTGCGCGTGAAAAAGGTGCTGTTGCTGCTCCGACAGCGGGATTACACTTTACCCAAAAGATTTTGCAAGATTTGGTAGATGCCGGAGTTGAAATAGTCACTTTGACTTTGCATGTTGGCCTTGGAACGTTTCTTCCTGTGAGGGTTGACGATATCCTACAACATAAAATGCATTCAGAGCTCTTTTCCATCTCTGAGACAACAGCAGCAGCGGTTAATACTGCTCGTAAAGAAGGTCGACGTATCTTTGCTCTCGGTACGACAAGTGCCCGAGCACTTGAAACGGCTGCAACTGATGATAACTCTCTGGCTTGCGGTGCTGGTGATAGCGAAATCTTTATATATCCTGGATATCAGTTTAAAATAGTAGATGCTCTCATTACTAATTTTCATCTGCCCAAATCGACTCTGCTGATGTTGGTTTCGGCGTTTGCAGGGCGTGACCTTGTTCTTTCTGCTTATCGTCAGGCAATAGAGGAAAAATTTCGCTTTTTCAGTTATGGCGATTGTATGTTGATTACATGATTGTGCATCCCATGAATATTATCAAATTCTATTTTTTTACATGCGGGTGTTACGATGTCTGATTTCAAATACGTTCTTTTACATCAAGATTCTGATTCGCCAGCTCGACGTGGGCGGATTTATACACAGCGTGGTGAAATTGACACTCCGACGTTTATGCCTGTTGGAACCCAAGGAACCGTCAAGGCAATGTTGCCGGAAGCTCTGGAGGAAATAGGGGCGCAAATTATTCTGGCGAACACTTATCATCTCTATCTTCGTCCTGGGCATACGCTAATCCAGCAGCTTGGTGGATTGCACAGTTTCATGCATTGGGATCGTCCGATATTGACAGATAGTGGCGGTTTTCAGGTTTTTAGTCTTGGTGATTTGCGTAAAATCACCGAAAATGGTGCTTCATTTCAGTCTCATATTGATGGAAGCCGCCATTTATTGACCCCGGAACTCTCAATTGAAATTCAACAGGCTCTTGGGTCTGATATCATCATGGTTTTTGATGAATGTATTCCTCATCCCGCTGATCGAGCCTATGTCACTGATTCAACGAATCGTTCGGCACGTTGGGCAAAGCGGTGTCGAAATGTTTTGCCTGCTGGTTCTTCCTCTGCACTTTTTGGGATTGTCCAAGGTGGTATGGAACATGATCTTCGCAGACAGAGTGCTGAACAATTGCAGGACATTGGCTTCGAAGGGTATGCTCTCGGTGGCCTCTCCGTTGGGGAAGAGACCTCTTTGATGTATGACATGATGGAGTATAGTCTGCCACTTCTCCCTGCTGATCGACCACGTTATGTGATGGGTGTTGGAACTCCTGAAAATTTAATTGAAGGGGTAGCGCGCGGGTGTGATATGTTCGATTGCGTTATGCCGACCCGCAATGCACGTAATGGTGTTTTATTCACCAGTTTTGGGAAAGTGAGCATTAAGCAAGCGCAATATCGTGATGATGAAAAACCGTTAGATCCTGAGTGCCAATGTTATGTCTGTCGGAATTACAGCCGTGCTTATTTGCGACATCTTTATCGAAGTAAAGAAATTCTTGCATCAGTACTTAACACACATCACAATCTTTATTATTATCAGCACTTGATGGCTAGTATCAGAGGGGCTTTAGAAGGGGGAACCTTTTCTGAATTCCGTCGAGACTTTTACGCTAAACGTGAAAAACAATAAGATATTTTGTATTTAACAAAGTATTCACTGAAACACTTTTAAGGAGGAAATTCATATGGTATCAGAAGCTTATGCAATGGCAGGGGGCGCAGCCTCTCAAGGACAGGCCGGTCAGTATCAGGGTATTATTATGTTGGTGGCAATGTTTGCCATTTTCTATTTTTTACTCATCCGTCCTCAGCAAAAACGGGCCAAGCAGCAAAAGGAATTAGTGGCAGCACTTAAGGCTGGAGATAATGTCGTTTCTGCTGGTGGTATTCATGCTAAGATCGTTTCGGTCGAAGACACGACCGTTGTTCTTGAGATCGCAACTGGGGTCAAAATGAAAATAAATAGGACTTCAATCACTGAAGTTAAACAATAGCCCGTCTTTGTTGCCCATAAATGCTTAAAGGGAGATACAACGCAAATGTCAAATAGTCTTAAATTCAGAAGTGTGGTGGTTTTACTTTGCCTGCTTTTGTCATTTTTTGCCATTGCTCCAACACTGATGCGGGATAGCTTGCCGCAGTGGTGGAATGATTCTTTCAGCCCGATTCAACTCGGACTAGATTTGCAAGGTGGAATGCACCTTGTGCTTGGTGTTGATGTTGATAAGGCAGTTGAAAGTCGAATTGATACGATTATCGATCAAACTGAAACTGAACTACGCGAGAAAGATATTATTTTCAAGCGATTAGAGCGGCGTCAGGGTGATCGGCTGGTCGTCCTTGTCTATGATGATGAAGAGGGGGCAAAGGTTGATACGCTGATGTCCGATGGCTATCCCTCTCTAGAAGCTGAAACCTTTACAGGTGCCGGTGGTTATATCGAAAAACATTTTCGGTTAAGTGATTCTGAAATCGAAAATATCAAGGACTATGCTGTTCGGCAAGCGCTTGAAACCATGCGCAATCGAATTGATCAGTTTGGTGTCAGCGAACCTACGCTGCAGCGACAGAGTGGAAACCGTATCCTGATTCAACTTCCTGGTGTTGAAGATCCAGACCGCGCCATTGCTCTTCTTGGAAAAACGGCACGACTTGAATTTAAGATGGTTGACGAAACAGCTAATCCTCAGGATGCTGTTGCTGGGAAATTGACTCCTGGAACGCAGTTGCTTTATGAGCGGAATGTCAACAAGGCGACTGGTGCTGAAACTGAAACTCCTCTGGTTGTCGTTGATAAGACAGTTTTAACTGGAGACCTTCTGTCTGATGCCAATGTGAGGATCGATACCCGCTTCAATGAACCTTATGTGTCCATTGAATTCAATGCGGTTGGAGCAAAGCGTTTTGATCAGATTACCGCTTCGAATGTGGGTAAGCGAATGGCGATTGTTCTGGATGATACGATTTATTCGGCTCCGGTGATTCGCGAACGGATTGCAGGCGGAAGTGCCCAGATTTCTGGGTCGTTTACATCCCAGGAAGCAACTGATCTCGCTATCATTCTGCGCGCTGGTTCTCTACCTGCTCCGGTTAGAATCATGGAAAATCGGACTGTTGGACCATCACTCGGACACGATTCAATTGCCAAGGGAATTAAGTCAATCTGGGTGGGGGCACTCTTAGTTGTCCTTGCAATGGTGGTTTATTACCAGCTCTCAGGTATTGTCGCCGTTGTTGCTTTGACACTTAATATCCTTTTTATCTCAGCAATGCTTTCTCTGTTTGGGGCCACCCTGACCCTTCCCGGTCTTGCGGGTGTTGTTTTGACGATAGGCATGGCAGTGGATGCCAATGTTCTTATCTTTGAGAGGATCCGCGAAGAGGTCCGACTTGGAAGAGCAGCTAAGCTGGCTTTAGAATCTGGATACAGCAAGGCATTCATGACGATCATTGATGCAAACATGACGACATTGTTGGCTGCATTGGTTTTATTCCAATTTGGAACAGGACCGGTTCGAGGTTTTGCGGTTACTTTGTCTATTGGCATCATCGCTTCTTTGTTTACCGCAATATTTGTTTCGCGGGTTATTTTTGATCTTTTCTTGAAGGGCCGTGAAGTTAAGCGGCTCAGTATATAAGGAGGCTTACGGCATGCAGCTGATCAAGCCGGATATTAATATAGATTTTGTTGGTAAACGACAAATTGCGTTGATTGTTTCTTTAGCACTAATCCTCGTTGGTTTTGCTTCACTATTGCTTAATGGCGGGCCCAATTATGGAATCGATTTTGCTGGTGGAACCTTGGTTCAGGTGAAATTTGAAAAGACAACTGATGCGGCCACTATTAAAGAATCATTGGCTGGCCTTGAGCTTGGGAGTCCCGTTGTTCAGAGCTTTGGTGATAATCAAAACGAATTTTTGATTCGTGTTGAGCAAGCTTCTGGAGAATTAAAAGGCCTTTCTGTTCAAATTCAGAATGCCCTTGAACAAACCTATGAAAAAGGTCACGTTGAAATTCGACGTGTTGAAATGGTTGGCCCTCAGGTGGGGAAGGATCTACGCAATAAGGGATTGAAAGCTCTTTTTTATGCTATGTTGGGGCTTCTCGTCTACATCTCTTGGCGTTTTGAATTCCGCTTTGCCATTGGCGCGATCGTAGCCCTTTTTCACGATGTTATGATCACATTGGGTGCATTTAGTCTTTTTGGTAAAGAGATTGATTTACCAATAATAGCTGCTTTCCTCGCCATTATTGGTTATTCACTGAATGATACGATTATTGTCTATGATCGGATCCGCGAGAATTCTGGCAAGCATAATAAAGAGAGTTTTCCATTTGTTGTTAATCGCAGCATTAATGAAACCCTATCACGAACACTACTGACGTCCGGAACAACCTTGCTGGTTGTCCTTGCGCTCTTTGTTCTCGGTGGTGGTGTTATTCACAACTTTGCATTTGCCATGTTAGTTGGTGTGCTGGTTGGTACTTACTCTTCAATTTTCGTTGCAAGTCCAGTATTGATATTCTGGCAGCAAAAGTTGGATAAAAAGTCTGCTTAACGGTCCTTCTTTCTTCACATAGAAGGAATTATCGGGCGCAAAAGGTTTTTGTTGAATGAAAAAAGAGACGATTCTGTTTGTTGTTATTGCCTTGGCTGCAGGTATCTTGATTGGAGTGATTGTTTCTAATTCAAAAAAAGATGCTGCATCCTCTGCTCCCTCAACTGCGCCAGCACCGGTCTCTGCTTCGGCTCCTGTGGTTAATCAAAAACAGCAGACGACGATTCTTGAAGGGATTGTTACCAGAGAACCAGGTAATCGTAAGGCTTGGATTGAATTAGGGCATAACTTTTTTGATTCAGATCAGCCGATGAAGGCAATCGAGGCTTATGCAAAAGCTCTTGAACTTAACGGAGATGATCCTGATACTCTAACTGATCAGGGTGTAATGTACCGTCGTGTAGGTTGGTTTGATAAAGCGATTAAGAATTTTATTAAGGCCAATGATATTGATAAAAATCACCAACAGAGTCTTTATAATTTAGGGATTGTTTACCGATATGACCTCCAGGATTTTGCTAAGACGATAGATGCCTGGGGACGTTTTATTGTGATTAACCCTGGGAGTCCAGGTGCTGAACAAGTTCGTATGGAGTTGGAATCTCTCAAGAATCATCCTGAAATTCCCAAGCAACCGTAATAATATCAAATCAAAGGCCGGGCAAAATGCTTCGGCCTTTTTTAATTCATCACTTCCCTATTAAAACCAGTGAGGTTTCCTGTGGATCCTGTAGCTAAACGTAATTGGACTTTTCGAGGAGACTCAGCAGATTCAGCACAGATTTCATCGTTGGCAGAAACCTTGGGTGTCCATCCTTTGACTGCTCAGATCCTGATGTTTCGTGGCGTTTCTACGCCAGAGGATGGTCTAGACTTTCTTCAAGCAAAATTGTCTGCGTTGCCAGATCCCGACTTGTTACCTGACATGGCAATTGCTTGTGGACGACTTGAGACAGCCTTGATGAAGGGCGAGCGAATTTCTGTTCATGGTGACTATGATGTCGATGGTATCACTGGTTGTGCTCTTCTTGTCGAAAGCCTTCGAGCTTTAGGTGGAATTGTCGATTATCATATTCCACTACGTTTAAAGGATGGCTATGGTCTTTCTGCCGATGCGATTCAGCAGGCAAAAAGTGATGGAAGTTCATTGATTGTTTCTGTGGATTGCGGTGTGTCTGCTGAAAGTGAAGCTGAGCTTGCCGCTGAGTTGGGGCTTGATTTAATAATCACTGATCATCATCAGCCACCTGATAACCTTCCTGTATGCATAGCCTTGGTCAATCCACATTTACCTTCAAATCGTTTTCCGTGGAAGGCTTTGTCTGGTGTTGGAGTCGCTTTCTTTCTTTTGATTGGTCTCCGTAGGAGACTACGAGATAATAATTATTTTGAATCAAGAGAAGAACCAGATCTTCGCCATGGACTTGATCTGGTTGCGTTAGGAACGATCGCAGATATTGTCCCATTGGGTGGTGTTAATAGGATTCTTGTGCGGAGTGGATTGCAATTACTTGAGTCAGGTTCACGCTTAGGCGTTGCTGCGTTAAAACGTGTCGCTGAAGTGAAGCAGATGAGTAGTGGGGTGGTTGGTTTTCGTCTCGCTCCGCGACTAAATGCCGCAGGACGGTTAGAGGATGCAAGTTTAGGGGTGAAGTTACTTCTAAGTAAAGAGCAGCAGGAAGTTGACTCTTTGGCAGAACTTATGGATGGGTTTAACCGTGAGAGGCAGAAGATTGAACAGCAGACTTTGACAGAAGCTGTTGCTATGGTTGAAGAACAGAATCGACCGGAGCGCTACAGTATTGTTCTTGCAAGTGAAAATTGGCATTCTGGAGTGATAGGGATTGTTGCGAGCCGATTAGTTGAACGCTATCATCGTCCAACGGTTATGATTGCTTTGGACGACGGCTTAGGGAAGGGGTCAGCACGTTCAATCAGTAATTTTAACCTTTATCAAGGGATTAAAGAAAGCTCTGATTCTCTCGGCGGCTATGGTGGGCATGCGATGGCTGCAGGGTTATCTATAGTTGAAGAGAACTTGGATGATTTTATCCGTGACTTTGAACTTGCTGCTCGTGATCAACTTTCACCAGAGAATTTGTTACCAGTTTTATTTCATGATGGTGAAATTGAGCTTTCTTTATTGTCACTTCAGTTGCTCAAAGAGATGGACACTTTGAATCCTTTTGGCGCAGGAAATCCACAGCCTGCATTTATCAGTTGTGGCTGTCGCGCCTATTCACCACGAATTCTTGGTGATAAACACCTCAAGTTTGACGTAGAACAGGGTGGCTGCCGAATTGGATGTATTGCTTTTGGTATGGCTGATCGCTTTGACCAATTAAATGGTGAGATCGATTTGTTGTTTCGTCCCGGAATCAATCAATGGCGGGACAAAGAGTCGGTTCAGCTTCAGATTGTTGATATCAGAACACCGGATTGTGTGAGAAATGACTGAATCATTTCAGAAAAAACTAGATCTTCTGGCGATACAGAAAATAGGCAAAGTAACTTTTTCTGAGCCGCTATCAGGTCACACTAGTTGGGAGATTGGTGGTCCGGCAGATTTGTTTGTTGAACCAAACGATTCTGAGCAAATTGTCAAAATTCTCCGTTTCGCAACGGATAATCACGTTCCATTTATCGTTATTGGTCAGGGAACTAACTTGTTATTTGATGATGCGGGTGTTCGCGGGATTGTCATTAAAGTTGGCGAAGAGATGGCTGATATCAGTATTGTGGGCAATACAATATGTGCTCAAGGGGGTGCTTGGGTGCCACAACTTGCTCGCAAGTCAATGCAGACCGGATTGACAGGTCTAGAGCACTGTATTGGCATTCCTGGAACCGTGGGCGGTCTGGTCATGATGAATGGTGGTAGTCAGCGTAAGGGTATTGGTGAAAATGTGGTTAACGTCACAGTCATCAGCAAAAATGGACATTTGCAAACTTTGAGCAAGGACGAATGTGATTTTTCCTACCGATATAGTGCATTGCAGGGGACGGGATGTGTGGTTGTTGCTGTAGTTTTGAATTGTGCAAATGGGGATATCAAAGCCATTCGTCAGGAAATGCTCGAGGATTTGCGGTCCAGACGAGTTAAATTCCCTCGGAAACTGCCTAATTGCGGTTCGGTTTTTTTAAGCAGTCAGGAAATGCATGCTACTGTTGGCCCCCCCGGTAAAATTATTGAAACAGCTGGCTTGAAGGGTCTTCAGGTTGGCAATGCAGAGATTTCATCGCAGCATGCTAATTTTATCATCAACCTTGGGAGAGCGACATCTGCAGATGTACTGACCTTGATTAAGCAAGTCAGACAAAAAATTTTAGATAACATTGGGTTTGAACTCAAATGTGAAGTTCGTTACGTTAGCCCAACCGGAAAGATTATTCCTGCACATATTATGGCGGATCAAATTTAGTTTAAGTGAGATGTTGGATTATCCGTTTATTCTTTTCTTTCTCAACGGATTTCTCCTTTCACAAGGAACGTTGATCTGACAGAGGCCACAAGGGGTAGCGACTTCACCGGAAACTTTTTTTGCGTAGGGCGAAGTGACCTCTCGGATGTAATCATGACACATTTGTTTGTCGTGTCCTTGATTATTAATAGCTGCAATAGGGCACCTTTTGATGCAGATACCGCAGGTTTGCTGCGTTAGGTAGAGGCAATTCTGGGTGTGAGACGTGGCTGACCTTGTGTCAGCCTCAATGACTGTATCGACGACAATAGAGCCAATTCTGATCGCTTTTCCTTTTTCAGAAATAAAGCCGTCCGATAACCCAAAAGTACCAAGACCTGCGACATAGGCAGTGTGTCTCTCAGACCAGTTAGAAAATATCCCGGTTTTTTTTGACTGGCGGTAGCCCCAGTTTTTAGAAAGGGCTGGGGCTACCGCACGAATGCCCTGTGCACGGAATTCATCACACAGTGTTGATCTCAGGTGTTCGTTGAATATTTCCCCAAAATGGCGGGAATAGACCCAGCGTTTCGCCGGAAGATTGTCTTCTCTGCGTTGATCTGTCAGAGTTTTTTCAGTTTGAGGTAATACCCAGCAAATCACACTGAGATTTTCAGCATGGAACGAATCATCTGGATACTCTAGCTCCATAGCTTCAAGCGGAGTCCAGTATGATGTGTCGATAATATTTTTATAGTTGCTGAACAGCGCATCATGACCTTGAGCAATCCCCACCAAAGGGCTCTCCCAGCATTTTTCATCAAAGCCCGATAGGTGGTTTTTGCTTGAGTTATCAACAATATCGATAACTCTTTTTGTGACTTCAGCTCTAAGGGTTTGTGGTGTCAATTGAAAAGTCCTGATCACTTTGTTGTTAAGCCAATCTCTCGAGCGAGTTCTTCCCATTTAGGTAAACTTCGCTCAATCATCTCATCTTCAACACAATAGGCAATGCGGAAGAAACCTGGGGCGCCGAATCCGGAACCTGGAACTAAGAGAATACGATATTTTTGTGCTATGCGGATAAATTCCATTTCATCTTCTAGCGGTGACTTGGGGAAGAGATAGAATCCACCGCCAGGCTTGACCATCTCAAAGCCAAGTTCGGTCAGCTTGTTATAAAGAAGATCTCGCTTATGTTGATATTCACCAACATTAACACTGACGCGCTGTAGGTTTGTCACCAGTTTTTGCATCAGTGCAGGTGCGTTGACAAAACCGAGGACACGATTGCAAAAGATCGACCCTTGTAAAAAGAGATCAACATCGACCATTGCAGGATTAGCTGCCAGATAGCCAATTCTATCTCCCGGAAGAGCTAGATCTTTTGAGTGGGATGTGACAATGACTGAATTTTTAATACAATTGAAAATACTTGGAACCTTTTCCCCAAAGCTAATACGTGCATATGGTTCATCCGAAATGGTGAGTATTGTAGTTCCGTATTCTTTTTCTTTGTCGGCCAACAGGTTACTTAATTTATTAAGGGTAGATTCGGGATAAATAACACCGGTTGGATTGTTTGGTGAGTTGATGATAATGGCACGTGTTCGTGAATTGATCGCAGAACGGATCGCTTCAAGGTCAGGTTGAAAATCATCCTTGGTGACAACTTCAACTGCGACGCCATTATGGTTGTCGATATAAAATTTGTACTCAACAAAGTAGGGAGTCAGGATGATGACCTCATCTCCCGGATTCAAGAGTGTTTTTAGCACAACGTTTAGGGCGGCTCCGGCACCGCAGGTCATGACAATATGTGCTGCCTTGACCGGTTGATTGCAATGTTCAGCAATGACTTCTGCGACTGCTGCACGAGTTTCTTCGTAACCAGCATTGTTCATGTAGCGGTGCATGCCAGGAGTTGGGTTGTCTGCTATTTTTTTAAGTTCCTGATGAAGCTCTTTAGGGGGTTCTGTGGTGGGATTCCCCAGAGTGAAATCAAAAACATTTTCATCGCCGTATTGTTGCCGAAGTGCGGCTCCCTCTTCAAACATCTTACGAATCCATGAAGAACCTTCTATTTGTGCTTTTATTTTGGTTGCGATGGACATTTATATTTCCTTTGTATTTAAGTAAGTAGGGTAGATACTATTCAAACACGAGATTCTAGCTGTGGCAAATCGGTGGGTCAAGCGGGTTTATCAATTATATAGTGGGTACAGTGGGTGATCGTTGGTGAAATAATTATTGAGCGTACATCTCAATTCATATGTTCTCCTGTTTAGAGGAACCTATTGCAGAAAATTATAGGGCTAGACACGTTGGGGCTATTCTGTTAATGTCCTGCGCTCATTGTGCCCATCGGTCGGCACTAGTAGTGCCTCGGTTGTTTCTTTCGATCCTCCCCTGACACCAATTAATAAACTTCCCGTCCCGGACCGTTTCTTTGTCATCTTGACAAGGTGTGGACAGGTTCCAATCATGGTGCTATCCGCTAATATTAGATGGCAATCTACCATTATAGGCTTTACTCTTGAGAAGTGTCTGTGCGGAGTTTTTTGCATTTATTTATGCAAGAGATAGCTCCGAATAGCCTATTCTCTTTTAAAACCAGCAGGTTAGATTGTTTTCAGACGTCTGATGGACGCATGTTTTCGGCTAGTATACTGGAGTATTTTTTCTATGACGTTTAACAATCTTGGTCTTGAGACCGAACTTCTTCGTGCTGTAGCTGAGCAGGGTTACAGCCAACCAACACCAATCCAAGCTAAGGCGATCCCAGCAGTTCTTAAGGGGGTAGACATCTTAGCTGCTGCCCAGACAGGTACGGGGAAAACAGCTGGATTTACCCTGCCGTTATTACAGCTCTTGAATTCAAAAAAAGTGGTAGGGGGTAAGCGACCTGTGCGGGCACTTGTATTGACACCAACACGTGAGCTTGCCGCGCAAATAGATGAAAATGTGATTAGCTATGGAAAGCACTTGCCACTGCGCTCTGCAGTCATTTATGGCGGTGTTAGTATCCGACCACAATTTGCTGCACTTCGTCGAGGTGTCGATATCCTCGTTGCAACGCCTGGTCGTCTTCTTGATCATGTGGGTCAGGGAACTCTCGATCTATCTAAGGTCGAAATTTTGGTTCTCGATGAAGCTGACCGGATGCTGGACATGGGTTTTATCCATGATATCCGCAAGATTTTGGCTTTGCTGCCAAAAAACAGGCAGAACTTACTTTTTTCTGCCACTTTTTCAAATGATATTAAGAGACTCGCCGGTGGATTTCTGAAATCACCACTGCTTATTGAAGTTGCACAGCAAAATACAACTGCTGAACGGGTTGACCAAGTTATTCATAAGGTTGATAAAAAACGCAAACGTGAATTACTTTCTTATTTGATTGGTTCAAAAAACTGGCAACAGGTTCTTGTCTTTACTCGAACCAAACATGGTGCTAATAGACTTTCCAGCCAACTGGAAAAAGATGGTATCAGTGCGGCGGCCATTCATGGCAATAAGAGCCAGGGGGCAAGAACAAAAGCACTCTCTGAATTTAAAAAAGGGGCGGTTCGTGTGTTGGTTGCAACTGATATCGCTGCTCGTGGTTTGGATATCGATCAATTACCGCAAGTTGTTAACTTTGACCTACCAAATGTGTCTGAAGATTATGTTCACCGTATTGGAAGAACTGGCCGTGCGGGTCGTGCCGGTCAGGCTGTTTCACTCGTTAGTATTGATGAAGTCAAATTATTACGTGATATAGAGCGGCTTCTAAAAACAAAAATACCTCAGCAGGTTGTTGTTGGCTACGAGCCGAACCTGAGCATTGTCGCTGAACCCACTAAGCAAGGAAAATCTGATCCTGGCAGAGTTCATGCATCAAAAAAGAGGAACCAAAATGGTTTTAAAGCAAAAACTGGTCAGCCTTTTGGTTCTGGAAAGCCAAAGCGTAATGGCCAAGTAAATAGCAGGAAAACAAACTCGAGACAGGCAGTAAACGCTCGATAAGCGTAAGATGTTTAGACTACAAATGTGACCGGTTTCTGAGTTGATAGCTTCGATGACAATTCATATACATATATACATGCAAAAATATATGTATTGTCTAAAAGGGGGGTACAGTGAAAAGTATAAGTCTTCTTTTTGCAGTGTTATTTAGCTTCTTGTTTGCTCAAGTGGGGTTCACCCAAGCAAATGAAGAAGTTGTCGTCTCGGGTAAAATCGTTGATGGCTTACGGCTATTGAGCTTTGCACCGGATCAGCACAATGATTTTGTGATTTACCGCGGTGATTATATTCAACCTGCCCTAGGTGGGTACACTTCTTTTACTTTGACGATTCCCGAATTAGGAATTGAAAAGACCTTTCCCGTTCCAAAAGGGGAGCGTGCTTATGTCAAGATGAAGAAGCCTGGTAGCTACAATTTTACCGCTGGAACGGCAAGCGGTATCATTAAGGTCATCGAATATAATGCGGCGTCCTATCGTGAGTTGTCAGCAGAGCAAGCTGTTGCAGTTTTGAAGAATACCAATCCTGTAATTCTGGATGTCAGAACTCAAGGGGAGTTTCAACAAGGTTATATTCAAGGGGCAAACCTGCTTCCTGTTCAAGTGTTACAGGACTACCTTGATAAATTGGCAGAGTATAAAAATCACGATATTCTGGTTTACTGTGCGACTGGAAATCGCAGTACAGTCGCATCGCGAATTCTGATTGAAAACGGTTTTAAGAAGATCTACAACCTGCGCTACGGTATTGTTGACTGGGCAAAACGTGGTCATCAGGTTGTTCGGTAGTGCTAAGCTATCGTGATAACAGTCGTGGTTCGATTGGTCTAGCTATGGAGATCAATATCTCTAGGGGTGTTCACTAGTAAAGGTCACGTACAGTATTGAGACGGTAGGTTTCAGTAGCTAAGAATCACAGAGAACGTGCATTGAAAATCGACGTTAATTTAAGAACCGGCAGGATCCCATTTCATTTTTAGAAGGGGTGCGGTGAATTGATTTTCAGGGCAGATTAGGTTACATTTCCCCACCTTATCAATCAAATCACCGAAAGTAGGTCTTTATGGCAGATGAAGATTTAGGTCAATTACGTCAGCAGATCGATGAGATCGATAACAAGATTCTCGATTTGCTTAATCAACGCGCGAAGGTTGCAATTCATGTTGGCAAGGCGAAAGAGGGAAGTGAAAAATCTTTTTATGTGCCGAGCCGCGAAAAAGCGATTTATGAGCGTTTGACTGGTAAAAACCCTGGCCCCTTTCCAAACGAAGCTGTGTGTAAGGTTTTTCGTGAAATCATATCAGCATCTTTGAATATGGAAATGCCGATGCGTGTCGCGTTTCTAGGACCGCAATCGACATTTACCCATATGGCGGCGATGCAGCAATTTGGTTTGTCTGCACAGCTGGTTCCTTTAAAAAGTATTCCGGCTGTTTTTGAGGAAGTTGAGCGGGGGCGTGCCCATTATGGTGTTGTTCCAGTTGAAAATTCGACTGAAGGGGTGGTGAATCACACCCTCGATATGTTCTTCGATTCAGAACTGCAGATGATTGCTGAGGTTATGCTCGAAATCTCACACAACCTGCTTTCTAAATCTGGTCACCCCGAGAAAATTAGTAAAATAGTTTCTCATCCTCAACCGTTGGCGCAATGTCGGCATTGGCTTGAAACGAATATGGCAGAAACACCGCTGTTGGATGTTGCCAGTACCGCCGCTGCTGCCCAAATGGCAAGTGAGGATGAAACTGTGGCTGCCATCGCAAGTCATGCGGCTGCCATCCAGTACGATCTTCAAGTTGTCAAAGCGAAGATTGAAGATAACCCAAACAACTTTACCCGCTTTTTGATTATCGGTAAGAAAACCCCTGAAAATAGTGGCGCTGATAAAACTTCAATCATGTTTAGCGTTAAGGATGAGGCGGGAATTCTCTATCGTATGTTGGAACCTTTCAGTAAGCGCGAGATCAATCTGGCTAAGATTGAAAGTCGTCCGATTAAACAAAAAGCGTGGGAATATATATTTTTCCTTGATCTGATAGGTCATGTCGACGACCCGGAAATTTCTGCTGCGATCGATGAATTGCGTGGCTACTGTCATTTCCTTAAGATTTTGGGATCCTACCCGATCGCAAGAAACGAGGGAATGGTTGGAGAGAGTCATGTCTGATTCTGTTCTGATTCCTCGTTTAGCAATTATTGGTGTCGGTTTGATTGGTGGATCTCTGGCACTAGCGTTGAAAGAGGCGGGTGCTGTTGGCGAAGTTGTTGGCTACGGGAGGGGAAAGCCCAATCTCGAGACTGCAATCAAACTTGGTGTGATAGATCGCTATACACGTGATCCGCTCGACGCAGTTAAAGGAGCTGATGTTGTTTTTCTTGCGACACCTGTGAAAACTTTGAGTACTGTGACACAGCTCTTTTTGCCTGGGTTGAAAGCAGGTGCCATTATTACTGATGGTGGCAGTGTTAAGGGGGATGTTGCCAGAGCGATTGAACCTATGCTTCCCGAAGGGGTTCATTTTGTTCCCGGTCATCCAATTGCGGGGACTGAAAAGAGTGGTGCTGATGCTGCGTTTCCGACCTTGTATCATGGAAAACGCTGCATATTGACCCCTACCGAAAACACTGATCTGTCTGCTCTTGAACTTATAGAAAAAATGTGGACTCTTGTTGGCAGTGAAGTGGTCAAGATGACACTCGAAAAGCACGACAAGGTTTTGGCTGCGATCAGCCATCTTCCTCACATGGTTGCTTACTCTCTGGTGAATGCTGTTGGCTCATACGATCATTATGAAGAGAATATTCTCGAGTTTTCAGCAGGAGGATTTCGTGACTTCACCCGGATTGCTTCGTCTGATCCGACTATGTGGCGCGATATCGCAGAAACAAATCGTGAGGCGTTACTGGAAATGATGGAGCAGTTTGAAGGTTTTTTTGCCGAACTTAAAGCCGATGTTTCCGAGGGGAATGGGGAGAAGTTGTTTGAATTTTTCCTCCGCTCCAAGCAACTTCGTGATGCAATATTATAAAATAAGTTCAAGTTGAAGATATCTAGACAGCTGGTGAGTGGCTGACAAGATTTTGAAGTCTGATGTTTTTCCCCTACAACAAAACCGATCAGAATTAAGAAGGATGATTCCCTCTATGCATAAAATAGAATCAAGAATAATTACCCCCAAAAATGGTCTGCGCGGCGAATTTGTTGTCCCTGGAGATAAGTCGATTTCTCATCGCGCGATTATGTTTGCTTCTTTGGCTAAAGGGGAAAGCCATATCCGTGGGTTATTGCGCGGTGAAGATTGTCTGTCCACTTTAAGTGCGTTTAAAAGTCTGGGGATTGAGGTTGTTGAAACTGCCGATGACGAATTGATTATTCAAGGGTGTGGATTGGCGGGTTTAAAAGAACCCCACGATGTTATCGATTGTGGTAATTCCGGGACTACAATGCGCTTGATGAGTGGAATTCTTTCTGCACAGCCATTTTTCTCAATTTTAACCGGAGATCAATACTTGCGTAAACGTCCTATGGGGAGGGTTATTGATCCCTTGACTTCAATGGGGGCAAAAATACTGGGTCGAAATAATCACACCAAAGCTCCGTTGGCCATTGATGGGGGGGGATTAAAGCCAGTGGATTACCACTCTCCAATTGCCAGTGCTCAGGTCAAGTCGGCAGTGTTACTGGCCGGAATGCATGTTGACGGCGAAACAACTGTTTTTGAACCCCATCTTTCGCGGGATCACAGTGAGAGAATGTTACGTTATTTTGGTGCTGACCTTGAATCTTTCTCTGGGGGTGCCAGAGTCAAGGGTCGGGTAGAATTAACTGGCCGAGAGGTTGTTGTCCCCGGAGATATCTCTTCTGCTGCTTTTTTTCTTGTTGCCGGACTGATTGTCCCCAATTCAGAGATCCTTCTCCAAAATGTTGGTATTAATCCGACCCGCAGTGGGATTATTGATATTCTGCAACTGATGGGGGGTTCAATTGAACTAACGAATCAACGTGAGCTCTCTGGCGAACCTGTTGCTGATTTATTGGTTAAGAGCAGTGACTTAAGTGGTATTGAGATCGGTGGGGAATTAATCCCTCGAGCTATTGATGAGTTTCCGGTTGTCAGTGTCGCAGCTGCTTTTGCTGCAGGTGTGACGACAATCCGAGATGCCAAAGAATTACGGGTTAAAGAGACTGATCGTATCGCAGCAATGTGTGATTGTTTGGGATCACTTGGCGTAGACATTGTCCCTCTGGAAGATGGCATGAGGATTGTCGGTGGAAAACCTCTTTGTGGGGGTGAGGTGAATTCGTTTGGTGATCATCGGATCGCTATGAGTATGGCAATTGCTGCATTGAATGCAACCTCTGAGCTGAAAATTTTAGATTCTGCATGCACTGAGACCTCCTTTCCCGGTTTTTGGGAATTGTTGAACCAAGTGTCTAAAGGATAGATAGATTTGTATAAAAAACTCATTATTGCGATTGATGGCCCATCTGGCGCAGGGAAAAGTACTCTGAGTAAGGCACTTGCCGATAAGTTGGAATATCTGAATATCGATACCGGAGCAATGTACCGGTCAGTTGCCCTGATGGCACAACGGCAGAAAATTGATTCTCATGACGAGCAGGCTTTAAAGAAACTGTGTGCTGATTTGTCGATACGGTTTGTTCGTGAAAAGGGTCAAGAGCGAATCATTGTCAATGAAGTCGATGTCTCAGATGCGATAAGAACGCCAGAAGTGAGCTTGCTGACAGCAAAAATTGCATCTTGTTCTTCAGTTCGTGAGGCAATGCTTGATCTGCAACGACAAATGGGGCAGGAGGGTGGTGTTGTCCTTGAGGGACGTGATATCGGTACAGTTGTCTTCCCATCGGCAGATGTTAAATTTTTTCTTTCAGCAACGGCAGAGCAAAGAGGCTTGCGTCGTTACAAAGAATTGAAGGAAAAGGGAATTAAAGTCGATTTGCAGCAAACGATAGCTGACGTTGAATCACGTGATAAGGCTGACACTGCGAGAACCCTTGCTCCATTGATGCAAGCCGATGATGCGATTGTTGTTGATTCAACACAATTGACGATCGTTGATGTATTGCAAAAAATGTTAGTTGTTGTTGAAGCAAAACAAGCAGAAGCTGTTTGAAAAATAGAATAACTGCTTGAAAAATATTGGTTTGTTTTTTCTTTAATGCTGTGCTAACTTGCGCAGTCTCAAATTGAGTCCGCCGTCGAGAGGCGTCGGGAAATTCGTAAGGGGGTAACATCTCCAATGGTAGAAGAAAAAGACATGCAGGACGAAAACGAAATGGAAATGCAGGACGGTGAGTTCGAAGAAAGCTTTGAGGAGCTGCTGAAAGATTATGAGCAGGGCGGCTTTGAGTTAAAGCGAAATGATGTTGTCGAAGGAACAATTGTTCAGGTTAATCCTGATTCGGTTGTTGTCGACGTCGGTTACAAATCGGAGGGTGTCATATCTCTTCGTGAGTTTGCTGACGAAAAAGGCGAAATTAACGTCAATGTTGGTGACGTTTATGATGTCCTGTTCGGTGGCGGTGAAAGCGACAGTGGACTGATTGTCCTCTCGAAAGAGAAAGCTGATCGACAAAAAATCTGGAATTCTCTTGAAGAGGATGCTGTGGTTGAAGGTCGTATTATCAGTCGTATCAAGGGTGGCCTGTCTGTTGATATTGGTGTTAATGCTTTCTTGCCTGGGTCACAGGTTGACTTACGTCCGGTTCGCAATCTGGATAAAGTTATTGGTCAAACCTTTGATTTCAAAATCATTAAACTGAACAAGCGACGTGGAAATATTGTTCTATCGCGGAGAGTTCTGCTTGAGACTGAGCGTGAATCACACCGCAGTGATACCTTGAAGACACTTGAGGAAAATCAAGTTGTTGAGGGTATTGTTAAGAACTTGACAGACTACGGTGCATTTATTGACCTTGGTGGTATCGATGGTCTGTTGCATATCACTGATATGTCTTGGGGACGTGTAAAGCACCCTTCAGATATCTTGGCTGTTGGCGACAAGATTAATGTCAAAGTCCTTAAGTTTGATAAAGAAAAAGAACGTGTTTCTCTGGGTCTTAAGCAAATTGCTCCAGATCCATGGTTGGACGTCGCAAGTAAATACCCAATTGAAACTAAGGTGACCGGTAAAGTTGTCAGCTTGACAGATTACGGTGCATTTATTGAGCTTGAAGAGGGCGTTGAAGGCTTGATCCATGTGTCCGAAATGAGTTGGACAAAGCGGGTCAAACATCCAAATAAAGTCCTCTCAATTGGTGATGATGTTGAATCTGTTGTCTTGGCACTTGATACTGACAACCGTCGGATTTCACTTGGCCTTAAGCAGATTGAGCCAAATCCATGGGATATTATTGGTGAGAAGTTCCCAATTGGTACAATCATTGAGGGCCAAGTAAAAAATATCACTGATTTTGGTATTTTTGTTGGTGTTGATGAGGGAATTGATGGTCTTGTTCATATCTCAGATTTGTCATGGACAAAACGTATCAAGCATCCATCTGAGGCTTATAAGAAGGGTGATTTAGTCAAAGCTGTTGTCCTGAACATTGATCGCGAAAATGAGCGTTTCTCTCTGGGACTGAAGCAGTTGAGTGCTGATCCTTGGGAAACTGTTCCAACTCGCTATGCCCGTGGAACTATTGTTAAGGGTAAAGTGACGTCGGTCACAGATTTCGGTATCTTCATTGAACTTGAAGAGGGTATTGAAGGCTTGATTCACGTTTCTGAGCTGAGCAAAGAGAAAATCGAAAGTCCAAAAGACTTTGCTGAAGTTGGATCTGATCTGGAAGCAGGAGTTCTCCAGGTTGATACCGTTGACCGTAAAATTGCTCTTTCTATCAAAAACCTTGATGTTCAGAAAGAAAAAGCAGAAGTCAACGAGTTCATGGGAGCTCAAAAGACAGCAACATCAAACCTTGGTGACCTGTTACAAGGTGCCGTGGGTCGTAAGTCTGAAGATTAATTAACAGATGAACTGAATGGGGGTTCCATAACACTATGGAGCCCCTTTTTTTATTGGTGAAGATGAAAAAACGTCCATTTTTTATAGTCTCCCTTGCTGTTAGTGCGGTTTTTGTTTTTTTCCTGCTGGTTGTTTTCACCGCTGGATATATACGTACTGGGTCGATGGTTGTTTCGGTTGGGGATAAAATCGGGATACTAGAAGTTGAGGGAACAATCACCGATTCCCGACGAATGGTTGAGCAGATTGAAGAATTTCGAGATCAAAATAACATCAAGGCCGTTGTCATAAGGATAGATTCCCCTGGCGGTGGAGTAGGACCTTCGCAGGAAATCTATTCTGAGTTAAAACAATTAGCTAAAGAAAAACCGTTAATTGTCTCAATGGGTTCTGTCGCCGCCTCCGGTGGATATTATCTTGCCGTTGCAGGCGAGAAAATATTTGCCAACCCGGGGACAATTACTGGGAGTATTGGTGTTATCATGTCTTTTCCTAATTATCAGGAATTGATGGGAAAAGTTGGTGTTGGAACCGAGGTTGTCAAGAGTGGTCGTTTTAAAGATATTGGTTCGTCTACGCGCAAGTTTTTAACCGCGGATCGTGATTTATTGCAGGGCGTGATTGATGATGTTCACAAACAATTTGTTGAAGCGATAAGCCTTGGCCGCAAAATGCCAATTGAGAGGCTCCAACCTTTTGTTGATGGACGTATTTTCACTGGAAGGCAGGCCAAAGAAGTCGGGCTTATAGATGAGTTGGGGACCTTGGCTGATGCAATCAAATATGCTGCTAAGGTTACAGGAATAAATGATGACCCTGATTTGGTCTACCCTGTGCCAGAAAAAACTAACATTATAGATCGTTATCTACAAAATACTGTGAATCATTATCTTGGGGTCGATTTTTCGCTTACGCATGAAATCGGGCCACAGTATATCTGGAATAACTTTTGATTTTTTTATCAAAGTACATGGAAGGTGAAGATGACTAAAAGTGAATTGATTGAGCAACTTTCGGATGGGCATGAAATTCTTAATAAGAAAGATGCTGAAACTGTAATAAATCTTATTTTTGGTGGTATTGGTGACGCTCTTGCGCAAGGTGATCGCGTTGAAATTCGTGGTTTTGGTTCTTTTTCAGTGCGCGAGCGTGATGCTCGTGAGGCACGTAACCCCAAGAGTGGCGAGTTAGTTGAAATTCCTTCGCGGAAGACTCCATTTTTTAAGACAGGTAAGGAATTGCGTGATAGGGTCGACGAGTAATTGTTTGAAACTAGTTATGATTTAAAAAGGCCCTGAATAAATTCAGGGCCTTTTTTATAGAAAGCTCTCCAGGATGCCGGTATGATTCTTTACAGATGACCTGATCTGAAAAGGTTGCCAACGGAAGAAGCTTAAGGCGTCCTGTTCACGGACAGGCTTGCTCACCACTTTTTCACGTAACGACAGGTCAATAAAAACGTTGGTCAAGGGATCAGAACCAACCCGCGCATCCCAGAAAATCAAAGATCTAGCTTGATTTTGATCATAACAACTTCAAGATTTAAGTCAAGGCTTAAATTAGATTGCATAAATGATATATTTCAATAATCGGGGAAATTGAATGAAGTGGACAATTCATCGTTTTGACGTCTTATCAGGTGATGTTGGTCAAAGGCTTGATCAATTCCTTTCAAATACTGCTGCCGGTTTATCTAGGACTCAAGTCAAAAAGATTGTCGACCTTGGTGGAGTTCATATTAATGGTAGAAGAGTGAGAAGTTGTTCAACGGCTATTAAGGTGAAAGATTCCGTTGAAGTCTATATCGATCATTTATCATTGGTCCCATTTCGATTACAAAAATCAGATATCCTGTTTCAGGATCAATTTATTATTGTTATCAATAAACCACCTTTGATTGAAACCCAACCAACTCACGCACGATTTAAGGGAACTCTTTTTGAAGCATTACAATGGTATCTTAGAGATCCATTTAGGGCTCATCAAAAAGCTGAAATCGGCATGGTTCAGCGCCTTGATCGTGGGACTTCGGGTGTTATGGTTTTTTCCATTCACCCTAGAGCCCATAAGGAAATGACACGGATATTTCTAGAACGTGAAGTTAAGAAAAGTTATCTTGCCTTGGTTCACGGTTCTCCGGTTGAGGACAGAGGTGAAATTATTTCTCTGCTTGCGCGATCGAGAAAAGATAATCGTGTTAAAACGGTATTAAAAGGTGGTAAAGAAGCAATTACCCGCTTTAATGTTCTTGAGAGAATGGATGATTTCTCACTGTTGGATGTAGAGATACTAACGGGTCGTTCTCATCAAATTCGTGCACATATGTCTGAAAATAATAATCCCCTGATTGGGGATGTTCGTTACGGTGGACTTAAAGCTGTTGAGGGTCTGGAGATCGTTCGACCGCTTTTGCACGCCCAAAACATTTCTTTTAGCCACCCTGTATTAAATCATAAATTAGATTTTAGTGTTACTGTTCCTGAAGACATGCAAAGAGCGCTAAATAAATTGAGAAAGTGATTTTGATGGTATTTCCTCAAATAGATCCAATCATATTCAGTATTGGTCCACTTGCTATTCGCTGGTATGGAATGATGTATTTATTAGGCTTTGTTGGTGGTTATTTTATGATGTGCCACGTCGTTAGGTTGCGTCATCTGACAATTAAAAATGAAGTTATTTCTGATCTTCTTTTTTATGCTGTTCTTGGTGTTGTTATTGGAGGACGGTTTGGCTATACCTTTTTTTATAACTTTAAATATTATATAAGACACCCTCACGAGTTCTTTTATGTCTGGCAGGGGGGGATGAGTTTTCATGGTGGATTAATTGGAGTTGTCCTCGTTCTGCTTATTTTTTGTTATCGACGCAAATTATCACTTTTATTAATTGGAGATATCGCCGTTTCAGCTGTACCAATTGGTCTCTTTTTTGGAAGGATTGGTAACTTCATCAATGCTGAACTTTGGGGGAGGGTGACAACACATCCTATTGGAGTTGTTTTCCCCGGGGGAGGTTCTTTGCCCCGTCATCCCAGCCAACTTTATGAAGCTGGATTGGAAGGTGTGGTTCTGTTTGTTCTGATTTATATGTTACATAGAGCGAGGGTTAGAGAAGGTCTCCCGGCTTTTAGTTTTGTGCTTTTTTATGGCGTTTTCCGCTTTAGCATTGAATTTTTACGTCAACCGGATAGTCACCTTGGTTTTCTTTGGGGTGGGGCGACGATGGGGCAATTGTTGTCGCTACCAATGATTGTGTTGGGTCTGTGTGGTTTGGTATATGTTCTGAAAAGAGATATTGATGAAGCAAATTGATGCCGTTATATTTGATTGTGATGGAGTGATGTTTGAAAGTAAAAAGGCTAATCTTGCATATTATAATCGGATTTTAGGTGAATTTTCATATCCCCATGTTTCTTCTGATCAAACTGATTTAGCCCATTTATGTCATACGGCCAGTTCACCGGTTGTGTTAGAAAACTTGATGCGTGAAGAAGATCTCTCTTTAGCTCTTAGTTTTGCATCAACTTTAGATTATCGCGAATTTATTCCCCATATGAATGCGGAAGAGAATTTGATGGAAATTTTAGATTTGATTTCAGGAAGGTTCCCGCTAGCAATTGCAACAAACCGAGGCAAAAGTGTTGAGTCGATTTTGGATCATTTTAATTTGAGAAGATATTTTTCAGTTGTTGTTACTAGCCACGATGTAAAACAGCCTAAGCCTGCACCCGATATGCTTCTTCTTGCTGCACAAAAGCTAAAGATTAAACCAGAGAATTGCCTCTTTATCGGGGATTCTGAATTGGATAAATCTGCTGCAAATGATGCAAATACGCAATTTGCCGGATATGGTGGGGGCGTCTCTGGCCAGTTTTCATTTACCAACCATCTTGATTTATTAACCTTTCTTCCTTCTGAATAAATCAGCTCTATTATTTAGATAAATCTTCTTTGATGTTTTTTATTCTGTTCCCAAGCAAAAAACAAAATGTTATCAGGGCAAAAACATTTATGCCAATTGCCGTCAACTCAACGGGCAATCCGGTTTGTACCTGACAATATCCGCCAATACTGAAATTAAAGTTAAATTTTTTCATCCCTTCAAGAATACTAACTCTTATCCCCAGCAATAAACCTGAAATGAAAGAGTAATAAAGACCATTAAAGGCAAAATATGGAACCTGTACCAATTGCACTGCGAGGGAGAGGTTTAAGCCAGAAGTTCGTTTCTTTAATAACTGAATGCCTGCCAAAATACTGAAAATAAATGGAACCAGATAAATCAATAAATAGATAATAAATTGTAAGTTATCAAGAACATCGAGCATCCTATAAAGCATGATTGCGATTCCCCAAGTGCCACCAAAAATTTGAATCGAAGCAACCAATCTTAGTATTTGTAAATTCACAATATGAATCTTTCTCAGCTGAAAAGAAAAAATCCCCGGCAGTTGTCACTGCCGGGGCATGATAGGTAAGAACTCTTTTTATGAATTACTTTTTGACAGGGTTCTTCTCTGCCATGGTTTTAAGCATCTTGTTCATCAGCTCAGAGTGCTTCTTCATATCCAATTGACCATCCTCGCTGACCTTCTTCCAGAGTTCTTTTTCACTCATGTTCTGGTGACATCCCATGCAGGTTCCAGTACGCATGAAAGTTTCAATTTCTTCTTTATTAAATGCCCGACTCAGAGGCCAGTGACTTCCAACTGTAGCGAGCTGTTTTCCCTCGCGTGTAACAATTTGTGACCAGTCAAAGTCAAGTTTTGGTATTGCCTGGATTTGAACCGTGTATTTCTCTGGAATGATTTCACGGGTTTTCGCATCCATCAAATCAAAGACAATATCTTTGTTTTGCATGTTACCAAAGGTCCCATCTCCAATCCCTAAACCCGCAACCTTGGCATTGCCATGGCAGCTTTCGCAGGTACGGGCCTTACGTTGAGCTGTGTGTGGTTGAACAGGGGACATGTCTATTGCTAGTGGAACATGCTCTTGGCCACGATATTTAGCTTCATCGGGGGCATCTGCGATCATATTGTTGGCTATGACAGCACCTGTATCGTCAACGACAGTATAAACAACCTGACAGCCAGGCATTAATGGCGTTACCCTACCTTCACCACCGATTCCAAGAACAGGGTCTTCCCAACGTAAGTAAGAACGAGTTTCCATAGGTTTGCCTGATGTGAATATCCCTTTGCTGCCTAGTTTGGATTCAGCTGTTTGCCCTTGTGAATCATGACTGTTGCCTGAGGCGATCCAATCAGTTCCACCTTTTTGCTTGCCATTCTTATCACTGCTGTAGTCAATCTTGACATGACATCCATAACATTGTGGAGCCCAAGAAGCATGACAGGTGTAACACTCCATTTTTTCCAAGTGACCACTGACCGCACTCATTGCAACTTCAGCAGTTGGATCTTTCCACTTGTTGCTGATGGAGAGGCCTTTAAGGTCAGGGACTTCAAAATCATTTCCTGTTGCAGAGTGAACGATGACTTTATTTCCACGACGGATAACATTACCCATTGGGTTTCCGCGCGCAGAGAGAACAAATCCATCTTCAGCGTCATAGGGATAACCAAATTGTTGGCCGACAATCAACAATTTTTCTGCTGTGCCTCGAGCTTTTGTTTGAGCTTTTTTTCCAAACTCATCACCATAACCAACGGGAAGTTCCCATGGGTAGCTTTGAGGAGTTCCGTGACAATCGGTACATTCGATTTCAACTTGTCCCATTGTTGTCCCATGAATGTTGCCATCACCGTGCATGTCAATACTTGTATGGCAGTCTTGACAGAGTAGGCCACCCTCTGGGTTGCCTTTTCTACTTTGCTGCTGATGATGGAGGTCATCAGAAACAAACATATATTTTTTAGTGTGTAGTTTGGGTTGTTTTCCACCATCTTCATTGAATGGTGAACCGTATGGGAATTCCATCAGACCTTGGAACGAAACACCAATGCGTTTTCCGCGATTATGGCATGAACTGCAGGTTTCCACTGGAATGCCGCCGGTCTTGCGATTTCCAATAATTTGGTGTTTGAGCATATGTCCTTTTTCATCTGGATTGATGCTCTTGTCTTTGCCCTCGTAGTAGCCATCATTGCTATAGAGGATGTGGCAGGCTGAACAGCCCATACCGCGATAGTCACCGCGCTTTTCACGTCCACGAACACCGATATGGCAACGGTTGCAATCTTGGCGTTGGTAGGCGAAAGCGGCCTTTTTAGGATCTTTTTTAACCTCTTCAACTGTTGGATTTGGCATCAGGTCCAATTTTTTTGGATACTGATTTGGGTACATACTAATTTGATCTTTCATGTAGCTTTTATATGCTTCAGTTCCGATCATCGGGGTTTGGCCATCTTGATCGGTAACAGCATAATTGCCCCATGGATTCTGGAAGTTTTGAGTCTCTTCGAAGCCCCATGTATGCATGTTTCCAGAAATCTTCCCTGCTTCAGTATTCATGAGGGAGGTCTTTGCGCGGTAGGTGTACCCAACATGACAAATGCCACAGGTATTATCAGAGATCCAAATTGAACCTGGATCTGGATAGTAGTCCTTAGGGCCAGGTGCCATCCTCAATGTTGCGGGAACACCCTTGTGTGCTTCTTCTTTTTTGGTTGCCATGGGGTTTCCACCATGACACATAACACAGCCATCTGGGTCACCATGCATTTGACCATTCATTTTGAGCTGTTGTGACATTGGTAAATCTGTCGGAACGATCTCTTCTAGCCCTGCGTGGCAATCGGTGGTTGTACATCCACCTCCTGCGTACGCCATTGTGCCAAAGCTGAAGACGACCACACTGGCCAGTAGACACATCAACAAGTTTTTTTGCACATTTACCTCCCTTTTTCGTACTGGTTGAAATATGTTCCCGCCTGATGTCAAGAATTTCAATCAAGGGGAAGCAATTGAAAGCTGGCAGTTGTTACTAATCAACCTTTCTCTGACAAAGCTGACCATTGATAATCGGCACTGCAATTTTCAACAGAGCTGTATAAATTAAGAGCCCAAAGGCAAGAATACCGAAACAGACAGTTAATTCGTTAAGAGTGGGTTGGTATTGAACAAAATCACCAAGAGGAGTTGGAATAAACCCGGAGATGACAAATCCAAGGCCTTTTTCAACCCAAATTCCGATAATAATCATGACACATGCAATCGTTAGGAATCGTGGGTTTTCACGAGCAGGTAAAAGAAGAATAGCAGCTGCTATAACATTTAGTGCTATAGCAGACCATATCCATGGCGCCAGAACGCTTTTTCCGTGAAAACCGAGTAAGAAGCTTAAATGGATGGAATGCTCTGATCCTGAATAAAGTTCTGTAAATAACTCAGACCCAACCAAGAGCAGGTTAACGAGGAGACTGACAGTGACAATAATGCGAATTTTGGCAATAACATCTTTGTGAATTGTGCAACACTTATAGTGATCCATGATTTTAAATACAAGAATAATGAACGCTGGCCCGGCAGCAAATGCTGAAGCGAGAAAACGAGGCGCTATCAGGCCGCTATGCCAAAATGGTCTTGCACCTAAACCCTGGAATAAAAATGCGGTGATTGTGTGAATGAGTGGGGCCCATGCAATTGCGAGAAATACGATTGGTATGTAATGCTTTGCAACAAGTTTTTGTCCCATATATTTTTTATAGAGGACGTAACCACAGACATAGAGATTGAGTAAGAGGTAGCCATTTAAGACAAGAACATCCCAGGTGAGCATGGATGTTGGCCAGTTGAAGACTCCAATTACGGGAAACATATGCCAGAGTCGGTCTGGTCGACCGATATCTGCTGTAACAAAGAGAAGACACATGACCAGCGCAGCAATCGCCCAAAGTTCAGTGAATATGACGACTTTGTGAATTTCTTCATCTTTAAATATGTAAGCTGGAATGACCATCATGACAGCTGCTGCAGCCATACCGACTAAAAAGGCGAAGTTGGAGATATATAAGCCCCATGACACCTCATCACCCATTCCTGTTGTATACAAACCATGAGCTAATTGTCGACTGAAGGCATTGAGGCCAAGCAAGCTAATGGCAATCAACACAAACATCCACAAGGAATAGGTTCGGTTGCCGAGCAGAACCGTTTTTGCCAGATCATTGAAAACTTTTGGAAAACCTGTATTCATTTCTTAACCCTTTTTGCGGTTGTTGGTAGTGATAATTCTTCCCCAACAACTATTTAGCAAAGGTGTAGTAAAATTTCGGTAATGTTCCAACTTCTTGCTTGAGGACAAAGACCCGTTCCTGCTCAATGATTTTTCTAACTTCACTTTCTGGATCTCTAATGTTGCCAAATTTACGCGACCCTGTTGGGCAAACTTCCATGCAAGAGGGGTATTCTCCACGTCGGGTTTTGTGTAGGCAGAAGGTACATTTTTCCATGACCCCCATGTAGCGCGGTCTATTTGATAAATAGCCCATATCTGGATTGATTTCTTGTTTTGGAATTTGTGGCTTGGCAAAATTAAAGCGTCGCGCATGGTAGGGACAAGCGGCTTCACAATAGCGACAACCTATGCACCAGTTATAGTCAACGACGACGATGCCATCCTTTTCCTTCCAAGTCGCTTTTACCGGGCACACCTCAATACACTTGGGTTCGCGACATTGCTGACAAGCAACAGGCATATAAAAATGATCTTTGCTAGAAGCTTCTTTCTCAGGATAGTCATGACTGGATGTTTCTAAGTTAATCGTCCCTTTTTTCATTTTCATGACACGGATATATTGTTTTTGTGGGCTTCTTGACTGATTGTTTTCATCCATGCAGGCATAAACACATTTTCGACAACCAATGCAGCGGCCAAGATTAAGTACGTAAGCAAATTCAACTCCGTCTAGTGGAGCTGGGTCAGAAATTTTTGCGGTCACCCCATATTGTTGATTGATTTCAGACTCAAGTTTGGCAAAGATTTCTTTTTTTTCTTCTGTGCTTAATTCTTTGTAGTGTTTTTGAATTAAGTCCTCACTTGAGGGGACTTCTTCTGCATTGAGAAGTGGGGATAAAGAAACGGCAGTGGCGACAGAGAGACAAGCAGATCCAGCAAGGAAATAGCGACGGCTGATAGTCGGTTCTTGCGGGTTTTGGTTTGTCTCATCGTGATTATTTTGCTCTTCCTTACTCATCAGAATCTCTCCTGGATAGATTCAGTCAAAAAGGCTGACTTAGGGTCATCATCAGATTGTCGGCTTTGGCGAAGCGTTTTCTCTGGCCAGGTTGGTGCTGGTGCCGCATGCATATATTTAAATTGTGGTGTATGTGGGTCATGGCATTCGGTACAGGTAAAGTTAACGGGGTCTTTTCCGCCTTTGACTAACCATCCTCCTTGCCTTAATCCATGAGTCCCGTCCTTCCAATCGCGAACAATTATACCGTGACAACGAGCGCACAACCTTTCTGGAGTTGCAAACGATATTTTTGATTCACCGTCGCCAGCAAGGCTGTCGCGATCATAAATATGATGGCAGTTGTAGCAACGATCATTAACGCCATGTTCGAGCTTCACAGTTATGTGGGCAAACTGAGGGCTAATCGTTGTGGGATCGGGAATTTGTACACTGTGGCAAATAAAGCAGTTTCCAGGCATAACTGTATTTACCAGGATCTCTCCACGAGCTGTTTCTGGTGAGTACCATTCAGCATTTAGGGGAACAGGACTAGGGATGGGAGGTTTGCTGTCCCCCCAGAAAATAAAAAAAAGGAGAAGAATAACGGTGCCTGGAAGAATAACTTTTTTCCAGAACTCACCTTGCTCAAAATGAGTTTTTTTCCCATTGTTTCCCATGTGAAGATCTCTCCAAAGTCAAAGTATTAATGAGCTGACAAAGGCTGCTTTTTATAATTCTATAAAGTTTCTGTTTGATTTAACGGGGTTCTTCTAAACTATTATTGACGTAAGGAGAAAAATTATCTTGGTTCTCCTATTGCAATAATAAACAAAGCAGAAATTGTGCCATACATAATGTATATGTAAAAACAAGGAGTTGGTTTTAACTTCATGTCTCAGCTGGTAATAAATGAACCGTCTCGATGGTACAATAATCGCCACTTGTGGTATCTTTGATCTTGTTGAGTTTTATTTACCGTTAATCTTGTTTCTTTGTTTTTTTGATCATTCATTAGGAACTTAATTAATATGTGGATTCCTCAGTTTTCTTTTTCAATTCGAAAAAAAATGCTGGTTGCTTTCTTAGGTTTGGCGCTTGTTCCCCTCTTGATTCTAGGGAATTTTTTTATCGGTAAGATAGAAAAGGTTTTACAGGGGCAGGTGAAGCGAAGTCTGCAGGTTGAAGCCGTAACGGCAGCGAGTGCTATAGAGGATTACCTTAATGGTGTGAAGAGGGATGTTCGTTCTCTTGCCCGTTTTTTACAACGGAGTTTGCAGGATGGAATGGAGGCTGATCAGTGGAGTCTCGTTCAGAATGAATTTTTGGCAGCCATTATGGTTGAGAAGGACTATTACCAATTACGATTTATTTCAATAGATGGCTATGAGCAACTGCGAATTAATAATGTCGATGGCCAACCTTTTTTGGTCCCTGATTCACAATTACAATATAAAGGCGATCGTTATTATGTTCAGGAGGCTTTTCAGTATGCTGCGGGTAAGACATATGTCTCGCATCTTGATCTGAATATTGAATTTGGTCAAATTGAAGTTCCTAATAATCTCGTCGTTCGAATTGCAACTCCAATTGCTGATAAAGCTGGAGAAATTTTGGGGTTGGTCGTAGTTAATGTTTTTGGGGAAAAACTGTTTTCAACTCTGGAACAGTTGGTTTCTGTGGACGAGGCAAGGGTCTTATTGCTCAACCAAGGGCGTCAATTTGTCAAAATGGAGAATAAGTTTGGCCAATCACATTTTACCTGCGCAGAAATGTCAGAGTTGAATCATACCGATACCGAGTTTTCTGAGTTTCTCAGGCCCGATGATGGGGTGCAGATTTCAACATCTGGAACCGATATTCAAGCAATAACGCCTGTGAGTGCAGGTTCTGACCGCTTATGGTATTTGACAATTAGTTATCCGCAAAAGCATTTATATACTCAGATTTATCAGTTAAAACAAACTTTCATTTTTTCTTTAATCTTTATTGCAATTATTGTCTCTGGGCTGGCAATTGCTGCCGCTCGAACCTTCAGCCTTCCTATTCATCGCTTGTCGAAATTCGCTAATCAAGTTGCAGGTGGTCATTTTGACGTACGTTCAGACATTCGCAGTCGTGATGAGTTGGGACAGCTTTCTCATGCTTTAAATGAGATGGCACAAGCACAAAAAGAGTCACATAGAGAGCTGACCCATTGGAATGCTCTTTTGAAGGATGAAGTTGAGCTTAAAGTTGCAGACCTCAGACGGACTCAAGAAGAAGCTGATAATGCAAAAATCTTGATGGATACGCTCGAAAAACAGCTTCTTCAGGCGAATAGACTCTCCTCTTTGGGGATGTTATCTGCAACTGTCGCTCATGAAATTGGTAACCCCCTAGCAGGATTGCGAATTAAATTGCAGATGTTGCAAAGACGTAAGGAACTTGATCCTGACCTTCAGACCGATATTGCTAAAATGCTAAAATTAGTTGATCGCTTGGGAGCTTTTATTGGTCATTTGAGAGGAAATCTGAAACCACAGCAAAACTTTGAGAAAGAAGGGACAGATATAAATCAAGTATTACGCGATTTAGCATTTATCCTTTGCGAAGAAGCGGATCGAATGGAAATTGATCTGCAATTACATTTACCTGATGCTCCTTTTCTCGTTTGCTCAAAGGCACAACACCTTCATCAAATATTTATGAATCTTATTTTAAACGCTTTGCAAGCTTGTGAAGTTGGAGGGCAGGTTGATGTATTTGTAGATACTATTGAAGATCTGATCGAGGTAAGGGTGCTTGATAATGGCTGTGGTTTGCCAGAAGATCTTATTGATCAATTGTTTGAACCTTTGGTCACGAGTAAGTCATATGGGACGGGTTTGGGTCTAGCTATTGTAAAACAGTTGGTTGATGAACTAAGGGGAGAAGTTAGTTTGAAAGACAGATCTCAGGTGGGTGTTGAGGCGATCATTGTTTTTCCTCGGGGAGGTAGCGAATGCGCGGGCGCATTATAATCGTAGAAGATGAAGAAGTTTTGCGTGATAGTCTGGTCGATTTTTTTAAGCAGGAAGGTTATGAAGCGATAGGGGCAGAAAATCTCCGTTGTGCTCGTAAACAATTGGCTCGGCATAACTTCGATTTGATGATTCTGGATATGAAATTGCCCGATGGGTCAGGGCTCGATCTCCTCTCGGAAATTTCAGATTTGAAATCTTTGCTGGTGATTGTTGCGACTGCTTATCCAGAAGTTCAAACAGCTGTTCATGCATTAAAGCTTGGAGCTTATGACTATATCAATAAGCCCTTCGATCTTGATGAAATGCAATTGATCGTTGAGAGGGCGATGGATACACGGCAACTTCGGGGGGAAGTTAATTCTTTCAGATTGCGAGAAAAACAGCGAAACAAGCAGTCATGGACACGATTAATTGGTGAGTCCAATGCATTAAGCAAGATAAGGCAAGAAATTCTATTGGTCGCTAAAGCAGACACAACAACAACTCTTATTCTTGGAGAGAGTGGTGTCGGAAAAGAGTTGGTGGCAGAAGCCATCCATTATCAAAGTGCTCGGCGTGAAGGCCCCCTTCTTAAGATTAATTGTGCTGCCTTACCGGCATCGTTATTAGAAAATGAACTTTTTGGACACGAAAAGGGGGCTTATACTGATGCACGGAGTCGTCAGAAGGGGCTTTTTGAACTTGCGGACCACGGAACGTTATTTTTAGATGAAATTGCTGAAATGGAACCGGGGTTACAGGCTAAGCTGCTTCGGGTTCTAGAGGATATGACAGTCACCCGGATTGGCGGGCAACAATCAATTCAGGTGAATGTCAGAATTGTAACGGCAACAAATAGAGATTTGTTTGAGCGGATTAAAAAGGGGCTTTTCCGTGAGGACCTTTTTTACCGTTTGAATGTGTTTCCAATTCGTGTTCCACCTTTACGCGAACATCCCGAAGATATCCCTGTTTTAGCCAATCTGTTTCTTGAGGAGTTTTTGTTACATAGCCTCGACAAACGTTGTGAATTTAGTAGTGAATCCTTAACGTGTTTGAAGAAACATTCTTGGCCTGGGAATGTCAGAGAGCTGAAAAACGTGATTGAGCGAACGACTCTTCTCCATGAAGGGGGCAAGATATCCCCTGATGATTTGGCCTTGGTTGGGTGTTGTGGTGAGGGGAAGTTAGCCGCAGAGGAGATGGTTTCTCTTTCTGAGGTAGAAAAGAAACATGTGCTATCGGTTTATAAGCGGACAGAGCACAACAAAACTCATACGGCTGATATCTTAGGTATCAATCGCCTAACACTAAGACGTAAGCTCAAGGAGTATGGGGTTGAAGAGAATCAATAAAATTAATGGAGATACTTAAGCATTTCAAGAACGTTGCAGTCGCCTTCTCGCAGATATCGAACTTTGTCCATGAGCTTAAAAATAAGCTGAACACCACGCCCACCCTCATCGCTTGCTTTTGCTTTAAGTTTTGATAGTGTTTCAATGTCAAACCCAAGCCCCTGATCAAAAACTTTAATTTTCAATTCTTGATCAGAGGCTGAGATCAATACTCTGACATCTTTGTCAGGATCAAATTCGTTTGCATGGCTTATCGCATTTGCAAGAGCTTCCGTCAGGACAAGATTGATATGGTAGGCGAGTTCGCGCCGATTCCCCTGAAATGATTTCAAGGAGTAGGCGATACTCTCACCGATTCTTCCAATCATTCCTAGGTACTTAGTTTGATTGGGAACCGTTATATCAACTTTGACCTCTCTGGACATAGATGACTCTCAGAAGCTATTTAGGGCTTCGTCTTGGTTTGTAAAAATTTCAAAAACGCGGTGTAAGCGTGTTAGTTCAAACATTGAGCGAACCTGAGGTTGCAGACAGCAAAGCTTAAGATTTCCTTCTCTGGCACTGGCATTTTTAAAGCCAGAAACTAAAGCCCCTAGACCTGAAGAATCGATAAATCGAACTGCACTTAAATCAATGACAAGGCTACACTTTCCTTCATCAAATAGTTGCAGCATCTTCTCTTTAAGGTCACCACTGTTGTGGGCATCCATACGTTCTTCATCAATACTAATTGTGACAATATCACCTTGTTCGGTCATATTAAGTTTCATGTAAGTTCTCCCGTATTTGAAGTTAAGGGTGTGTTTGCTGCTATGTTCGTTATTGTACTCTATTTTTAGTCTGGTGACTGTATAATTGCTAGCCAGTAAGTTATTTTAAAACTTTCATCGCAACAAGAGTAATATCGTCGTTGAAATGGCGTTTGCCGGTGAAAATACGACCCTGAGTCATGATGCGGTCGATCAATTCTTGTGGGGGAAGATCTCCACATTCTTCAAGTAATTTCCCTAATCGTTCAATGCCAAAAAAGACCTTCTCTTTGTTCTCGGCTTCAATAATACCATCTGTGTAAAGAAGAAGGATATCACCGGGGTCAAGATCAGTGGCTTTTTGCTCAAAGGTGATATCGTTTTTAATACCGAAAATCATCCCCTCGGTATCGAGAGTAACAATCTTTTTCTCTTTGTTTTTCCAAAGTAGCGGGGTGTTGTGACCTGCATTGCCATAGATAAGTCGACGATTAATAGGGTTGTACTGTAGATAAAACATGGTCACAAAAAGATCGGATCGATCCAGGTCTTTCAAGAAATAACTATTGAGTGCACGTAACATATCAGATGGCTGCCTGATACTGTCGACGCGAGCATGAATAAAGGTCCGTGTCTCAGCCATAATCAAGGCCGATCCGATGCTGTGACCAGAGACATCAGCAATAATCAGATCATACGACGAATTTTCACGTTCAATGAAATCGTAGTAATCACCCCCGACCTGATGAGCGGGAACACAGAGTCCAGCTATCGCAATGTTGTCGAGGTCAGGAAGGTTTGAGGGAAGTAGGGTTTTTTGGATATCTTTTGCAATTTGCATTTCCCTCTCTTGTTCACGCCCTCGTAATAGTTTCTGCAATTGTTGGTCATTTCGCCAGGCAATGCCGACTTGTCCCGCCAAGTTTTCGAACAATGCAATAAATTCGTTGGTGAAAATCCCTTTTGCTGTTTTGGAAAAAGCTGACATGATCCCGATGGGTTCGCCTTCAAAAATAATAGGAGTGTGGGCGAGGCAAGAAATACCGTCCCGCTTTATGTGTCCAGCTGAGATGGGTTTTTCAATATAATCAGCATCATTAACAACAGTGGTTACGTTAGAGAGAAACGCTTGGCCAATGTAGGTTTCCATATTGAGATTACGTTCAAATTGACCAAAATGTTCTGAAGAAGAACCAACCAGACTTTTGACCATAAGTGTCATGGACTCAGGTTCCAAAAAACGGATAACGCAAAGGTCAAATTTGAATTGTTGAGCAAGGAGTTCGAGAATATTGTCTAAAGTTTTCTGAAAATCGCCTTCGCTGGAAACAATCTGAGCAGCATCGTATAAAACACTCAGCTGTTCACGACTGGAAGCATGGCTGATTGTGACTGTGCCAAAAATATCAAAGACATCTTCCATCTCACTGCCACGAGCTTCCAGGTAGTTTTCGAGAATGATGCGCGCTGGTGCTGCTCCAACATACCCAGCAAGGGTTCGTTCTGTGAAGCTTTTTAAATTCGGAATCTCATGATCAGAGAGATTGCCTCTAGCGTCAATTTCTTGGTGACTTAAGAAATCTGCTATGGCTGTTTGGGCTGGTTTCTCACCAATAAATTTAGACATCAGCTCAACAAATTCCATGACGGTTGGTGCTTTGCTGATACGCTTTAATTGTCCTGATTGAGGAAGTTGCTCAATGAAGACATCGACAAATCTCTCAGCTTGGAGTTCTTCTGATGCCGTTTGTTTAGCAAAAAAGGATAATGTTAGATATGCCGCAAGATTGAATAGGAGACTCCAGAACAGGGAATGAGTGTACATATCAAACCCGCGCAGGCCGAAAAGTTCTAGTGGCTTCAGAAGGTTAAAACCAAAAAGACCATTTTGAAGAATCTCAGGACTGATCCACTCTGAGCGAACAAAAGATGGAATGAGCAATGTGTAAAACCATAAAGCAAAACCAAGGCTGATGCCTGATATAGCCGCTTTACGGTTTGCCCTTTTCCAGAAAAGCCCACCAATAACGGCAGGGGCAAATTGAGTGACTGCCGCAAAGGAAATTAGCCCCATATTGACGAGGGCATAGGAGTTTCCAATCACCTTAAAATAAAAATAACCTATAAAAATGACACCTAAAATGCCGAGTCTTTTAATGTTAATGAGTAGGCCAGAGATACTTTGGGCTTGAATGTTCATTTTTAGAATAATGGGCATGATCAAGTGATTCAAGATCATAGTTGAGATCGTCACAGAAGACACCATGACCATGCCAGCAGATGCAGATAGACCTCCAATGAAGACCAGTAATGCTAACCAAGGATGGCCTGACGATAAAGGCAAGGTCAAAACAAAATAGTCTGCTTGCGTTGTGTCGCCTCCATTGATAATTAACCCTCCTAAGGCGATAGGGAGGACAAAAAGATTGATGAGAAAAAGGTAGGCAGGAAATTTCCACATTGCCGACTTGATGTACTCTTCATCGGTGTTTTCTGTAATCATAATATGGAATTGGCGCGGCAAAAACATGATGGCCATCATCGATAGGATGATCAGGGTAAACCATTTTGTATAGGGGGTTCTTTCAGTTCCTAGAAGCAAGAGATCTCTTCTTTCAGGAAACTGTTCAAAAAACTGTTGGAAAATGTCACTAAAGCCATCAAACATCCCATAGGTCACAAAAATACCTACGGCGAGAAAAGCGACCAGCTTAACCAGTGATTCAAAGGCTACAGCAACAACTAAACCCTCATGTTTTTCTGATGTACTTAGGCTTCTCGCTCCGAATAGCATGCCGAATAACGCGAGCAAGATAGCAACGAAAAAAGCGATATCAATGCTCCCAGGGATACTTGATGTATAATCGTATAATCCTGTATGGGGAGCAGTGGAGGGCATCGACAGAATACTTAATGTTTGTGCAATTGCTTTGAGTTGAAGGGCAATGTAGGGCGTAATTCCAAAAACAGCAAAGAGGGTAACGATGGCTCCGAGAACAGTTGAGCGATCATAACGACTGGAAAGAAAGTCAGCGATACTGGTGATGTTCTGTTGTTTGCTGATGACGACCATTTTACGTAGTAAAAACCACCAGGCAAAGGCAATGAGTGTCGGACCAAGATAGATAGGGAGGAATTCCAAGCCGCTAGTGGCGGCTTTTCCAACACTGCCGTAAAATGTCCAGCTGGTGCAATATACAGCGAGGGATAATGAATAAATATGTGAGTTTTTTAAGAGGCAGTTGCCTTTTTTGCGACATTTTTCAGCATAACAAGCAACGAGGAAAAGCAAGGCAAAATAGCCCAGAGAGACAAGCAAGACAATTTTTGGTGATACTATCGACATGAACAGGGTATTATTCATGGTTCGCTCTTGTCCTGGTTTTTTTCAGGGGCGATTTGTTTTTGATTATCGAGACAACTCGTAAAAAACCAGATGACGGCGATAGATATTGGCCAGCCGATAAAGAAATAAACAACCAAATTTGGGATGCCGAGAAGTAACTGCTCGGTATTAAAAATGTGGATGAAGGGGAAGTTGATCATAATCAACCCCAAGATGAGGCACAAAAGCCAGGCTTCTCGAACAGAATTTCCCTGAGATTCCTTCATTATCTGCCCTTTTTTGATCTGTTTATCCAATGAACCATATTGCGTCTTTTTGTTGGGAACGTCTCGTTTACAGATTAATCTCGAAAGAGGAGAATTACAATAGTTAATTATAGCTTACACATGGTTGGATTTTACCAGAGATTTCAAGTCAGTAAAGTTTCTTAAACGAATTCTAAAGGGTTTGACGCTCGCAAAATGAGTATGTTACTTATCGATGATTCATCCCGCATACAATCTTATAAATTTAAGGATCATTTTTTGAAGAGACCGTCTTTTATCAAGAGTATTATAATAATTGTTGGGTTACTTCTTTCCCAAACTCTGATTGTGGGATGTAGCCCTCTTAAATCGCCTCATCAACTGAATTCTCATCATGATAACAATCTCGGATATCAATCAGAGTTAACAGATCCAAGGGCCAAAGCTTTATTTGCTTTCAGCGAGTTCAGGATGCTAGGAGCTGATGGTCATTGGCAGGAGGCAATTGCTGCTCTGAATCGAGCTGTTTTTTTTGATCCTCGATCAGATTATTTGCAGTTGATTTTAGCCAAAGCATATTTACACCAACAACAACCGGAAGAGGCTGTTACAGCTTTGGAACTCCTTCTCGAGAGAACTCCGGAGAGCGTAGATGGTCATGAACTGATGGGGGATGTTCGTGCTTATCAGCAGAATTATTCTCTCGCGATTGAGCATTTCCGTCGTGCGATAGAGCTAAGAGACGATCATGCATCAACTTATGTGCGCTTAGCGATATCTCTTGCCCGTTCAAGCCAAGTTGAGGAAGCCCTTTCGATTTTAAATGACTTAAATGATCGACAGCCAGATTCTGATCTTGCCCAATTGGCTTTGTCTCGACTCTATCTTGACAATGGGCAGACAGATTTAGCCTCAAAGGTTTATCAGAAAATCATACAAAGAAATCCAGGGCACTTACAGGCGGTTCTGGAATATGGATTGATATTGGAACAGCAAGACCAAGATGTAGCTCTTGACCTTTATCTTTCATTTATCAATGAAAATCCAAGGGCAACAGCGGTGCAGCAGCAACTGGGCCAATATCTTTTGCGCTTGCAGCGTCAAGAGGAAGCCTTAAAACATTTTCAAATGGTGAGACAGCAACGACCTTTGAATTTGCATATTCTCCATCAAATTGGACTGATTCAATTGGATTTGGAACGCTGGGTTGATGCGGAAAATTCGTTCAATTCTCTTATTGAATCGAAGAATCATCTGAGCCGCAGCCGATATTATTTAGCGATGGCTTTATCTGGGCAAGGGAAAACATCTGCTGCTATTTCATCTCTTGAGGAAGTTGGCAGAGATCTTCCTATTTATTATGACGCTCGTTTGCAGCTGGCGTATCTATATAAGCAAATTGATCAAGATGACACTGCGATTGATATTTTAAAACAGATGTCTGTTGATGGTTATCATCGACCTGATATGTATTTCTATCTGGTCGCCTTTCTTGGTGCTACTCAAAATCAGGAAGAGGCCCTCCCATTTGCATTGGCAGGTATTGAAAAGAATCCCGAGGCGACTCAATTACTCTATCAGCTAGGCGTGTTGTATGAACAACTTGGTCAACGCCAGGCAGCTGTGGACACGATGGAACGCCTCCTCTTGAAGGATAGTGATCATCCTGATGCATTGAATTTTCTTGCTTACCACCAGGCTGAGAAGGGGATTGATCTTCCCTTAGCTCTTGTCCGCGCTCAAAAGGCGTTGGAAATGATGCCGAGCGGTTATGTTCTTGATACTCTCGGCTGGGTTTATTTTAAGCTGGGAGATTACTCTCAAAGCCGTGAACAGCTCGAGAAGGCAACGGCATTGCAGCCTGATGATGCTGTGATTCATGAACACTTGGGGGACTTATATCGTGCTATGGAATTATGGGATAAGGCTGCCGCTGCTTACCGGAGGGCTTTGAAGATAACTCCTCAAATGAAGCCAGTTGAAGAAAAGCTTAATTCAGTTTTAGCCGAGAGATCGTGATGCGCTGGTTATTCTTTATCCCCCTTTTCTTGTTATCTGCTTGTCTTTTTCGTCCTTCTGAACCGCTTTGGGAGACACCACCAACCGTAGATCAGTTGCTGTCTCAGATCGCTTTAGCCAGAGGTCAATATCTTTCTTTGGATGGTGCTGCGAGTGTTTCTCTGAGTGTTGATGATAAGTTTTTATCCAGCCAGCAATATTTATTATTGCAAAAGCCAAATCGTCTGCGAGCTGATGTCCTGACTGGGTTTGGTCAGCTGATTTTGCAAATGACCTCTGACGGCGAGATTTTATCGGTTCTTCTCAACACGACAGTTCCTGGCCGGTACTTATGTGGCCCGGCAAGTTATGAAAATATTGTTCGGTTTACGCGTGTTCCACTAAAGGCCGAAGATTTTTTAACTTTGCTCCTCTATGATCCCCCGATTGCTGCTTATCTTGACAGTCACATAGAAATGTCTGCTGGTGGTGTAATGCTGGTTTTGTCGGGGCAAGGAAGTCGTCAGGAATTGTTGTTTGATCGCAAATTGAAGTTAGTTGGTTGTCGTTATTTTGATAACAAGGAGATGTTTCTGTCGGTTGATTATCAGAAGTTTTCTAAGGAAAATAACTTTCCGCGAATGATCGCAATAGAAATTCCGAAAGAGCAAACTCGTGTTAAAGTTAAGTTTTCAGAGTTAAAGGTGAATGGTGTGATTGACGTGACACGATTTCAGCTGCAAAAGCCAAACAATATTCCTCTCGAACCATTGCCATAAGGGATGTGGTTAAAATGCTAATGAAGAATTTTATTATTTATCATTTTCTGTGTGTTAGTGCGGCCCTTTTGTTTCTGGGGGCTTGTAGCCATTCTGATGAAGCGGACAGACCTGGAGTTTCTGAAGCTCTGAACCCTGAGTATGGTGATACCTTCATGGAAGCTTCTATTGGTGATGCCAGTACCTTACTGCCGGTGTTGGCGTCTGACTCAGCTTCAAGTTCGATTAATAGTATGATCTATAATGGTTTAGTTCGTTACAATAAAGATTTACAGATTGAGGGCGAACTTGCTCAGAGTTGGGACGTCTCTGATGATAACTTGACACTAACTTTTCATTTGCAAAAAGGGGTCACTTGGCACGATGGAACTCCTTTTACATCGGCAGATGTTGAGTTTAATTACCAACTATATATCGATCCAGAAACACCGACTTCTTATGCCGAATCATTTAAGCAAGTGACGGGTGTTGAAACTCCAGACCCTTACACGTTTATTGTCCATTACGACAAACCATATGCTCCTGCACTGATTAGTTGGGCAACAGCTATCCACCCTAAACATCTTCTTGATGGGAAAGATGTGACAAAAAGCTTACTGGCG
The DNA here is from genome assembly GCA_016744675.1 of Desulfuromusa sp. GTDB lineage: Bacteria > Desulfobacterota > Desulfuromonadia > Desulfuromonadales > Geopsychrobacteraceae > Desulfuromusa. Next base: position 15,221 of record JADGDX010000004.1, on the reverse strand, counting down.
CGCAATCCCATTGGAACGGGTCCGTATCGTTTTGTCGAATGGGCTGGTGGGGAAAAAATTGTTCTTGAATCAAACCCCGACTATTTTGAAGGTCAGCCCTATCTCAAACGTGTTGTGTATCGTATTATTCCTGATATCTCGACCCAGTTTCTGGAGTTACAAACCGGTAGCCTTGATTTTATGGGACTTTCTCCTCTGCAATATGATCGACAGACTGAGACTCCAGCATTTAAAAGGTTGTACAATAAATATCGTTATCTGAACTTTGGTTACACTTATCTTGGCTACAATTTAAATCGCCCTCTTTTTAAGGATAAAAGAATCAGGCAGGCTCTTTCTTACGCAATCAACAAACAAGAATTGATTGATGGTGTCCTTCTTGGTTATGGCGCAGTGGCAACTGGCCCTTATAAGCCCGATACTTGGGTTTATAATTCTGAAGTTCCAAAATATACGTATGATCCTGACAGAGCGAGAAAGCTATTAGCCGAAGCTGGATGGCAAGATACAGACGGCAATGGCATTCTTGATAAAAATGGCGAAGAGTTAGCTTTTACGATTGTGACCAATCAGGGGAATGATCTGCGCTCTAAAACTGGTGAAATTATTCAGCGTCGATTTAAAGAGGTTGGAGTTGCCGTTAAATTAAGAGTTATAGAATGGGCAACATTTTTAAAAGAGTTTATTAATCCCGGAAATTTTGATGCGACGATACTTGGATGGTCGGGAGGTCCCGAACCTGATCAATATAATATCTGGCACTCGAGTAAGGTCGGCCCACGTGAGCTAAATTTTATTGGTTTCAAAAATAGCGAGGTTGACCTTCTGTTAGAAAAAGGGAGGCGGATATTTGATACTCAAGAGCGTAAAGCTTATTATCATCGCCTCCAGGAAATTCTTGCTGAGGAACAGCCCTATACCTTTTTGTATGTTGGGGAGGCATTGCCTGCTGTATCAAAACGTTTTCGTGGTGTGAAAGCTGCTCCTGCCGGAATTCGCTATAATTTCAATCAGTGGTTTGTCCCACAGGATGAACAAAAATATTCTCGATAAAACCTATAGTTTGTTGGTGAAAAAGATATGTTGAGTTATATCGCTAAGCGTTTGTTGTTGCTTGTCCCGATGTTGTTGGGGATCACATTGATTTCGTTCGTTGTGATCCATCTGGCTCCGGGAGAACCAACTGATATGCAAACTCAGATGAACCCTCAGGCAAGTTCAGAGTTGCAGGAACGTCTTCGGTCTCAATATGGACTGGACCAACCCCTCTATGTGCAATATGGACAGTGGTTGTCACGTTTGTTGCAACTTGATTTTGGTGAATCGTTTGCAACGGATCGACGTCCTGTTTTGGACAAAGTCTTAGAGCGTCTTCCGGTGACAATTCTTCTTAATATTTTGTCGATCGTGTTGATTCTTGCTGTCTCTGTCCCTCTTGGGATCCTTTCTGCGATTCGTAGAAATTCTGGTTTTGACAGAGTTACTACAATTTTCGTCTTTACCGGATTTGCGATGCCATCTTTCTGGCTTGCCTTATTGATGATGGATTGGTTCGGTGTTAGGTTGGGTCTTCTTCCCGTCTCTGGATTGAAATCTCTTGGATATGAATATTTGAGTTGGTCTGGACAGCTCCTTGACCGGATAAATCATCTTATTTTACCTGTTTTTGTGTCTGCGATTGGTGGGCTCGCCGGTTTTTCACGTTATATGCGCTCGAATATGCTTGATGTGATCCGACAGGATTATATCCTGACAGCTCGGGCTAAAGGACTGTCTGAACGAACAGTGATCTATAAGCATGCATTACGTAATGCATTGCTCCCTGTTATTACCATCCTTGGACTGTCTATCCCGGGATTGATTGGTGGAAGTGTGATCTTTGAAACAATTTTCGCTATTCCCGGTATGGGGAAGCTTTTTTATGATGGTGTTATGATGCGTGACTATCCATTGATTATGGGGATTCTTGTGATGGGTGCTGTCCTGACACTGCTAGGAAATTTGCTTGCTGATATCTGTTATGCTTTAGCAGACCCAAGAATTCGGCATAGTGACCGAAGTAGGAGTTCATCGTGATTTATATTAATATTCAAAATAGGGGGAATGATGCAAGTTAATGCAAACCGTTTGGGAGAAATGCTTTTAGAGGCCGGTTTAATAGACCAGTTTCAATTAGAGTCGGCGCTGTCAATGCAGAGAAATCTGGGCGGACGAATTGGAAGTGCGCTGGTCAAGCTAGGCTACCTTCCTGAAGAGACGATCATCGAGTTTCTTGAGTCACAGGAAAAGTATTCACGTATTTCTCTCGAAGATCTTGAGATCTCTTCAGAACTTATGTCCCTGATGTCGACTGAGCGGATGCTGGAGTGGATGGTTCTTCCCGTAGAGTTACGTAAGACGGGGAATGAAAAATCATTACGGGTCGCAATGACCGACCCGACAAATCTCAAAATGATTGATGATCTGCAATTTGCAACCGGTTGCAAGGTTATCCCCGTTCTTGCCGTAGAAGATGAAATTAAACAAGCGATCAAAAATAATCTTCCCGCTAAGCCCGTTAAGGCTCCTGAACCTGCCCTAGGGGCGTCGGACATGGAGCATGGCGTGGTTAACTTTGAGGAACTCTCTTCTGACGACCCACGTTTAGACCGACTTCTTGATATTCTAAAAGAAAAAGGGGTTTTGAGTGTTCTTGATGTTGAACGGGTGAAATTTAAGTAATTATGTCACGATCACGACGTACTTTTCTTTTTGATGTTGTATGGCGCCAGTTGCGTCATAACCGCATGGCTTTGGTTGGTGGTGGCATTGTTCTGATTATGTTCTTGATGGCAGCAGTAGCGTCATTGAGCAGTTCTGACCCTGCAGCTATTAATGTCGGTCAAAGCCTTCTTCCTCCAAGCCTGGCTCATCCTTTTGGAACGGATGATTTGGGACGTGAAGTTTTCGTTCGGATGCTGTATGGCGCCCGCATTTCATTGTTAGTTGGTTTTGTTGCCGTTGGTATTTCTACTCTGATCGGGATTATTCTTGGGGCCCTTGCGGGGTATTATGGGGGTTGGGTCGATGCTATTTTAATGCGTTTTGTCGATATTATGCTTTGTTTCCCTACTTTTTTTCTGATCTTAGCGGTGATTGCATTTCTTGATCCCTCCATCTGGAATATTATGATTGTCATCGGACTCACCAGTTGGATGGGTGTTGCCCGACTGATTCGTGCTGAGTTTCTCAGTTTGCGCCAGCGTGATTTCGCCCTTGCCGCGCAGGCTCTAGGAGCTTCAGACCTGCGACTCATCTTTCGTCATATCCTTCCCAATGCGCTTTCTCCTGTGCTTGTTTCTGCCACCCTAGGTGTCGCTGGGGCTATTTTAACTGAAAGTGCCCTCTCTTTTCTTGGTATTGGCGTGCAACCGCCGACTCCATCCTGGGGAAACATGTTAATTGTGGGTAAGCAGACCCTTGGTAGTGCCTGGTGGCTCTCGGTTTTCCCCGGTCTGGCGATACTAATCACTGTTCTAGGTTACAATCTCTTAGGTGAGGGGATTCGCGATGCTCTTGATCCGAGGTTAAAAGAATGACAGCCCAGCAGTTTTTAGAACTTCGCTTTGCTGCTTTAAGTCAGGGAGACTATGGAAGTGTCTATGATAGTTACCATGTTGATGCCCCATTTTTAAAGCAGTTTCAAAGCCGCCAAAGTTATATCGATTTTGCCCAACAGCAGTTGGGAGAAATCAAATTAAAAACTTGGTGCAGCTTAGCGCAACGAAATATTGAAAATAAACAAATTGAAGCCTTATTGAAGATGGAACTGTCTTCCGAAGCAGGTTCACAACTTTTTTATGAGTTAGCTTTATTGATTAAGGTCGATAGCTTTTGGACTTATCATTCAGCTCAGAAGCTTGGCGAAGATGATTATTTGGGAGATCCAGATCAAATTGATTTTCACCACTTTGATAATGCACTACAAAAAATCCGATTTTAAAAAAACAACTCATAAACAAGGATGGCAGTGTTTAGATTTTTCGTGCTAGACACCAGCCCCTCAATTATCTGAAGCCTTTATAGTCAGAATCGACGATGCCAGAATTACCTGAAGTTGAAACAACCTTGCGTGGAATTTTACCCCATGTCACCGATCGCACCATTCTTGAATGTGTGCTGCGGACGACTAAACTCAGATTGCCACTTGAGAATTCCCTCTCAGAGCAGCTTCCTGGTCAGAAAATTCACAGGATTGAAAGAAGAGCTAAGTATCTGCTATTTCATTGTGACCATGGTACACTTATTTTGCACTTAGGAATGACCGGAAGCCTGCGCATTGTTAGCGCCGCTGCCACCGAGCAGAAGCATGACCATGTTGATCTGATTTTTACTGATGGGAAATGCCTTCGTTTTACCGATCCCCGTAAGTTTGGTCTGTTAATCTATACCGAGAGCCCTCCCTTTAGTCATAAATTGCTTTTACATCTAGGGCCTGAACCACTGACAGATGAACTAAATGGGCACTATCTTTGGAGGGCAGCAAAGGGGCGAAAGATCACTGTTAAACAGTTTATCATGGACCAAAAAACGGTTGTTGGTGTGGGGAATATATATGCTAGCGAAGCCCTTTTTCGCGCAGGGATACGCCCGGATCGAGCCGCAGGAAACGTGGGCCAAGCTCGTTACGAGAAGTTGGTGGGGGCAATAAAGGAAATTCTTGACGAGGCGATTGCTGCTGGTGGGACAACAATCAGTGATTTTAGTCAAGCGGATGGGAAACCCGGGTATTTCACGCAGAAGTTGCAGGTTTATGGGCGTGGGGGTGATCCTTGTACCATTTGCCACCAGCCGGTTCATACGCAGCGACTCGGTCAGCGATCGACCTTTTTTTGTCCGGAATGCCAACGTTAATGGAGGATACTGTGGAAGGATATAGTTTTTGCTTTGCCTATCGTGTTGGTATTGCTGACATTAACTACGGAGGCCATGTTGCCAATTCTGCTGTGCTGAATTTTTTTCAGGATGCTCGAATAGAGTATCTTGCTCATCTCGGAGATTACTCAGAGATTGATTTGGGCGGTTGTGGAATTATTATGCCTGAGGCCCATGTCTATTTTCGCAAAGAAATGTTTCTCGGAGATAAGTTGAATATTGGAGTGAAGTCCATTAAATTGAAGCGCTCTAGTTGGGTGATGGAATATCGGGTTGAACGTGATCTTGAATTGACAGCAGAGGGGGAGACGCCGTTGGTTTGTTATGACTATCAAAAGCGTAAACCTTGTCGGATGCCATTTGAGTTTCGAACCGCTTTAACTGGGTTTGAGGGTTTGTAGATTGTTACCCTTTCTGCCTTGACGAAAACGTGGCGCTGAGGTTATCTTGCTTGACCAAATTGAACAGCTTGAGGAATATAATTATGGAAGAACTGAACGATTTATTGCAGCAGCGACGAGATAAAATTGAAACATTTCAGGCTGCCGGGGTTAATCCTTTTGCCAATGATTTTACTGTTACCGATACTGCGCTAAAAATTCACGAAGCTCATCGCGCTGATGATAAAGACAAGCTCGAAGGACTTGAGGTTGTTTATCGTGTCGGTGGTCGGATTATGGCTCGTCGAGATTTTGGTAAGGCAGCATTCCTGCAATTGCAGGATGGTAGCGGCATGTTGCAGATATATGTTGCACGAAATCAGGTCGGTGAGGAACTTTTTGAACTTTTTAAAAAATTTGATATTGGTGATATCATCGGTGTTGTTGGTGCCCCTTTCCGGACAAAAACTGATGAGTTGTCACTGCGAGCATCTGAAATCCGTTTGTTAACGAAATCGCTTTTGCCCCTCCCTGAAAAATGGCATGGATTAACTGATGTTGAAACCCGTTATCGCCAGCGTTACCTTGATCTGATTTCAAACTCTGACGTGAAGGACGTATTTCGCAAGCGGAGTCAAATTGTCAGCTTGATTCGGGATTATATGCTGGATAATGATTATCTCGAAGTCGAAACACCGATGATGCACCAAATTGCGGGTGGGGCTACAGCCAAACCCTTTATGACGCATCATAATACTTTAGATATGGATCTCTTTTTGCGGATTGCTCCTGAACTTTACCTGAAACGGTTAGTGGTTGGTGGCTTCGATCGAGTTTTTGAGATCAATCGTAATTTCCGTAATGAGGGAATCTCAATTCAACATAATCCCGAATTTACGATGATGGAATTCTATCGTGCTTATGCAACTTATCACGATCTGATGGATTTCACAGAAAAGCTGATCAGCGATGTTGCTCACAAGGTTTGCGGGAGCATGGTTATTCCTTACGGAGATAAGGAGGTTGATCTGACACCGCCATGGGATCGCTTAACTCTGAAAGAGTCGATCGTAAAGTACGGCTCGACTGAGATGGACGTTCTGGACGATCGGGATAAAACTTTTTCCTATGCCCAGGCTCTTGGTCTTGAATTGAATGACAAAATTGGTCATGGTAAATTATTAGCGGAAATCTTCGATGAAGTTGTTGAGCCGAAACTTTGGCAACCAACTTTCATTACCGAATATCCTACTGAAATTTCACCGCTGTCGCGTAAAAATGATCAGAACCCCGATGTTGTTGATCGATTCGAACTGTTCATTGTTGGTCGGGAACTTGCTAATGCCTTTTCTGAGCTCAATGATCCTTTGGATCAGAAAGAACGCTTTGTCCATCAGCTTGAAGAGAAGGCCGCGGGTGATGAAGAGGCGCATGAGATGGATGAAGATTATATCCGCGCTCTTGAATATGGCTTGCCGCCTACAGCTGGTGAGGGTATTGGGATTGATCGGTTGGTCATGTTGTTGACCAACTCGGCATCGATTCGTGATGTCATTTTGTTTCCTCAGTTGCGCCCTGAAATCAGCTAATCAAAGAATGTAAAGGGGCGGTTCGTTTCAAGATGTGACTTCTTCGCCCTGACATTCTCTTGGAGTTTTATGTCCTACGAATGGTTTATCAGTCTCCGCTACCTGCGTGCCAAGCGGAAGCAGACCTTTATTTCGGTGATTTCATTTATTTCAATTGCCGGAGTGACTCTTGGTGTTGCTGCTCTGATCCTCGTTCTCGCTGTGATGACAGGTTTTACTGACGGTGTTCGTCGTCAGATTCTTGGAAACGTCCCCCATGTCTTAATGCAAAGTTTTAGCTCAGGAATTAACAATCCACAAGAACTTGTTGATGCTGCCAAGCTGACACCACATGTTTTGTCAGCGACCCCATTTGTTTCAAAGGAGGCGATGTTGCTATCTCAGGGCAATGTTTCCGCAGTCAGCATTAAAGGTGTTGGGGAAGACCATAAAATTTTTTTCCAACCCCTTCTGACTCTCGATGGGGAGCCTGTTATTGAACAGTTCTTTTCTGCAACAACGGATCGTCCCGGGATTATAATTGGGCTCGATACCGCAAGCAGTCTCGGAGTTGCTGTTGGCGACTCTATCAATGTTATCCCTCCTCTGTTTACCATGACACCTTTTGGGATGATTCCAAAAATGAAACCATTTCAGGTGGTTGCCATATTTGAAAAGCAAAGCAGTCTTGTTGATAGTTTCTACGCTTATATCCCTTTGTTAACAGCACAGACATTTTTTGATCTGGAGGGTGTCGTCAGTGGTGTTGAGCTAGAAGTTGATCGTTACGATCATGCCCCTGTGGTTGCAGATTCTTTGAGCCAACAATTTGAGTTTCCCCTTGTTGTTCGTCCTTGGCAAAGTATCTATGGTTCGTTCTTGTCGGCGCTCAAGCTTGAAAAGCTTGGGTTGTTTATTATCCTCGGTATTATTGTCCTTGTGGCTGCATTCAATATTGCGACAACACTTATCATGGTTGTCATGGAAAAAAACCGTGATATCGCTATTTTGCGTGCTATGGGGGCGAATGCTCGCAGTATCATGAAAATCTTTATGATGGAGGGATTCATCATCGGGTCGGTGGGGACTGGACTGGGTGCCGCTTTAGGTGTCCTTCTCGCTAATTCAGCCGACACTGTTATCAAGTTTTTTGAACGGCTCTTTGGTATTAGAATTTTTGACCAAGCTGTTTACGGGATGGAACATTTTCCCTCTGAAATTATTGCTACGGATGTTGTGATTGTCGTGTTGATGGCTATGGTGATTTGTCTTCTAGCAACGATCTATCCTGCATGGCGGGCATCTAGGATGGATCCGACTGAGGCTCTTCGCTATGAATAGTCTTCGGGCAATGATAGACGTTTGTGGTGTCGGTAAAAAATTTACAACACAAGGTGGTGAGATTGAGGTTCTTCGGGATGTGAATCTGAAAATCTGTGCTGGTGAACGTGTCGCTGTTGTTGGCACTTCGGGTGCGGGCAAAACAACGCTGATGCACATTCTTGGCGGGCTCGACCGTCCAACGACCGGAGACGTGTTGTTTGAAGGAGAGAGTCTGTTTTCTTTGCGTGGTCCAGAACTGGATTCCTTTCGCAACCGTACGATCGGGTTTGTTTTCCAGTTTCATCAGTTGTTACCAGAGTTTACAGCTTTAGAGAATGTTACCATGCCCCTTTTAATTGGTGGATTCACCCGTGCTGACGCTACAGTTAAAGCAACAGATATATTGCACGAAGTTGGACTCGGACATCGGTTGACACATAAGCCGGGGGCTCTCTCTGGGGGCGAGCAGCAGCGGGTTGCCGTTGCTAGAGCGTTGGTGCGTGAACCACGCTTGTTATTGGCAGATGAGCCTACTGGTAATCTTGATAGTCGGACCTCGGATGAAATTCTTCTTTTACTCGATCAGATGCATCAGACTCGTGGCCTAACGATGATCATTGTGACCCACAGCGGTGCACTGGCAGATAGTCTTGACCGGACATTACGGATCGAGGATGGGATCCTGGCCGAGGATAATATCAATTGAAGTTCTTGTGGTGATTACCTATAATCGCCCTTTTGTTTTGACCTTTCTCTTAAGAGGGATATGAATGTTAAAGAAAGTCCTGTTGACACTTTTGATTCTCTTGAGCACTGTCGCTTTTGCGATTGCTCAAGAATTTAAGTTGTCAGATATTCAGATAGAGGGAAATGAGAGAATTGAATCCTCTTCAGTTTTTGCTGTCCTTTCATTAAATCCTGGGGGCACTGTTTCTCTTGATGATATTGACCGCGCAATACACAATATCTTTGCCTTGGGTCGTTTTGAGGATATTTCAGCAGAGCTAACAGAAGTTCAAGGGGCAAAAATTCTCACGTTTGTCGTTCACGAATTCCCTCTTCTTCGTAAGATTGAATTCAGTGGGAATGATGAGTTGTCCAAACAAAAATTACGTCCCCTTGTGAAAATCAGAACCCCTTCGATTTATAGCCGTTCAAAGATTGAAGAGAGTGTTCTTGAGATAAAGAATGCCTATATAGAAGATGGCTACCATGCTGTAAAAATTGATCCTGAATTGACGACCGATATTAAGAATGAGGCGACTTTGACGTTCAAAGTTGACGAGGGAGAGAAGGTCCTGATTCGTGAGATTCTATTCGTAGGGAATAGTGTTTTTGACAAAGGTGACTTGATCAAGAAAATTGAATCACGAGAGCGGTGGTTTTTATCTTGGATGACAGATCGGGGAACATATCTTAAAGATACCATGGCCCTGGACATAGAAAGAATCAAGGCGGCATATCATGATGAGGGTTATCAGGATGTCAAAGTTAAGCCGGCAGAGGTGACTTTGGTTGAAGAGAAGCACTTGGACGTTGTGATTGAGATTGATGAAGGTGCTCAGTATCGAGTAGGTACGGTTATAATTACTGGTGATCTGTTATATGAAGAAGAACAGCTGCAGCAAATCATTAAGCTCCAAGCAGGTGATGTGTTCAGCCGGACAGATTTACGGGATAGTGTTCTAGCTTTGACCGATTTATATGCCGATAGTGGTTATGCGTATGCGAATGTTGCTCCTTTGACAAATAAAAATAAGGAGCAGTTGACCATTGATTTGAATCTTGAGGTGGAGCAGGGGATTCAGGTTTATATTGAACGAGTTGATATTAGTGGGAACACCAAAACACGTGATAAAGTTATTCGACGCGAAATCCCGTTTGTTGATGGGAGTCTTTACAGTGCTAAACGGGTCAAAGATACAAAACGCAGAGTGAAGAACCTTGGTTTTTTTGATGAAGTCAATGTGACGAAAAAAGTCGGCTCGAGCGAAGATAAAGCGATTCTTGATGTCGCAGTTGCAGAAAAACCCACCGGAACGTTTTCGATAGGTCTTGGCTACTCTTCAGCTGATAAGTTATTGGCTCAGGGATCGCTATCTCAGGATAATTTTTTGGGCTACGGAGTGCGACTTAACCTCAGCGGCTCTTTTGGTGCAAGCAGCACGACTTATTCAGTTGGAATCAGTGATCCCCACTTTCTTGATAGTAACTGGACTCTCGGTGGGGAAGTTTATAAATCTGAGCGTGAATATGATGAGTATGATGACTATCGGACCGGTGGATCGATTCGTGCGGGTCATCCTGTTACCCGAAATTCCAAGGCTTATTTGACTTATCGTTATGAAGAACAGGAAATTTTAAATATCTCAAATACGGTCGCAGCTGACGACCATTGGATCTACGCACGTGAATCTACTCTCTCTTCAATTACGACAGAGTGGATCAGGAATAGTACGGATTTTTACCAGGATCCCAGTCGTGGTGGAATCACCAAGGTTAGTTTAGAGTACGCAGGTCTTGGTGGGAGCGAAGACTTTGTAAAGTCTATATTTGAACACCGACATTTTTTTCCGCTGTTTTGGGGAACCGTTTTCTCCATTCACGGAGAGTTGGGTTATGTTGTTTCAACTGATGATGAAGAGGTCTCAATCACTGAAAGGTTCTTTCTCGGAGGTATTCGAACCATCAGAGGATTTGAAAACCGCGAGGTCGGGCCGACAGATGTTAACGGGAATTACATTGGTGGTGAGAGGATGGGGTATTTTAATTTCGAATATCTTTTCCCTCTAGTTAAGGATTTGGGTTTGAAGGGGGTTTTGTTCTTTGATACGGGGAATGCGTGGACCGGTCCTCAAGATACCTTTTCAGATATGCGCAGTAGTGTCGGAGCTGGTATTCGTTGGCAGAGCCCGATGGGGCCATTACGTTTTGAGTGGGGGTACAATTTAGATCCCCGCGATGGTGAAAAACATTCGATATTTGAATTTACTATTGGACGAGCCTTTTAATAGGCTCTCATCGACAGGAGAAAAACATGAAGAGATTTTTTATTGCTTTTGTTGCCGTTTTATTACTATGTGCTCCAGCTTTTGCTGAAGTTAAAATCGCTTATGTCGATCTACAGAAAGCTCTGAACCTTTCAAAGGCTGGCGCTCAGGCTAAAAGTGACATTGCTGCTCAAGCCAAAGAATTAGAAACTGAGTTTAAAATCAAGGAGGGTGATTTTTTAAAACTTAAGGGGGAGTTGGAAACGCAAGCTGCGCTTCTATCTGATGAGGCAAAACAAGTAAAACTTAAAGAATATCAGAAAAAAGTTGCTGATCTGCAAAAATTCCAACAAGAAGCTCAAAGAAAGCTGCAGCAGGAAGATGGAAAGCGGACTCAACTGATCCTAAAGGATCTTTCTGAAATACTTCAGAAATTTGGTAAGGACGGCGGTTATTCACTTATTGTAGAACGCAGTGAGGGTGGGCTTATTTATTTTGCCGAAGATATTGATGATCTGACAGATAAACTGATTAAAGCCTATGATGAGAGCAAAGAATAACAAGAATGTTGGCGTATCTGGTTTAGAGCAAAATATTAATGTTTATAGGGATTCTCTATGGCAAAATTAAAACAGTTGGCCGAGTTGGTTGGTGGCGATGTCATTGGTGATGCAGATCTCGATATTTGTCGGGTCGCACCAATAGATCAAGCTCAGTCAGGCGATATTACCTTTGTGTCTAATCCTAAATATTTGGGGATGTTAAGCGCATGTAAGGCTTCGGCTGTGATCGTTGCACCAGGTGTTGATGCCCCTGGAGTCAATCTGATTGTTTGCAATAATCCATATCTGGCATTTGCCCGGATTCTCACTTTTTTGCAGGTTCCTGAAAGAGTGATGAGGGGGGTTATGGCAGGAGCGTCTGTTGCTGAATCTGCTGTTGTTGATAAGGCTGCCACTGTTTATCCTGGCTGTGTTTTGGGTGAGAACGTCTCTGTTGGTTCAGGAACGACACTTTATCCAGGGGTTGTCCTGTACGATGATGTATCCGTTGGTAATGATTGTATTTTACACGCTCAATCAGTTGTGCGTGAAGGATGTCAACTTGGCGATCGGGTCATCTTGCAACCTGCAGTCGTGATTGGTTCGGATGGCTTTGGTTTTGCACCTGATGGTCAAAGTTATTATAAAATTCCACAAGTTGGAATTGTCGTTCTCGAAGATGATGTTGAAATTGGATCCAATAGTTGTGTTGATCGTGCTGCTCTTGGTGAAACGCGAGTTCGGCGCGGGACTAAAATCGATAATTTGGTACAGATTGCCCATAATGTAGATCTTGGGGAAGATTGTATACTGGTTTCGCAAAGTGGAATTGCCGGAAGTTCAAAAATTGGGAATCATTGTACTTTTGGGGGACAGGCTGCAATTGCCGGTCATTTGACCGTTGGTGATAATGTCATGATTGGAGCCAGAGGTGGTGCAACAAACGATGTTGAGTCTAACCAGATTCTGTCTGGTTTGCCCCTGATGCCCCATAAACAATGGCTTCGTGCGACGATGACACTGCCTAAACTACCGGAAATGCGTAAAGAAATGAAGCAAATGCAAAAACGTCTTGAAGAACTCGAGACTTTGTTAAAGGAGAAATGAAATGCTTGTCATGAACATTCAACAAATTATGAAGGTTTTACCTCACCGTTACCCTTTTCTACTGGTTGATCGCATCGAAGAAGTTGAAGAAGGTGTTAAGGTTAATGGTTTTAAAAATGTGACAGTCAATGAACCTTTTTTTCAGGGGCATTTCCCTGATCACCCGATTATGCCAGGAGTTTTGATTGTTGAGGCGATGGCGCAGGTTGGTGGTGCCTATGTCACGGTTCTTGATGATATTGCTGATGATCAGGTCACCTATTTTGTTGGTATTGACAAAGCTCGTTTTCGTAAACCGGTTCTTCCTGGGGATGTTTTGCGGATGGAATTGGAACTGTTATCGAGGCGTCGGGGGATTTATCAGTTTAAGGGAACGGCGTATGTTGGTGATACCAAGGTTGCTGATGCTGAACTAAAAGCTACTTTTGCAAAAAAATAACGGGGAGATCCTATGATTCATCAAACAGCAATCATTGCGCCAGGGGCTAAGCTTGATTCTTCGGTTACTGTTGGTCCCTATACAGTCATTGGGGAACATGTGACTATCGGAGCAGGGACAACAGTGGGCCCTCATGCTGTTATTGAGGGACATACCGAAATCGGGCGTGATAATCAAATTTTTCAATTTGCTTCGATTGGTGCTGTCCCTCAGGATCTGAAGTTTGCTGGAGAAGTCTCATACCTGAAGATTGGTGATCGTAACAAGATTCGTGAATTTGTGACAATCCACCTTGGCACCGAAGATGGTTGCGGAGTGACCACGATTGGTAACGATAATCTTTTGATGGCTTATTCTCACGTTGCTCACGACTGTATCGTCAAAAATCATGTCATTCTTGCCAATGCTGCTACTTTGGCAGGTCATGTTGAAGTCGATGATTTTGCCATCCTTGGGGGGTTAAGTGCAGTCCATCAATTTTCCCGTGTCGGTTGTCACGTGATGGCTAGCGGTGGTTCCATGATTGGGCAAGATATCGTTCCTTATGCAATTGTACAAGGTGATCGTGCTAAAGTCGTGGGTTTGAACCTGACTGGATTAAAGCGTCGCGGTTTTAGTCGCGAGGCCTTGGCTAATATCAAAAACATTTATAAATTAGTATTTCGTTCAAACCTAAAACTTGAAGAAGCGATCGCTCAGATTGAAGAACAATTTGATGTGTCTGCCTCAGAAGTCTTTACGTATCTTGATTTCTTAAAAAAAAGTGAGCGTGGATTAGCTCGATAGTCGTATGAATTCAGCCTTACTGAATGAACAATAAATTGCGAGACCCGTAAGGCTCTCGCAATTTGTTTTTTAGGTCTTTCATTTTATGAACAAAGAGAATACTCGACAACACAGCAAAGTTATGATTATTGCAGGTGAGGCATCAGGTGATCTTCATGGTAGTCATTTGATCAACGCTGCAACTGAGTCTTATCCTGAATTGAGTTTTTATGGTGTTGGTGGAGCCAAAATGGAGGAGGCTGGCTGCAGGATACTTTTTCCTTCTGATGAATTGTCAGTTATGGGACTGGTCGAGGTCTTTCGTCAGCTTCCAGTTATTTTTAGACGCTTCAGGCAGCTAAAGCGAGTTATAAATGATGATGAGCGACCCGATTTGTTGGTCTTGATAGACTTTCCTGATTTTAATTTACGTCTGGCTAAAGTTGCCAAAGCCGCTGGGGTGCCTGTTCTTTACTATATTAGTCCTAAGGTTTGGGCCTGGCGAAGTGGAAGGGCGCGGGTTATCGCTGAACGTGTTGATCGTCTCGCTCTGATTTTTCCTTTTGAACCTCAAATTTATGAACATTTGGGAGTCAAGGCAGAATATGTTGGCAATCCACTTCTTGATGAGTTTTGCGATAATCAACCTCAGGGATTGTTACGGAATGCCTTGGGATTTAACGAGAATGAACCAGTCGTCGGTATTTTCCCAGGGAGTCGAAACAGTGAGTTAGAATATATTTTAGACTCTTTGATCGAAACAGCTGAACTTCTTTTTGAGAGAAAACCTGGGATAAAGTTTATTCTTCCGGTCGCTCCTTCTCTGCCTCGAACTGCTTTGGAGGATAAATTTTCACAGACAGATTTGCCAATTTCAATCGTTGAAGATAATATTTACGAGGTTGCATCTGCCAGCAATGCTGTATTAACGGTATCAGGTACGGTCACATTGCAAATCGCTTTGGTTGGAACGCCGATGGCGATACTATATAAGGTTGCTCCATTAAGCTATGCTATTGGTAAAAGGTTGATTAAAATTCCGTACGCAGGTTTAACAAATATTGTTGCTGGTCGAGATGTTGCACGAGAGTTTATTCAAGATGCTGCCGAACCAGAAATCATGTCAGATGAAATTGTTCGTTTGCTTGAGGATAAAAACTATATTGAAACAATGTGTCAGGGGCTGAAAGATG
>JADGDX010000049.1 GCA_016744675.1 Desulfuromusa sp. | reverse complement strand
TCTTCTCGTAAATCTGCTTGTAATAGCGTTCTTTGGTGTATCGGCGATGATATTCCTGCCGTTCCAAACAAGCGCCGTGGTGGTATCATTATTGGTGGTGTCATTGCTCCGATCTTCTTCAATACAGCACAGGATTCAGGTGCTTTACCATTGAAGATGGATGTTGAGAAAATGAATATGGGTGATGTTATCACTATCAATACCGCTAAGGGTGATGTGACTAACGAAGCTGGTGACGTTATCTCTACTTTTGATATTAAGCCAGGCACTGTTCCTGACGAGTTCCGTGCTGGTGGACGTATCCCATTGATTATTGGTCGTTCTCTGACTGACCAAGCTCGCGAAGCTTTGGGGATGGCAGCTGCCGATAACTTTGCTCCTGCAGATAACCCAACTCCGAAAGCGAATCAAGGCTATACTCAAGCGCAGAAGATGGTTGGTCGTGCTTGTGGCGTTGATGGCATCTTACCTGGTAGTGCTTGTGAGCCCTTGATGACGACTGTTGGTTCTCAGGATACAACCGGTCCAATGACGGCTGATGAGATTAAAGAGCTTGCTTGTCTTAAGTTTAAGTCTCCCATGTTCATGCAGTCATTCTGTCATACCGCTGCATATCCAAAGCCAGCTGATGTTTTGATGCACAACACCTTACCAAAGTTTATTGCTGATCGTGCAGGTGTTCCTTTGAATCCAGGTGATGGTGTTATTCATAGTTGGTTGAACCGCTTGTTGGTTCCAGATACTGTTGGTACTGGTGGTGATTCTCACACCCGTTTCCCGATTGGTATCAGTTTTCCTGCCGGCTCCGGTTTGATTGCTTTTGCCGGTGCTTTAGGATTTATGCCACTTGATATGCCTGAATCAGTTCTGGTGCGTTTTAAAGGTGAGCTGAACGAAGGCATCACTTTACGTGATGCTGTTAATGCTATCCCTTACTGGGCCATCAAACAGGGTCATTTGACTGTACCAAAGAAGAACAAGGTTAATATCTTCAATGGTAAGATTCTCGAGATGGAAGGTTTACCAAATCTTTCTGTAGAGCAGGCTTTCGAGCTAACCGATGCTGCTGCTGAGCGTTCCGCTGCTGCTGGTTGTATCAAACTTTCTGAAGAGAGTGTTTGTACTTACCTGCGTTCGAATATTGCATTGATGGAAAAGATGATCGAAGATGGCTATCAAGACCCACAGACTTTGCGCAATCGGATTGATGCTGTCAAAGAATGGTTGAAAGAACCAAAATTGCTTGAAGCTGATGCTAATGCTGAATACGCTGCGATCATTGAAATCGATCTTGCTGAATTAACAGAGCCTATTCTTGCCTGCCCGAATGATCCTGATGATGTAAAGCTGTTATCTGATATTCAGGGGACTGAAATCAAGGATATCTTCATCGGTTCTTGTATGACCAACATTGGTCACTTCCGCGCTGCAGCTAAAATTTGGGAAGGCCACAAGTTTAATCCAGATGATCGTATCTGGATCTGCCCTCCAACTCGGATGGATCAATCTAAATTGAAGAGCGAGTCCTATTTTGCGATCTTTAATCAGGTTGGTGCTCGGATTGAAACACCAGGATGCTCATTGTGTATGGGTAACCAAGCACGTGTTCCTGATGGTGTAAATATGTTCTCAACATCAACGCGTAACTTTGATGATCGGATTGGTAACGGTGCACAAGTCTATCTTGGTAGTGCTGAACTCGGTGCCGTAACGGCGTTGAGTGGTAAATTACCAACTCCTGCTGAGTATTTGGCTGCGTATAAAGAAAAGATTTCTCCTTGTAAGGAAGAAGTTTATGATTACCTGCAGTTTGATCAGCTTGGTGAGTTTGACTCAGTTTATAAGCGTTGTGACATCTGATTAGATACATTCTGACTACATTGAAGGTCGCTCTTGTGAAAGAGCGACCTTTCTTTTTTATTTCTGCGCCGGGACTCTGAGATGCGTTTTATTTCACTTCTGTCAGCCTTTCTTTTTATTCTCGGTTTTTTTTCTCACCCTTCCTTCGCTTTTGAACCCATAAATATAGTGGCATCAGGCCTTGATGTGCAATCAGGGTATCGTGTAGATCAATTGGATTGGAATATCTCTGGGGATACCGACGGAAATAATCCGAATATCCTGTCAGAGCTAAGATGGGATGATATAAAAATCTTCCAGATAAGTGCCTCCGGGTGGCTGGAGTTCAATGAAGTACCCTATCTGGACAGAATTCTTTTCACACTTGTTGACATCTCCTTTGGTAAAGTTTTTAGTGGTGATGTTCGCGATTCTGATTATGCTGCAGATGATCGAAATGCTGAGTGGTCAAGATCGGTTAATGACGCTGATAAAGGGTTAACAATTGATTTGTCAGGCGCAGTTGGGTCGCAAGTTGTGCTGAATTCATCACGGTTTTCTATCACTCCCTTTATTGGGTATAGCTTTAATTTACAAGATTTGTCGATGACCAACGGTGAGCAGGTTGTTTCTGATCCAAGGATTAGAGAAGATTATTTTGGTTCTGATGCAGAAAAGCCGCATGAGTTGGGCCATATATCAGGTTTGGATAGTACTTATACGACCTATTGGTATGGACCATGGTTAGGAGTCACTGGCGGATACGAGGTGAAGAATAAATTCAATGTATCGGTTGGCGTTGAATATCATTGGATTGAATACTTTGCACAGGCAGATTGGAACTTGCGCTCCGAATTTGATCACCCTGTCAGCTTTGAGCATAACGCCAGAGGATCTGGACTTGTCTGGAATTTTAAGGGAGCGTATTCTTTTGATGAAAGTTGGTCATGGCTCGTTAGTGGAGATATCCAAAACTGGCATACTGGCAGTGGGACAGATAGAATCCTCTATTCAGATGGATCTGCTGGAAAAACCCGATTGAACCGGGTCAATTGGGACTCTTATTCCTTATCATCCGGGTTACAGTATCGATTTTAACTTTTTTTGAAAGTTCGCTTTACCCATGTGTGTAGAATTGTAGCAATCAGGATAGCGAAAAGGATGAGGCCAAAGCGAGCAGACAAGCTTTGCGCGTTCTCCCAACTAGACCCTCCTAAATACCCTAATCCAGGATAGCAAATTCCCCATAAAATCGCACTGATCAGAGCGTAACGAACTAAGAGCTTTTCTGGCATTCCTGAAAGTCCAGCAATAAAAGGAGTCATTCCTCGAATTGGTCCGATGAAGCGAGCAAAGAAGATGCTTTTCCCGCCATGGTTGACAAAAAAATACTCTGCCTGCTTGATAAGGTGATGGTGATTTTGAAAGCTACGAAGTTTAAGTAATTTTGATCCATACTTTAGCCCAAGCCAAAAGCTGATGAGATCACCAAGGAGTGCCCCGCTTGA
Source organism: Desulfuromusa sp. (assembly GCA_016744675.1). Lineage (GTDB taxonomy): Bacteria > Desulfobacterota > Desulfuromonadia > Desulfuromonadales > Geopsychrobacteraceae > Desulfuromusa. The sequence goes on along the minus strand of JADGDX010000049.1, from coordinate 9,808 downwards.
TGTGACTAACATCAGCAATAACAAAGAGCACTTTCCGTGTAAGACGAGAAAACCGGCAAAAACAACTAACGTACTTCCTGGGATGATGAGTCCTATGAGCGGCAAGGATTCAGTAAAAGAAACAATAAGCAGGACCAAAAGGTAAGGGGTGCCGACCGGGAGTATTTCGATAAATTGTTGAAGCCAATATTCCATATCAACTCACAGGATGTTCAAACTTTTCATGCCATTGGTTGAAAATTTTAACATTTTTTGGACCGAACTTATGAAGTGTTTTAAGGATCTTTTCGGGTGATTTTTCGATGTTTAGATTCTCATTTCCTTTTGAATAAAACAGATCGGCATAGCAGATAATTTGTTCTTCTAGTGTCTCAGGAAGCATGTCCCGTATCGGAAGGGGGAGGTGCTGATTTATAATATCTTCTGAGGTTAAACCAACTCCGATATGTCTTTCGCATACTCTGGCATGTTTGAATAATCCTTCTTGTTCAAGGAGCTTTTTTCCTTTTATTCCATGCTGAATGTAATCTCCTTTTCCATGGCAACTAAGATCAGGAGTGTTGGTCAGGAACATCCCTATGTCATGTAACATTGCAGCCTCGGCAAGAAATTGGATGTCGACAGTCGTACCAAGTGACAGAAGGTCCCTTGCTATTTTAAGAGATTTCCGCGTTACAAGGCGACTGTGGGTCATAAGGATTCTTCTGGCCTCTAAATTATCAGAATAATACTTATCTATAAGTCGAGCGGGATAGCACGATCTTTTCATTGTGAGGTGGTGTCAGTGGGTTTGTTGATTTCGGAGAAACTGGAAACAATATCTTGAAAAATAGGCAATAGTTCAGCAAATCGAATCGAGGGATAATCGAGTGAAATGATAAAGTTCTGTTGCTTTCCTCTCAGTGCAATCAGCAGTATGCCTCTGTTAGTATTATGGCCAACAAATTTCAATGCAGCTCCTGCTGGGTGGTCAAACTCTTCTGTCTGTCCCGATTTTAATTCGGATTTATCGGCAAGAAAATTACTGAGGATGTCAGGGAGTTCTTTTTTGTTGTTAGAGGGAAAGCGTTTGATGAGCATATGACCAATGTCATTATTTTGATTATCTAGAGCTCCAACAATCCAGCTTACAGAATCGTCCCTATGTTTTGGAGAAGAAACAGGGATAATTTCCCTTGTCCAATTTAATGGATGTTTGATGGCAAAGTTTAATTTAGCGTCAATGTAGAGTTGCTCGCTGAATTCGTTTGGTTGGATTTTTCTCAGTAAGGATGATTGACAACCCAAAAGTGCCAGACTGAAACTAAGAAAGATGGCTAAGAAAAAAAAACGTCCAATCAGGCACGATAGTTTTTTGGAAGTGCTAACAGACATAAGACCTGTCGTAGTCCTTAACAAAGGTTTTGACACGATTGATCGGACTTGTTGTGACACGCTCAATCTTCCCAGTTAATACAGGCCACTGGACAATTATCCATTGCTTCTTCGATTTTATCTTCATTTGCTCCTGTTGGATTATGGATGCCGGCTAGATGTTCAGAAACCATGTGGAAAACAGTAGGACAAATACGCGTACACGTTTCACATCCTATGCAGGCGTCCTGATCGAGAATTGGTGTTCTAGGCATGTTTATTCCTTTCGGTTGGTTCATTTGTAAAAAGTGAAAACTTATTGATAAATATATTATTCTCTCATTCTACCCTATTTAACAATCCTCTTGTTTGCTTTTTTGCTATATTATGGTAATTGATAAAAATTAATAAATAGAATTCCATGATGAGGTCGCTTTGACAAAATCTGTTGGGCTCCGAACTGAGATCTTAATAACCCTCACATTGTTGTTAGGTGCTGCATTACTCTTAGGCGGAGTTATGATGTTGCATCTCATGGAGAAGAGTTTGCTTGAAGAACGCGTTGGGCAACTTGATTTATTGTCGAATGTTTTAGCACAGGAATTGTCAACCCAGGGTTCTGGTTCCGATGAACAGTCATCTTTGCTTGTTAGTCAAAAATTACTGGAATTGTTATCGCAAAGGGCACATTGTGACGCTTGGTGGATTTATAATCAGAATCTTCAGTTGATTGAATCTTCTGTCGTTGGGGAAATTGCCGCTTTGCCTGCATCTACCCGGCAGATAGTGAAGATGACTGGCAACGTTCAGCAGAAGATAGATTTTCCTGTGCTGATAAATTTATTCCGACATTTCGACATGTCTGCTCAATTTGTTCTCCCAATTAAAAAAGGAAATAACTTTTCTGGATTGTTGGAATTAAATTTCTCTCTTGCTGATATCCAATTAAAGCGCTTGGAATCGCAAAAATTAATTCTTTTGTATGTTTTTTTCTACGGCGCCATTCTTGTGATAGCTGGTTATGTTCTATTGCAACGTAACATTATAAGGCCAGCGCAAAATCTGCTCAAAGCAACCCAAGACGTTAGTCTTGGAAACCTTGGAACACGTTTGCCGACAGCTGGACCTGTGGAGATCGCTCAGTTGGCAGATTCCTATAATCAGATGGTTGAAGCATTACTCGTTAGTCGGGGTGAAACCGAGCAAACTATCCAATCTCTAGAAAAAACCAACCGGGAACTCCAGCAAACCCGTGACGAGTTGATTCGTAGTGAAAAAATGGCATCAGTAGGACAGTTAGCGGCAGGATTAGCGCATGAGTTAGGAAATCCTCTTGCGGCTATCATTGGCTATCTTGAACTTTTAAAGCAACGCATCCAAAAAGAAACAGATAAGGATATTGTTGAACGTTCCTTAGTCGAGGCAACACGCATTGATTTCTTGGTTAGAGAACTCCTCGATTTTTCGCGCCCTGCTGAGAAAACTAAGACTGAGCTTGTCGATATGATTGCTGTACTGAATTCGACGGTTCAATTATTGGAGAATCAGGGATTGTTTTCTGAGCTGAAAATTATCAATCATCTCCCTGATTCTTTAATTCTCATCACGATCGATCAGAATAAACTGCAACAGGTATTTATTAATCTATTGTTAAATGCTGTTCAGGCTTGTGCTTTAAGGGGAGAAGTTACTCTTTCCGCAGGAGATGATGGCTCATCAGTTTGGATAGGAATTAATGATAATGGTAGCGGCATTGCTGCTGATGATCTGAATAGGATATTTGATCCTTTTTTTACAACGAAGGGTCCCGGCGAAGGGGTGGGGCTTGGATTGGCAATGTGTCAACGTATTGTTGAAGAAGCTGGAGGGGCGATTGAGGTTGAATCTGTTGTGGACGCAGGGAGCTTTTTTAGATTGCGTCTATATTGAGTGTTTTGGTGTGCATAAGTTGCACTCTTGTTCTGTGCAAGGTTTGCACTTTGGTGTTGTGGAATATCAATGATCAATGTAGGTAGGTTTCTTTCAGTGTTTTGATACGATTGAAAATATGGCAAGAAATATGCACACACGTTTGGTACATATCAATTGATGGAATGGAGCGAGATGAAAAAATCAAATGGTTTTACTCTGCTGGAAGTTATAATTGTTGTTGCTATGATAGGGATTTTGTCTGCCATTGCTATACCAAGTTATATTAACTGGTTGCCGAACTATCGATTAAGGGGGGCGGCTAGTGATTTATATTCCAATATGCAGAGAGTTAAATTAGAGGCTGTAAGGAGAAATATTGATGTTGGAATCGCTATTACCTCTGTTATTTTCCCTGCAACGGGTGGAAGTTATCAGGCGTTCATAGATGATGGAGCTGGTGGTGGAACGCCTGGAAATTTGGTGCAGGATGGTGCAGAATTGACGCTTTTTCAGGAAATAATGCCAGCATCGTGTTCTCTGACAAGTGCAAATTTTGGCGGCAATTCTGCTGTAGGGTATAATTCTAAAGGCTTACCCTTGCTCGGCTGGTTTGGTGCAACAGTAATGCGCAACGATCAGGGGAGGTGGTATCGGCTGGTAACAACAATGGCTGGTGGTGCCAGAATTGAAATAAGTAGTGATGGAATAAATTGGAATTGACTATGATTTTTATAAAAAATAAATCTGGTTTCACTCTAGTCGAGCTTCTCATTGCTATGGCTATCTCTGGCATTATTATGATGGGCGTGTATTCAGCATTCAGAACCCAGCAGGATAGTTATCTTGCTCAGGAGCAAGTTGCTGAAATGCAGCAGAATATTCGTGCCGGCTTATACCTAATGATCAAGGAACTCAGAATGGCGGGTTATGATGATAATAACGGCACAAGTCATGCTTCCTGTAGTCTGGGAGCTGCTGGTGTGAGTGTCGCCCCCGGCATTTTGGCTGTTACCCCTAATCAGCTCGATTTTTCTATGGACTTGAACGCCGATGGTGATTGTGCTGATACAGATGAGAACATAACCTACAGTATCTATAATCATGCGACTACTGGTTTTCCTATGCTGGGTCGCAACGATAATTCTGGAGGTGCAGGCCGTCAGGCCGTCGCTGAAAATATTCAAGCTATTGAATTTAGCTACTGGGATTCATCGTCGCCACCACTGGCAGCAGCAACTGCGACTGATGTTGTTGCTGTTGATATCTCTATTCTCGCTAGGGCACGGCAACCTGATCGTAATTACACTGATAATAGAGCTTACCCCGCAACGCCGGCTGGGACTGTCTGGGTGGGGGGTGGTGATAATCGCCGTCGTCGTTTCCAAACTGTAAGGGTACAATGCCGCAATATGGGATTATAACTCATGAATGTGCTAACTAAAAATCAGAATGGATTCACCCTGATAGAGCTTTTGATTGCTTTGGTTGTTTTTGCTGTTGGCATATTGGGGTTGGCGACCATGCAGTTAACCTCTATTCAGGGTAACGGCAAGGGGAGATATATCAGCGAAGCGAGTCATATTGCTGCTGATCGTATCGAAATGTTTTTGACTCGTGGTTATGGTGATGCCCTTCTCGATGATGATGGAGGGCAGTTTCCAGCTGTGGCTGATGGTGCTGCCGGTCTGAATAATACAACGATAGCAACTGCTGATGGAAGTGCGGTTTCTGCAGATGGGAATTATCAGATTTTTTGGAATGTTGTCGATAATATCCCGGTTGCTAGCACGAAAACCATAAGAGTCATCGTTGTGCCTCCGGACAATGGGCCAAATACCGTGGCACAGGTTGTCAAGGCAAGGCCAATGTGATGAATCAGGAAATAAATATGAAAAAAATACTCAAAATGACCAATAATGAGCAGGGTTTTGTTCTGGTTGCTTCACTTATGATGCTGATGGTTTTAATGATTATCGGTATTGCAGCGACGAACACAACAACCCTTGAATTGCAAATTTCAGGTAATGACAGATTGGCCAAGCAGGTTTTTTATCGGGCAGAAGGGGTCATTGCCGAAACGTTGTGGGACATAAGAAATACAGCGGATGACCCAAGCCTTGGTCTTAATTCTCTTCCATGGCTACATTCGGATTCGGCAGCGGCTTTGGCGGGCAGGCTGGCTCCCGCCACCGAATCGGCAGATGTTCATGATGATGCCTTCTGGGCTGCAAATGCTGCTGTCTCGGCTTTGCCGGCACCAGGTTTGTTGCAGAGGATAGCTGTTGATCGTGGGGCTGCTGATGATTACGGCTTGGGGGAAGAAACGGTACCATATCGCTTTGATGTCTACGGGCGTAACCAGCAGAATAATGCATTCACGGCGATTAAAGCTAGCTGTCAGATCCCTATCACTTGGTAGCTTTGAGAAGCGTTAATAATGTCAACAACTGGGGAGGTTGTTATGTTTAAAAATAGCAGACGTATGGTTTTATGGGTGTCTCTGGTGGCTGCGACTGCGGTTTTTGCCCCCTCTGTATGGGCCACAGTTGATATCTCTCAGATTCCGCTGGATGCCCAAAATAAAGCGGCTCCAGCCAATATCATGTTTGTTCTCGATGATTCCGGCAGTATGGATTGGGAGATGATGACCGTAGAGGCTGACGGTCTGTTCTCGGGATCTGCTTATATCTATAGATTGACTCCTGCTCAAAGGCTGATGTGGAAATCACAGTGGTTTGAGCATAATAAAATGTATTATGATCCTTCAGCAACCTACACTCCTTGGCCAATGCTGGCAACTAATCCGTGGCAAAATGGAGTGCTCGGTGCAGACCCAGATAGCCCACGTTCCCATCCCTATGTTGCAGGAAATACCTTCAATTTAAGTCACACCTACGTTCAGTTTTTTTCAGTTCCTGGTGCCGATATTATTGTTGATAATGAAGACGCAGGCTTTACAGAAATATCTGGTACCTGGAACGAATCAAGTGCTGTCCCTGAATATGCAGGGGGTTCTTTGTATGGGGATGGCTCAGTCGAGTGGTCTGTTAATGTCGCAACTGCCGACAATTATCAGGTTTGGGCCTGGTGGAGTTCTCGGGATACTTGGAGTCGTGATACGGCAGCGCTATACACTGTCAATCATTCTGGCGGTGCAACGTCCTATACCGTTGACCAAACTGCAAATTTTGGACAATGGAGTTTACTTGGGAATCATGACTTTAATTTAGGTTCAACAACGATAGACCTTGATCATGGGAATAGCAATACCAGTGCTGATGCTGTCAGATTAATTCAGGGGACAGGAACTGTTGTTGATATCCCTCGCGCCCATTATTATGTCTACTCGACACTTGATGCCCGACCTTATCTTGTCACCATTGATGCCGGTGCAATCAATTATTATGCTGTCACTGTTACGGGCACAGGGAACACTGAATTTGTAAGTGATCTGCAACTTGTCGTCACTCCTCCGGCAGACGTTCAGTCACCACTTAACTATGTCGATGCAAGGCAAAACTTTGCCAACTGGTACTCTTTTTATCGCCGTCGCCAGTTTACCGCAACGGCAGCTGTTTCAAATGTTATTGCACAAATGGCAGGGGTGCAGATTGGTATTTCTACAATACACGATCGGATTAACCAGCCAGTTATGAGAATCAAGGTTGATGGCGTAGATCAAACAAGTACACTATTAGATATCCTCTACAGTGATTATGATTCCTCTGGCGGAACCCCTTTGCGGCTAGGATTGCAAGATGCTGGACAGTATTTTCACGCAGATGATGGTGAAACCGGTGATATTGGTGCGTGCCCCTATTGGCCCGCTGCTACTGGTGGTGAATGCCAACAGGCGTTTACAATCTTAATGACTGATGGTTATTGGAATGGTGACAGCCCCGGCGTTGGTCATGTTGATGGGGACAATGGTGACCCTTTTGCTGATGCCTGGAGCGATACGCTTGCTGATGTTGCCATGTATTATTGGGAAAATGATCTTTCCAGTAGCTTGGATGATTTGATTGCGACAACGGCAACGGATCCAGCTTCTTATCAGCACATGGTCACCTATGGAGTCTCCTTTGGCGTCACCGGAACACTTGATCCCAGTAATTATACTGTGACGGAAACGTCTCCTAATATTCCCTGGCCCAATCCCAATACAGGCCCTCGGCGCATAGATGATCTTTATCATGCGTCAGTTAATGGCCATGGTACATTTATGAGTGCTAGTAATCCTGCAGCACTGGTTAAATCTCTGCTTGATATCATGCAGAATATCAAGCAGAGAATCGGGGCGGCCGCATCAGTTTCTGTTAATGGAGATCAACTTTTTAAACTGATTGATGATGATACTTATTTGTTTCAGTCAAATTACAATACGACCGGTTGGCTGGGTGATGTCAAATCCTATAAGGTGGATCCCGCTACAGGGGCTATTGATCTGGCAAATCCAGAGTGGTCTGCTGCTGATGTCTGGCAAACAGAAAACTGGACGACTTACTGGGATAACAGATCTATAGCAACGTATAATGGGGCTGCTGGGGTGCCGTTCAGAATTGGAGATTTAACGGCAGCTCAGGAGGTTTTGCTTGATCCTGTCCCGGCGACGGCACAGCTTGTTCTCAATTATGTCCGTGGTGACAGCACCGAAGAGCAGTTTAACGGTGGGACGTTTCGTAACCGTTCCGGCAGACGGCTTGGTGATATCGTCCACTCGTCGCCGGTTTATCATCGGGGAATCCTCTATGTCGGAGCCAATGATGGCATGATGCATGCGATCAGAGCAGAGGGAGCTAATGCTGGTTCGGAGGTCTTTTCATACATCCCGAGTCAGGTTATTCAAAACTTGCCACTGCTCGTTGACCCTGCTTACACGCACAATTACTACGTTGATTCGACTGTAACGGTTAAGGATAATGTTCTGGGAGCTAATAGTACTCTTTTGGTTGGTGGCTTGGGCCAGGGAGGGAGGGGCTATTACGCTCTGGATATCAGTAATCTGTCAACTTATAATACGACAACACATCGTTGGCAGGCGTCTACTATAAGTGAGGCAAGTATCGTTGGTAAGGTGTTGTGGGAGTTTCCCCATGCGGGTGCTACACCGACAGCTGCCGCAGATTTGAGGGATATCGGTTCATCGTTTTCCAAAGCTTATATCAGAAAATCGAATGATGCGAGTCATCCCTGGGTGGTGATTTTCGGCAACGGTTACAATAGTATTGATGGTCAGTCGGTACTGTTTATTCTCGACCCTGCTAACGGCAACGTTTTACGCAAGTTTGAGTTGGGGGCTAATATTGACAGGAATAGTGATGGCGATTTTCTGGACAGCGGTGATGGCAATGGTTTGGCAACGCCATCAGTTGTTGATGTCAACGGTGATGGTAAGGCAGATTACGTTTATGCCGGTGACCTTGGTGGAAATATGTGGAAGGTTGATTTAACCGATCCTAATATTGCTAACTGGGAGGTTGCTTTTACGCAAGGTGCTTCCAGCGCTCCCTTGTTTAAAGCGGTTGGACCAACGGGCATTGATCAGCCAATCACCGCAAGGCCGGCTGTTATGTACCATCCTCAGTATCATGGTTATTCTGTTGTTTTTGGTACCGGTAAATTTCTTGGAACATCAGATTTTCTTAACACTGATGTGCAGACAGTCTACGGTGTGTGGGATTATGGTGATGATACTGATGATTCCGAAAATTTGGGATCTTTTGACCACGCAACGGAGCAGGTTTCTGAGCAATCATCACGAACAACGTTGTTGGAGCAGGAACTTATGGTGCCGGATTTCACGTATGACCCTGATCCATCAATTACTGGTGACGAAAAAGTCGTTCGTGTTCTTACTGATCATTCGATTGTGTGGCGAACTGAAGCGGATAGCACTGCGGGCGAGCTTCCTGACCTGTCGACAACTGTTGATAACAACGCCGGTTGGTATTTTGATCTGCCAAATTCTGGCGAGAGAGTTGTCAGTCGAATGATGATCCGTGCCGGGAGGGCGATATATATCTCTTTTACCCCCCAAGATTCACCTTGTTCGACTGGTGGCACTTCTATCCCCCATTTTGCGAGTGCGGCAAATGGTGGGCGTATGAACGCACCTGTTGTTGATATAAACAATGATGGTGTTATTGATAGCAACGATCTGGTGACAGTCACGGATGCCTCTGGAAATAGTGCTTCTGTTGCTATCTCGGGGATTCAGTTTGATGGATTTTTACAACCTCCGGCAATAATCAGATATGGCGATGGTACAGAGGGTTTGTACATGAGCTCAACGTCAGGTGGAATCGCTAACGGTGGTAACGGTGACGGTACGCCGCTTCGTACAGATGCCCCTGCTATGGGCATCTTGTCTTGGCGTGAATTTTAATTTTACCAATAAATTAAATACATAAAAAGAGTTTTTGATCAATTGGGAGTTTTATCATGAAAGATATTAAAATCATTCAATCGCTTGTCATTCTGGTCTTACTTAGTTTTCTTGCGATTATCTCCACAGCCTCGGCAGAAATTATCAATACCCCTGAGG
>JADGDX010000048.1 GCA_016744675.1 Desulfuromusa sp. | reverse complement strand
GCTTCAAGGAGAGCAACATTAGATGGATTATCATCAACAATTAAAATTTTGGCATCATGGATATCGGCCAAAGCACTGCCCATCAACAGGTCGGTTAAATCTAATTCAAAGTTCATCTGTTATGTCTCCAGAATATCTGTCATTGTCTTCAACAGCAGGTCAACGTCAACAGGTTTTGGGATGTAGCCGCTAAACCCCAACCGATTAACACGCTTCACTGTCTTTTCCATCGCATCTGCGCTTACAGCAACAATAGGAACAAATTCTGTTTTTGGATCAGCTTTCAACTGTCGATATGCCTGAAAACCATCAATTCCTGGTAAGCTGAGATCCATCAAAATTAAATCGGGGACATTTTCTAATGCCATAGCGACACCATCTTCCCCGGTGGGAGCGTGAATGAGAGAAAAATGTTCTTGCTCAAGAAAACAGTCCTGCATAAAACGAACATTCGCTTCATTATCTTCAATATAGAGAATCTGTTTTTCCTGGGCATTTGTATCAATCATCTTGTCGCTGTTCTGTTCGCTGAGATCTGAGCAAATTTCTACCGAGACCGTCGCAACAGACACTGGCAGGGTGAACCAGAAATGACTGCCGTGATCCACTTGGCTATCAAAACCTATATCGCCGCCCATCTTTTCAACAAGTTGCTTAGTGATCGTCATTCCAATCCCCGTTCCTTCAATTTCATTTGGATTGTCTAGAGCACGTTTAAACGGGACAAACAGGTCCTTCTGCTTTTCTTCTGGAATACCAATTCCATTATCAATGATAGAAAATCGCAAAAAGCCGGGGATATCCATGTCGACATCAATCGTCACGGTTCCTTGTGGATTATTATATTTAACCGCATTTGACAGCAGGTTCAATAACACTTGTTTGACTCGGGTTAAATCGGCTCTGACGCTTGGGAGAGTTTTTCCTTCATAAGCCCCAGTGATTTCAATTAATTTATCATCAGCGAGAGAACGTGCCAGAGACAAACTCTCATCAAGAAAAGAACGCGGATCTAATGCTTCTATTGCGAGGGTAAATTCACCCGATTCAATGCGTGCTAGATCGAGTATTTCATTAATTAATTGCAGCAGATGTTGCCCTGCAGAATGGATCTGCCCAGTCATATCCTTCTGTTTTTCATTTAAAGGATTCTTTTTACTCTTGAGCATCAGTTGAGAAAATCCATTGATAGCATTCAAAGGGGTTCTCAGTTCATGACTCATATGAGAAAGAAAGTTAGATTTAGCCTGATTGGCTTTTTCTGCCACTTTCCGTGCTTTCTTAAGCTCAGTGATGTTTTCCTTTACAGCAACAAAGTGGGTAATTTCTCCCTTGATATTCCTGGTCGGAATGACGAGGACATTTTCATCGTAAAGTTCGCCTGATTTCTTTTTGTTGATGAACTCTCCACGCCAGACTTTCCCTGCTGTAATCGTTTTCCACAGCTGCTTAAACAGTATTTCAGGAGTTTGCCCCGACTTGAGAACCCGAGGGTTAAGACCAACGGCCTCGGCAACAGAATACCCTGTAATTTCTTCAAATGCTGGATTTACATATTCGATGATTCCATTGGTATCGGTAATCACAATGCTGCTGGGAGACTGCTCTACCACCATACGTAATTTATAAGCCTCGTCCTCTGAGTGCTTTCTAACAGTAATATCACGCGAATAAAGGATGTAGGCATTCGTACCGTCATCTTGTTCAAATTTCTGGATAAGGGATTCCAGTACATGAACTTTCCCTGTCCTGTCCTTGATTTGATACTCCATCGGAGTTGTACCACTATGTAACTGATGCAATGTTGGAATATCGATATGCCGCAAATCATCGGACAAGACCAAATCGCCTATGTACGCACCAATAATCTTTTCAGGTGAAATTCCGAGAAGTTTTTTTGTTGAAGGGCTGGAATATGTTATGAACCCATCTCCATCGATAATTGTTATAATATCGGAAACATTTTCTATCAAGAGACGGTAGTAACGTTCGCTTTTAATAAGCTTTAACTGAGCATGCTTACGCTGCAAGATCTGTTCTTCCAATTCTTTAGTGCGCTGCATAACCGTCTCTTCCAACCGATCATTTGCATGTAAAAGAGCTGATTCAGCATTCTTTTTTGCGGTAATATCGAGTGAGTATTCAATCATCTGAATCAAATGACCGTTGGCATCAAAGACGGGGTAGCCATGAACCTCTACAATTATTTTCTCACCTTTGTTGTTCCTGTGAATGTGTTCCACCTTAACCGGAGCCCGAGTTTCTATGACCTGCTGCAGTGGGCACGGATGATCTGAACAGTCACAGGGTTTATCCCGATGATGCGTAAGCTCGTAGCAGGTCGTGCTTCCATTGTTGTCACTTTCCATTGCTGCGGAATTAGCTAAAACGATTTCATAATTATCAGCATCAATGACATAAAAAGGATGAGCTAACGATTCGATAATATTATGCAAAAAATCAGCATGCTTTTTTACCTGCTGTTCAGCATCCTTGCGATCACAAATCTCCTTCTTCAGAGCTGAAGTTCGCTGGTTAACAATATTTTCAAGGTTTTTATTTGAATCCTGCAATTCCAATTGATAGTTCTGCCGTTCAAGAATAATTTTTCGACTTGACCGAAGAATCACCCAGCCCAGCATCAAAATAAAGGCCACAACGCACGTTGCGAGTGTATTTTCAATTCGTACGTAGGTTTGATTGAATGTATCGTTGACCTTCTGAATCCGTTCTGTCTCTTTTTGGCTGGTAGAGTGGAGACGGTATGAATTTTCGAGTATTCTTGAAAAAAATGGTTCAATCCCTTTAAAATAATTACTGACTTTGCGATTTACGAGTGCAATTTCAAGAGGATCTCGTGCTTGCACAACAACAATCTTATGTTCAACGGTCGCTTTAAATTCAGTTACGATCTCATGAAGTTCTGCAAGCTTTGCCCTGAGCTCTATTATTTCCAAGTCAATTTGCTGATGGGTATAATTGACATACGACAAACTCTTGGTCATTTCTACTTCATTACTAAAATTGACAGAATAAGTTATTTTCTTTTCCCCACCAGATTCCACAACCTCCAAAATTTCAAAAATCTCGTTATGTAACCCTTGAAGAAGGCCTACAACATGATTGATTTCTGCCTGAGATCCAGCGTTAGACATTTCGTGTAACTTCACATTTAAAATCAGCAGCTTTTCTTGAAGAATATAAGAAAGCTCCAGCTTATTCTGTTCATTCTCAAGTAATGAGTGGAGATAATTTTGGCGCTGCTCAAGAAGATGATGTCCAATCTTCTGACCAGCATAAGTCATCAAAAAAACGCAAAGAAGTACGCTTATCTGGATAATGATGTTTTTTGGCAATAACTTAAATGAATAGCTCATCAATCAAGGAATCCGTATTTACGAAAAATGTCTTGCCCAGGTTTAGAACTTGCCAACTGTAATATCTTTTTGGCTAACTCAGGATGTTGACTGTAAGTTAACATCCCCATGACCAGTGGGTGCTTCAGACTATGGACTGATGAAATAGGAAGATATTCCATTGTCCCAACATTACGTTGCAAAGCCCCGACTGCTTTCCAATTCGGGGTCAAATCGGCAGTCTTATTTTTTATTGCGACTGCAAGACCCTTTGAATCTGTCGTCATATATATTGCGTTATTGATTACGTCAGAGTAGAGCCGAAGGTGACTAAGGATCCTTTTTGTTTCGTGCCCAACAGACCCTGATTCAGCACTCCCAATGACAATATTTAATTTCTTATCAAGAAGATTCTCCAGACTTCCGGAAATATTCTTAGGGTTCCCAGGCTGGACAAATAAACCGAGCTGATTGTATCCAACCAGAACCGATTCTGTGACAACGCCACTTGCCAGTAAGGGATTGATATACGACTCATCTCCCGGGAAAAAAATATCACCAATCTGATTTACTTCAACTGACTTTGCAATATGCCCTGAGCCACCATAAGTGATTTTAACTTGGCAGTTTTCCTGAGCTTCAACCAAAGCAATAATCTCCATCAACGGTTCAAGCATTGTCATTCCGGAATAGATCAAAACCTGCGGTCTATCGTTTTTTTCTACTGCTGGATACTCTTGGAGGTCGCAAGAAAAAAGGAAGAGGGGCAACACCAGAAAAATTAAATATTTCATCATAAAGTTCCCACCACATTGATTAGCATTTATAAATGAATATTATGCTAACAATTCAATCTTTGCAAGTGGAATTAGCCATCAATAATTAATTAAGTCATATTCTTTAGAGATAGAGAATTCATCAGATGCGACAAGAGAAAGCTTAACTTCGATACAATAAGCCGCGCTAAGAAATAAACTGTACAGATAAAGAAGGAGCAAGTTGAACATCACAGAGAGTAATTACTAAGCTTCGAAACTGGTTTTTTAAATTGTTACTGCCGTTAATCGTGATGAAGACGAGACACATGGCGAATGTGGGGGGTGAGATTACAGTAGAATGAAAATTGGATGCAAAAACAGGGTGGTCGATAAGCACCGGCCACCCTGTTTTTTTTTGATAATGATCGTTAATCGTTACAATGCTCTTGAGTTATGCTTCTTCCTCAGCACTGACAACAACTTTAAGTTCAGCAACAACGCCAGCATCAAGCTTAACTGGTACGCTATGCTCGCCAAGGGATTTGATAGGTTCGCCAAGTTGAATCTTTTTACGATCAATCTCGACACCGGCATCACGTAGTTTAGCCTCAAGATCCATTGAAGTAACAGAGCCAAATAGCTTTCCTTCTTCACTGGCCCGCTGAGTAAAGGAACAAGTAACTTTTTCGATTCGGGCTTTAACACCTTCTGCGTCTTTCGTTACTTTTTCCAACTTCCGCGCCAGTTGGCGTTTCTGATGGTCAAGTTCTTTGACATTGCGCTCGTTAGCAGCACTTGCCAGCCCTTTTGGGATAAGAAAATTTCTTGCGTAACCGGCCTTCACCGATACAACGTCACCGATGATTCCAAGACCATCAATGTTTTCTTTTAAAATAATACTGGTATTCATGTCTCTCCTCCATAGTGGATCGAGTTTATATTTTTTTTTGCCTGGGTCGACGAAAATCAATCCAAAGATCGAAAACACCGGCACAGGTAATAATTATTGGTAAAGGGTTAAGTATCAACAAAAGTGCGTAAATCAACCCTTTTACCAGTGGCGGATAGGTTTTTTTCTGTAAAAAACTACTGACAATTGCCATCCCCTGTAAAAAATATAGGGGAAGTAAAACAACCAATAGGTTACGCCCTACAAGCGAAACTATGTCAGCTGGCACCAATAGAAGAAAGCCTGCTCCGATCAATACCCAAATCAACCCACTGGGTAAACGCCACTGGGCAAACGGAGTTCCAAAAATGTGAAAATGGTTCCCCTTAAGGCGCTGTAACAACAACAGACAAAACGTCTGAATTGCCAATAAAGACGCCATATATAGTCCATAAAAATTTCGGCTAATAAACTCAGCCATTCCATCGACAACCTGCTGCATATCTTGCAATTGGGTGTCACTGAAACCAGAGTTGCGGTAAATCTGCATCGCCTGGTCGACTTCAGCTTGAATCATTTGCCCTATTAAAGTCGGGATGCTTACCCCGCTGGCAAACACAGCAAACAAAACCATTGTTGCCGTTGCAACAGTTGAACTCACCATCGCATATAAAACTGCACGATCCCAAGGGATGCGCTGACGTAAAAAGTACGGCAACAATAAGGAACCAACACCAAAAACACCCAGATATGCTGCAAAAGTATAAGGTGTTGCCAACTGTAAAAGGACGGCACTGGTAACAACAACGATAACAATACCAGCGCGCAACCCATACCGCATACTCAGATATGCTGCGGCAACTGGGGTCAAGAGATTTAAAAAAGCACCTATTGGTCCAATCCAACTAACCCCGAGTAAACAGAATAGAGTGGCCCCGATTCCAACAGCTGTTAAAAGTACTGGCTGCCCCTTCATCTTTGCTCCAATTAATACCCTGACTTATAGAGAATGTGATGCCGTGTAAGGGAGCAGAGCAATTTGTCGAGCATTTTTGATGGCCTCAGCAATCTGACGCTGATGAGCAGCACATGTGCCTGAAATCCGACGAGGAACAATCTTGCCACGCTCAGACAAGTAGTACTTGAGATTATTAACATCTTTATAATCGATCTTCTGCTTTTTATCTGCACAATAGCGGCATACTTTACGACGGCCAAAACGGCGACGAGGTGGAGCTGAAGATGGACGTGAAGGTCTTTCGTAAGCCATAAATATTCTCCTGATTTGCTATCATTCAAAAATGACGAACAATAGCTAAATTATTTAGTTTTTAATTTTCTTCTTCTGCTGAATCGGCAACGTCTTCAGTTGCTGTTTCTTCAACGGCATCAGCAGCGACCTCTTCAGCCACAGCAGGAAACTCACCGTCAAAGCGAACGGTCAAAAATCGTAGGATTTTTTCATCTAAACGAAGACGACGTTCAAACTCACTAATGACTTCAGCTTCAGCACAGAATAATGTCTGAATGTAATTGCCCCGCTCAACCTTCTTAATTGGATAGGCTAACTTGCGAGCGCCCCAGTTATCCAGCTTGTGAATCTCAGCCGCTTGATCGGTGAGCACCTTCTGGAATTTCTCCACCATAGCAGTCAACTCTTCGCCGACAACATCTGGATGGATAATGTAGAGTGATTCGTAATTTCTCATCAATGGATCTCCTCTAGGATTAACAGCCCCGGACCAACCCGGAACAAGGATATGCCTAATCTCTTATGGAATCAGGCGAAACAATAGCTTTTAGCATAAGCACATGATCGTTTCAAGGTTTTTTGAGGGTTTTTTACTCTTCATCACTGGGGAGATCTTGATCTGGACAAATATCTCCGACCTGACAGAGAGCCTGTCGTGTCAACACAGGACCAATAAGTTCAAATACAACTGTCGCTCCGAGAATTACAGGCAAAAGAATATCCTTCAGTTCAGGAAACCGTTGGCTTGCCAACAACACCATCCCAATAGCAACACCGGCTTGAGGTAACAAAGCAATTCCCATCCAGCGTCGCAACTGTAGGCTTGCTTTACCTATCCTCCCTCCAACCCAACTCCCACACATTCGCCCTGTTACCCGCAAAGCAATATAACCAAGGCCCAGCAACCCAACCTGTCCGAAGCTTTTCAATTCCAAAGACGATCCTGCCAAAAGAAAGAATAAAATCAAGAATGGCCACTCCAACTTTTCAATTGTATGAAAGGCACGATCATGGTGTTTTGCAAAGTTTGCAACAACTGATCCAAGTGTCATCGCAGCCAGAAGATACGAAACCTCCAACCAGACAGCCAATCCAGCACATAACAAAACCACTCCAAGTGCCTCAGCCTGAGTTGCCTCTCCGGGACGAATCCGGCCAGTGAGATATGCCATCGGAACACCAAGAAGCAAACCAAGGAGGACGGCTCCACCAATTTCCCACACACCCATGGTGAGGATCTGAAAGGCACCGCTTTCACCACCAACTGACTGCACCACTGCTAAGATCAAACTAAACAGCAACAATCCTAAGGCATCATCAATAGCAACAATCCCAAGAAGAGTGTCGGTGAACTCACCATCAGCATGATACTCGCGTACAACATCGACAATAGCTGCTGGTGCAGTTGCGGTAGAAATTGCTGCGAGAAGTAACGAAATTTCTAAGGATATCCCACAGAAAAAGAGAACTGAAAACACCATAAACGCCGTCACTAAAACGACACCAATAGAAAAACTGAAAACCACACGCCCCAGATTACGAAATGAGGCTGAGGTCATCTTTTGCCCGAGCATAAACCCAATCATGGTCAGTGCAATATTAGTGAGAACAGGAAACCATTGATTTGTAAATGAAGGAAGCCATCCAAGAGCAGATGGGCCGATCACGAGACCTGACAATAGTAAAAGTGTCACTCGTGGAAGGGGAGTATGGCGACCCACAATATCAGCGACCAGTCCAAGGAGAAACAGCCCACCAAATGTCATCAGGATCTGTGCTGCGACATGATTACCCATCGTAAGGAGTTCCATCCGCTTCGGGGCTAAAAAACAGGTCACGTAAAAAGATTCGTTTCTATGATTATAACTTATTTAATAATCTTCAAGCTTTAATCGAGCAAGTTTTTTATAAAGTGGATTTTCAATTTATGATTTTATCTGACACTAGAGGGATGAAGATATTTTCGACATAAAAAAACCCCGCAAAAAAGAAGCGGGGTTTTATCACAGCATTGTTGTCATTAGACGTTAAAGCGAAAATGCATAACATCTCCGTCAACAACTCGATAATCCTTACCTTCAAGACGAAGAAGACCTTTCTCTTTAGCTCCAGCTTCTCCTCCAGAGTTCACATAATCATCATAAGCTGTTACTTCAGCACGTATGAATCCTTTTTCAAAATCGGTATGAATAACTCCTGCGGCCTGAGGCGCAAGGGCCCCGTCAGAAACAGTCCAAGCACGAACCTCTTTGGGTCCTGCAGTAAAGTAAGTTATTAATCCTAGCAAACGGTACCCAGCATGAATCGTCCGTTCGAGTCCAGCCTCCGCAAAACCTAATTCATCTAAGAATTCTTGCTTTTCCTCACCATCAAGTTCAGCTATTTCAGATTCAATTTTTCCACAAATGGTGACAACTTCAGCATTTTCAGTCAAGGCATGGTCCCTGACTTTTTGGACAAAGGGGTGAGACCCTTCAAGATCATCTTCAGCAACATTTGCGACGTAGAGAACGGGTTTCATCGTAATCAAATGAACCTCAGCAATGATACGCAACTCTTCATCGTCAAGGTTAACAGAACGTGCCGGCAAACCATCATTCAACGCTACAGCTAATTTTTCGAGGATCTGCAATTCCTGTTGTAATTGTTTATCACCACTTCTAGCCTGTTTCTTCCCCCGCTGGATCCGCTTGTCAATACTGTCGAGATCTGCAAGATTAAGTTCAGTCTGTATCACCTCGATATCTCTAAGAGGGTCAACATCACCATCGACATGCACGACGTTGTCATCTTCAAAACAGCGAACGATATGTGCAATAGCATCAACCTGACGAATGTGTCCGAGAAACTGATTCCCTAAACCTTCTCCCTGGCTCGCACCACGAACCAACCCAGCAATATCAACAAATTCCATGGCAGTTGGAACAATTTCTTTTGGGGTGACAATGTTTGCCAACTCATTCAAACGCGGATCGGGAACAGCAACAACACCGACATTAGGTTCGATCGTGCAAAAGGGGTAATTCGCCGATTCTGCACCAGCCGAAGTAATTGCATTAAATATCGTAGACTTTCCAACGTTAGGGAGGCCAACAATTCCGCACTTAAAACCCATAACTATTCCTTATAAATGAAGATAGCCGGAGCAGAAGCTCCGGCTATTAGGTCAAACAGTAAAGCGTAAATCAGCTATCAAACGAGAAGTGGAGCAATAACCAGAGCAACAACACTCATGAGTTTGATAAGAATGTTCATCGCTGGGCCAGAAGTATCTTTAAAGGGGTCACCAACTGTATCACCGATAACAGCAGCAGCATGAGCATCGCTGCCCTTGCCTTCGCCTTCAAGCTGTCCACTTTCAATATATTTTTTAGCATTGTCCCAAGCACCACCACCATTGGACATCATCAATGCCAACAAAACACCGGCCACGGTTGCGCCAGCAAGCATGCCACCAAGAGCTTCTTTACCCAAGAGGAATCCGATCAACACGGGAGCGGAAACAGCAATCACGCCAGGAAGGATCATTTCTCTCAACGCCGCTTGAGCAGAGATATCGACACAACGCTGTGAATCAGGCTTAACCCCTTCTTTACCTTCAAGAAGACCTGGAGTTTCGCGGAACTGACGACGAATCTCATCAACCATTGCACCAGCTGCACGACCAACACTGGTCATTGTTAAGGCACCCATAAAGAATGGTAAGGCACCACCAATCAACAAACCAATCACAACCATAGGGTTGATGAGGTTAATAACCTCAAGTTTAACTGTTGTTGCATAAGCTGAGAAAAGTGCCAACGCAGTCAGAGCAGCTGAACCAATAGCGAAGCCCTTACCGATAGCAGCAGTTGTATTTCCAATAGCATCAAGGCCATCGGTAATCTTTCTTACATCAGGACCAAGACCAGCCATTTCTGAAATGCCACCGGCATTATCTGCAATTGGACCGTACGCATCAACTGTCATCGTTACACCAACAGTGGCCAACATTCCAACAGCCGCAATTCCAATGCCATACAGACCAGCACAGTAATTAGCAATGAAGATACTGATTGAAATAATGATAATTGGTAACGCAGTTGACTCAAGACCAACAGCCAGACCATGAATGATATTGGTTGCAGGACCAGTTTTACTTGCTTCAGCAATCCGCGCAACAGGGGCGTGTGCGGTATAATATTCTGTGATCTGACCGATAGCAATACCAGCCAAAGTACCAGCCAAGATAGCCCAGAAGATTCCAGTACTTAGCCCAGCAAATTGGATATAGATAAAGGCCGCGATCAAGAAACCACCTGCAGCAACAAAAGTCGTATAGTGCAGAGCCTTCGCAGGATCCATCCCCTTAAGAACTTTCATCGAGCCAATGCCAATGAATGAAAACAACAATCCGATCATCGCAAGAGCGAGGGGCAATAACATAGCACTGCTCTGAACATCGGCGCCAACACCCAGCTTTGACAACAAGGCTGGCCCTGCTGCTGCTGCAATTGCCATCGTGGCAATAATTGAACCAACATATGATTCAAAGATATCAGCACCCATTCCCGCAGTATCACCAACGCAATCACCGACATTATCAGCAATAACACCAGGGTTACGTGGATCATCCTCAGGAATACCGGCTTCAACCTTACCTACTAGGTCAGCACCAACATCAGCGGCTTTGGTGTAAATACCACCACCAACACGGGCAAACAAGGCAATAGAGGAAGCGCCCATTGCAAAACCGTTAATATATTTGGATGTTTCAGGATCGCCACCGAAGAAAATATAAGCAACACCGACACCGACCAAACCGAGAGAGGCAACGGCAAGACCCATAACTGCGCCACCGTTGAAAGAAACCTCAAGAGCTTTCGCTTGGCCAGAAGCACGAGCGGCTTCACACGTTCTAACATTGGCTCGAGTGGCGGCCTTCATCCCAATAAAACCACATGTCATTGAACAGGCGGCACCACCAAGAAAAGCCAGGGCTGTCTGGATGGTCATTGCGATAGCAATAAGGATAAACACCACAACAATAAAGATAGCTAAGACCCGATATTCACGACCTAAGAAAGCCATGGCACCACTATGGATATCATCAGAAATCTCACGCATCTTCTCATTTCCGATCGGTTGTGCTTTAACAACGTTGTAGAGCACAATCGCGATCACAAATCCGATTACTCCAAGAATAGGAGCCCACATTTGCAGTTGCATTCGTTCTTCACCTCTCTGTGTTTAGTTAGTGTTAATCCAGAAGATTGTAACTGTTAAATAAATTCATTGCTTCAGTCGTTCCACTGAGCAAAACCTTTTCAGTCGCCTCAGCAGAGACATCAAGCAATTGAGGCAACAGTTTCTTTTCATTTGTAGAAAATCGGCTCAGAACATGCCGTGTCACATCACCATGTTCTGGACGACCAATGCCGACACGCAGACGAACAAAATCTTTACAGCCCAAAGCTGAGATAATATCCCGTAGTCCATTATGGCCGCCATGACCACCACCTGTTTTGACCCGCAAACGCCCAAAAGGCAAATCCAGATCATCGTAGATGACAACCAAATCCCCCGGATCAATTCCGAGAGACCGATATGCAGAGTTCACACTCGAACCGCTGCAATTCATAAAGGTTTGGGGCATCAGAAGAGTGGCTTCATGGGTTGCAACTTTGCCAACTCCATAAATCCCCTGATAACCTTTTTTTTTCACCGAGATCCGATGGCGCAAAGCGATGTGCTCTGCAACCTGAAAACCTATATTATGGCGGGTTGCCAAATATTTATCACCGGGATTTCCCAACCCAACCAATAGCTTCACGTTAAATCCAACCGCGATGCTTATTCAGCAGCGGCTTCTCCGGCTTCAGCAGCGACATCACCAGCTTCATCGCCTTCAACAGACTCATCGTCATCCGAGGCTTCAACTTCTGCCTTAATAATGCTGAGAGTGACAACGGTAAAGTTAACATCGTGAACCAAATCAATACCTTCGGGAGCAACAACTTCCTCGATATGAATCGTGTCGCCAATTTCAAGGGCTGTGACATCGATATCGATAAACTGAGGAACTTCCGTTGGGAGACAAAGGACTTCAAGCTCAGTACGAACTAACTGTAAAGAACCTCCTTCTGTCTGACCAACAGCAGTACCAACAACATTGACCGGCACCATAAAGGAAGCCTTTTCCTTGAGGTTGATTGCATGGAAATCAGCACTAACCATCGTACGGCGCAGAGGATGAAGGTCGGCATCTTTAAGAATAACAACCTTTCCATCCAACTCAGAAGCACCCTTTAATGTAATCAGGGTGTTTAAGCCTGCTTCTCCAGAAATGGCTTTTTCAAGCTCCTTTGGATCAACAATGATTGCGGTTGATTCGAGAGTTTTCCCATAAACAACTGCTGGTAATCTTCCTGCAGCTCTCAATTTACGGGCAACACCCTTACCACTCTTCTCACGTACATCAACATTTAATTCAACTTGAGCCATCTATCTATCCTCCATTGATAAGGAAACTAACTTTGATTTATTTTATACAAACAGTGAGCTGACCGATTCAGCATTATGAGTACGGCGAATAGCCTCGGCCAACAAATGACTGACAGACAGGCTGCTCAACGTTTGACACTGTTCCACTTTATCCTGAGTTGGAATCGTGTTGGTAACAAAAACCTTTTCCAAAGGGCTTTCGGTGATCCGCTGCAAAGCAGGCCCCGAAAGGACACCATGTGTTGCACACGCATAAACAACAGCAGCTCCCTGTTCCTGAAGAGCAGTTGCAGCGGCACAAAGCGTTCCAGCCGTATCAATCATATCATCAATGATGACACAATTTTTCCCTTTAACATCACCAATAATATGCATCACCTCAGAGACGTTAGGCCCGCTGCGACGTTTGTCAATAATCGCCAACCCTGCATGCAGGCGCTTAGCAAAAGCCCTCGCACGTTCAGTGCCACCAGCATCTGGCGAAACAACAATGAGATCATTCAATCCTTGCTGGCGGATTTCTTCCAACATAACCGGCGCAGCATAGAGATGATCAACTGGAATATCAAAAAATCCCTGAATCTGCCCAGCATGTAAATCCATCGTTAAAAGACGGTCAATGCCAGCAACCGACATCAAATCAGCGACCAGCTTAGCCGTAATAGGAGCCCGTGGTGCGACCTTGCGATCTTGACGTGCGTAGCCAAAATAAGGGACAACTGCATTTATTCTTGCTGCCGATGCTCGCTTGAGAGCATCAACCATGACCAGCAACTCCATCAGATTATGGTTGGCCGGCGAAGACGTTGACTGAATGACATAGACATCACGCCCACGGACATTCTCGCCAATTTCTACCATGACCTCACCATCGGAAAAGGTTTTGACCTTTGCATTACCCATTGACACGTTCAAATGCTGACAAATGTCATTGGCTAATGGTTGATTCGAATTCCCGGCAAAGATTTTAATCATCCCCACGGATCTATCTACCTTTTCTGGCTGGAAGAACGCAAAATGGTTGAACTATGCCAGCTGCACAATTCAACCAACTCCGATTTTCTGTTTTTACTCACCGCTGAGACCATTCCTGTTAACAAATAAGAACCATGCTAACACTCGCTCTACTTTGATCCCAGGAGAATCAACAGTTTTCAAAATGGCTGGGGCGCCAGGGATCGAACCTGGGAATGCTGGAATCAAAATCCAGTGCCTTACCGCTTGGCGACGCCCCACTAACTCTATATAAAAAACTTGTTCAACTAAATACACGGTCAATGAACCGGCAGGTTTTACCCAAGTTATCTGTAACTGTCAACCGTCAATTCACATATCTGATTTTATACCGGACGAACAGGAGCAATCAGCCAATCTTTTTTTCCACTCAATTGATCTGCAGCTCGTTGTGCGGCCGCAAAATCAGTAAAAACACCAAAGACTGTTGCGCCACTGCCTGACATCAGAGAGCCCAGGGCTCCTTGATTAAGCAACAATTGTTTAATTTCAGCAATGAGCGGAAAACGTTGTAAGGTGACCGATTCTAGATCATTATGCAATGCAGCACATAGGTCATCCCTCGTCACAACTGAAAACCTTGGAAGGCTAGCTAGTTCGCCCCCTTTTGTCAACTGTAAACTTTGATAAACACCGGAAGTTGATACAGCAATTCGCGGGTTAATAAGCAGATAGGCCACCTCCGGTAAAGAAGGGAGCGCGACAAGATCGGTCCCTATTCCTGTTGCCCATGCGGGCTGCTTGAAAATAAAAAACGGAACATCCGCTCCCAATTGTCCGCCTAACACCCGAAGACGGTCGTTGGTAATATTTATTTTGAGGAGTTCTGTCAATCCGAGCAACACCGTCGCGGCGTCTGACGACCCCCCTCCCAAACCGGCTGCAATAGGAATTCTCTTCTTAATTTCAATATGGACGCCTGTTTCAACCTGGGCCTCAGCTAGAAGAATCCGCGCGGCCTGAGAAACGATGTTCTCCTCACCGTCTGCCAGATCCAAACCGGGGCACACAACCCGAATCCCCGGCTCACCTCCAAGCTCTATCTGAATATCGTCATAAAGATCGACCCGCTGCATCGCCATGGCGAGCTCATGATAACCATTCTCACGACGTCCCAAAACATGGAGACAAAGATTAATTTTGGCTGGTGCTGTAAAAGTTTTTCTCAACATTCACTTATCTTTCTTAGCTAACCAGAAGCAGCTCTAGCACTTCAGAAGAGAGAACTCACCTGCTTGGGCCAACAAAACATCATTACTAAAAGCAGACTTCACAGAATCGATGGCCTTGAAGTTAATAACAAAATCAAGTTACAACTTTCAATATCCAATCGCAAGAAAGGGCAACTTTCAACCACTGGTGGCGAAATATGGCCACACATACTACAAATAAGTTGTTATTATTACCGAAACAACAGACAAGCGGATCAGTGTCAAGCCAACTGAGCAAGAAAAATAACACTATTCTAAAAGTGGCACTATCCTTGCGATAATAAAATTAATTAGAAGCGAACTCGTTTTTTATTTCGACCCA
>JADGDX010000047.1 GCA_016744675.1 Desulfuromusa sp. | reverse complement strand
ATGGTGAAGGTGGGGTCTTTGGCTGCTGGCGGTCTGATGTTACGGAGGTGTGGCAAGCGAAACAGCCAAGCACTGAAGCAGAACGACAAGCTTGGAAAGACCAGATTGCAGAGGCCAAGAAGAAAGCTCAGGCAGAGATTGAAAAGCAGCGTGCTGATTGTCGTTCAGAGTCACTAGAGCTATGGGAAAAAGCCCGAGACGTTGGATCAGAGCATGTTTATTTGGTTGCCAAAGACAAGAAAAGGGGTCAACAAGAAAAGGGGTCAAGTCTGCTTTTGACCTATGTCGAACAAGAAAAGGGGTCAAGTCTGCTTTTGACCTATGTCGAAACCAATATCGAACTTTTTATATCACGTAATGAATCGGGGATAACGACGGCGGGAATTCAGGGGATATATTTAGGACAGGTCGGATAATGAATAAGCCTGTGTTGGGCACATCTCTTTAACGCTGTTCGCCCAAATTTCCATCATAGCTTCTCCGACTGCGGTAAACTCTGGATGGCTTGAAATGTATTCTGGAATCAGTGATCGCGTTTCCATGACGGCATTTGCAACCCGATTAATAATTTGGTCAGTGTCGGGGGCACGAAGCGATAAGTGTGAAACGGCAAACGATTCAAGCATTTTGCGTGGCCACCACTTTTTAGTTCCCGCAATCGAAAGTGCGGGGATGTCTTTGTTGATGTAGGCGGCTGTCGTAACAATATCAAAAACAGGAGCCATCTTTATTGGCGCACCGGGGCTTGAAAAAAGGAGCCCAAAGTTCTTTAAGTGTGCGTCACCATTTCTGACCAAAGAAGAAAGTACCAGGGTTGCGAAAAACTGTTCTCTGGCGCTAGCCAGGTACTCTGGAGAAACAAAATCCTTCAATCTTTTTGCGATCCGCTCATACGTTCCACGATATTTCTGTTCCGTTCCTAGCCCATGCAAGCTACACATATCTTCAAAGCCAAGGGGGGTGCCATCATCGGTTTGATCAAATCTGCGCATAATAAAAAGGCCACCATTTTCAGATAAATGAAAATCCGAAACCGTTAACCCCGCCTTTTTAGCAGCCGTCATGCAAAAAAATTCATTGGCAGCCAATTCGGGAAAGTCGTTGCCCCATGTTTTTACAATATAGCCAGAAGAAACAAGTGTGCCACGTTTGGTCGCATCAAGCATAACTTTAGGCTGTACCCCAGAGATCCCTGAACGCAACGCATACCTGTCAAGAAGTTCCTGAAAAAGCTCGTGAGTGTTTGGATAGGTTAAAAGTTCATCCAACTTTTCAGGTTTTTCTGAGTGCTGAAGACTCTCTTCACTTAAGAGGGTATAGCGGTTTTTCCCAACCTGATTTCCTCCAGTTGCAAGAAGAATAGAAAGATCATCGTCTCCAATTATTTTAGATATTGTTCTACGTACCGCATCCAGAAGAGCTCCTTCGGGAAGGTTCATTTGGAATATTGGATGCAATGTTGGTTGAACCCATCCTTGTAGGCGAACAGGCATTGTTAAGGAAATACCCTCTGTCACATCAGGGCAATATCCAAAGACATACTGCCGCTCCTGATGTTCAAGGATTCCAGATTGAGAGTCACCAGTCCAAACCTTTAAAGCTTTATTTTCCATACAGCTTTATCCTTTAATAGATACCGTCTGATCGATTCTCTTCTTGGATCTCTTCTAAGGTTGGGGGGCCGGACTTGCGCACGACCAATTCAAGCCCAAAATACTCAAGAATCCGAACGACTTTACGAATACCAACCTCAGGAACAATCCCATTCTCTATTTGCCCAATAGTTGTCCGGCTCATACCAAATAGGTCGGCAATATAGGCTTGAGAGAGTTTTCGCCGTTTTCGTTCTTCGCGTATTTGATTTCCTAATTTGAATAACATTTGTGCATTATATACAAATCATTGTTAACAGTCTATGCTTTTATGCATTAAATACAATGCTCAAGCCTCCATTTAAATAAAATCATTCTGCCTATCAAAAAATAAGGAATTATGGGGACTCATACCGAATGGCGCTAGCTTAAGCAAACTGAGTGACTTTCGTAAGGTCTTGAATTTTTATTTTGAACTCCCGACTCCCGTGTGACGCAGCCGGAGTGGAACTGCTGATTTGAGAAAAAGAGTGGCAAATGTTTGAAGGCGAAGCCTGAGTTTTTGCCACTCCTCAAAGCAACCGTTCCATGGAGGGAACCCGCCAACAGCGGGCAAGGAAGTCGGGCACCTTTTTCTGCATACTATTTTGTGGTGTACAAAAGAGTATGGCGACTGGCGGGGGCGCAACCCCGCGACTTCTGTGCTTATTAAACCATTGCCTGAGGACATGTAGAAATTCATACATGGTAATTCTGGGGACATAATACCTATTTTGTTCGGCCACCAAAACAAAAGCTTTCAGCTTGCCAACCAACGGAAATATCTGCACATAACCTAGAAATAACTATACTTTTTTCTAGCAAAATATCAGAATCATTGTCGTGCAAACCATCAACAATAATATACTTTCAAGAAGATATGGACATGGTAGAGAGTGGGCCTTTTCCCCGAATGAATATATCGCTTAATTCGACCGAGAAAAGTTTCAGGATGGCTAGGAGGTTTTTGTGATGAATTATCTTGATATGATAGGCAGTGACGGAACCTACGTGGCACGTTTGTTGGTTGCCATGGTACTCGGCGGTCTTGTCGGAATTGAACGGCAATCACGGGGGCGATCCGCGGGATTGCGGACCAATATCTTAGTCTGTCTGGGTTCAGCGGCAGTCATCGTTGCCTTTCAAAAACTCTCAATTGAAATGAACTTGGATGCAGAATCGACTATCCGCATGGATCCAGCTCGGGCAGCAGCCGGGGTCATTACCGGTATCGGCTTTCTTGGGGCAGGCACGATAGTCAAGAGCAAAGATTTTGTACGAGGGCTAACAACCGCAGCGTCTATATGGGTTGTGTCGGCCTTAGGTGTTACGGTAGGGCTAGGTGAATATGTCATTGCCATTGCCCTAACCCTCTTGATCCTGCTAACACTTTTTGCGCTTCACTATGTTCCAATCCGTACCGACCACTACTCATCACTATCTCTTGATTGGCATGGGGATCTTGCGTTGCTGAGTGAAGTGAAAGAGCAACTCATTGAGGATGGAATCCACATCAACAAGTGTGATGTCACCCGTCAGCCAAACACGAAGAAATGCAGAGCGATCATAAGCCTTCGTTTTCGTGACCAAAGTCTCGTCAGTGTGACGTTTGATCGCTTGCAATCTGACCTACGCTTAGACGAAATTTCTTTGAGTTGATCGGCTATCGATTGAGCAAAAACCTCGGTTCCGTGCTAAGGCTTTTTCTTTACTAAAAAGCAGGGCATAGACGCTTGTGATTAAAGGCTCAATAAGCTATTAATTCTTCTCCGCTGACAATGACTAATTCAAAATATCTCTTGGAGTTGTGTAAATGGGTCTTTCTTTACAAGAACAGCTGCTTAAGGCCGGAGTGGTTGATAAAAAGCAGGTAAAACAAGCTGAACATGAGAAAAGAGTTCAAAAGAAAAAAAAGAAAAAACATGGGACCCCTTCCGAGGATAGTGCCAAGGTCAGGTTGCAGCAGCAACAATCGGAACAAGCAAAACACCACCAAAAATTAAATGCGCAACAAAATCAACAGAGGCAACGTAAAGCTAATCAGGCTGCGGCAAAACAATTAATCAAAAGCAGTCAATTACCTCGAGAAGAAGGTGATGTTGCCTATCGCTATGTTGCTGGTGGCAAGATAAAACAAATCTCCGTCACTCAAGATGTTGCGGATAAGCTTTCTGAGGGTCGGCTGGGATTAGCCATGGGTGACAAAGATGTTGTCCTAATCCCTGCTGAAACCGCTTTAAAGGTCATTAAACGAGATGAGGATTCCATTCTTCTCTACAATGATCCGGCTCAAGTTGATGACGATTATCCGAGTGATTGGTAGTCAGTTGCCATAAGGGTCATTGCGCCTGCTAGGCACTGTCAGCTGTCTTCCGCAAGCAATAAGTCCGCTCCATGGAATCGTCCAGCTATCTGAGCTGTGCTCAGAGTTGTCTGACACCAATCAGCTCATCACTTTCGCAAATTAAAAATCATAAGATGGGGAACACTCAATGGCTTTCAGTGCCACAATTTTTAAAGTCAATCTGCAAATCTCCGACATGGATCGCAACTATTACGCCGAGCACTTGCTTACTCTGGCGCGCCACCCTTCGGAAACAGATCAACGCATGATGGTGCGCCTGCTTGCTTTTGCTCTGCACGCCGATGAACAATTGAGCTTCACCAAAGGCTTGTGTGCTGATGAAGAAGCAGACCTTTGGCAAATCAGTCTGAGTGACGAAATTGAATTATGGATTGATGTTGGTTTGCCGGATGAGAAAAGGGTGCGAAAAGCGTGCAACCGTGCTCAACGCGTTTATTTGTACAGCTACGGGGGACGTGGAGCTGACTTGTGGTGGCAGAAGAATGGGGACAAACTGAAGCGTTTTACCAACCTGAGCGTTATTGAAATACCTGAGACAGCGTGCAAAGAGATGACGGCCCTTGTACAGCGCAGCATGCAACTGCAATGCACCGTACAAGATGGCGAAATCTGGCTGAGCAGTCACGATCAAACGTGTCGTATTTCACCGCTGATTCGACAATCTGAAGCCCCTCTTGGCTTTTGATCCAGCAAATGAACCTCGTCTTTTGTGTCTATGTTTCACCTAAAATGGCAATGTGCTGAGTGGCATATCCTAAAATAAAAGCAACCCTATCCATCATCAAACACGTTCTCTCCCGTTTCTAAAGCCAGCAATATTAACCACACAAAAACCAACCCAAAGTATCTACCCAGTTTAATTCTATAAAACTTCAAAAAACACCCATTCATCTTATCCTTAATAGGCATTGTATTGCTTCTTATTTATGATAGTATCTACCCACCTAGCTATTCACAAGGATTCATTATGGAGAGAACCGAACAGCAAGACATCAGGTTACGCACCCACCTTGGAACCGGAGCATTGACCAGCAAAGCACTACAGGAACGGCTTTCTATAAGTCAAACCGCTCTTTCCAGAGCTATTCAGCGCAACAAAAAAGACCTTCTGGTCATAGGTGCCGCTCGCTCAACCAAGTATGCACTCCGTAAAAATCTGGCTGCCCTCGGTTATGAAATCCCCGTTTATGAGATCGATCAGGAGGGAGATGTGCACCCCTGTGCCAAGCTCTACCCCTTGGCTTCCAGACAATATGGTTGGCAACTATCAGGCAAGAAAGCTCAACTGCTTGACCATCTTCCCTACATGATTCATAACGCGCGACCTGAAGGGTTTATGGGGCGTGCATTTGCCCACAATTTTGCCAGAACCCTCGGCTTGCCAAATAAGATCGATAGCTGGTCAAACGAACACATCATCGCTGCCTTGGCGCAAAGAGGAGAAGATTTTGTCGGTAACCTGATCGTAGGGGAGGAATCAGTTGAGCGCTATTTGATGCAGGCCCGGTCTGGAAACGTACCGGCGGTCCCTTTGAATCAGCGGCAAACCTTTTTTCAAAAACTGGCTGAGAAAGCAATCGCGGGCGACAGCCCCGGTTCCTCTGCCGGTGGAGAACAACCAAAGCTTACGACTCTCCTTGAGACTTCCGGCGGTTACCAACGAGTTATTGTCAAGTTTGCCAGTCGAACCACTGATGAGGGACGTCGTTGGAGCGATCTTCTTGTTTGCGAGCACCTGGCAAATGAGGTGCTGCTAGAATCAGGCCTTTCCGTAGCACAAACGGAAATCGTCCAGACAAAAGACTGGACCTTCTTACAATCGTGTCGTTTTGACAGGGTTGGGCTCTGGGGGCGCTTGCCCCTGTATTCCCTGATGACAATCGCCTCTGAATTTGTCGGCTATGGTGAAACCTGGGTGGACGCAGCAGAACAGCTACATGATGAGCAGCTCATTGCTCAGGAAGATGTCGACTCACTTCGCTGGTTAAACGGTTTCGGTATCCTGATTGGCAATACCGATATGCACCTGGGGAACATCTCCCTCTTCCCCAAAGAAACTGGCTTTGGCATTGCTCCGGTCTATGATATGACCCCTATGTATTATCGGCCAAAGGCTGGTGGAGTGCTGCCTCAGGAAGCGCTTCAAGCTGGCCCGTTATCCATCAAGATAAACAATGATAGCATTGCTCCGATCGCAACCAAATTTTGGGAAGCAGCTCAGGGTGACACCCGCATTACGGATCAGTTCAGATCAATTTGTCAGCAAAACATAGGCACGATGAAGGCGCTTGATGATGGGCCGACAATGCGATTCTAACCGTATGGCGCCCCCCCTGCCCTCCAAGGAAAAGCAAGAAACCACGTTAAATTGCCTGTCTGCACTTACGGGTCCTTCCTAGTCTTCTTTATCATGCGGGGCGGATAAGCCCCAATCTATGGATCCATTCATATTTTGAATTAAAAATGAATTTTTGAATTTTTTCAGGAGGCTGTCACTTCCATTAACCTGAGCCTCTTGCAAAAGAGTATGCGTTTTTCTGAATATTCTTTTTGATACGATATGAAAAACGAGCTTCAAAAACAACTAACTGATATTATTAGGTTAACACGCCAAAACAATATTCAGGAGGATGCTAATGAAGCTCAAGGACAGAATATCATGGTTAATGGAAACCGTACAGCAGAGCCTGTTTCCATATCTTGACGAATGTTTGCCTCTTCCGCTTACGGAACCTGAAAAACATTTGATCAAGATCCTTGAGCTGGTTCAGATCGAAAAACATGTTCCGGTCAGCGCCAGTCGACAATGGCTGGGACGACCGATCAAAGAGCGTGAAGCTCTTGCCAGGGCATTTATTGCCAAAACTGTTCTGAGATATCAGCACACCTGTTCTTTGCGCAATACATTACTAAGTACCCCGAATGTGCGGGTGATCTGTGGTTTCAGTAAACGACAGGATGTGCCGTCCGAATCAACGTTTTCCCGCGCCTTTGCTGAATATGCAAAAGCAAATTTGGGAACAGTGGTTCACGATGTCTTGGTTAAGAAACATCTGAGTTCAGAGCTCATTGGTCATGTCAGTCGGGACTCCACTGCCATCACCGGGCGGGAGAAACCGGCAAAAAAGGTTAAAGCTCCAAAGGTTGCAAAGAAAAGAGGTCGTCCAACAAAAGGGGAGAAACGACCACCGGCAGAACCGAAACGCCTTGAAGTGCAACGTACCCAGACCGCACAAGAAGCAATTGCTGAATTGCCGAAGGTCTGTGATCGCGGAGTTAAGAGGAACGCCAAGGGATTCACGGAAACTTGGAACGGTTTCAAGTTACACCTCGATACCAATGATTGTGGACTGCCCTTAAGTGCGGTACTGACATCTGCTTCCGTATATGACAGCCAGGTCGCTATTCCGCTGATGAAGCTGACGAGTAGCAAGGTCACCTCCTGTTACGATCTAATGGATACAGCGTACGATGCTACCCAGATATGGGAACAAAGCAAAGAGCTCGGCCATGTACCGATCATTGATCGGAATTCACGGGGCAAAGAAGTTGTTCCCATGGATCCGCATGAGTTGGTTCGCTACAATGAACGGACAGCCGTTGAACGAAGCTATGGTCGTCTTAAAGACGAACTTGGTGGCCGGTACATTCAAGTCCGCGGATCAGAAAAAGTAATGCTGCACCTGATGTTTGGTGTCATCACATTATTTGCTGATCAGTTGCTCAAAGTTACAGGGTACTGATTGTCAAAGAACAAGAAACCGTTTCTGTGGGAGCAGTTTGTCTATAATCTGAGAAAACGGCTCCGCAGGACGTCCCACAGCAGTTTTTATTGTGAAATTAGCTAAACTCTGCCGGAGAAAAACTTTATTCAGTCTCGGAGCAACACTTTTGCAAGAGGCTCGCATTACAGAAACAACTCAATCTTGAATATCTCGACTTGCGGGAAGTTCAAGCTAACCAAGATATTGTCTCCATATTACCACCAGAATTATGCCATAAAAAATGTATGATTCCGGTTTCCCTTGAAAACAACCTCCTCACCTTGGCCATGGCCGACCCTTCCGATATTTACCATATTGATAACATTGCTC
Source organism: Desulfuromusa sp. (assembly GCA_016744675.1). Taxonomy (GTDB): domain Bacteria; phylum Desulfobacterota; class Desulfuromonadia; order Desulfuromonadales; family Geopsychrobacteraceae; genus Desulfuromusa. The sequence continues at coordinate 8,570 of JADGDX010000047.1, read as the reverse complement.
GGTTAACGGGATTTCGTATTAAAACCGTGATCAGTAGCTGTTCGCAAATTTATCAATTACTCGGAAAAACGTACCAGCTAGATGAAGACGGAGAGTATGATATACAAGACATTATGCAGTGTGATCCCATGGATGAAATTGACATTCTTCTGGAAGATGACTCGCAGTTCAGTGTCAAAGAGTTACTGGATTCGTCAGAAATCCCACCCATCATCCGTATTGTTAATACAATAATTTCTGAGGCAATTCGCTTTAAAGCCAGCGACATCCATGTCGAGCCAAAAACCAAATACAGTGTCATTCGATTTCGCATTGACGGCTTGCTATTCGACATGATTCGCATCCCTGCAGAGCTACATCTTGCAGCAGTATCGCGCATAAAAATTCTTTCTAAACTCGATATTTCAGAAAGACGCCGCCCTCAAGATGGTCGGATTTCGGTTAAATCTGGCACAAGAATGGTTGATTTACGTGTTTCAACGATGCCGTCGATTAATGGTGAAAAAATTGTTATGCGGGTACTGGACAAGAGCTCTTCGGTCAAACCACTGAAAGAATTGGGGTTTTTACCACGGACGATGGATCGTTTAAATGCGCTGGTCAAAAAACCTCAAGGGATTATCATTTCTTCTGGACCAACAGGGAGCGGAAAGACGACATTACTTTATTCTATTCTTGCACAAATGCTGGATAGCTCACGTAATTTTGAAACGATAGAAGATCCCGTTGAATATTTTTTGGAAGAAGCAAATCAAATTTTTGTACGAGAGAAAGAAGGCCTGTCCTTTCCAGCCGTTTTGCGGGCAACATTGAGACAAGATCCTGATGTTATTCTTGTTGGTGAAATACGCGATCAGGAAACAGCCGATATTGCGTTTAAAGCAGCTCTTACGGGGCACATGGTTTTAACCAGCCTCCATACAAATAGCTCCATTGCATCAATAACCCGCCTCATTGATCTTGGTGTTAAACCATACCTGATCAGTTCCTCTCTAGAAGGGATCATCGCACAACGCCTGGTAAGAAAACTGTGCCCACATTGTCGTTATCAATCTGAGATTGATATCCAACTTAAAAAGCTACTTCGGGTTCCAGATGATCTTTTTGAAGATGGCACTTGGAAGGCAAAAGGATGCAAACGCTGTGAAGGAACAGGTTATGCTGGACGTATCGGCCTCTTTGAAATGTTTGCGATGAATGATGACTTCAGACACATGATAAGCACAGATTATAAAGAATCCGTTCTGCTGGAAACTGCGTTTTCAGGAGGATTCAAAACATTGCTACAAGATGGATTTGAAAAAGTGTCCTACGGTGAAACAACGCTCAATGAGCTATTGCGGATTCTAGGTCCACAAATTCAACATGAGCGTATTTGTGATGGTTGTCATGAAACAATCAATGCGGGTTTTCAGTTTTGTCCCTTCTGCGGTGTTCCGAAACAGAAAGTTTGCAAAAATTGCTATGAGCCAATGGCCAGCAACTGGTCGGTATGTGTCAGTTGTGGTTTGAAGCAATAGCCTTCTACCTCAGAAAATAGGCTTTGGAATTCGAGGATGCCACACTTAACTTGATCAATAGGCGTACTATCCCCGAACATCCACAGCGTTACTCACAAACACATCAAGAACAGTCTACGTATCCACCTTCAGGACTCCAGCATCTCACTTGGATTAATTTAGGAAATGCGTGGGCCTTGTAAACCGACTTACCAATCAATAATCTTAAACATTCTTGTGTCGTTTCAGAAATGCTTGGATGGGGATAGACCGATTGAAGGACCTCTGCAGCCCCCTTATTATGATCCATCAAATTTGCAATCGCCATGACAATATTCGAGACCTGCGGTCCGGCGGCACGCATGCCTAAAATGTTCATCTTTTCATCATCGGTGACCATAATCTTGATAAAACCTTTGGTTGAACGCATCGCAATGGGGCGAGCCATAATTTCATTACTCATGTAGGCGATTCGATAATTCAACCCTTGTTTTTGACATTGCTGCTCACTGAGGCCAACGGTCGCTACGGTCGGGTTAAGAAACATGATTGCCGACATGTTCTGATAGTTAAGGTGGGAACTTCCTTGATCAAACAGAACTTTTGCTGTCATTCTTGCTTCGCGCTCGGCGATATTGACAAGGTTCGGATGACAAGTTGTGTCGCCACAGGCAAAGATATTTTCCGTGACACGGCATTCGTTCGTTGTGGACAAAAAACCATTATCCGACAATTTGACACCAATTTTATCTAAATTGAGATATTGCAGGTTCGGACAGCGACCAACCGAAATAAGGACTTTATCAACTTCGATAATTTCACTGTGGCCAGTTGGATAATCAAGGATCACCTCTAGGTGGTCTGGTTTCTTTAAAATATCTTTAAGTGATGCGGATTGATGCAGTAAGACGCCGTCATCCTCCAAACGTTTTTGCACAAAACGACTCACATCGGTATCTTCGTAAGGCAGGACACACTCTTTATGGTCGACAAGATGGACTTGAGTTTGCCCAAAATTGGAAAAAATAGTGGCGTATTCACAACCAACGACACCGGCGCCAACAACCAGTAAGCGTTTCGGAAAGTCTTTGAGAGATAAAATTCCATTGGAATCCAAGATGCGTTCCTGATCAGTCATGATTCCGGGATATGACCGAGGGCGACTGCCGGTCGCAATGAGGAAGTTTTTTGCCCTAATCGTTTGCAACTCACCTGATTCGTTGCATACACACACAGAATTGCAATCAAGGAAAGAACCCCAACCCGTTAACAAAGTGATAGACCCTTCCCCTTTCCAGCGCCGAGGGGAAAAAGTCTCTAGCTGTGACAACATCTGATATTGTCGTTCTTTGACTGCCTGATTCACTGTGTCCATAACTGGCTCAAAATCAACGGAGAGATTTTCGGCCTTATACCCACGATCAGTGCGTGCAGCGACATCGTAATCTTTTGATAGCTCCCACATAGTCTTAGAAGCCAATGCACCCCACTTAACACCGGCACCACCGATCTCACCACCTTCAATGATGCAGACATGCTGACCAAAATCAAACGCTCGCATGGCACCGGAAAATCCTCCGGGTCCACAACCAAGAACGCATAGATCATATTCGCTTTTTAATTCAGGCATGGTCTTAACTCCATAATCAAAAGTAAGGGTCCATCAGTGAAAGTCTCCATCTATCCTGACATAGGGACTTTATTAAGTCAAAATAATCTTTCTACTTGTCGCTCCAGCGCGATTTTTTAAGTGACAAAGCTCCATTAAGTTAATTTTACGGTTTGTTCTGCTGATTTAAGATTAAAAATCTGGTATCGTCCTCAATTATTAAATGTTCTCTCCAATCTAAAGGCTTGAGTTTCTCTTACAAAGGAAAACTCAGTGGGGATGATTTTTATTATTGGAATCGATATTGAGCTTCGGCTTATACAATGACCAGAAATCCAAGAGAGGAAATTGCAATGGCAGATTTATCGACAACATTTATGGGGCTTAAATTAAAAAACCCAATTATCGCAGGGAGTTCAGCTTTATCCAGTTCAGTGGCTGGTGTAAAAAAACTTGAAGAGGGAGGAGCTGGGGCTGTCGTTCTCAAGTCAATCTTTGAGGAAGAAATCATCCACGAAATGGATGATCTGATGAAGGATGTTCCTGAGACAAGTCGCTATATAGAACGCTTCGATTATCATGATCTGGTTGTTCGACGCGATCAACTGGAGAAATATACAACCTTAATCAAAGAGGCGAAAGAGAGTGTCTCTATTCCGATCATAGCCAGTATTAACTGCTCATTTTCATATGAGTGGACGGATTACGCAAAGCGACTGGAAACCGCCGGAGCCGATGCTCTAGAACTGAACATGTTTTTCTTGCCAACGGAGCAAAACCGCAGCTCTGAAGAGATGGAACAAGTTTACTTTAAAATCATTGAGAAAGTTCTCGCGAGTGTTTCCATTCCGGTCTCATTGAAAATCAGTCACTACTTCACAAACCTTGGTCCGATGATTCAGAAGTTATCCGCCACTGGAATTTCAGGCCTGGTCCTTTTCAACCGTTTTTACAGCCCCGATTTTGACATCGAGAAGCTTAAAGTGGTTCAAACCAGCGTGATCAGTTCGGCGGCTGAAATGGTCACATCATTGCGCTGGGTTGCTATGATGTCACAAAAGGTTGCGTGTGAGCTGGCCGCATCTACAGGAATTCACGATGGTGAAGCAGTCATCAAGCAACTACTCGCAGGGGCTCAAACAGTGCAAGTTGTTTCTGCATTGTATCAGCACAGTCCAAATCATATCCGGACACTGTTGGAAGAACTTGAAACCTGGATGAGCCGACACAGCTATGAAAAACTTGAGAACTTTCGCGGCAAACTGAGTCAGGACAAGAGCACTGATCCAGCCATTTATGAAAGAGTTCAGTTCATGAAATATTTTGGTGGCCAAAAAGAGACCACCTAGCGGTACAAGTAAAATACTGGGCGCGCTTTTTTGATTGCTCATAACCCAGATATCTGCACGAATAGATTGTCTATCCAATTTCACGTTGGGCAGTTTCAAAACTGCTTGTTTTTTAACTGCCCAACGTGACGCATCTCTGAAAAATATCAAACAGAACTCAACAAGAAACGTCTTGTTTGCAAACTGCAAAATTGGTTTGCATAATTCCCTCCCCTCCCTACCCTTTGGTACTAATTATTGCTTCTATTGACCGTCAACAAGAATCTGCTACGCTTAGAAAGTCCGCTCGCCCCTGCTGGGAGAAAGGAGGTTATAGATAAAACCTTTTCTTTATCGAAAATAATGATTGCAATGTTAACCAATTTTGTTATATATAAATATATAGATTTTGCAATACAAGGAGACCATTATGAATCTATCTCTATTTTCATCTCGTTGGAGCCCTTACGCTGCTGGTGCCCTGGTTGGCATATTGGCAGTCCTTTCTGTTGTTGTCACGACAGCAGTTCTCGATAAACCGAAATACCTCGGGGCATCGACCACCTTTGTCCGTGCGGTAGGTTTTATTGAGCAGTCAGTTGCACAAGAGCATGTTGCTCAAAATGTTTATTTTAATGCCAAAAAAATCAAAGTGGACTGGCAAATGCTATTTGTCGCAGGTGTGTTCGTTGGTGCTCTCATTTCGTCCCGTATGGGAAAAACGAGTCAACTTGAAACGGTTCCACCCATCTGGGAGAAACGCTTCGGTCCCAGTGCAACACGCAGAGCTGTGGGAGCATTTATCGGTGGTGCAATCCTGATGTTTGGAGCACGACTCGCAGGTGGATGTCCAAGTGGCCACGGCCTTTCGGGCAACATGCAATTGGCTGTGAGTGGCTTATTAGCTCTGGTCTTTTTCCTCATCGGAGGAATCATAACAGCGCGAATGCTCTATGGAGGACAATCATGGGACAAATAATTGGTCTGATCACGGGAATATTATTTGGTTTTTTATTGCAGAAGGGTGAAGTCCTCCGGTTTGAAAAGCAGGTTGGGTTCATGCTTCTCAAAGACATGACGATTATCAAATTTATGTTCAGTGCCGTTTTAGTTGGAATGGTCGGTATTTATAGTCTTGCTGGTGCAGGAGTCATCAACCTAAGCCTGAAATCAACCAATGTTGGAGCCATTATTATTGGTGGTTTGTTATTTGGTATCGGCTGGGCGGTTGCAGGATACTGCCCGGGGACATCTGTTGGGGCGCTTGCAGAAGGTCGCGTTCATGCCATCTGGGCTATTTTAGGAATGCTTGTCGGTGCAGCAGCTTATGCAGAAGCCTATCCTGCATTGAAGAGTTCAGTGATCGGCTGGGGCAACTATGGAAAGATCACTCTGCCGCAGGTGCTCGGGGTGTCTCCCTGGGTGGTTATCGTAGCCTTTATTCTGATCGGACTTGGTATGTTTTACTGGTTTGAAAAGAAAGATCTGTAGTTCTGATTATGAAAAAGCCCGTCTCCCAAGACTCTCGTGGGAGGCGGCTTCAGATCTTCCCCATGAACAAAGTAAAAAGGAAAAATCGATTTCACACCAGTGGCAAAGAATCCCAGCACGTTGTATAGGCTGGAGATAAATGTGCTTGCTTCATGAACCAATCCTGCTGCGGCCGCTGCCCTCCAAACCAGATTTTCCCTTGTCCATGACGATTGATCGAATCAACTGCTTGCATCAGCTTGTCACGACTTGGTTCACTCATCTGCTGATGGAACAAATTGCCTTGTAGCTGCCCCACAGGACAGAAATCACCCAGCATCACCCCAGCTTTAGCGTAGCGGTAACCATCCCTCCAGATTGAATCAAATAATTTGCTGGTCAAAGCCAGGATATCACGCGTATCAGAACTGGGCTGAATCAGCTTCCCTGTAGCAGAGTTACTGTAATTGGGATCGATTTTAACAAATGGGCTCGTACGGATAAAAACATTAACGACATGGGCGAGTTGATTTTCCTGACGGAGTTTTTCTGCTGCTCTTGCTGAAAATTCACAAATAGTCTCTCGTAGTGTTGAATAATCGCTGATCTTCTCGCCAAAGGACCGGGAACACATAATCTGCTGTTTTGGCTCTGGGGAATCATCTAGTTCAATACAAGACTCCCCATTGAGTTCTCTGACCGTTCTTTCCATCACAATGGAGTAGCGGCGTTTGATGTTTTGTGTGTCCATTTGAGCGAGGTTCAGAGCGCTTGTAACCCCGATTTGTTCAAGACTCTTTGTGTGATTACGCCCAACGCCCCAGACTTCGGAGACTGGAGTCATCGCAAGAAGCTTTTTCTGTCGCTCTGGATCAGATAAATCGACAACGCCCCCCGTTGCCTTGAACTTTTTTGCTGCATAATTTGCTAGCTTTGCCAAAGTTTTCGTCGGAGCGATACCAACACAAACCGGAACGCCGACATGCTGATAAAGTGTTGATCTTATTTTCTGTGCATATTCTTCCAAATGATCAAAGCCCGACAAATCAAGGAATGCTTCGTCAATCGAATAGATTTCCAGGTTCGGGGTAAATTCTTCCAATGTTTGCATCACTCGGGCAGAGATATCTCCATACAGAGTGTAGTTGGAAGAAAAAACCTGCACTTGATGCTGCCTGATAAGATCCATGACTTTAAACAAGGGCGTCGCCATTTTTATTCCAAGATCTTTGACCTCCTGAGACCGGGCAACAATACAACCATCATTATTGGACAGCACAACAACGGGTGTTTTTTTCAACTCTGGACGAAACAACCGCTCACAACTTGCATAAAAGTTGTTGCAATCAACCAGAGCAAAGGTGTGGTTCATAATTTTCGCAAGCTATGGATAGCGGTTGTCACCACACCAAAGATTTCGAGATCAGTCCCTTCGGGAATCTCCACAGGGGAATGTTGCTTGTTCATCGGGACCAGTCTGGTTTGGGGCTTCAGTTCCAATTTCTTAACAGTGAGTTCACCATTGAACTCAGCAATGACAATATCTCCATGCTGTGCCGTCAGCGAACGATCAACCACGAGGACATCGTCAGGGAAGATACCAGCATCAACCATCGAATCCCCTTGCGCCCGAACAAAGTAAGTTGCGGCCGGTTTCGTGATGCAAAGTTCGTTCAGGTCGAGTTTTCGTTCACAATAATCAGAGGCAGGACTGGGAAAACCAGCAGGGACGTTATCGAGAAACAAAGGAATATCCAGTGGGATAAATTCACTACTTTTACCTATGGGGGTCACGGTCATAAGAAACTCCGATATGGGCTGTGTTGATTTCAGTACAACATTGAACTGTGCCGGAGTATGTCACAGTTGGGGCAACTTTAAATAGTACAGACAGGCATGCCGTTGATTTTTTCGGCTGCAACGCCAGAGTGATGTCAGTCCTTGTTTTTATATTCTGCTGACCCTTGCTCATAAAGGAAGAGAATGTGGTTTAACGGGAAAGGGGGAAAAGCTCTAAAGCGGCTTAATAAAGCTGACTGCGGGGAAATGTTCCAGATTCTACACTACAAACTGCTTAACAGACTGACAAGCATATCGTCCTTAGGGGTTAAAACAACCTTGTAGATAAGATCGTTATTACACACCACCTGGTAAGAAAGCCCCGTATGGCCATTCTCTAGCGGATCAACACGATCGCACGTTTGGCAAACATACTGCTTTGTTCTTATGATTTTAGCAAAGCTCGATAATATTTTTTCATGGGTAATAGGTTCTTGACTGCAAGCAAGTTGAGATGAATAAAAAATGCCAACAATGACCAGAACCGTCATAAACAAAACACGACGCATATTACGTTCCTTTGTTTACCATCAGAGCTATTTACAAGACTTCATCAATCCACTGATCAAGCAAATCCAGAGATGTCGGTTTATGGAACACTTTATAGCCAATGCTTTCTGCAATCCTCTGATCTTCCGCTGAGATATTTCCAGAAATCAGTGCCTTGCGATGAGGAGCAACTTTGCACCCCCTCTGGCGCTGATATTCGAAGAGCTCTAAACCTGTCATCTCTGGCATGTGATAATCAGACAAAATAAAATCGTATTGGGCAATCAAGGTGGGACACGTCGTGGAATTCTCATTTATCATAGGACATGTCGGGCT
>JADGDX010000046.1 GCA_016744675.1 Desulfuromusa sp. | reverse complement strand
CTATCCAGCTGAGCCACGGGCGCATGGGCTGTACTATATACGCTATGCCCTACGTTAATGCAATAGCAATGTCGCTTGTTAAATGTTGGGAACGTTTAGATCGCGCATTGGTGTCACAACGATTTTTTTTCGGCAGTTTGGGCAAATGTATATCTCACATCCGGTACAGGCGAAACAGTTGCCGCAGCTTCTTCTTAGTGACGATATTAAATGTTTCTTTGAGCAATTCTCACAAGTTATTTTTTTCATGTATCTGCGACTCCTGAAGAGCTTTTGTTTTCTTATGTAAAGGGGTGGAACTTTTCTTTCAAGGATTGGCGTAGCGCCACTAAAACATCCTACGGACGATTATTTATAGAAACAATTTAGGGGGCTTTGGAGCTAAGCAGTGCTTTGTTAAAAGTTCCCTTTTTTCTTTGATAGAAGGGTGACTGAAATAGCGGGCCTGTGATGGGCAGATTTTGATACAAGCACAACACATGATACAGCGCTCTGCTTGGGTTGTTACGTTGTCTGTTATCGATATTATCTGAACGGGACAAACTTGTGCACATTGACCACAGAGGGTACAGCTTTCAAGGTCTGTTTCTGGCGCAATGCCACCAAACTTTATTCTTTCCCGGTAGGGAACCTCACCTTCAATAACTGGGAGGGTAAAATTGTCCTGTTCTAGCTTACTTGCAATCTCTTGCCCGAACTTAAAGGCGAGTGATAGGTCTTCATCGTTGGGCCTGCCCGTGGCAATTGGGTGTTTTTGTGTTGCGTAGGAATGTTCTCCAATGAATGCTCCTGCAGCAACGATATTGAACCCCTGAATTTTTGACACATCTCTGAGTTCTACAAGAGCGTCTTCAAATTCGCGATTACCATAGAGAGCAATTAAGATGGTGGGAACATTATTCGCTCTAAAACCTTCGAGTCTTTGAAGGCAGTCTTCAGGTATGCGCCCTGCATAGACAGGAGATCCAATTATGGCAATTCCATCTTCTATGGTTTTCTCAATTTGCCCACAAGGGAAGGTTAAATCAAAGTGATCGAGTTGATCTGATCCAAGCCCCTTGACGATGGCTTCGATGACTTTTTTTGTGGTTCCGGTCGGCGAAAAGTAAATAAAATGTATCTTCTCGATTTTCATGAATATCTTTCGTGCCCGTTAGGGCTTGATGATGTTATTGTTCTGATGGCATTAAGCTTCAATTTCAACGCCAACAGATGCCGAAAAGAAACGTTCACCAAAGCGTTCGGAGAGCATGCGTGCTCCTCTTAGCCCTGTGCAGTGTGATGCCCCGATCAATTCAATATTGAGCCCTTCTAAGCGATCCAGAGTTGCTGTCATTTGCTCTTCGCTACAGAATTTAAGGTGAGTTCCACCTAAAACCATGTAGATTTTTTTCTGACCAGTCGTCTTGATTGCGTGGTCAATTATATTCAGCAGCCCGGCATGGGCGCAGCCGAGGAGGATGACAAGCCCTTTGCTGGTATTGATGAACAGTGAAAGGTCGTCGTGGAGAGGATCGGTGCATTGCTCTCCCGAGTTGACGATAGTTAATAGATTGGGATCGCCAGTTTCTTCTTTGGAAAGGCGTGGGACTTCTCCTGATAAGAGAAGATCTGGTGTGATTTCATAGGGAGTTGAAGATAGATGGAAATCAGCACCAAGTTTTTCGAGCTCGTCTTTTGGCCAAGGGATGCCGATATTGTGCATTTTACCGCTGTTTTTACTAAAGTGGGCTGAAAAGAGATCGTCATGGGCATAGATTGGGATCGGACCTGTTTGTTCCAGAACCTGTTTTAGCCCCCCAGTGTGATCAAAGTGGCCGTGACTGAAGATAATCCCTTTAAGCTTTGAGAAGTCGACACCCAACAGCTTGGCATTGTTCATAATTGTCATGCCACCTCCCGAATCGAAAAGAAAATCACCATCGGGAGTTCTTAGATGACAGGAAAACCCATGTTCTCCCAGTAGCCCATAGGGACTAACTTTATCGACACTATTCTCACAGAGAATTGTCAGGTGGATACTCATGCAAATTTCTCCTCTTTCTGTAGTTTTTGAATGATCGGTTGGTCAGCTTCCAAAATATCATAGTCGAGAAGATTTGCTGGCGCAACCCAACGGTGGTCAGCAACTTCAAGATGTTTTATCTCCCCACTGTTCCAAGAACATGCATAGGCTAAAATGACAACGTTCCCCCATTCATAGCTGTGGGATACTGTTTCAATCAGCGACCCAACGACAATCTCGATATCGAGCTCTTCACGTATTTCTCTGAGTAGAGCTATTTGTGGGCTTTCACCTTCTTCGATTTTTCCTCCAGGAAACTCCCAATAGCCACCAAGTCTTTTATCTTTCGGGCGTAACGTTATCAGGACCTTACTCTGATGCTGAATAACAGCGGCACAGACTTCTATTGGAGGAGATGATTTTTCGAAATTGGATGTCATCTGTTATTTCCTGTTTTTTGTTTGACGTTAATTTTGTTGGCGGTAACTAGACTCTATGCTAGAAACAGCACCTACAACTCATAATTGGTTGAACAGGAGTTTATACTATGTTTCAGTTATCTGATAAAGGGCGTGGTGTCCGGCAGATGTTTGATGATATCGCTTATCGTTATGACTTTCTTAATCGCTTACTCTCTTTTGGTATTGATCGGCGCTGGCGACGCTTTGCTGTGAGCCAGTTGAGCATTCCTAAAAATGGACGTGTTCTTGATATTGCGACGGGAACTTGTGATGTTGCTCTGGAAGTCGCAGAGCAAACTGATCCTTCTGTGACGATTGTTGGTGAAGACTTTACTCAGGGGATGCTTGTTCAGGGGCAATCAAAACTTAAAGAGTCACCCCATGGTTCAAGAATTATGTTGGTCAATGCTCCCTGTGAAGAAATACCTCACCCCGATGAGTGCTTTGACGGTATTACGATTGCTTTTGGGATTCGTAATGTTGTTGATCGTCAGGCTGGTCTAAACGAAATGTATCGGGTTTTAAAGCCAGGCGGAAGAGCCGTTATTCTTGAATTTTCTAGCCCTCGCAGCCAATTGTTTCGGACACTTTATTATTTTTATTTTCAGAAGATTTTGCCGACGATCGGTGGGCTTCTTTCAAAGCGGAGTGCTTATCAATATCTCCCCGATTCAGTTATTGAATTTCCCTCTCAGGATGAATTTGCCACGATGATGAAAAAGGCTGGTTTTTTGCCTGTGCAATACGTTGATCAGACCTTTGGGATTGCGACAGTTTATGTGGGGGATAAGGGGTAAGTCTTTAATTCTACGGGGGGTGAAGTTCTACTTCTTTTTAGGGTTTTTGTTGAACAACGTACTAATGTCCTTAACCAGCTTTCCCGGAAGACCAAGAGTTCGTTTAAAAATGCCAAAGACTGTTTTTGAAACTGAGTCAATGGGGATTGCCGTAACTTTTGGAGAATCACTGGATCCTTCAATTTTAAAGTGAGCCGTAATTAGAGCCTTTTCCTCGCCAGCCAATATCCATCCAGCAATCGGAATGGATGTTACTATTTTATCGACAGTTCGTAATGGCTTTATCCCAAGGGTGAAGTCCAAGGTATCATCTATAAGATTTTGAGATCCTACCACCGAAAGGTTCATTGCCTCGCTGATGACGTTTAGATTGTCGGTGATTGCTTTGCCCGAACCTATCTTAAAGTTTCCTTCCAACAGGGTAAAAGGCATTCCTTCTTTGTTCATGTCGGGGAGTTTCCCGGCAAAAATCTGTGAAACATTGAGCAATGAGAAGACTTTTGCTAAACCATGAAACTTTCTCAGGGTTCCATTGCTAATCTGAGCATGGATTCCCCCTTGTGCTCCCTCCCAGAACTGACCATCTCCAGGGCTTCCTTCGATGTAGAAGTCACCTTTTAGTTTCCCACTGACCAAACCCCTTTTTTCAAAAAGTTTTTGGTGTAAAACTGAGGCGTCAATGCCTTCGGCATGGCCTGATATTTTTAATGGAGCTTTATCCTGGCCATATTCAAGAACGATTCGGCTTTGGCACCACCCGTCTCCATTGTTAAATGAGAGGGGGAAGATCGTCAGCCGTTCATTGTCTCCCGTTATCAAGCCGTCAGCATTTTGAAAGTGCAGGCCACCGAGCGTCCCTTTCATAGCTGAAACTTTAATTGATAGGGGAGGTTTGTTGTTATTGGGTTTCTTGGTAGTCTTTTTTGGTCCAATAAATAGATCAATTATATCTAGAACATCAACTTGATCTGATTGGATATCGAGGGACACTTTTGGGGCTTTGAAGGTGACTTCTCCATTCACTGTCGCCAGAGTGTCTTCTTCAAGCTTAACGTGGATAGGTGAGAATCTGATAGCATCGGCATCGATCTGCAGGTGACCATTGAGGTCATGCAGAGTTAGGTGTTGGTTTGCAAAGATAAGGTCTTGGGCTCTGACTTTCTCACCTTTGAGGTCTAGGTCAAGCTGGGGGTTTTTCCAGTTGACGAAAGTTCCATCAACGCTAAAGTCAGATTCTCCCAAGGAGGCTTGGAGATCATGAAAGGTAAAGCCGTGTTGGTCAAGATTGATGGTCCCGGATGTTCTGTTTAAATCTCCGATAACAGAGGTCAGGTGTGCACCTGCTTCTATGAGAGTGAAGGTCCCTTGTACTTCGTTATTCTGCTTTCTGAGAGAACCTTTAATCACTCCTCGAGTCTGAATCTTATACAGCAAGGGGGAAAAGGTCGTGAGTTTGTCAAGATCGATTGGTTTTAATTCAACCTGAAACCCTCTTTTCGAGTGGTATTGTCCTTCTCCTGAGATAGTGAGATCATTGAGGGCAAGAGAAAAAAGAGTGGCGTTCAGTCGATTGTGCTTTAGATTCCCACGAAGTTGAAGCTTGAGCTGGTCTGAAGGATATTTGCGGAATAGTTGTCCTAAATGAATCTGGGTTGAACTGAAGTCCGCTTTCAATGAAAAGTTAGGTTGCGCAAGGGGGCCTGTCAGGTGCAAGTCTCCGGGAACTTTGCCGGATAAATCCCAGTCCTCTGGGAGGTCGATGAGTGTTGGGAGATCACCAACCTGAGGAAGAAAGCTAAACTTTAGGTTGATCTGTGGTTGTTTGAAAAGGCTCTTGATTTGGCCTGAAAAATCTATGGACTGATCAGCTCCGACAATAATCCCATCGTTGATACGGAGTGTCTTGTCTAATAGAGACAGATCAACGGACAGGTCCTGGAATTGCTTGAATCCGGGAAGCTCCCAATCGAGGTCACAAATAGTCACTGCCGCACTTATCTGCGGTAAACCCGAAAATTTCTCTTGCGGGTCCCAGTTTTTCTTAACGTTGATTGTCAGTCGCTCAAGATTACCATCGATGAATTTATTTGTATTGGGAATGTTCCATGCTTGTAACATCTTAGGGGTCAAAGAGACATTCTCTGCTCCAAAGTGCCCAGCGAGATAGTTTTTGTTATCTTTTCTGAGAAGATAAAACTCACCACCGAGAGGTATTTTCAGGAGTTCTCCTTTGAGGTGGGTGACTGCTTCCTGCTGATCTGATGATTTCCAAAGTCCCGATAGTGATAAAATGGTTGTTTGTTTCTTTGCATTTGACAGCGCTGCGGTGAAAAGGACTCCATCGGCTGGAACGCCTTGGATATTCAGGTTTAAATCAAGCGAACTTGCTAAACCCTGCGAAAAAGGATTTAGTTGTTCTGAAGCCGAAAAATTCGTAATCTTAAGTTGTGTTTGATGTTTCTCATTTCGCCATATTTCAGGGTCTTTGCTCGATGGGAGTTGGGTCTCGAGCAGAAAACTCCCCCCGTGCTCTTGGAGTTGACCACTGACCGTCAGGCGCCCCGTTTTTCCTGGCTTCCAGCCCCGAAGAATGGCATTGAAATTGGAGAGTGTGAGCGTCTGTGGTTTTTTGTCACTTTGTTTGTAGTGAATTGTTATGTCGGCGTTACGGATACTCAGAAGACTAATTCCAAGTGAACTCACCAAACGTTGGGAGGTCCAACTGCTAGGCTGCCCTTGATATGGGAACCACAGCTGAAGTTTTGGTTCCTCAACCACCATTTGATCGAGGATCAATTGCCCCTTGAAGAGTGGGGTGATTTTAAGCGTTGCCGTGATTTTCGGGATGTCTGCCAAGACGGCATGGTCTGGTCCGACACGTAAATCTTCTAGGTCTAGAGCAAGCCCGCGATTAAAAGTTAAGGAGCTGTGACCAATCTGAACTGGTTGCTCAAGGGTTGAACTTAGTTGTTTCTCAAGGGAAAGACGGTAATCGTTTAAGTCGAGCTGGCTGAGGAAAACAAGTGCGATTGCAATAATTGTTGCAAAAAGAATCAGCACGTAGCAGGTGGTACGAATTAAGACCCGTGCTGAAGATTGATCCATGATTGTTTGTTCCTGTCGAAAAGTTAACTATTGGCGAATTGCTATCATAGCGTTTCTTAATCAGACCAGCAAGAGCAATACTTTGGACATCTATTCTTTACATGATTTCACCCCCCTGATAGTATTGCAACCCTGAGTAAATCGAACTATGTCGCGCAAAAAGAGCCTTCCGATTATCTGCCGGTGGTTCGATATCTTTAAGGAAACTTCTTTAGGCTGTTATGAAGATCAAACGTCTCGATATCCTTGGTTTTAAATCCTTTGTTGATAAAGTCTCTCTCGACTTTGAGCATGGGATCACAGGTGTCGTCGGCCCTAATGGTTGCGGTAAAAGCAACGTTGTCGACGCTATCCGTTGGGCGATGGGGGAGCAGAATGCTCGCCATTTGCGTGGGCGGATGATGGAGGATGTTATCTTCGGGGGAAGTGAAACGCGGAAACCTCATGGTTTAGCGCAGGTTTCAATAGTATTTGATAATCGTGCTGGCCTTTGCCCTGCGGCCTATCGGGATTACTCTGAAATTATGATCACTCGCAGGCTCTATCGTAGCGGCGAGAGTGAGTATCTGATCAATAAAACCCCTTGTCGGTTGTTGGATATTACCGAACTTTTTATGGACACCGGTGTCGGTGCGAGGGCCTACTCAATTATTGAGCAGGGAAAAGTCGGGATGCTGGTGAGTGCCAAGCCTGAAGAACGACGCGCTTTGATTGAAGAGGCAGCGGGGGTGACGAAGTTTAAATCACGCAAGAAAACTGCGTTGAGAAAAATGGATGCGACCAAGCAAAACCTCGTGCGTTTGGGAGATATCATTGCCGAAGTGAGACGGCAGATAAGTAGCCTTAAGCGACAGGCGCAGAGAGCCGAAAAGTTTCGTGATTATCGAGGGGAAATAAAACAGATTGAACTCAGTCTTGCCGGTAATAAATTTCAGAAACTTAACCGTGATTTGAAGGTGGTTTCACAGCAGGAAAAGGAGCAGGGCGTTGTCCTTTCGCGACTCGACGTTAGATTGGAAGAGGGGGATCTGCAGCTCGAAGAACAACAATTATTATTATCTGCATCGGAGGCCGAACACCGACAGGCCCAGGAGAAAGTATACTCACTTGGCTCTGAAATTCAGAGGATTGAGAACGAACGAATCTTGGTGGCGCGACAGCAGGAACACCTTCTAGCTCAGGATAAAGATATCGAAGGAGAGCTGGAAAGTTATGGCCAGCAACTGACCGTCTTGGAGAGTGAATCTCATCAACTGGAAGAGGATGATGGATTTTCAAAAGGGCGCTTAGAAGATTTACAGTGCGATGTTGAAATAAACGAAACCTCTTTGCAGGAGGGTTTAAAGCAGGAGCAGGATTTAGCAATCCGATCTGAAGAATGTCGTCGGGAGTTGATGGATCTTCTTGCGCAGACAAATCGCTTGGTGCACCGCCGGGAAGAAATTGATCGGCATCTTGTTACTGAGGCTGAGCGCAGCGAGAATGCGCATATCGATTCACGTAAAATTCAAGATCAGCAAGAGCAGCTACAGAAACGCAGAGAAGGGCTAATCGCCGAACTGGATAAGGTTCGCACGCAGCAAGACAATTTGAATGAGCGAACCGAAGAGCTAAATGTTCAGCTAGCCCGAGACAAGGAGACCCTCAGTCAAAAAGAGATAAGTCAGGAAGAATTACGAAAGCAATTAGTGAAAGCACACTCTGTTAGGGAATCGTTGGAGGCTCTGCAGCTTAATTTTGAAGGTTATGGTGAAGGGGCCCGACTTCTCTTAGCAAGAAAAAAAGGGCCGCAACAGATTTTTGCCGATCTTATAAAAGTTTCACCTGAGTTAGAAGTTGCTGTTGAGATGGTTCTTGGGACACGCTTGCAGGCTGTCCCTTCAAACAGCATATCCGATATCCCTGAAACCTTATCATTATTAACAGAGAAACAAGTTCGGGCTTCTCTGATTCTTCCCGTTGGCAAACTCTCAGAAGTCTCTTTTTCTGCTGGAATTCCGTTGCTTGACCAGGTTGTCCTCGCAAGGGGGGCTGGAGAAGTGGTGAAAAACCTTTTTTCTGGCGTTTTTCTCGTGGATTCAGTTACGGACTTCCTAGAGACATTTTTGCCCGTGGGGATACTGCTTGTCGATCGAAAGGGGACATGCCTCGATTGGCAGGGGGTGTTAACTGGTGGTGAGACAAGTGCTAGTGATAGTGGTTTGCTGCGCCGACAGCGCCAGCTTGATGAAATTGCAGAGCAAATTGTTGAGCAGGAAGAGACATCTGATAGAGGACAGCGAGAGTTGGAACTGCTACAAGATCGTTTGCTTGAGCTTGAGGAATCTCAGCTTGCGGCTACTTCTGAGAACCATCGTTTGGAGCTTCAAGCGCTGGAGCTTGCTAAAGATCGGCAAGGGTTGCAGACTGAGACAGAATATTTGAACAAGCGCTTGGCTGTACTGGTTTTTGACTTGGAGCAGATTGCAGAGGGGCGTGAGACTCTCCTGTTGGAAAAAGAGCAGTTGTCAGAAGGGGATCGACAGTCTGGAAAAAGACAACAGCAACTGGAAACTCTCTCAGCCCAGTACCAAGACGAATTGGTTGCACGACGTACTGAGATTGATAGTTCCCGGGATAAGTTGACAGCACAACGTGTTGATTTGGCTTCTTTCGAGCAACAGCAGCAGGCCCGCAATGAAACATTGAGACGGATCAGGAAGCAGCGGGAAGATATCGGTGAGCGCCATGTTCAATTGAAGGAGCGCCAACAGTCGGGAGGGGTCTCTCGACAGCAATTATATGCAGATGATCAACGCTTACAAGTCGAACTTGACCTGCTTTTGACGCGTCGGGAAGCACAGCAACGCACCAATGAAACGGTGCGTGAAAGTTATGAAACACAACGGTTACATCTTGAAGAATTTCAAAGCCAATTGCGTAGAGTTCGTTTCGAAGCAGAGGAATTACGCAAAACAGTTTCTCAGTATCAACGGACTCAACACGAGCTCCAGGTTGATATCGATCACCTTTATCAGGGGGTAGTAGACCGTTATCGGGTTGATCTCCATGAGCATCAGGTCCCAGAAGCCACGGAGGATGAACAGAGTCGCCAACAGCAACAATTGCTGCGCCTTCAACAGCGGGTAGAGGTTCTTGGTGAGGTGAACCTGATGGCCATAGAAGAATATCGTGAGCAGGAGGAGCGCTATGATTTTCTCTCTCAACAAAGAGATGATTTAAATCATTCTCTAGAGGACCTACAAAAAGCAATCAGTCAAATTAATCGGACGACCCGCCGACGTTTCAAAGAAACCTTTGAGTTAGTGAATGAAAAGTTTAAGCAGGTGTTCCCTCGTATGTTTAATGGTGGGCAAGCTGAATTACGCCTTGTTGATGAAAACGATCTCCTTGAGACAGGGATTGATATTATTGCCCAGCCCCCAGGAAAGCGTTTGCAAAATGTTAATCTCCTCTCGGGGGGAGAGAAAGCCTTAACTGCGGTGGCTTTGATTTTTTCATTGTTTTTGATCAAACCGACACCTTTTTGTGTTCTTGATGAGGTTGATGCTCCTCTAGATGATGCTAATATAGACCGCTTTGCTGAGATGGTTCAGTCGATGACAGACAATTCTCAGTTTATTATTATTACCCACAGTAAGAGAACTATGGGTATAGTAGATGTTATGTATGGAGTGACAATGCAGGAACCTGGGATTTCAAAGTTGGTTTCTGTTCGGATTCACGATTCAGAATCAGAGGATGTTGATGCTGCTGTGTAGCAGTTTGATAGGTGGAACAAAAAACCTGAATGATGAGGAAGACAATGCCATTTAAATCATTATTGAATCGATTGCTGGAAGATATCCCCGGTGCTTTGGGTGCAATCATTGTTGATTGGGAAGGTGAAGCTGTTGATCAGGTTGCAAGAATCAATGAGTATGATATTAAGGTTATCGGTGCGCATAGCGGTATCATCCTCAGTCAATTAAGAGATGCTCTTTCTCGTATTGATAGTGGTGTCCTTGAGGAGGTTGTTATTCGTGCTGGAAAGAATAAAACATTGATTTCTCCCTTAACAGAGGATTATCTATTGATCCTTCAGTTAGGTGATTCGGGGGTTTCTGCCCGGGCGGCGTACAAAATGCGTCACTGTGTTGATGAATTACGTCATGAGTTTGAGTTTTAGCAAATTTAGATTTTATTGTGAAAGGTTAAGAGTTTAAAGTTTATGGAATGGGTTGAGAAGTGGATTGGAATGTTGAATTGGGTCGCTGTTGTCGAGTGGCTTAATGGTTGTGTCACCGATTTGTCTGGCTTGCTTGCCTCTGCTGGTGTCCCTGAAGAATATCTGACTTTAGCAGCTTTTGGTACTTTGTACCTTGGGGTTACTCTCGTTGTTCTCTTTTTAGCTCTTATTCTGCTGAAAATATTTAGAAGAGCAAAAAAAACACCGGCTGACTCTGAACTCGATCAAGAAGAGAAGGTTGCTGAAGAACCAGAACCAGAACCAGAACCAGAACCAGAACCAGAACCGGTTCTTGGACTGTTTGAGCGGTTCAAAAATGGGTTGGCAAAAACACAATCCTCTTTAGTGGGGCGAGTGGACAGTCTGTTGCGTGGAAGAACAGCAATTGACGAAGATTTAATTGAGGAACTTGAAGAGATTCTGATTACTGCTGACCTCGGGATGTCGACAACTCAACTGTTAATTGACTCTCTAGAATCAAGTCGAACTCGAGGAGAGCTTGAGACTCCGGACCAGGTTCGCCAGTTGTTAATGGAAGAGTTGGAAAAAATTCTAAATTTTGAGAGCAAGCCATTAGATCTCGATCGAGCTACACCTTTTGTCATGATGGTTGTCGGTGTGAATGGCGTGGGTAAGACGACAACGATTGGAAAGCTAGCTAATCAATTTGCCAAAGATGGTAAAAAAGTGATTCTTGGGGCTGGTGATACCTTTCGGGCTGCAGCTGCTGAGCAATTGCAGATATGGGGGGATCGCGCTGACGTGGAGGTTGTCAGTCATGCAGAGGGCGCCGATCCAAGTGCGGTTGCTTTTGACGCAGCAAAAGCTGCTGTTGCCAGAAAAGCTGACGTCTTATTACTTGATACTGCGGGGCGTTTACACACAAAAGTCAACCTGATGGAGGAGCTGAAGAAGATTCGTCGCGTGCTGGATAGAGAAATTCCCGGAGCTCCACACGAAGTTCTTTTGGTTCTTGATGCGACGACAGGGCAAAATGCTTTGATTCAGGCAAAACTATTTAATGACGCTGTGGCGTTAGATGGAATTGCTCTAACCAAGCTTGATGGAACAGCAAAGGGGGGCATCGTTGTTGCCATTGCGGCTGAACTGCAGGTTCCGGTTCGTTTCGTCGGGATTGGGGAGCAGCTCGATGATTTGCGGCCTTTTGATGCGGAAATGTTTGTGTCGGTTCTATTTGATACAAAGTAAAGAGGGGTGGGGATATCTAAGATGGATGTTTTGGATCGGTTGGAGAGTGCTGTCGAGGCCTTGCTGGAAAAAAATCGTCATCTAAGGGCGGAGGTTGACACGCTTCGATCCGCTAAGGAAGAGTGGCAGGGAGAGCGTGAGTATCTTATCGGAGAAATTGATCGGATCCTAGAACGCCTTGAGACCATTTCGGAGGAAGACAAGTGAATCCCACTGTTCAGATCAATATTCTTGGGCGCGAATATAGCTTACGAAGTCAAGAATCTGAAGTTCAGATTCAGAGAGTTGTCCGGTTTATCGAAGAGAAATTGGCCGAGACAGCTTCAGGGAGGTCTGTTGATACGAGGGATCTGACCATTTTAACTCTACTTAATCTGGCCGGCCAACATTTGCAACTTCTTGAAGAGCAAGATCAGGGGAATGAAAAAAAAGACGTTCGACTCTTGAAGCTTATCGAAGATTTGGAGCATGCCGTCGCTGATAATTCTGGTTGCTAAAGATGATAAATTAAAGGTATCATTATGACTTAGCCCCATTTGACGCGATTAGTGTTCCGCGCACGGGGGTTTTAAATAGATTGGTTTGGCATAAATTAAAGAATAGACAGACACCATTTTACTTGGTGTTCAATCTCTTGTTCGATTAAGGGATTGCGGTCCAACCGAACATGTTTTGTCTGACGGCGTTAGAGATCCCCGGTTTATAGGGGACGTTTATATATTTGATTTATTGATATTGTTTCTACTCTGTTTCGCCAGAGACTTGGATTTGCACCTACCGTCTATTGCCTTTCTTTAGTGCCTCCCTTTTTTGTTGTGATCCTGAATATCTCTTTTTATAGGTATGTACTGTGGAGAAAGAGACTGTCCGTAAGCAGTTTTTGAGTCGCAGAAGACAGCTTGATCTGTCGCGATACCGCAATCTGAGCTTAAAGGTTCAGGAACAATTACTAAGTTCCGAATCATTTAAAAATGCTCAATCTGTCGCTCTTTATAGCTCGATCAATAACGAGGTTGCGACAGATCGAATTTTCTTCGTTGCCAGAAGCCTTGGTAAAAAGGTTTGTTACCCGAAGGTCGATGGTAACGAGTTGGCGTTTTGTGAGGTAGATGCCCTCACTGCTCTTATTCCTGGAGCGTTTGGAGTCGCAGAGCCGAAAGAAAGCAAGGTAGTGCTTCTTTCGGAGATAGAGCTGCTTGTTGTTCCAGGGGTTGCGTTTGATCTGAAGGGGCATCGTTTAGGATATGGTCGTGGTTTTTATGACCGTCAGCTGAATGGTAAGACGCTTGAAACGACTTCGGTTGGTCTTAGCTTTGATCTGCAGATTTGTGACGAACTGCCAACTGAAGATCACGACCAAGCTTTGGAGTTTGTCGTTACAGAAACACAATTCATCCCCTGCCGCACTTAAGGCGTTGGCAGGTTTATAATAAATTCTGCAAAGAGAGGATAACTAACGTGCAGACCGATATTTTGACAATAGTATTCATTCTAGCTGCTTTAGCAGTTGGTGTTTTCCTTGGTATGTTTTTGCGGCGCAAATTGTCTGAAGCGTCTATTAATAACGCAAAGGTCGAGGCTGAAAAAATAATCAGTGAATCTGAAAGAGAGGCCGGAGCCCTTCGGAAGGAAGCGTCGATTCAAGCAAAAGACGTGGTTCTTCAGGCGAAAACAGACTGGGAGGAAGAGGCCCGTGGGTTGCGTAGAGAAATCCAGAGCCATGAAACGCGTCTCCAGCAGAAAGAAGAAAACCTTGAGCGCAAGCAAGATCATATTGAAAAGAAAACGGATGAGTTGACACAACGGGAAAACCAGCAGCGACAACAAAATGAGCGGCTGCAGAGTAAGACCGCTGAAATTGATAAGATTTATGCAGATCAGCGCAGGCAACTCGAGCAAATTTCAGGAATGAGTGCTGATCAAGCAAAGCAGCAATTAATTGATTCAATGTTAAGTCAGGCCCGGCACGATGCTGCTAAGGGAATAAAGCAGATTGAGGATGAGGCACACGAAGTTGCTGACAAGAAAGCAAAGAAAATTATGGCATTGGCGATTCAACGCTACGCTGGTGATTTTGTTGCTGAAAAAACAGTTAGCGTTGTCCCTCTTCCTTCGGACGAAATGAAGGGGCGGATTATCGGGCGTGAGGGCCGAAATATCCGTGCGATCGAAGCTGCTACAGGGATTGATCTGATTATCGACGACACTCCTGAGGCTGTGGTTATTTCAGGGTTCAATCCTGTGCGCAGGGAGGTTGCTCGAATCTCACTGGAACGTCTTATTGCCGATGGTCGAATTCATCCAGCGCGAATTGAAGAATTGGTTGAAAAGGCCCAAGAAGAAGTTGATGAAGAAATTCGTCAGGCTGGCGAACAGGCAACCTTCGATGTTGGTGTTCATGGTATTCATCCTGAAATTATCAAATTGCTTGGAATGCTCAAATATCGAACTTCTTATGGGCAGAATGTTTTAGTCCACTCCATTGAGGTCGCTTTCCTTTGTGGAATGATGGCTTCTGAGTTGGGCATTAATGTTAAGCAGGCAAAGCGTGCTGGGTTACTTCACGATATCGGAAAAGCAGTTAGTCATGAAATGGAAGGGTCACACGCAGTAAATGGTGGTGACTTAGCACGTAAGTATGGCGAATCTCCTAAAATCGTTCATGCTATTGCCGCTCACCATGAAGATGAAAAGCCTGATACTGTTTTGGCTATATTGACTCAGGCAGCCGATGCTCTTTCTGGCGCTCGCCCCGGTGCACGTCGTGAAACGATGGAGACCTATGTTAAGCGTCTTCGTGACTTAGAGCAAATTGGGACATCATTTAACGGAGTTACGGGTTGTTTTGCAATACAGGCCGGACGTGAAATACGAGTCATGGTCTCTAGTGACCAAGTCTCCGATGAGTTCTCACATGTGCTTGCAAGGGATATCGCTCAGAAAATAGAGCAAGAAATGACTTATCCAGGGCAAATCCGTGTGAATGTGATTCGTGAGACTCGGGCGGTCGAATACGCTAAATAGCGTTCAGTTTGAACGAAAAGAATAGGCAGGGCTCGTCTTATATTGTCTCATTGAGGCATTGTGACTCGAGTCCTGATTTTTTATTTGGAGTGTTGTGTGAAGTTATTATTTATTGGTGACATTGTTGGTAGGGCAGGAAGGAAAATGCTGGTTGATCATTTGGATCGGTTGATCGATAGGCATCTGATTGATTTGGTCGTTGCAAATGGAGAAAATGCGGCCGCAGGATATGGCCTGACAGTTCCAGTTCTTCGTGAGCTTTTTGACGCCGGCGTTGATGTTGTTACCTCTGGAAATCATATCTGGGATAAAAAAGAGATTATGCCGGTCCTAGATAAAGAACCACGTTTGCTGCGCCCGGCAAACTATCCGTCCGGTCTTCCTGGAGGCGGAATTGGTGTTTATGAAACTGCGGCTGGCATTAAGGTTGGCGTTCTGAACCTAGAAGGGCGAGTTTTTATGAAAAACCTTGATTGTCCTTTTCGGGGTGCAGATGAGCTGCTCTCAGAGCTAGAGAGTGAAACGCCAATTGTTTTTGTTGACTTTCACGCTGAGGCAACAAGTGAAAAGCAAGCAATGGGGCATTATCTAGATGGTAAAGTGTCCGCTGTTGTTGGGACACATACTCATGTCCAGACAGCTGACGAACGAATCTTGGCTGGCGGAACAGGGTATCTGACAGATGTAGGAATGACAGGTAGTCAGGACGCAATTATAGGTAATCAGAAGGAGACGGCGCTTCAAAGGTTTTTGACTCAGCTCCCAGTTCGGCTTGAGGTGGCTAAAAAGAACCCGTATCTTTGTGGGGTCTTGTTAACGATCAACGAGGAAACAGGTCGATGTGAGGCGATTGAGCGTATTCAGCAAGCACAGAATTAAAGCTATTAATGAGATTTCTCGAGTTTATTGAGCTTCGGGGAAATGATTTAACATATTCCATGGATAAATATTAAAAATGAATTTTGTCGAAGAATTAACCTGGCGTGGCATGGTTCACGATATTACCCCAGGGACTGACGATCAGCTCAAAAAGGAAATGACCTCGGCTTATGTTGGAATCGATCCGACAGCCGACTCTCTCCATATCGGTCACTTGGTTAGTGTGATGATGCTGAAGCATTTTCAAATTGCTGGTCATAAGCCGATTGCGCTGGTTGGGGGAGCGACGGGGATGATTGGCGACCCCTCGGGAAAGTCGGCTGAGCGTAATTTTCTTGATGAAAAGACTCTTCGTCACAATGAAATGTGTTTGAAGAAACAATTGTCTCGGTTTTTGGACTTTGATTCTGACGCCAATAATGCTGCCGAGTTGGTGAATAATTATGACTGGATGAAAGGCTTCAGCTTTCTTGATTTTATCCGCGACATAGGGAAGCACATTACTGTCAACTATATGATGTCCAAGGACAGTGTGAAGAAGCGCCTCGGCGAAGAAACTAAAGCGGGGTTGTCTTTTACTGAATTTACTTACCAGTTGGTTCAGGGGACCGATTTTTTACATTTGTATCGTGAGATGAATTGTAAAGTGCAGATGGGCGGATCTGATCAGTGGGGAAATATCACGACTGGAACTGAGCTAATCCGTCGTAAGGTTGGCGGAGATGCGTATGCATTGACATGCCCACTGATCACAAAAGCAGATGGGGGCAAATTTGGTAAAACGGAGAGCGGGAATGTGTGGCTCGATCCTAAGCTGACGACACCATATAAGTTTTATCAGTTCTGGCTCAATGTCTCAGATGCTGATGCTGAGAAATACATTAAAATTTTTACCTTGCTGGGTCGCGAACAGATAGATTTGCTGGTTAAGGAGCAGGAAGATTCTCCACACCAGAGGCCACTGCAGAAACGGTTGGCTGAGGAAGTCACCTGTATGGTTCACAGCCAAGAGGAGTATCATAAGGCTGTTGAGGCTTCGCAGATTCTTTTTGGGCGGGCAACGACCGAAAACTTAGCCAGTCTTGACAGGGAGACATTCTTGTCGGTTTTTGAGGGAGTTCCGACACATCAGGTTGAACGTTCCATGTTTGGAGCAGGTGTACTGATTGTTGATTTGCTTGCCACGGAAACGACAATCTTTCCCTCTAAAGGAGATTTGCGTCGGACTATAAAGGGGAATGGGCTAAGTTTAAATAAGGCTAAGCTGTCAGATCAGGATTATCAGGTGACAGAGTCAGACTTGATAAATGGTTCTTATCTGCTCATCCAAAAGGGTAAAAAAAGTTATTTTGTTATTGAGGCAATATGAGATCTCCTTGGATGCTGAATGAAGGAGCTAGTCTCAAGGATGTAACTCAAGTAATTGAAGATTGTCTGTATGTTTTTATTTAAGAAAAACAACGCATAGACAGGTGGTTACGTCACCATGGAATTAATGGTAAGAAAAAGATAAAAAAAGAGTTGACGAGTGTAGGTGAGATTGTATATAACTTCGCTCCGTTGCCCGAGATACCGAAGAGAAAATTTCGAGATTTAGGGTGGCGGGATGTAGAAAAAAAAGATAAAAAAAGATTGACAGGTTTGGATGTTTTAGATAGAGTCCTCTCTTGTCGCTTCGTTTCGG
>JADGDX010000045.1 GCA_016744675.1 Desulfuromusa sp. | reverse complement strand
ACCCCATAGTGGAGCCGGCTTGAGTTGGCGGAGGTAGATGAGAATCGAACTCACCAGGGACGGGGTACGCCCCCCATCGGTTTTGAAGACCGTGAGCGTCACCAGACAACTAGCTACCTCCATAATGATTCCGGGGGATTCTACGTTTATTGAACTTTTTCTTCAATAGAAAAATGCTCGCCTTAAATTCGTGCCATGTTGCCCTTAATAACCGATTGCGGTGGATCCTCCGAGCAGATGGAAATCTATTTTTTCTCCCGCAGCAAAAAAGTCACGATCTGCAGGTAACAGGACAATTCCTTGGGATTTGATCAGAGTGCGTAAAATTCCGGTATTTTGATCCCCGGCACTTTTGAGCAGGATCTCTCCATCCTGATTAAAACTGACAGAAACGCGCAAGATCTGCAGGCGTCCCGGTTTTTTCTTGATAGGTTCTGCCCAGACCCCCTGATAAAGGGTCTTGAGCACGCTATGATGTCCCATCATTTTCAATAATGCTGGCCGGACAAATTCTTCGAAGGTCAATAATGTGGAGACAGGATTTCCTGGGAGAGAAAAAACGGGGGTCTTGTTGTGCATGGCAAATGCCGTGGGATGACCAGGCTTTATTTTGACTTTCCAGAAAACTTCTGTGACTCCATGTGTTGCAAGGACTTCACGGACCAGGTCACGATCACCCGAAGAGACCCCGGCTGAGGTGATAAGGAGATCAGCTTGTAGCCCTTCTTTGATTTTCTCTTGCAGATCGGCAAGGTTGTCACGGGCAATCCCTAGCATGACCGGGATTGCACCGACTTCTTGACACGCTGTTGCAATGGCCCATGAGTTACTGTTGGCGATTCCACCCTTAAAAGGGGGTTCGTCAATTTCTTGCAGCTCATCCCCGGTGGAGAGAATCGCGACACGAACACGCCGATGAACAGGAACAGTAGCGATCCTGAGTGAGGCCAAAAGACTGATTTCTGCTGACCGGAGCACGGTTCCAGAAGAGATAATATGATCTCCGGGACGAATGTCTTCACCGGTCCAACGGATATGATCCCCTTTTTTGACTGTGTAGTTGGGAGATATTGCATGTTGTTGTTCTTGGCAATTTTCAAATGGGATAATCGCATTGGCTCCTCGTGGTACGGGGGCTCCCGTCATTATTTTTGCGACGGTTCCCGGCTCAAGAGGCTTGATAAGGGTTTTTCCTGCCGGAATGTATCCATCTATGGGGAGAGTCTTTCCAATGAGACATTCTTCTGCTTGGACGGCATATCCATCCATGGCCGAATTATCAAAGGCTGGGAGGGGTTGACTGGCGATGACATCTTCAGCGATAGCCCGTCCTGCAGCTTCAAGAAGCGGAACTCTTTCACTTGAAAGAAGAGGAACCGTATCGAGTATCTTTTGACGTGCTTCGTAAAATGAAATCGGCATCGTGATTCCTTTAGGTTTGTCGATTTAGCGTAAAGCTAAATCTTGCTTTTCCATCAACAACATCTGGTCACGCAATTTTGCCGCTTTTTCAAAGTCGAGGTCAGCTGCCGCTGCAAGCATCTCTTTTTTGAGTTCAGAGATTTTCTTCTTCATCTCTTTAGGGCTGAGATAGTCTGCGTCCGTTTCAGCAACTCGCGGCAGTGTAAAATCGTCTTTGTT
The DNA here is from genome assembly GCA_016744675.1 of Desulfuromusa sp. Taxonomy (GTDB): domain Bacteria; phylum Desulfobacterota; class Desulfuromonadia; order Desulfuromonadales; family Geopsychrobacteraceae; genus Desulfuromusa. The sequence continues at coordinate 17,086 of JADGDX010000045.1, read as the reverse complement.
GGAGATTTCCCCAAGGATGGAGCGCATCGATTTTTTAACCGATTGGGGAGTGATCCCATGTTTCTTGTTGTGGGCCAGTTGTTTGGTGCGGCGACGTTCTGTTTCATCGAGACAGGCCTGCATCGAGCGGGTGATTTTATCTCCATACATGATCACTCGGCCATTGACGTTACGTGATGCCCGACCGCAGGTTTGAATCAACGAGCGGGTTGAGCGGAGAAAGCCTTCTTTGTCAGCATCAAGGATGGCGACCAAAGAGACCTCAGGGATATCAAGACCTTCACGCAAGAGGTTGATGCCTATCAAAATATCAAATTCCCCTTCTCGCAGAGCCTGGATAATCTGAACGCGTTCGAGGGTGTCGATATCGGAGTGGAGATAGTTGACCCGGAAGTTCAGTTCTTGCAAATAGCCAGTGAGATCTTCAGCCATTCGTTTGGTCAGAGTCGTCACCAGCACGCGTGACCCGGTTTTTATTGTTATGCGAATTTCGTCAATGAGGTCATCGACTTGTTCGACAGCAGGGCGAATCTCGATAGGGGGATCAATCAACCCAGTTGGACGGATGACCTGCTCAACAAAAACCCCTTGGGCTTTTTCCATTTCATAGTCAGCCGGGGTGGCAGAAACGTATACTGTTTGGGGCTGACAGTTCTGAAACTCTTCAAACATCAATGGGCGATTATCAAGTGCACTGGGCATACGAAAGCCATAGTTGGTGAGGGTCTCTTTGCGTGATCGATCGCCGCGATACATGGCCCCTACTTGGCTGACACTGACATGGCTTTCATCGATAAACATCAGGGCATCGTCAGGTAGGTAGGAGAGGAGCGTAGCTGGCGGCTCTCCAACTTCGCGGCCATCGAGAAAACGGGAATAATTTTCAATCCCCTGGCAATAGCCCATCTCTTCGATCATCTCGATGTCAAATAAGGTGCGTTGTTCAATCCGCTGTGCTTCGATGAGCATATTCCGTTCTTGGAAAAATTGAATGCGCTGCTGTAACTCATCTTGAATTTCACCAATCGCCCGTTTCAGGGTTGGTTTGGTGGCAACATAGTGACTTGCGGGAAAAATTGTGGTGCGATCAAGCCGGTCAATGACTTGTCCACGCAGGGGATCAATTTCACTGATGGCATCAATTTCATCACCAAAAAACTCAATTCGTAGAGCACGTTTTTCTTCATAAGCGGGGAAGATTTCAACACTGTCACCACGGACGCGAAAGGTGCCACGGTGAAAGTCGATGTCATTTCTTTCATATTGAATTTCAATCAGTTTGTGGAGGAAATCGTTTCGATCAAGTTCCATTCCACTTTCCAGATTGACCAGCATGCCGTAGTAGGCTTCAGGCGAGCCGAGGCCATAAATACAGCTCACCGAAGCAACAATGAGAACGTCACGGCGCGATAACAAGGAGCGGGTGGCACTGTGACGTAATTTATCAATCTCTTCGTTAATCGAGCTATCTTTGTCAATAAAGGTATCTGTCGAGGGAACGTAGGCTTCGGGCTGATAGTAATCATAGTAACTGACAAAATACTCAACGGCGTTATCGGGGAAAAGTTCTTTGAACTCGCCATAAAGCTGCGCAGCCAGAGTTTTGTTGTGGGCTAGAACCAGAGTGGGGCGTTGCAGCTGATTCACCATATTGGCCATGGTGAAGGTTTTTCCCGAGCCTGTGACCCCGAGTAAGACCTGATGGCGGTCACCACGGTCGATTCCCTCGACGAGTTCTTTGATTGCTTGGGGCTGGTCACCACACGGTTTAAATTCGGATTGAAGTTTAAATTGCGCCATTTTTATCTCATCTGGATTAAATTCTGGATATAATTTGATTGTTCTGACCAACAGCAATTTATTGCTAAGTACCAAAGGTTGCAATTGCTACTTGACAGGGCACGAGCGGAGGTTCAAAATCCCGCCTTTTTACATCGGAAAATAGAATTGACGACGATTATGGAAGGATAAGGTATGACAGACAAAAAACGCAATTATGTTTATTCGGTTTTTTGGAACTGTGGACTGATTATTGTTGGAACCTTGATTCAAACTGTTGTTCTTAAAGGGATTGCAGCTCCACAGCAGTTTATCCCCGGCGGACTCTTCGGGATTGCTTCGTTGCTTCATTATCAAACCGATTGGTTAAACCCGGGATTGCTCTATCTTTTGCTGAACATCCCGATGTTTATCCTTGGTTACATCTTTGTCTCAAGGCGTTTTCTCTGGTACAGCGCATTGGCGATGTTGGTTGTCTCTTTGTCGTATCAGTTCATCAATATCCCGATTCCGATTGATAATCAACTCTACGCAGCTCTTGTTTTTGGTGCTATTTTTGGTGTGGGGAGTGGGACAGTTCTGCGGTCGCTCGGTTCAAACGGAGGCGCAGATGTCCTGGCGGTGATTCTGAACCAGAAATATAATCTTGGAGTGGGGAAATTTTCTTTTGGCTTTAATTTAACCCTCTACGTAATTTGCTTCTTTTCGATGCCTGCCGATTTAGTGATAGCGTCAATGATTGGAGTCTTTGTTGCGGCTCAGGCGATTGATTACACCTTGTCACTGTTTAGTCAGCGCAAGTTGGTCTTCGTTATTTCACCACAATCAGAGACGATTGCTGATCAGATTATGAGCCACTTGAAAATTGGGACAACAATGGTTCCAGCAGTTGGAGCCTACCGTCGTGAAGCGAAGACTGTTCTGATGGTAGTGATTAACAACATTCAGCTCAAACGGTTGGAAGAGATTGTTTTTACCGTCGATGATCACGCTTTGTTTATTGTTGAGAACACCTTTAATGTGCTGGGCTCAACTTTTTCTAAAAGGAAACTTTATTGAGCCATTGGCGGGACAAAATAAGCTGGATCAAGGCGCTGATCGAACCAGTTGATTCGCCAGTCGAGGTGAGGGCCGGTGACCCGTCCTGTTGCACCGACTTCAGCGATGACCTCTCCTTGGGTAATCTGCTCGCCAACCCTGACCAAAATTCTATCCAGATGAAGAAAAGAAGAAGAAAGGCCGTGGCCGTGATCCAAGATGAGGGTTGCTCCGGAAAAGAACATTCCCGAATGTGCTAGGGTGACTACTCCTCCTGCCGGCGCTTTGACCGGTGTTCCTGTTGCAGCCGCGATATCAATACCAAAGTGGGGACGGCGCGATTCGCCATTGAAGATTCTCTGACTACCGTAAATTCCACTGATTCGACCCATCACTGGCCAAATAAAACTTTCTTTAAAATGTAAGAGGTCGCTGTTCAGTCGGCGGGCTTTTGCAACAAGCTGCGCTTCCTCTCCAATGCGGAGGAGATCTTCTTTGGTCGGATTCATCATCCGTTTGCTAATACCGTTGATTTCCTGGATGTCATATTTGCGCTGTTTAAGATCGATTTGATGTTGATGGGTGTTCCCGTCAGTGTCAATTAAAGTCAGCGCTTGTTGCCGTTCCACATCACGGCCAAAACCAATGATAAAGGACCCATCTGGGGAGATTTTCAATTGTCTATCCCCATAATAAACCTGACTGTCAGGATTGATATGCCCGTAGATTAATCCACTCTGAGTAGGGGTTCCTTCCAGCTGTATCTCGGCAAAGCAGGCCGTTGTCATCACAATGGAGAAGCTAATAAAGGTCATGTATGAAAGAAAATGTCTCATTTTAAAATGGCTACTTTTCTACTTGCTGCTGATATTGAATTCAACACGACTTGCTGGTGCATTCTTTGGGGGTTGGTAAATATCAGCTTTTTTTAGAAACAGGCGTGGCTTAATCTCTTCGTTAGATAAAACGAGGGTGTCACGAACGGCCATGGCCCGCTCTTTTGCTAATTGCTGAAGTTGTTCTTCTTCGACACGGATATTCGCCAAGAGGAGCTTTTTCATCTCGGAGACAGGGATTTTTTTCAAAATACCAACAAAATTGCGCGGGCGGGGGAATTCTGCCTCTTTATAAACGCTGAGCAGGGTCTCGGGATATTCTTCTTCACTGATGGCTATGACCTGTTCCGTCGGAGATGTTCCTGTCCCTTCTGCTTGCCGTTGTTTGACAGCCAATAAGCGCTGTTCCAATTGCTTGCGCCGATATCCTTCAGGATCTTGTTCTTTATCGGCAAACCCACTGATTTCTAAAATGAGGCCTGGCCTTTTCGTTAGCATCTTCGCTAATTCTTCTAACTTTATTGCCTGCTCTTCTGCAAGAATTGTTTCCCCTGCGTTAAATGTGATGCTGGTGAAATCTTCACTCCCTCCCAGTGCAGAGGTGAGGAGAGAAAAAGGAGATGTCGCAGCTTTGACGAGCAAATTTTTCAAAACGGTTAAAATGACACCACCAATACTGAATTCAGGATCACTCATATCGCCAGAAACGGGGATATCAAGGTGGATTTCATCATTACTATCTTTGAGTAAATCTATGGCAAAAGCAACAGGGAGAGATGTCGCTTTGTCGCTTTCAACGGTCTCTCCGAAAACAAATTGATCAATCATGACCTTGTTTGTGGCGTTGATCTGTTGTTCTTTGATGGAATAATTCAGATCGAGATGAAGCTTTCCTGTGTCGATTACATACCCTAGGAAAGTGCCGGAATAGGGCGTCATTGGAGTTAGATCAATATCTTTGAAACTGAGGGTCAGGTCGGCAAACAGATCCTGGCTTAAGGGGTTCACCTTTCCCTGAATGGAAAGTGGTGAATGGTTCTCCAACTGTCCACGCAGGTCAACGTCGGCCTGCATTTCTTTTGCTGAGCTAAGCCCGCTTACCCGGCCCCCCAATTTGTACATCGTGGTTGAAAAGAGACTTTCCAGATGACGGTCGATGAATGAGACGGTTCCATTTTGTAGCGTTAGGGTGTCAATCCTGATCTCAGGTGCGGGTTCGTTCTGTGATTGAATATCTGTGGTTGTTGGTACTTTTTCTGTGCTGTCTTGAGTTTCTGTTTCCTGACCTTGGGTTTCTGAGGTCAGGTTGATAAGGTTAACCTGACCCTCCGGGGCGATCTGGATGTTTGCCAGGTAGTCACTTAAGGAAATATCTTTGATATGGAGCGATAGAGGGGAGAGGTCGCCGCTGATACCGTCAAGGGCGAGGCTCTTCCACACGAGAAGGTCTCCTTCTCCAATGGGATCGCGCAGGTCGAAATTATTCACATGGAGTTGTCCTGAAAAGTCTCCAGTGAAACGATCGGGTTGTTGCTTGAGATTGATCGCCAAAGTTGAGAAAAACTGACCGCTTTTCAAATTGACGTTGATCCCTTCCGGAACAAAATTATTCAAGAACGGAAGAGGGAATGCTTTGATATTGGTTTGAGCTTGAAGTTGCAAGGGGGTATGGATGACACTTCCATCAACCTTGATCTCTCCTCTTTTCCCGACTTTAGCTCCAAGAGAAAAGGGGCTGGTCAGAGCCTCAGGGTAACTAAGATTTTCAGCATGAATGTTGAAATCTGAAATGTTGATTTGTGGTTTTTTTAGTAGGGTGAGATCGGTCAGCAAAAATTTGAACTTTTGCAGATCAAAGCTCTCAGCACGAACTTGCCATGGTTGACTATCGACCTTGACGTCACTTTCTTCAGCTTTTTCCTTCTGAGGCTGTTCACGTAATAGTTTTAATGGAGATAAACTGCCATCCGCATAACGGGTGGCGACGATATTTCCAGAGTTGAATTGAATCTTCCCTAGATTGAGATATTGGTGATTCAGGTCGAAAGAGCTTTCTGAAATATTCAATGTTTCTAGGTTAAATTGATCATCGTCGATAAATGGAACGTGTAAATCATTTAAGGATAATTGGGCTTGCTCCACTTTGAAGTTGCCGTCTTCGTCGTAAATAAACTGTCCCGAAAGACCTAAGAGCCCCTTGATCGGGGCGGTTAACTGTTCCTCCAAGTAAGGATAATAAGGTGCCAGAGATAAATCTCTCAGTGAAAAATCGATGCTGGCGGTGGCTGGGTTGATTCCAATTTCACCCTTTGTTTCAATGGCAACCTGGCGCCCCGTTTGTAACTTTAGGGCGATTCCCGTTTTCTGATTCAAGTGGTTTGAGAGGTTGTTAAGATCAATGTTGGTCAGATGAATTTCCTCAGCAAATCCTTGAGGAACAAAATCATCACGATAGTGAAGTTTCCCATCAATTAAAGAAACATGTCCAATGGTTAAAAAGGGGAAGGCCTCTGATTCTTGCTTCTCCGCAGCAGGTTGTTCCTTTGCGGGCGACGGATGTTGTTGTGATGGTGTAATGCGCTGAAAGTTCCAGAGACCGGAGTGATCTCGATCAATATAAAGCTGTGGTTCATAGATATCGAGGGAGACCAGATTGAAATCCTGAGTGAAAAGATTTGCCCAGTCAAGGTCAAGGATAAGAGTCGACATGGTAAATAGATTTTGTCCACTTAACTCGCGTAGATCAATATCAGAGAGAGCCAATTCACCGCCCACCATCAAGCGAGGTTTCTCTGACTTAGAGATGTGGTAAGACAGATCAATTTCGCAATCGAGTGTTCCTTGCTTGACGTCGATTGGTAGTGGAACCGGGGAGTGGAAAGCATAATGGGCAAGGTCGACATTCTCAAGGCTAAGGTAGAGGTCGGTCTCAAGGGAGTCATGAAAAGGTTTGAGTTGTCCGTTAGCTCTTATTTCGGCACCGTTTAAGAGCATGCTGAGCAAGGGTTCAACGTAAGAGTCAGTTAGATAGGGGATATTGCCAATAAAGGGAACATTGAGATTCAGTTGCCGAATCAGGTGTTGTGATTTTTTGTCCGAGGTTTGATCGGTAAAATCAATATTGCCATTTGTTAAAATAATATTGTTGAAAGAAAGGTGAACTGGTTTTTTCGGTTCAGTTGCGGCTGGCTCTGGTTTCCCTTCTCCAAGGCGGGTAAAGTCAGAGAAGTTGAATTCCTGCTTGCCGAGGAGTTCGACATTAATAAAAGGATCATCAAGTTCGACTCGATCAAGAATGATGGCCTGTTTTATGATTGATGTGATGCTGGCAGAGATCATCAACCTTTTAAAGGTGATGAAATTTTGAACGCTATTTTGTTCAGTCAGTTGTGTTCCGCTGATTTCAACTGTCAGAGTGAAGGGATTAAAGAATGCTTTCTCGATCGTTAAGGTGCGCTGAGTATTTTCGTCAACCCAATGGCTCCCTTGTTTTTTGATTTGCCAGGGGACGATCACCATGGATGAAAGCAGTAATCCAAAAATAACGACAACGGAAATCAGAGTAATTTTTAGCCAGCGTGACATTTTTCTCTCCTTGGGAATGTCATCAGAGTCTATCATAAAGGAGATAAATCTTTGAAAAAATACAACCCTAATAGTTCTCTTTTTGGGTAAGAAAAGGATCGCTCCAATGTTTTTAAAAGAAATCTATCAACAGCGCCGTCAGGGATTGGTTCAGAAGCTCGACAAAGGTGTCATTCTCCTGCTGGGAAATGTTGATTCTCCATTTAACTATGCCGATAACTGCTATCGGTTTCGTCAGGACAGTCATTTTCTTTACTTCTGTGGCCTCGATTCCCCCCGGCTTGCCGTTATTCTTGATATTGAATCTGGGCAGGAAATCCTGTTTGGTGAAGAGCAGGGGCTAGAGGATGTCATCTGGAGCGGCTTGCAATGTCCTTTATCAGCCCAGGCTGAGAGGGTTGGGATAGCAAAGACGGCCCCTCTTAGTGCCCTTGATGCGACTATTTCTACCCTCATCAAAGGGGGAAGGCCGATTCATTATCTTCCTTCTTCTAGAGCGGAAAATCACATCACTCTGAGTGAGTTGCTGGGGAAAAATCGACTGGAGGTCACAAAGGATATTTCTCTTTCTCTGCTCAAAGCTGTTGTGGCGCTGCGTTCAATTAAGGGGGAAGAGGAAATTGCTGAACTAGATGCCGCTGCTGAATTGGGTGGGCAACTTCATGCCGCGGCAAGGAAGATGGCACACAGTGGTGTTTTTGAGTGGGAGATTGCCGGTGAGCTGAGTGCCGTTGCTGCTCGTGCTGGAAGAATGCTTTCTTTCCCGCCGATTGTGACAATTCACGGGGAAATCCTCCACAACCATCAGCGTCATCACTCATTGCAGGGTGGGGATTTACTGCTGGTCGATTGCGGGGTTGAAAGTTCTCACCATTATGCTTCTGATCACACCCGAACCCTTCCGGTGTGCGGCCGGTTCAGTTCATTGCAGCGAGATCTGTATCAATTGGTTCTTAATGGCATGATGTGCGCTAGAGAGTTGATTCGTCCCGGAATCCCATACCGTGATATTCACCTAAGTGTCTGCCGGACTTTGGTTGAGGGTTTACAATCTCTTGGCTTAATGCAGGGGGATATTGATCAGGCCGTTGCTGCGGGCGCTCATGCTTTGTTTATGCCGCACGGATTAGGGCACATGTTGGGGTTGGATGTTCATGATATGGAGGACCTTGGTGAGGATCATGTCGGCTATGATGATAAGGTTCAACGTTCTTCTCAATTTGGTCTTTCTGGGCTGCGCTTAGGGCGTGAACTTCAGGAAGGATTTACCATCACTGTCGAGCCGGGAATTTACTTCATCCCGCAACTGATAGAGCAATGGAAGGCTGAAGGTCGTCATAATGAATTTATAAATTATGAGCGACTTGTTGATTTTAGTGATGTTGGGGGGATTCGCTTGGAGGATGATGTTCTGGTCACAAAAACAAGCGGACGACTTCTTGGACCGCCAATACCACTACAAATTGGTGAAGTAGAAAGTTAATCTAATTTGAAATATGTTGAGCCCTTCTCTTGACAACCTTTTGGGCAAACTATAAGGTTTTTTTAGGATAAGACGATTAATGAGTTATTGTGACATCATTTTGTTTTGTCCATACCTAAAGCGAGGAGGCTTTGAAATGCAAAAACTATTTACCCGGCTCTTTCCGATTCTGCTGGTTCTTTTGTTGGCTGGTTTTGTCCAAGCCAAAACAATGAAGTTGGCAATGGATGCTGACCCGGTTTCTCTTGACCCACATATGCAGCTTTCTGGTGGCATGTTGCAGTATTCACATATGGTTTTTGATCCTCTGGTTCGCTGGACGAAAGAAACCAGTATTGAGGGGCGTTTGGCCGAAAAGTGGGAAAGAAAGGACGAAAAAACGGTCCGTTTCTTTTTGAAAAAAGGGGTTAAATTTCATAGTGGTAATGAGTTGACAGCCGCTGATGTCATTTGGACTGTTAAACGTTTAAAAGATTCCGTCGATTTTAAGGGGATCTTTGAGCAATTTGAGATTCCTGTTCAAGTCGATAAGTACACTGTCGATATTATTACGAAAGTTCCTTATCCTTTGCTGATCAATACAGCAACCTATATCTTTCCAATGGACAGTCAATTCTACTCTGGTACTGACGCCAAAGGGACTGACAAGGGCGTGATCAACAAAACCGGGTACTCTTTTGCTAACGACAATGCATCTGGAACAGGAAAATACACTGTGGTTGAGCGTCAGCAGGGAGTCAAGGTTGTCTTTAAGGAGTTTAAGGGCTACTGGGATGAGGCTTCTCCTGGCAATGTTGAAGAAATTGTCCTGACTCCGATCAAAAATGATGCAACACGAGTTGCTGCTCTGCTCTCTGGTGATGTTGATTTCATCATGCCGGTTCCACCACAGGATATGGATCGTATCGAAAAAGCAAGCAATGTTAAACTCGTGACGATGAGTGGAACACGTATTATTACATTGCAACTGAATCAGCAGCGTGTCGAGGCTTTTAAGAATGAGAAAGTTCGTCAAGCGATTGTCTACGCGATCAACAATGCTGGTATTGCCAAGAAACTGATGAAAGGTCGTGCGACTGTAGGTGGCCAGAACAGCCCTAACGGATACCTTGGTTACAACGCTGATTTAACTCCACGTTATGATCTGAAAAAAGCGAAGCAGTTGATGAAGGATGCTGGTTATGAAAAGGGTTTTGAGATCAGTATGATTGCCCCGAATAATCGCTATGTCAACGATGAGAAAATTGCTGAAGCAGCGGCATCAATGCTTGGAAAAATCGGAATTAAGGTCAATTTGAAAACGATGCCTAAAGCTCAATACTGGGACAAGTTCGATGAGCAGGTTGCTGACGTTCAGATGATAGGTTGGCACTCTGATACAGAAGATACTGGTAACTTTTTTGAGTTTCTGTTGATGTGTCCAAACAAAGAGACTGGCTACGGTCAATATAACTCTGGCCATTATTGTAATGCTGAGGTTGACGCATTGACTTTGGCTGTTCAGTCAGAAACCGACGATGTTAAGCGGACTGCCATGCTGAAAAAGATGGAAAAGATTGCTTATGATGAAGCAGCTTTTGTCCCATTGCATTGGCAGGATCTCTCTTGGGCCGGCAAGACAAACCTACAGATTGCTCCTATTGTTAACGTGATGAACTTCCCTTACTTCGGGGACCTTGTCATCGAGTAAAAACGTTTGATTTTTTAATTTTACCATCAAGGGGAGAGTGCCTTACGGGTGCTCTCCCCTAAACTTTGGTTGTTTTCGGAGAGATAGATGATAGCTTTCATGATTCGTCGCATAACTCAGGCACTGATTGTCATCATTATTATCAGTATTATTGGTTTTGCCATTAAGCAAAGTGTCGGCGACCCACTTCGTGAGCTGATGGGTATTTCTGTTTCGATGGAAGAACGTGAAGAATTTCGCGAGAAACTCGGCCTGAATGATCCTTGGTATGTCCAGTATGGACGTTTTCTCGGTAACGCTGTGAAAGGTGATCTGGGAACATCGATGTTTTATAAACGCCCGGCAACTGAAGTTATTTTGGAGAAAGCACCCGCAACCCTTGAGCTCGTTTTCGTCAGCAGCTTGATTATTATTTTTCTCTCTGTTCCGCTCGGTATCTTTTCTGCGATCAAGCCAAATTCGTTGCTTTCACGGCTTTTGATGGGTGGCAGTATTGTCGGAGTTTCTATTCCGGTATTCTTGACCGCTATTATGATGGTCTACGTTTTTTCTATCAAGCTCGGTTGGCTCCCATCTTATGGCCGTGGTGAAGTGGTGATGATCGGTGGGTGGGGGACGGGTTTGTTAACCGTGGATGGTTGGAAACATATCATAATGCCGAGCATTGCACTCAGTTCAATAATGCTTCCGCTGTTCATTCGTTTGATACGTTCAGAAATGATGGAAGTTTTAGAAAGTGAATACATCAAATATGCGTGGGCCAAAGGGATTAACAAAAAGCGGGTTTGGTTTGTCCATGCTTTTAAGAATACTTTGTTGCCTGTGATTACTGTTGGCGGTGTTCAATTGGGGGTGACAATTGCTTTTACGATATTGACCGAAACTGTTTTTCAGTGGCAGGGGTTGGGATTTATGTTCATGGAGGCCGTTGAACGTTCAGACGCTCCGTTGTTGGTTGCTTACCTGATGTTTGTTGGCATTGTCATGGTTGGGGTGAACACGATTGTTGACATGATCTATGGCTTGGTTAATCCAACGGTTCGCATCGCGGGGGTTAAATAATGATGACCTTTGCCGGCTTTAAAGACAGTTTTCTCTGGTACAGTTTCAAGCGGGATAAAATTGCTATTATCAGTCTCTTGGTTCTTGTCCTGCTGGTGATGGTAGCAGTGTTTGCTCCGCTGGTCGCACCTTACGATCCCTATGATCCTGAAATGATCGATATCATGAATTCCGAAATCCCTCCGGTTTGGGAGGATGGAGGTGAGAAGGCCTTTGTGTTGGGGACCGATTCCCAAGGGCGCGACATGCTCTCTACGATGATTTATGGGATGCGAGTGTCTTTAATTATTGGTTTCGGGGCTGTTGCCCTACAGGCCATTCTTGGCGTTTTTATCGGTCTTTTTGCTGGATATCACGGTGGATTTCTCGATTCATTTTTTATGCGTGCTGCTGATGTTCAGCTCTCTTTTTCTTACCTTATGGTTGCCATTTTTATGAGTGCCATTCTCCAGGCAATCGTTGGTGTGGCTCGATTCGGTGAAATTGCGGTTCCTTTTCTCATTTTGGTGATTGGCTTCTCCCAGTGGCCCCAATATGCGCGAACCGTACGTGCTTCGGTCTTGGCTGAGCGGAACAAGGAATATGTTGAGGCGGCACGTGTCGCGGGCTTTCCCTCAGCCCAAATCATTATTAAGCAGATTTTTCCAAATACGTTGTCTCCCATTCTCGTTCTTTCAACGATTCAAGTTGCGAATGCCGTTATGAGTGAGGCTGCTCTCTCTTTCCTGGGATTGGGAATGCCTATTGATCGCCCATCACTTGGCTCTTTGATCAATTCTGGATTCGAATTCATTTTTAGTGGCGCTTGGTGGATCACAGCTCTCCCGGGGTTGTTGTTGGTGATTTTGGTTTTATCGATCAATATGCTTGGAGATTTCCTACGCGATGTCTTTAATCCCAAGTTGTATAAAGGATAGAATCTGGCTACCAGGTCATGACGGTTTTAGTGTAAAAGCGAGTGTTCCAACCTGTTAAAAGTTTTGAAGAGGACAATATGTCAACCTTACTTGAAGTCAAAGATCTGGTTATCAAGTTTGCTTTGCGGACTGGCGAAGTTACTGCAACCAATGGGGTGAGCTTCACTTTGCAAAAAGGAGAGCGGCTTGGATTGGTTGGTGAATCAGGGGCGGGAAAGTCGGTGACGGGCTTTTCGATTATAAACCTGATCAGTAAACCTGGTTACATTGCATCCGGTGAAGTCGATTTTCAGGGTGAAAATCTTGCCAAAGTCAGTGACGAAAGAATGAGGAGTCTTCGAGGGAACCGCATCAGTATGATTTTTCAGGATCCTATGATGACCCTCAATCCGGTGCTGACGATCGGCACTCAAATGACCGAGACTCTTCATCAGCATAATCCTGGAATGAGTCAGGATGAAGCCCGGAATATCGCACTCGAGAAGCTGCGCAAAGTTTATATTCCCTCTCCTGAAAAACGCCTTGCTCAGTTTCCACACGAATTTTCTGGAGGAATGCGTCAGAGGATCATTATTGCAATCGCTTTATTGACCGACCCCGAACTGATTATTGCTGATGAACCAACGACCGCCCTTGATGTGACGATACAAGCTGAGATTATGGAGCTTCTGATGGAGCTCTGTGAGACGGATGATATGGGTTTGATTCTGATCACCCACGATCTTGCCGTTGTTGGCCAAGTGACGCAAAACATTGCGGTTATGTATGCGGGAAGTATTGTCGAAAAAGGGGCGACATCCCAAGTGATTTCCGACCCTCAGCATCCCTATACGCAAGGTCTTATCGCGGCTTTGCCTCAGAGTAGTCGGCAAGGCGAGCGATTGAACCAGATTCCGGGAATGATGCCAACTTTGAAGGATATTCCCCCCGGTTGTTCTTTTAATCCGCGTTGTGCCCATGTGATGGATGTGTGTAAAATCGAAGTTCCACAATTAAGGGTCGGGAAAAATGGAAATCTCGTGGCGTGTTACCTTTATCCGCTTAAAAAGGAGCAAAGGTAAGGTGCTTTTGAGCAACAGTTTTAATCTTACAACTAAGAAGAGACCTTTTGGAGCCGATCAAAGATGAACGACACTCTTTTATCAGTCAAGAACCTTTATAAGCATTTTGATATTTCGGGCGGTTTCCTGGATCAGATAAAGTTCAGTCAAGGCCGATTGAAGTGTGAGAAAACATGGGTTAAAGCCGTCAATAACGTCAGCTTTGATCTTGCCGCTGGTGAAACTTTTAGTGTCGTTGGTGAATCTGGTTGTGGGAAATCGACCTTGGGTCGAACCATTATGGGGTTATATCCTCCCAATGGGGGTGAAATAAGTTATCGAGGCAGCCGTATCGATGGACTTGATCATAAGCAATTGTTGCCCTATCGAAAAAAAATGCAGATGGTGTTTCAAGACCCCTATGCTTCATTGAACCCACGCAAGACGATTCGTCAGGCTTTAGCGGATCCTTTGCGCTTTCATAACCCTCAGTTGACAGAGGGTGAAATCAAAGATCGTATTGATGAGGTTATGCTTCAGGTTGGAAGCGACCCACAATGGATCAGTCGTATGCCGCATGAGTTTTCCGGGGGACAACGACAGAGAATCTCTATTGCCCGTGCCCTGATTGTCGATCCGGAATTTATCGTTGCCGATGAGCCAATTTCAGCCCTTGATGTTTCTATTCAGGCTCAAATTCTTAACCTGATGATGGACTTACAGCAGCAACGCAATCTGGCATATCTTTTTATAGCGCATGATCTCTCGGTGGTTGAGCATCTCAGCGACAGGGTCGGAGTAATGTACCTTGGAACAGTATGTGAATTGTCAGAAACAGGGATTCTTTTTGAGCAACCCCGCCATCCTTATACTCAGGCGTTAATGAGTGCCATTCCAAAGCTAGAAGGAGGGGCGAGTACGCATGTCCGCTTGAAAGGCGAGGTGCCGACACCGATCAATCTTCCAAGTGGGTGTGTTTTTCATGGCCGCTGCCCTTATGTGAATCAGCGTTGTATCGATGAAATTCCTCAGTTGAATCGATTGGACGATGGGAGACAGGTTGCTTGTCATGGTGTCGAAGAAGGGCGGATTTAATTCTTTTTTGCGCACAATTTCTATAATAAATTTGAATAAAAATGCCCCGTATCGGTTTGCCGAATACGGGGCTTTTTAGCTATGGGCTGTTGATTTGATTAATACTCTAATTGATTAATCGAATCTCCAGGATGTGGGCTGTTATCTGATTGTAGGGTGAATTTATGTAGCATGTGGTTAAGTTGTTGCGCTTGGCCAGAGAGCTCTTCAGCTGTTGCTGCACTTTCTTCAGCGGTGGCTGTGTTCTGCTGCGTGATGGTATCAATCTGTTGGATCCCCAGACTAATCTCCCCAATGCCTTGAGCCTGTTCATTACTTGCAATGGTGATTTCACCAACGAGATCACTGACCTTATTGATTTCGGTCACAATGGTCTGGAGTGACTCAGTTGTCTGTTCGGCGATGAAGCTGCCGTTTTTGGTTTTTTCCACAGATCCTTCAATCAGTTCAGCTGTTTCTGCCGCAGCCTTGGCACTACGTGCGGCGAGGTTACGGACTTCTTCGGCAACGACTGCGAAGCCTTTCCCATGTTGCCCGGCGCGCGCTGCTTCAACGGCTGCATTGAGCGCAAGGAGGTTCGTCTGGAAGGCAATCTCATCAATTGTCTTAATGATACGAGAGATATCCTGACCCGCTGAATCTATATCGACCATCGCCGCATGCATTTGCTGCATCTGCTTGTTTCCCTTTTCAGCAACATGTTTTGCTTCATCTGACAGATTATTTGCAATGGTTGCGTTGTCGGCATTTGTTTTTGTCTGTGAGGCCATTTGATTCAGTGAAGCTGAAATTTCTTCTAGGCTACTTGCTGATTCTGTTGCTCCTTGGGCCAGAGTTTGACCAGAATCGGCAATCAGGTTGGCCGCTGAGGCAATTTGAGTGCCGGTACTATTGATCTTCATCATGATCCCGTTCATTGATTGATTCGTCTCTTGCAGAGGTTGAGCGATGACGCCGTGGGCTTCAAAGGTGAAATTTCCTGCTGCGAGTTTTTCAAAAGCGGTCAGAATTTCATGTTGTAAATCCTTGGCAAAAGCGTCAATGACCCGTGCCATGTCGCCGATTTCATCGCGGCGGTTAAAGTTGAGACGCTTATCGAGTTGCCCGTCTTGCAGGTCTTTGACCATCTGTGCGGTTAAGACAAGAGGCTTACTGATGTTGCCGGCGAGCCAATAGTTCCCGATCGCTGAGATCACGAGCATCAAAATGGCAATCATAGCAATCCAGGTTAATTGTGAATTAACGGCATCAGCAACGATATTGTGTGATTGGGCAAAATCTTCTTGATTGAACCCAGAGATGATGACCCAATCCCACGGAGCAAAATAACTGATTGCGGTTACTTTTGTTTGTGCCCCACTCTCCCCTTTATCAAGCCAATTATACTGCTTGAATGCGATCGGGATTTCACCACCAGAGAAGGTTTTAAGTGCGACAGCTTTGTTGATAATTTCTTGGATGATTGGTTGGCCATCGGCATCCTTTGCATGGAGGACGCTTTCTTTGTCTTGGTCACCGTTTTTAGAAATGATGTAGCGACCTTTGTCTTTCCCTTTACCCCCAATCACAGAAACATAACCACTTTTACCTACGACAATATCCATGATCCCGTTGCGTAGACTTTCGACATTTTCTTGCTTAACGCCCACGTAGAGAATCCCGATGACCTTACTTTTATTCCTGTTCCAAATCGGTTCATACGCGGTGATGTACCACGCATTGACAACAAAGGCTCTTCCGCGAAAGGTTTCACCTTTGAGGACTTTATCAATGACAGGGTTATTTTTCCCATCGGGGTTCACTCTGGGAATATATGTTCCGACTGCACGCTTTCCGTTTTGTTTTTCAACATTCGTTGCAATACGCAGCATGTCACCGGCATTATTCATGCGTTGGAAAATCGTTGCTGTTCCTCCAACCAGAGCTTGAACTTTATCAACGACGGGTGTCTTAACTTGCATGTCTGTGTTTTTCTTAAGACGTGTTGAGCCAACCATCATTTGTGGGAGATTTAAGGTTGTAGAGGTTTTCGTATATTGATTGATAGCCGACCATTGGACCGTATCGGATCCTGCTGACAGGCCACCCTCCTGATGGAGCGTTTCTCGAGCGACATTAAGACTCGCATCAACCATGACCTGAACTGATTCCTGAGACGTTCGGCACATCAGGTAGACATCGCGCGCAATACTTTCAGCCTCTTTTTGAGCCAAGTGATTAATCTCATTGTTGACTGCATGGCTAAGGGCCGACTTTTGATACAGCGCAACACTCAAGACAGCGATCACGGTTATTAAGATGAGTGCCATGGCATTAACGATGATTTTACTTCTAAGTCTCATGGATGATTTCCCTTTTTCTCTGTAAAGTTGGCAGGATGGGAGAATGGTTAGAGGCCATTCATAACACAGCATTAGTCCTTTGTCATGTAG
Source organism: Desulfuromusa sp. (assembly GCA_016744675.1). Lineage (GTDB taxonomy): Bacteria > Desulfobacterota > Desulfuromonadia > Desulfuromonadales > Geopsychrobacteraceae > Desulfuromusa. The sequence continues at coordinate 129 of JADGDX010000045.1, read as the reverse complement.
TATTTCACATGTATGGGAATTATATGGCGATAGAAATAGAGTGGGTTTCAGTTGGGAATTTTGATTTTAGTCGATAAAAAAATGGCCCGGAGCATTTGCTGCGGACCATTTGGACATTTACTGAAGCTT
>JADGDX010000044.1 GCA_016744675.1 Desulfuromusa sp. | reverse complement strand
ATCATTGACTGCGCCGTTGGTAAATGTATCTGTAAAAATGGTTACTTGACGTTAAAAGTCAGGGTCGCACTGTGGTAGACCTGCTGCGCCTTGCCAACAACCAAAAAGCCCCATGATTAGCCAGCGAGGCAGTCCAAACAGGAAACACTAACAATTAAAATCGATAAACGAGCTGCACCCCTACTTCGCGAGGGTCGCTGTAAAAACCATAATACCCATAGGCTTTTTCGGTATCATAATTTGTGTCAAAAAGATTTTCAGCATAGAGATAAAGATCAAACGATTGACCCTCATAACCAATTTTGGCATTCACCAGTTGATAGGCTTCTTTTTCGTTTTGATTGGCTTTATCCAGATACATTTTACCGTAACCAAGAAAATCGGCGCTCAGGTAAAATCCGCTATTATGGCGATATCCCGACTGACCATGACATTATATCCATCAGACATTTACCCGTCGTGCGTGTAGTGGATTCAGATGGAGATAGCGGATCAGTTTCGGCAGGTAGCTTTTTTCTTAACAAACAATTGCTTAATATTGATCTTGAAACAGGTGGCCACTGCGTTTATGGCGTACCCGTGAAAACGGTAATCAAGTCAGGCTTGCAAATAAAGACGAACAATCCTTTCAAGGGCTTGAACTGCCGCCTCAAACCCGATTTGTTCATTATCGACAGCATAGGACATACTTTCTACATACCACCTGTACTCCTTTTGGTACAAGTCATCCTCCCTTAAGACTTTCAAGGCATTTACCAATCTATCAGTTACAGGCATGCTGGCTATAATATCGCCACCTCTGCGATCGGTGTCTTGATCCAACGATCTTTTAGCCGAAGATACAAAAATGTCAGCTGCGGCTGTAATCACACCTTCCAATGCCGCAAGATCATGAAGATGGCGAATGGTTGTGGGATCATCCTTGTCATTCGCCCGATCACGAACAAGGATGCGCCACGTTAAGGCACTTAGCTTGTCACCGGCCGTTTCAATAGCCGAAACACAATCAATTTCCAGTTCTGGAGCGGTCTTTGTCGCCTCAGAGACTATTGAACAAATACTCATGCGCCGAGAAGGCTGTTTAAGCTCCATAAAGGTCATCTCTAATTGGAGATGCGGCCTCAGAAATACTCCCTTAAAAGCCCGGTCGTATTTAATGGGTATTTTGAAAAATCGATAATTATCACCGCGCAGAACATCATTCTCATTAATACTAAAACGCTCATCATTTTGTATTGCAGAAACCACTTCTTTGCGAAAATGTTTCCTTTGTCTGGCAGACAATGAACGTCCATCAGGGATAGTCAAAATAAAGTCCAAATCCTCTGAAAACCGTTTTATTAAACCGTAGCCCTTGGAAAGACTAGTACCTCCTGAAAACACCATTTTCACATTGCCATCAATTTGCAACTCAGAAATGAGGGCAAGAAGTTGTACCGCATACCAATCTTTCTCTATAAAAGAAGTGTCAACACCAAATTCTAGGGCGACATCCTGAACAACATTTGCATTAAGAGACTTTTTCAAAAGAAATGTACCTTCCGTTATAGCCAATACGCCGGACAATCCTATCCTTAACACCGATTACACGGCCAGTTGGAACCTGTGTTGATTCTCCAGAATTATAAACCTGCTCGGCAGATGACGAAAAGGTCTCAACCCCAAGTTTATTCAGGAGGTCTCTTGCAAGTTCCGGCAAAGATTTTTCTGGAACAATAGCACCACTAACACTCGATTTTCTAGAACGTGCATATGCACCATAACCTAAGGTAATAAGACGTTCTTTTTTTACAAGACCCCTCAAAATACGACCAACTTGATCATAACCACCAATATCCTTAAAATCGTCACGCACAAAAACAGAAACCTTGCTGCGTTTTATGCGATACGCTATTTTACCTTCCAATGTGTTCTTAACAGGCATCGATTCCTCCATGCAAAAATGCGACATTCCCATTTACAATCATACGACAACTACAAATCAATTACAAGATAAGTTTCTACACAATATTACATACTTAGGAATATACACATAAATTACGAAACATGTTAACAGTAAACCAACAGAATGCTTGAAGAGTTTGAACTATGCGAGGTGTACAATATTCACGTTGGAGACCATGAGGTGCGTTACGAATTCAATAATCGGTTATTTATGTCCTGCGTTTATGGCATACCCGTGAAAAACGATGGACTGGTGTTTACGATTAAGGCGGAAAGGGATCATTCAAAAAATAAAACGGCACAGCCACAATATTCGATCAACATCATTGACTGCGCCGTTGGTAAAGGTATCGGTAAAAAGGTTATTTGACGTTAAAAGTCAGGGTCGCACTGTGGTAGACCTGCTGTGCCTTGCCAACTAGGTCTTTGAGTGAGCCGTCTGGAGTGACATCGTCCTTATGGTAAATTCCAATGATCCACTGCCCAGAACTCTGCACACGAAATTGCGCTTTGCCATCCACAAGATAAGAACCGATAAAAAAGTCACCGCTCTGGCCAAAGCTGCTGCTGTAGGCAACAATGTAATCCATGCTTTTGGCTGTGACACTTAAAGGTTTACCGTAAAACAGAACATCCACCTCCACCTCATCGCCAACAGAAATATTGCTGAGATCGGTGCGGGGGATGATTTCCAAACCATGACCCAGAGGTTGCGGCTGGCTCCAACTGCCAACGGTCAGATAAGATTTCGCAAACGCCTGATATTTCAATGAATTTATTACATGCCCAAGATCATCGATCTCACTTAAGGGCTTCAGTTGCATCCGCTGTCTCCCTTTTTTATCTCTATAGCTGGTATAAAAAGTTGGTTTTGAGATTGTGCCAAACTGATACACTCCCTGACGGCTATCCTCCTTGAGCGTGATTTTGTGGCTTGCCATGTCGGCTGTATAGATATCGACATCTGCGGTTATTGTATCTGGAGCATTGATTTCATACGGCGGCAAAGCCAGCTCGATTTTCTCCATGGCAGGATTTAGCATAATAAAGCTGTCTATTTCAACACGACTGGTTGTCGAGGTCAGAATATCGTCCATGGGCAAGGAGTGTCCCCAGCCCAAAGACACCATGGCATGAGGGGGTTTGTGAGCATGGGATTCAAATACGTTGATCCAGAGCCGATGAGCGGATGCCGCCGAAACCAATAACATGATGGTAAGCAATGTAAAAATTGTTATTTTCATTGTTTCTCTCCTTATACCTATAAATTTGGTGAATTTTTGAGCCGAGCATTAAAAACGATAGGTCAGTTTAGCTCCGATCTCCCGGGGGGCACTATAAACTGTGTACAACCCACCAAAGATGCCATCGTCATCATACTCCTCATCAAAGATATTTTTACCGTAAAGATAAACATCCCAACTCTCCTCTTCATAGCCTATTTTGACATTAACAATTTCGTAGGGATCGCGTGAAAATTCATTTTCTTTGTCAAAATACACTTTGCCACAACCGATCAGATCACCTCTGACATACAATCCCATGGTGCTTCTATATTGCGCACCCACATTGAACGTGTATTCGGGAGCATAGGGGTTCTTGTTCCCTTCATAATCGCCCGCAGCGTCACTAAACTTATCGAATTCGATATTCGTATACCCGAATCCGGCAACCAGAGACAGGCCTTTGAACAGGTTTGCGGTTATATCTATTTCCCCACCGATAGCCGATGCTTCCCCAGCATTAGTGAGATACGCCTCCATAGGAGTAACAGCCTCGCTCACATGCATGTTCTCGATCTCCATATAAAAGAGAGCACCGTTTACAATAAGCCGTTGATCCAACCATGTTGTTTTCAGACCCGTTTCATAGGACCATAATTTTTCTTCGTCATAGCTGACATATTGAGAATCGGTCGCATAGGTGTTAAACCCGCCAGAACGATACCCTTTAGAAACACTGATATATAACATGGCGTTAGAAGAGAACTGGCAGTCCAAAGCGACCTTCGGGGACACTTCATCCCAGGAACTCTTATATTGAGTGCTGGCGACATTATTAGTGAATTCCATATCTTGGTTTTCGTAACGCAACCCAGCGGTTAAACGGAACCTGTCCATAAAGGGGTAGCTGATTTGTCCGAAAACAGCATATGCGTCGCCTTCAAATTCGCGGTCATTGGCGGTTATCATTGACGGAACCATCGAATCCTGCTGCGTATGAACATCGTTATCATCCCGGTCGTAATATACGCCGACTAGCCATTTCAATTGGTCTGTCGATGAAGCCAGACGCAACTCCTGAGACAGCTTGCTGTATTGGCTGTCCACCTGATTATGCATCAATTTGTAGGGGCTTAAATCCCAATCGCTTTTACGCTTGTCATCATAGACCCTGTTTGAAGATATCGACGTTAGTTTCAATGTATCGGAGAAATTGTAGGTCACTTTCAAATTCTGCATATTCAAGACAGAATCGTTTGCGGCCTCAAAATCCGAAGCAACGCTGCGGTACTCGGGGGCGGGCAATCCGAACATAGCCTTCCCATCCTCCGTCAGGTTCATATTGTTACCAGCATCATCATACTCAAGACGGGATAAAAACAACGAGATGTCAAATTTGTCCGTTGGGGTCCAGCGCAACTGCCCTTTGCCATACCATTGGGATCTGTCATTTTCCGGTTTGCCGGTGAAGGTATTGTCGATAAAACCTTCTTTTTCATAGTATTTGCCTGAAACACCAAAAAACAGTTTATCCTCCATGATGGGACCGCTTAAATTGAATGTTAGTTGTCGTTTTTCATCTTCTCCCAACTCGCCGGAAACTTGACCCCGAAAGATATTATTTGGTTGCTGAGTGATGATATTTATGACACCGGCCTCCGTGTTCTTGCCGTACAATGTACCTTGAGGGCCACGAAGAACCTCTATCTGCTCGATATCGATAAGCGTATCTTCGAAACCGGAAGCCGATAAAACGGGGATTCCATCAATAAAGAGACCGGTGGAAACGGTCATGGATTCGACAAAAGCATGAATCCCTCTTGTGGATGGGGAATTCATGCCTGTTGCCCCGTTCTCGAAGATCGTCAGATTCGGCACAAAATCAGCGATTTCGACCACCGAATCGATCATGCGATCCTCAATGCCCTGCTCGCTAAACACACTGATACTTAATGGCACATCCTGAACGTTCTCTTCCTGCTTTTGAGCGGTGACCGTTATGGTATCCAATGCCGTTTCATCATTTTGTATCGCCATGGCGGGCAATACAAATCCGACGATTACTATCAGAAAAACCGCCATCATTTTGTAATAAATCTTCACATTACCTCCTGTTTCTTCCGTTACTGACAATGAAAGTTACTTTCAAATGCGACAATAAACAGAAAATAAAAAGCCTGCTAACACCGGTGTCCGTTTTATTGGCACTAGCGTCCACAGGCAATTATCTGGAGGGTTTTTCTCTCTTAATACCGAGCAGAATCAAGATATTCTTTGGGTGAAACGCCGTACATCGCTTTGAAGGCTTTGGCGAAATAACTCAAATGACCATACCCGGCACACAAGGCAGCTTCGGTGACATTGACCGCACCTTCCTGCAACAAATATCTGGCTTTCTCCAGCCGTTGCTCACGTAAATACTCAAAAGGAGACAATCCATAAACATCGCGAAAGCATTGATAAAACTTGCTGCGCCCCATACCTACGGCATGAGCTAACTGCGTAGTGTCAGGTGAGTTCTCCAAATCACGGGTCAGTATCTCCGCAGCATATCGTATCCTTTCGATATCTGCTGTCTTGACAGTAACGGAGTTACGACAGTCAGACACATAACCAAAACGCAACTGTTCCAATTTAAGCGCCAGTAACTCCATCACCTTGCTTTCTAAAAAAAGCTCTCGAATCAAACCAACATAGGGGCAACAAAGTATCTGGTGAAAAGCCATACGCATGGCAGGTGTCAAGACATCAGAAAGCAGGCCGGGGACACAAATATCCAACTTTTCGATAATCGGTGCCAAATGCTCTTCGTCATTTCTAGCAAGCACATTCAATGTTTCATGCGGCATAACAATGACGCCATACCTCATTGGTTGACAATCCACCATCATCGCCACATCCATAACTTCTGGGCAGCTGAAAAAACCGCTCAAATTGGGTTTGCAAAGGACCAAACCTTTTGCACAGTCCGATCTGGATTCAAAATATCCTTCCAAACAAAACCCAAATCCTGTCACAGCCCCGCCCGCAGAAGAACGACTTTGGAGAACGGTCATTTCTTCAAATCTGGTTGTCACCACCCTTAACTGCAAGCCAGAAACAAAGCAATTAATGTCAACACCTCCTTGGCCAATCTCTGGCGGCAGATCGATTCTAAAATTATTGGGGATAGCTGTTGCTACCGGAGCGCCAAGCTGAATTGTTTTCATTTTGTGCAACCTGTCAATAAAAGGGACGGTACTAATAATTTAAAAAACACTTTTATTATAACCAGCCATTGACAGTGGGGCAGTGATTTTAATCACATGGGTCTTATTGTAAAGAAACATCCAATACAAAAAACCGCCATTTTCACACTGAGATGCGAAAATGGCGGTCACCTTACAACCTTCATCAAAAACGAGAACTATTTGACATTAAAGGTCAAACTGGCACCGTGATAGACCTGCGATGCTTTACCAGACAGATCTTTCAGCGGTCCATCTTCAGTGACATCATCCTTATGGTTGACACCAATCACCCATTGACCTGCGCTTTGTACCCGAAATTGCGCCTTGCCATCCTTGATATAGGAGAACAATGAAAAGCCATCACTCTGACCGAAACTGCTGCTGAACGCGGTAATATATTCAATGCTTTTTGCAGAGGCATTCAGTGGTTGACCATAGAACAGCACATCGACTTCAACTAGATCACCAACGTGTAGATTACTCAAATCAGAACGGGGAATTATCTCTAAGCCATGCCCCAATGGTTTGGGGTTAATCCACTCACCGACAGTCATATACGATTTGGCAAACGCCTGATATTTTACCGACATCAGCACTTTCTTGATATCTTTAATCTGATCGCGTGGCTTCATTTGCAAACGTTGCTTGCCTTTTTTATCAATATACTGGGTATAAAAAGAGGCTTTGGAGACAGCGCCAAACTGGTAAACACCAGGCTCACTGTCTTTTTTTAACGCCACTTTCTGGGTCGCCAAGTCTGCGGCATACAGTTCAAAATTGGCGGTTGATTGATCAGGTTCACTCATCGCAAAGGGTGGTTTGATCAAATCATGCTTTTTCATGCTGGGGTCGATAAGCTGAAAGCTTTCAATGGCAACTCGCCCGTTGGGTGAGGTTAAAATATCATCCATCGGTAACGCATGACCCCAGCCGAGTGAAATCATGGTGTGCGGGGGTTGGTGTGCATGTGACTCGAAAGAGTTAATCCACACCGAATGCGCCTGCGCTACAGTTGTCAGACACAGTAGAGCCAAAAGTAACAGACTTGTTTTTTTCATTATTTCTCCTTTTGTTGCGTTACATATAATAGTTAAACGATATTGAATATTGTTTTTAACAAAAGCATAGTATGTACTGCTAACGATTGCGGAACAACTTTTAGCGATTAAAGAAATAAAAGAACCCGGAGTCTGGCAGGTCATTCAAAAACAAGACGCTAATGCCTTAGGCATGCGCCTGGAAGTTCACCAAACTGCCCGCGATAAGCCTTGGCAAAGTGGCTTAAACTGGAGTAACCAACACTGTAGGCAACCTCGGTGACATTGCTGTTGTTATTTAAGAGGAGAACCCGCGCCTGCCCCAGCCGCTCTTTGCGGAGACAGGCAAAGGGCGTTAAACCATACATTTGCTTAAAACAACGGTTTAGCTTTGAATGTGACATGCCAACGGAGGAGGCCAGCTCAAGGAGTCCCGGTGGATTTTCAAGATCAGCGATAAGGAGATTGCGGGCATGTTCTGTCCGCTCTGCTTCACTAGAACGCAGGGGACGTTTTTCAGCGGTTCGGCAAGTTGCCAGCAGGGGTTCCAGTTGATGGCTCAGCAACTCCAGCGCCCGACTTTCAAGAAAAAGGCGGCGGCTGATGCCGGTATAGGAGCACGACAGCAGCTGATAAAGGCAAACCTGCATGGCTGGTGTAATATCAGCTATATGGAAAGACACAGGAGAGTCACCCGAGAACAGACAGTGCAGTGAGGGGTTAGTTTCTAACTCATCTCCAATCAAAAGGGCAAACTGTTCTGGACTGCAACAAAGGCTGACATGACGAAAAAAGTGCTGCGAGCGGGGCTTGCCTTCACCATGTTGATCGGGACCAGAAAAGATAATTTGCTGGCCCGCCTTCATCCTGATTTGAGTCCCACAATACTGGGCTTCGGAGGCTCCTTCCAAAAGATAGCCAAAACAAAGAATCGGCCGCTTATCGGCAGAAACAAAGTGTATATCAGGAGCAAAGCGACCCTCTATCGACCACAGCTCCATCCCGGCTAGGACGTTTTCCACCCGAATCTGCCCCGCTCCCATAGTATCTGGAATATTCCACTGGTGGGGAGCTTTTTTCTGTTTCAGGATACCGGAGTCAATCCCAAAGGCCGCTAATCCGGTCTTTTTATCTTCACTCTGCAAAAAATATCTACTTGGCATACAACCCCTATGTCTTGCGTAGCCATGCGAGCAGCCGCTCAGCTTCTTTTTTCTCCTTTTTATAACCTGAAGCCTTGGTCAAAACCTTACGTGCCAAAACGCGATCCTCCATGCGCAAGGCACAATAACCCTGATACAAATATGCGATACCTCGGTCGGGATCTATTTGCACAAGATCATCAAACGCTTGAAAAGCCTGTTCATAGTGCCCTTGTTCAAATAAAATCTCGCCACGATCCTGCATTAACTTGCCAGAACGATAGACACTAAGTGCACGCTCAATAGTTTCCAGTGCCTTTTGTGGCTGCAATCCTAGTCGATAACAGGTAATTATTTTTTCATATAACTGCTGGCTATCAGGCTTTTCTAGTAACAATTCTTCATACAACTCAGCGGCTTCGAGGGGGATATTAATTTGGAGCAACAAATCGGCAAGTAGTTTTTTATCGGTTGCTTTTAATGACTCGAAAGCGGCAAGAACTTTAAGGTTAGCAGCCCCTTTTTCATACTTCTGTTGCTGGATATGCACCACAGCCAACAAACGCCAAAAAACTTTCCGGGACTCAAATTGAGGCTGCCAATCGCTCAGATGCACCAAGGCGCGATCTGCCTGTTTCAGCTCAAGGCAAAGGTTTATATAGGTTTCCAACCAAACATCCTCTGCCGCCGCGAGTGCGTCCTCTAGTAACGTTTCAAGCAGATCAAGAGCCTTCTCTTTTTGGTTGGCATACATGCGGGCAATGGCAGTATGAAACAGCAGGGACGGCTCTTTTTTAAGATCAAGTTCGTAAGCACGAAACAAAGAATCGGCAGCGATTGCGTACAACTTTAAATCCCAGGCAATTTTACCTCGATTTTGCCAAAGCCCCGAGTCCTGATCACAACCAGTCAGTGCCGCGTCGTAGGCAGCCAAGGCCTTTTTAAGCTGGCCGGTCTGGCCATACAAATTACCGAGGTGGTAATCAATAAGATAGTATTGTTCCTGCGGGTATTTTTTCTTAAATTCTTCAATAAGCTGCTGTGCAACCAATGATTGATCAGATGATATTTGTTGATCAACTTTCTGCAACAGACGCACAGCCCGCAAGCTTCCCCTCTCTTCACATGCTCCCAGCACAGACTTGCATGGCAAGACAATAAAGACAAAAAGCAATAACAAACAGAGGTGATATTTTAGAATATATTTATACATCAGTATCAATCTTCCAAGTTAAAAACGATCTTTTTCACCATGCGAGTGATAACCTGATCCCCCATAATCTCACCGGGCTGAAACTGCCATTTCTGCACAACCTGCAAAACCGCATCGTCAAATACCCCAGGTGGAACCGATTCAATTATTTCCATGGCACCAACGGTGCCATCGCTGGCAACATCGAACTGAACCTTAACGTATCCACTAATATTCATTCGTTTGGCTCGGTAGGGATAAAGTGGCTTGACATGGAAACTGAGAATTGGAGCACGATCTAAATCCTCTGCCCGATAAATCCCGGACAAATCCGCTGGGGACATCAGAGCCACTCCAGTTGCCATCTGCACATTGACATCAGGTGGGCTAAAATCGAGTTCAGGCTCTTGTAGCAAATATGGTTTTTGCGGCAGTTGTGGTTGCAGGTTTTGAAGGAGCTCTTGTTTCTCTTCTTCAACCTTTTTGCGCTTCGGCGGAACCTCAGGCTCAGGTGGAGCTTCCACATACAGACGTGCCGCCGTTCGATGCATTGGTAAATTACGCGGCACGTCATGCTGTGCCAGTTGCGGAATCAGGGCAAACAAACAAAAACAGATGCATAAAGCCAGACAAAAACTGGCTCCTAAAATAGTGCGGGGGGATTTTCCCATTTTAGTGCTGTGCTCCACCGTCGGCAGCAGCCAAACTAACCCGTTCGGCTCCAGCCAGACGACATTGATCCATGGTTTGAACAACAATTCCTGTCTGGCTCTCTTTATCGGCGACAACAATCACTTCGGCTCCAGGATTTTCAGCAATGGCTCGCCCGACATGACTACGGACGGTTCGCACATCGACACGCTGTCCATCAAAAAAAACTTCTCCATCAGCACTAACGGCAACCAGAATATTGCTGTTCTCACCGGCAACTGCGGTACTTGCTGTCGGCCGATCGACATCAATTCCAGTTTCCCGAACAAAACTGGTCGTCACCATAAAAAAGATCAAGAGCAAAAAAACCAGATCGATCAGAGGAGAAATATTGATCTCTGATGTTCCCCCCTTGTGACGTAAATGTTGCCTGACACTTATCATAATTTTAAACAATCCGTTTCAATGTTGTCATCGATTCATCCAGACGCATTTGTAAACGCCTGGCTCGTAAAGTAAGAACTGCACTGGCAAAAACCCCTGGTATCGAAACCAACAGTCCACTTTGCGTGGTGATCAATGCTTCGGATATTCCCCCGGCAAGAGCCCTGGCATTGCCCGTCCCAAACATGGCAATAACATCAAAGGTGGTGATCATTCCAGTGACAGTCCCCAACAGCCCAAGAAGCGGGGAAACCATCGCCAATACAGCAATCAACATGATATTTCGATCAATACCGGGACGCAGCTGCAACCGACACTGCTCCAGCAGGCGCTTATTCAGGTCACGATTCTCTGTTTGATGCTGACTAAGAAAAAATCCAATCTGCGCCCGTAGTCCGGTTTTAAACGGAAAAATTTGACCATCACGATAACCCTGTAACAGGTCAGCCATATCAATATCTTTGAATTCAAGACGGTGAAAAGCAAATATCCGTTCAAATATCAGTGTCCACATGTACACAGCAACACACAGTAAGGGGTACATGATGATACCCCCCCCCTTAAAGTACTGGTACAAACTGGCACCAAAGACCTGCCCGGAACTGATAATTTCAAGAAGTTGAGGCATGGACAGGATCTCCACTTTTCTGCCCATGCAGATAAATGATGTTGGTCAAGGCAACAGCTTTCTCTTCCATGTCCCCAACAATATGTTCAACTTGGCGACTGAGAAATGCATGCATCAACATAATGGGGATCGCCACCATTAATCCGAGCATGGTCGTTACCAAAGCGACAGAGATACCACCCGACATCATCCGCGGATCACCTGTTCCATAGATGTTGATGACTTCAAAAGTTCCAATCATCCCCGTTACGGTTCCCAATAAACCCAACAACGGAGCAATGGCAGCCATAATATTTAACATCGGCAAAGCCCGTTCCAATCGAGGCAGTTCTTTGAGAATTGCCTCCTGAAGAACGCTTTCAAGAATTTCCCGATCCTCATGTCGCATCCGCAGACCTGCTCGAACGACATTGTAAACAGGCGATTTCTTGCGACCATGAACCAACTTCTGGCAGGCATCCCAATCCCCGTGGATTGCCTTGCTATTCACCTCACTCATCGTCCGATCGGTATTATCATGGACACGCTTAAGAAAAAAAGCGCGCTCTAAACCAATCAGCAGGGCAATAACGGCCAAAGCAAGGATGGGCCAGACAAGAACCCCGCCACCCTGAATCCGATCGACAAAACTTTTCCTGCGAACCAGCTGTTCAAGTGCGGCACCCGCCGACAAATCAAGGGGAACATTGTCACTTTCACCAAGAAGATAGCCTTTGAGGGTTCGGGATAAACCCCACGGCAGTTTTGCGTCAACCTGAACAAGATTTCGTTTACTGCTGTCATAGCGAAGCAGATACGGGGTATCCTGTTCCAAATAAGCGGCCAGAAATGGTCCAACCATAAGCACAAGTGCTTCTTTTTCCGCACCAGACGAATCGACAAAAGGCATCTGGCGGAGAGAAACCTCTCCGACTACTGCCATCTCAGTCAAAAACAGTTCAGCCATCTGCTGAATATCCTCAAGCCCGGGAAAATAATCGGCATTGAGAATTTTATCGAGTGATTCCGGACGTTGCGGAGCGAGGGAGGTTCGAGTAGAGCGTACCAGAAGATCTTGTAATTGCTTCGCACTCACTCGAACAGATGCGGCCAGATTGGTCATCAGCTCTTCATCATTGGCCTTCTCTGTACTCAGTTGCAGATATTCCCGCTTACGCTCTTTGAGCTTTTTTTGCTGCTGCCGCAAGAGAACTTCTTGCCTGGCAACCTCTTGCTTTACTGTTTTCAACTGCTTCTTCAAATCATTTTTCTGCGTAAACACGGTCGCCTCTACAGCAGATTTTGCTTTTTGACTCGACTCGAATTCGTCAGCAACGTGACGATAAACAGCCCGCATATCAGCAGCCTCACCCCGTTGCAACAAAGGGACAGACACAAGCAACATCAGAAGCAAGATTTTTAAAGATTCATTTATAATTTTCATGGCAGAGCAATCCTCCCAACGGGTAAGCTCACCATCTCAGCAGCAGCCTCACGCCGCACCAAGGCGAAAGCACGAGACAGGTCAACGGACGATTCTGCAAAAAGCTTGAATTGTTTGGTCGAAGGGTCATAAAATCCAGCCTTAGTCCCATCGGGAGCCTGAAAGAATAAAGCTGTTCGACCCATCCGCAGCAGGTCAACTTGCAAACTTTCTTCGCCCAACTTGATATTGTCACGGTAAACCTCACTCGTATGGCCAAACTCTGTCTCAACCAGAAAGACCTCAAAAACTCTGCGGAACTTCTCGTACAGCGGCGTATATGGATCGGCCAGAACAGTGTCCAGATCTGTTTGTCGTTTTTCGCGCTCAGCAACAAGAAACGGAAGACTCTGCCCAGTCTCATCAGCATATCTCTGAACAATTTTCTGTAACCAGCCCTGGAGCCCATCGCGAAGTTTTTTCGATTCCGCCAAACGATGCTTCTGCTGTGCTATGCGCCGATCTTCGGCTTGCAGTGCTTGTCCAACTTGCTCAGACTGAACCTGCAAGCGATCCAGTTGCGCATTCAACTGCTCAAATTCAGCAAGCATTTTTTTCTGCTCACGATTCCAGAGTTCTGACGTCTTTTGTATTTGCTGATTATTTTCCAGAGTTTCGGACGCGAGCCCTTCCAACCCCTGCTCAGCCCAGACAACGACCCCACTGCACAACACACAAAGCAAAGCGAATAAGCAGCTTTGCCGTAATACCCTCAGCTTTTCCATCAATTTTATTTACCCCAATTTCATCAAAAAAATAGCCCATTCACTTACCAATTTTACAAACATTCTGGTTTTCGTTTTCATTTGACCCGCTTTAATAGCACCTGTGCATATGAAAAGCCGTGACCTGCGTCACACTTTGGAAAATTTTACTTCCGCCAGACTTTTAAATTGAAAACTATCATCATTATCGTGACTAAAGTCACGGACAAGCAAAGTCGTTTCGGCTAGTTTCCGTTATATTGTTTGTGAAAACCTTGTTTTTTTTGTACCCCTTGCAGCACCGGACAAGGGACATATATATATCCGAGCCCACGACCCATTAGCACCCAAAAGACACCTAAGAGAAAGAGAGAAGAGCCATGCAAACATTATTGAAGTTAGCCCTGTTGGGAATCGTTGCGATGACCGCAACCATCTCCCCTAGTTTTGCTGCAGAACCGACATCGTCAGCAGAAACAATCACCGTTACAGCCACACGGACAGAAACTGCCCTGCGAGACGCTCCAGGAGCCATCACTGTTATTACTGCTGAAGACATTGCATCGTCTCCAACGCGTGATCTCCTCGATATCCTTGCAGCGACGCCGGGGATATCAGTCGAGGGCAAGGGAGTTGGTGGACGCAAAACAATTGCCATCCGTGGAGCGGAAGGTCGCCAGACATTGATGCTGATTGATGGACGACGAATTGCGGCTAGTAATGCAATTATGGGACACTCCAACTTTGAAAACAGCTGGGTTCCGGTAGAAAATATTGAACGGGTCGAAGTCGTACGTGGCCCCCTTTCGGCTCTCTATGGATCTGAAGCAATGGGTGGTGTCGTCAACATAATCACCCGCCCACCCTCGGATACATGGAGAGGTAATTTCAAAATTGGCGGTGGTGTTGTCAGGGGAGAGGGGGGCGAAAACACAAATCTCGGAGCAACCATTGATGGCCCACTCATCAAAGATAAGTTAAATATATCTCTTTCCATAAATCATCTTCGTGAAAAAGCAATCCCCGATGAGGACAACCCGCAGTATTCTGAAATTGAGGGGCGCAAAATTCTCTCCTTCAGCCCAAGATTGTTTTATACCTTCAACGAAAATCATCGTTTTGAGCTCTTTGCGACTGCCATTGACGAAGAAAGAGACTATCTGAGTAGCAGCAGGGGGAGAGATATCTCTTACCTCTACGAACTTGATAAATATATGTACGGAGCTGCCTGGAGCGGCACGATCGGTGGCACCCAATCAAAAATAAATATGTACCGCTCACAGATTGACAAACTCAGCATCAAAACGACTCTATCCAATGGGAGCGTAACTGAAGCGCCCGACATTGCCACCAATGACATTGTCGATGGACAGACATCATTTAGGCTTGGATTCAACCACATCACCTTGGGTGGGGAATACCGCAAAGAATCGATTAAGGCTGACTCTCTCATCGATATTGGCGGCAAAGAAGAAATCACCCACAAAGCCCTGTTTGCTCAAGATGAAATTGCACTTTTTGACGATAGCTTAATGATCACCCCGGGACTGCGTTACGATGACCATGAATATTTTGGCTCAGAAATCTCTCCACGCATTTATGCCTTGTACAAAATTGGCGAGGCAATCAACCTCAAAGCTGGATATGGTCACGCATTTAATGCCCCTACGGCAAAACAGATTTCTCCCGGATACAATGCCAGCACCGGACCACACAGTTTCATCGGTAACCCCGATGTTGACCCTGAAAGCTCTGACAGCTACGAAGTTGGTGTTGAATATTACAATCCGCTGCTAACGGCCAAGGCATTCTACTTTTACAATAAAATTGAGGATTTGATTGGTTATGATCGCATCGGAAGCACCGGTCCTGGCGGTCGTTTTGGCATCTTTCAGGCCAGCAATGTTGACGAAGCCAAAATTCAGGGCATTGAGACTGAGATTGATGTAAACCTTCCACATGGCTTTGATGTTTCTGCAAACTATAACTATCTGGATGCTGAAGATACACAAAACGATATCCCGCTGGCAGGCCGTCCAGAACATTCCGTCGGCCTCAAAGTCGCCTACACTCTTGAGTCTCTCGGTTTAACGACTCAGATTCGTTATCAATATGTCGGAACACAGGCTTTCGAAAATGATGATGATGAGATGGAGGATGTTTCCGGCTATTCGCGCTGGCATGCAGCCATCAACAAAAACCTGACCTCTCACCTTAGCCTGCAAGTTGGTGTCGAAAATATCGGCGATGTCCGGCTCGCCGATACATCAGATCTCATCCCCTACGAAGAACGTGGTCGCTTCGTCTATGCCAATCTCAGGGGGAATTTTTAATCATGAAAAGACATAGCTTACTTTCTCAAAGAAAAACACACCTAAGCGTTGTGGCCATTACATTGTTTGCATGCCTGATCCTGCCAAACCTGGCTTCGGCCCATAATCTATGGCTCAATGCAACAGATTTTTCACCAGAATTAACAGGACGTGCCGGTGCCCACAGTAAAGTCTATTTTGGTTTTGGCCACAAATTTCCGGTTGCCGATTTTCTGGATAAAAGCAAACTGCGTGAATTTCAACTGATTCGACCCGATCAGAGCAAAATGGATCTGGAGGCAGGTGACGGTGGCTTCCTTGCCACACCACTCGTGCTGAAAAAAGCTGGAGCCTACACTGTATCAGCAGCAACAAATACCGGCTTTTATACCATGTACAATAAAGGCGGACGCATGCATCACAAGCTGGGTTCGATGGAAGGGCTGGAAGACATTGTTCTGAGCCTCTATTTTGAGAATTATACCAAGGCACTCATCAGTGTTGGAGAAACTGCCGATCAAGATTTTTCTACCCCGGTTGGACATAATATTGAAATTGTCCCACTGGAGAACCCCTCCCTTAAAAAGGCTGGAGACTTACTAAAGCTCCAAGTTCTTCATAATGGCAAACCCGTTCCTTTTTGTCAGGTTTCAGCAACTTATATCGGTTTTTCAGATAAAGAAGATTATGCCTATAGCAGCAAAACCAACAGTAAGGGAGTTGCGACCATCCGTCTGCTCAAGCATGGGCAATGGATCGCCATGGCGGTCGTTCGTCAACCTGCAGCAAAAGACCTGAAAGATAAGTGTCTGGAAATGAAATACTCAGCAAGCCTCTCTTTTGCTGTGAATTAGCTTTTTAATTGCTGAAGGGGTACTACAGGTGCCCTTTCAGCAAACCGTAAACAAAGTCAATAAGGATAATAATGAGACCAATATCTTTCATCTTAATCACTTATCTGCTGCTTTCAGTAGCTCCTGTTTTTGCCCATAGCCCCTTTATGGCTTGTTATGACAATGGTGATCAAACCATCACCTGCTACGGAGAATTTTCTGATGGTTCAAGTGCAGCAGCAACCCCAATGCGGGTTATTGATGCAGAAGAAAAACTTCTTCTCAGCGGGGTGATGGATGAGCTCGGCGAATTCAGCTTTACCCGCCCAGAGAGCCCTTTCACCGTTATCTTTGATGCTGGACCGGGGCACCTCGTTAAAGAAAAAAGTGCCAATATCTCTGAATGAGAATTGAGAAGACCTTGTTACGTCGGCTATTCAAACTATCAAAATCTTTACATAAATACACCGGAATCCTCTTTTTTCTCTATTTTATACTGATGGGGATCAGTGGTGTTATTCTCAACCATCCTCAACTGATCAGCAAAATTTCCGTTCCGACACAGCTCACACCAGACAGCCATATCATCACCAACGGTAACCGGATGGCGATACGTGAAACGATTGTTGATGGAAATGATATTTACCTTGCCGGCAGATCCGGAATTTGGCATAGCGACGACAATGGCCTTAATTTTTCCAGAATGGAGACAGGTTTTCCCTCGGCAAGCTATGAGAAAGATACCTACAGCCTGCTCCTCGACAAAAGTCATGACCGACTTTTTGCCGGAACCCGTAACGGCCTCTATGTTTACAGCTTTCTTTCTAAACAATGGCAAACCATTCCCTTTGGAGCAGCGGGCAATGAGCCTGTCATGGATCTGCTGCAGACAAAAGATCGGCTCTTTCTGTTCACCCCGCGACATTGCTACAGCTCTATACTTGATACTGAAAAAATCTTCTTTCTCGTGGAATCACTCCGTTTTGACGAAAGCAGCAAGCCAACCTCGGCTCGCTTACTACACTTTTTACTCAAGGTTCACGATGGGTCGATTCTCGGGTTCCCCGGGCGCTTGTTTGTTGACAGCATTGGCTTGGCGCTTATCTTTTTGTGTGCCACAGGAGTGCTCGCATGGTTTCTTCCTCGATACTATAAAAACAAGAAAAAAACCTACAGCAAGATCCTCTCGATGAAATGGATTCACGACAACCATTTACACATCGGTATCTACGCTGTGACCTTTGTCGGACTCATTGCCTTAAGTGGCATCCTGATTCGGCCTCCATTTATAAAAAGTATCGTGAAACACAATGTCCCGTCTTGGATGTTACCATTTGAGCACAGCGGTTCATGGCTGCCTCGTATCGATAAGGCTGCTTTTGATGCAGATACTGAAACCCTGTGGATTTCAACCCGACAGGGATTTTTCAGCGGCCGTCCCGACTTCCTCCACCCCCTACAAAAACAAACGATCCCAGTCCCGCATAGCGGCATGGGAACCAGCATCTTCGAAGCACTCCCCAATCAACACTTATTGATCGGATCCTTTCGTGGAGTTTATGTGTGGGGCTTAGCTCACTCCCACGTCATCCAACGACAAGAAAATAAGAATAATGGGGCAGCTCAAAAGACGTTTCAAGCAACAGGAGCAATGATCAAAAACGGAAGTCCAACTCATATTGCTGACTACCATCACGGCCTTATCTCTTTGAAAAAAAATACGCATCTAAGCGTTCCCGCGCAGATGGCCGCCACGCCGATGTCGCTATGGCACTACCTTTTTGAGTTCCATAACGGTCGGATCTTTCGCCAATGGTTGGGGCCCTACACCTGGGTGCTAATCCCACTGGGCGGAATCCTACTGCTCATTAATCTTCTCACCGGTCTTTACGACTGGTTGTGGCGCAATAAAAAATAACAACGCACGTTTAAACAAACGCTAAAAGGAGTTATGAAATGACAGAAGAAACACCACTTGCTATTTCCTTCAAATATGAAAGTCGCACTCTCTTTCGCAATGTCAGGCCGTTAAATGACATTCTTGATGACTTCAAAACAAATAACATTCTCCACGTCCATATCGATCCAGAAGAAATAAAATATGGCAGCTGGAATCTTGTCATTGCTTTTGCTAAGCAAGAAAATTATGACCTTTTTGTCGCAGGGCAGCTTTCCCCAGAAGACTTGTGGAAGTCAGATAAAACTTCAGAGCAGCATAGAGTCAACCCGCTTAAAGCTGCAAAACGAGCAGCAGCAGGGTAAATACGAGCATTTTTTGATCAAGCATCTCCGACACTGCGGTGGTTACCCCACAAAACAAATGAAAGAGATAATTATTCTCAACACTGTGATTTAAATCACAGACGCGAAACTGTGGAGGCAACTAATATTCTGCAAGTTCAAAGTCATAACTGACAGCGTCGGACGTGCTTGGTCAATTGGATGAAAAAATCAGAACAGACACGTCAACAAACACCAGAACTTAGCGGTAACCGATTCTGTAAAAATACGGATCTGAAGTTATTGCGCTAAGACATAATACAGATTGATCTTCAATTTATGAAAAAACATCCTCCAGGTCATGGTCGGGGCTTCCCGTCCCCCAAAGTATCGGATCGACCCATCGCTGAAGCATTTGAGCGCAAATTTGCAATCCACGCCGGAATGCTAGCCGGGCAAAAATGTGAAGGGGATCTAGGGAACCTGCTGCAAAAAGAGATTGAGCAAACACCACCTGAAGTGCCTGCTATGGCCTACATCCATATCC
>JADGDX010000043.1:19492-20384 GCA_016744675.1 Desulfuromusa sp. | reverse complement strand
ATACTTACTTGCACCAGTATGTGACTTTAAAGGAAATGCATGGGATTCAGGATCATAATTACTTCTTAAATGGCCTATAAATCTGTCCATTTCTGATTTTTTTAACTTTCCTTTTTTACAACCCCTACTAGCAGGAAAAATATTGCCTTTTTTCTTACCCATAGGAAGGTCAAACCACCTTTTCACCCCTTCCAAGACGTGCAATTCACTTTCTTCAGCATCTTCCCCACGTGATTCGATCAAATCAACAAAGCCTTGAAGTAGTTTTAAATTTTCTTCACTTGTCGGTCTATCATAGTCAGACATATATCGCCCTCAATTTTGTGCTGAAAATAACGGAATGACCTTCGCCTTGCCTTCCTTCAGCTCTTCCAGATAATCGGACCAGCGCTGCATCATTTCCCGGCGCTCATCGATGTGCTGTGCGCGGTTATAGGCTTCGCCCAGGGGGTCACTGACAGCATGAAATAATTGCTTTTCAATCGCCGTCGGCTTATGTCCCAAAATCTCGTCTAAAAGGCTCCTGGCGACTGCTCTCCACCCGTGGGTGGTCATGGTGTGTTTATCGAAGCCCATGTTCCTTAAAGCGGCGTTCAGCGTGTTTTCTGACAAAGGTTTAGCACTGGTTCCCCAGGCATCGGGTGAAATCCGCACAGAAGGAAAGACCAACTTCCCGCGACCGGTAATTGGATGAATCTCTCGCAGAATCTCAAGGACTTGTCGCGAAAGCGGAACGATGTGCTTCTCCCCTGCCCGTTCGGCCTTCTGTGTCTTCTTCAACTTCATTCGCTCAATCGGGATCGACCAAGTAGCAGTATCAAAATCAACTTCCGACCATTCCGCATAGCGCAGTTCACCAGGACGTTGAAAGACCAGCGGTGCCAGCTTCAGA
>JADGDX010000043.1:0-19482 GCA_016744675.1 Desulfuromusa sp. | reverse complement strand
GAGCTACCCTGGTGATCATGTGGCCCTTGTATTCATCAATTGCCCTGAGAAGGGGAGGAAGATCAGACGCGTTTGTAATTGCCGGGTGATGTTTGACAATAACCTCTTGCAAGGATCCCCTCAGATCCGCTGCTACGTCCCTTTCAGCCCGGCCTGTTGCGATAGCAAAGCGGAAAACCTGACTACAAATAGAGCGGCAACGATGCGCTGTTTCAATAGCTCCACGGGATTCAATTCGACGAAGGACGGCTAACAGTTCCGGGGCTGTGATTTCCTTGATTGGCCGGTTTCCGATCCAGGGGAAAATGTTATTTGATAAACGTTTAAAGGTTGTCTCTGAGTGAGTATTAGACCAGCTATTTTTAGTCTTCAGCCATTCAATGGCTATCGGCTCAAGGGTTTCCTCTTTGATAGTCTTGCGAATGTCGGCAGGATCAATGTTCTTTGCAAGGTAGGATTCATATTCAGCCCTGACGATTCTCGCCTCCTCTAGAGACATGGCCGGGTAATTTGCTATGGATAAGGAATTCTTCTTTCCTGAAGGCCTCATGTAATCATAGCGCCATACCTTAGACCCGTTCGGCTTGACCAGAAATCGAAGCCCTTTTGGATCGGGAATATAGTACTGCTTTTCCTTCTTTTTCGCGTTCCGACACTTAGCATCTGTCAACGGCTTAACTTGCTTTGGCATCCCCTACCTCCATCGATTCTATTCGGTACAGTAAAAATGCTTATTCGGTAATTACCGACTCCTGTACCGCTTTATTCGGTACACGCATAGCATATCATGAACACCAATGAAGACAAGTAAAAAAGGAAAAGCCCCGATTTCTCAGGGCTTTTTGTTCTTTCCGAGACTACCTCGGAATCTTTTTTGGTGGAGGTGGCGGGAATCGAACCCGCGTCCGAAAGCTTTCCACGTAAGGCTTCTACATGCGTAGTCTGTGTTTTAAGTTAACCGGATAAGGCTCCCACAGACAGGATATTCACCAGGCGAGTCTGCTTAAGTTTCGCCCCAGCACCACAGACACTTGCTGAAACTAGCCTGCTCAATTAACGTCTCATCAAACACACAGGCGATGATTGACAAGACGTAGCAGCTTTAAGCTGCTAGTGCGTAACTAACGTCAGTATCTGCGTTTAGTTAAGTTGGGCTTTGTTACGGAGCCAGCCCACTCCGGCATGCTGCACTTCGTTTCCGTCCCCCGTCGAAACCTTGACACCCCCAAACTGTAATTATTGTTATTAATCAATCAGTTAATCTACAACTGATAAAGAATTATCTCATAAAACTACAATAAAAGCTACCTCTGTGCATTCTTGATAGCTTTGGCCATTTCTCGGTCGGCATCTTTGCGCTTCAAAGTTTCTCTCTTGTCGAACAATTTCTTACCGCGCCCTACTCCGATTTCAAGTTTTACGTAGTTTTTCTTAAAATAGATCTTTGTTGGAACCATCGCCAAACCTTTATGTTCTGTTAAGCGAATTAACTTATCAATCTCGGCGTGATGAAGTAAGAGTTTACGCATCCTGGTTGGATCGTGGTTTTCACGATTCCCAAACTCATAAACGGCGACATTCATATTATTGATATAAACTTCACCATCCTTGATCCGGCAAAACGATTCTTTTAGATTAACCTTACCTTCTCGAATTGATTTGACTTCCGTTCCCGTCAAAGAGATTCCTGCTTCAAAGGTCTCATCAATATAATAATCGTGATAAGCCTTTTTATTTGTTGCTATGACTTTGATCCCCATAATTTCGACGACCTTTACCCTGCAGGCTCACTGTAGCCGGACTGAGAAAATTGTAGCTGTCCATGATGATAGACTTGATAAATATCAGAACTGCAATTGGACGACACAAGATAGTCGAAAACTTCGTCAACAGCAACTGTTGTTTTAGGTCGCAAGATTTGGAAAGCAGCCACCTTGCCAACATCAAAAGATCCCATGTCGCTATCTATAGCAAGAGCCTCAGCACCGCCTTGTGTTGCCATAGAAAACAAAGTAGGGGCATCCAATTCACCTTCGAACCAGCGATGCGCAAAAGCCATTTCATCCCAGATAGACAAATTATCACAACTCGCCAAACTGTCGGTTCCAAGGGATAACTTCACACCAGAGCGAAGCAGTTGACCTGCCGGTGCCTTACCTACTTTAAGCCTTGCATTTGATCGAGGGCAAAGAGCCAGAGACATCGTTTTACTAGCCAGAAGTTCAATTTCAGATGTTGATAAATGGACCCCATGAACGAGTAGATTTTCAGGAAACAACCCTCCTTGCTGCTGTAAATACTCAACAGGACGTACCCCTGATGGATGAGGAACAAAGTCTAACCAGCCAACAAAAGGATAAAGTTTATTTACAAGAGGGCCACGACTATGTTCGACGAAATCAACTTCATCAGCTGATTCTGCCAAATGGGTCGAGCAGCGCAATTGCATATTTTGATTGTACCGATAAAGACTCTGAAGATAATCCTTACTGATCGTATACGGAGAGTGAGGAGAAATTCCCAATTCAAGCATCCCGGAAGATTTTTCTGTGAGAACTTGCTTGAGATTATTTTTGGACTGACAATTCTTTGCTGGATCTTGACCGAGACTTTCGAGAAAGATAGTCCCCAGCATGGGGCTATTTTGATAAATATCGCGCGCTGAATGCCGCGCTAATATATCACCGACAGCACCTGTCCCAGCTGCAATTGAAGCCTCTATCCCTGACTTCAAAGAGCTTCGATAGTCATTCTCTTGCAAATTCATTTTAAGTCTGATCAGTTGTAGAATCCACTCGACAAAACTATCAGGGAGTGTCTCCTCATCCGCATCACCTGCCCACTGTGGAAAGTCAGTAAGTTCAAGATGAGTGTGGGCATTGACCAACAGCGGCACAAGAAGAGACTCTTCAAAATCGACAACCTCAACTCCCGGAAAACGAGATACAAGGTCAGAGAGTTGCCCAACAGCGGCAATGCGATCACCACGAACAAACAACGCTCCACCCTCAACAGGTGGAGCGTTGTTTGGTACAAGATATTTTGCTGTGTAGATACAAGTCAAGACAACAACCACATAAGAATCACTCGATAATCTGCTTAATTTTATCTATCAGACCCTGGACTTCTGTCTCTTTAACAATAGCACATTGCTCTTCAAGAACTTCAGCCAAAATCTCAGTGGTCGTTAAAGGATTTGCTAATACAGATCTAAAAACTGAAATTTGTTCCCCATGATAACGCGATGATCGTAAGCGCGTCCTAGAGACAAAGTTTTTCCCTGCTTCACGTTGACGTTTTTGAACTTCCTGGGTAATTAGATCGAGTAAGGAGTTAATCTCACCACATTGCTCGAGACTCAACTGGCCCACTTTATCCTGCAACCAGGCGGGACTGTAGCGATAAGTCAAAATATTTAATTCTGGAGCCGTGATTAACTCAAAATTCTGATGATCATTGATCATAGCTGCAAACTTGTGAGCTTTTTCAATTCCTAGGTCGATTAACAACCCATACCCCTTGCGTCCGATAATTGACAATCCAGCATGAACTAACATCGCCTTACCAGGGCGTGATCCCTCTAAAGTATGGCTTCCAAGGTCTTTAGATCCGTGACGCAAAATATAATTAGCATGGTGTTCGATAGCCGACAACGCGTGGGGATCTTTAAATAAAACCATCCCTGCTCCCATCGGGACATAGAGCTGCTTATGAGCATCAATGGTCACAGAATCGGCACGTTCTATCCCTTTTAATAAATGAGAATGCGTTTCAGAAAAAAGTGTAGGGCCACCCCATGCTGCATCAACGTGAAAATGGCAGCCTATTTCAGCAGCGAAATCGGCCATTTCATTCAATGGATCAACATGACCTGTCTCTGTGGTCCCAGCAACACCGACCAGAGCAAAAGGTCGGATATTCCTTTTACACAATTGAGTGTACTCCATTCGTAGAGCCTGCATATCGATCCGATTATCCACATCCGTATCAACCAAAATCAAGTTATCGCGGCCAATACCGAGTAAATCGACGGCCTTCCCTAACGAATAATGGGCACGACGTGATACCAGAATAGCAAGACCAGAGCTATTTAGGTGCTGTAGAGCCTTAAAGAATCCTTCTTTGGCAATCCCAGCGAAAGATCCATCAGGTCCACAGAGTTTGTTTCTAGCAACCCAGAGCGCTGTTGTGTTCGCTATCGTCCCCCCAGAGCAAAAAGCCCCTAATGCATGTTGGCTATCATGAATCCATTGATCGTAAAAACTATCCTTCTGAGCGTAAATCAGATGATGCAACATCGCCAGCACTTGACGTTCCATCGGCGTAAAAGCCTTCGAGGTTTCAACCTTAACTAAATTTTGATTGAGCGCAGTCATAATACGAGACAGGGGCAACATAAAATATGGCAATGCTGATGTCATATGACCGACAAAACCCGGTGCTGCTGTGTGGACAGATTGGGCAACCAACTTCTGTTTGACAAAATCGGTATAAGCAGAAACGAAGGAGGGTTCTTCTGGTATTTTAGACGCTGAAAAATCTTTTTCTATATCCTCTAAACTACGCTCAAGTGCGACAATATGTTTCTGTAAAAAATCGGCAACATTCTCGCCAATGGCATGATCAACAGCCCCCAAAGTTGAATCAGGGGCTTCTGGGACGGTGAAAATCCGGTAAAGATTTTGCAGATTTGCCAGCGCCGTTTCAGTCATGATTCGTCACCAGAAAACCATTGTCGATCAACCTGGTTTTACCGATATAAACGGCTAGAAGAAGAACCGAGTCGGCATCAACATCAGTCTGGTCTTCAAGGGTCAACTGATGACAAATTTGAATATAATCAATACGCGCTTCGGCTTTTTGGTTAATATCCTTTTTAAGATTGGAAATAATTACAGCGCAATCACTTTCTCCCGAAGCCACTAACTTCCTTGCTCTTGCCAATGATTGAGACAAAACCAATGCTTGTTGACGTTGATCATTATTCAAATAAACGTTTCGTGAGCTCATCGCCAAGCCATCCGCTTCGCGGTATATCGGCAGACCAATAATCTCCACCGGCATATTCAAATCACATGTCATTCTTTTGATAACAGCCAGTTGCTGAAAATCCTTATTTCCGAAAACCGCACTGTGGGGTTGAATAATATTAAAAAGTTTACTGACGACAGTACAAACTCCACGAAAATGACCAGGACGACTGGCCCCACATAAACAATCCGTAATCCCTTCAACATCAACATAAGTTGCATATTTTTGGGGATACATCTGTGAATTTTCAGGAGCAAAAATAATATCGACGCCCATCTCTTCCGCAAATTGACTGTCCTGTTTTAAATCACGGGGGTAATCATCAAAATCTTCCCCCTGACCAAACTGTGTTGGATTAACGAAAATAGAAAGGACTAACACGTCACATCGCTTACGGCCTTCTTCAAGTAAAGACAGGTGGCCCTGATGAAGAAAGCCCATTGTCGGGACAAGGGATATTGTCTGACCTGCTGATCGTGCAGAAATCATTTTCTGCTGCATTTCACTGACTGACGTAATGATATTCATAATCTCTACTTAAAAGAATGTTCTGAGGAAGGAAAATCACCACTTTTGACGTCTTTGATATAAGCATCAACTCCAGTGGTTATCATTGTGGAAATATCTGCATAACGTTTAACAAATTTAGGTGAGTATTTATCACATAAACCCAGAATATCGTGAATAACTAACACTTGACCATCACAGTCAGCACCGGCACCAATACCAATGGTCGGGATACTAACGGACTCGGTCACTCTTTTGGCTAGATCCCGGGGAACACCTTCAAGAACCATAGCAAACGCTCCAGACTCCTCAACAGCCTTCGCATCGGCCAAAATCCTTCGGGCCTGTTCTTCTTCTCGGCCCTGAACTTTGAAACCTCCCATACGATGAATCGATTGAGGTGTTAAGCCAATATGCCCAACAACAGGAATATCAATATCAACAATGGAGCGAATCGTTGCCGCCATATGCTCTCCACCTTCGAGCTTGACAGCTTGGGTGCCACCTTCCTTGACTAAACGACCAGCATTCAAACGGGCATCCCTTTTATCAACTTGATACGACATAAAAGGCATATCGGTCACAATCAAAGCCTGTTCACTTCCTCGAACAACGGCCCTAGTATGATAAATCATTTCATCTAGGGTAACCGGTAAGGTATTATCATAGCCAGAAAACACAGAACCAACTGAATCTCCGACTAAAATCATATCTATCCCAACGCTATCCATGAGTTGAGCAAAAGGATAATCGTATGCAGTCAACACAGTAATTTTGTCATGCTGCTGTTTCATCAAACCGATATCAAGTATCGTTTTACGAGTTCTCACCGTTTCGCCTCACTTACAACTAAAGATCAGTCGTCTCAATAAATTGCAGAAAATAAAAATGCCCTTCGTCGCAACGAAAGGCATAGACAGAGCAATATCACCCTGCTAAAAAACAAATAACCTTCCGTCCCGGTCCGCAGATCCAGGCAGTATTTTGGACTCCAAGCAACAACATAAAACAACTCCGGTACGTGTCCCGGGTCAAGGCCATTGTCTGAAATCGAACTGGATATAACACAGTTATTATTCTGTGTCTATCCCTAAAACCCCACAAGTTAAGGGAAATTACGATCCCTCTTAAAAGAGAAAAAGGGGCGGTATAAAACCGCCCCAAAATCACTCATAATACAACCAAGCTTTTTCTATTTCGTTAATAAACTTTCCAAAGAACGCAAAAGAACCGTAAATGGGTGAAAGTTGCGCGGGGTATCGCTAACAAGTGACTGTCGCAATCCTTCAAATGTTCTCATTTTCTGTCGTCTTTGGGCAAAGAACTTTTGCGGGTCATCAGCAGTTTCATTAGCAACCTGCTGCACAATCTTGATATTCACAGAATGGAGTGAACCAACAAGAGACTCCCTAGCGCGGCGGTCCCAACTATCCACGACAGCCACCTTATCCAAAGAGCTATAGATGGCACGCCCATTGATCTTTTCTTCAACAACCACTTTAATCTTAGCCAGTTGCTCTAAGTTATGCCCAGAGGATTCAACCATACAGAGCAAAGGCAAGAAATCGGTCATAAATCCAAGAACAGCAAACTTATAAGCGATGACTTTACCTAAACCATCTTCCAGGAGTTGATTTTGCAAAGTTTCACTCTGCTGCCAGGCATCCGCAGGAAGAATTTGCGGCAAAAGGCCAGCATATTTCTTGAGATGATCTCTAACCCGTTCGATATCCGTTTCAGAGGATGGAATCTCCATGCTGTTGCTCAATGCATAAGAGCAGAAAGAGCTGAGCAAATCTTCAAGATTCAGTAAAAGCTGATATTGGCGCTGAGATGAAATCTTATTATCTAATGCAAAAACTGCCTGCCGAAGCTCTTTTCCTCCAAGGAGATCATCAAAAACAAGATATGCATTCGCAACATCAACCTGCGATTTCCCAGTGACGCGACTGACTGTCTGTAAGAAGGTACTACCAGCCTGATCAATAACCCGATTTGTTAAAATAGTCGCCGAGATTTCTTTAGCTAACGGATGTCGCGTTAGTGAATCGCTATAGCGATCAATAGCCTGCTGAGGAAAGTAATCAAACAGAAGCTGTGAAACCACATTATTGTTCGGTAAATCGGTATCGAGTAACGCTTTAAAAAGGAACATTTTACTGTAAGCGAGTAAAACCGAAAGTTCTGGACGTAAGAGTCTGTTCGGTTGACGGGCTGACACATCTTTACGACTCGGCAAAAATTCACCACGCCGATCCAGCAGACCCGAACGTCCGAGTCGATCCATCAATTCAAGATAGGGTTCGACATCATTGTCACAACGAATTTCATCTAAAGAAAGAGAGAGTGTCTGGGTGTAATTATTGGCTAGAACATCCTGACAGACTGTTTCTTCCATCTCCTCAAGAAAAGCATAACCTTCTTCTAGGTTTTTGACGTGCCCTTCTTGCCTTAGAAGACGTAACAAGATTTTCAGATTAACTTCGTGATCAGAACTATCAACACCAGCTGAATTGTCGATAGCATCAGTATTGATATGACCACCATGTAAAGCGTATTCAATTCTACCCAACTGCGTCAGACCAAGGTTTCCACCTTCTCCAACAACTTTGGCGCGAATCTCGGTGCCATCAATACGCACAGCATCATTTGCGCGATCACCAGCATCCTCATTACTCTGAGATGAGGCTTTGACATAGGTTCCAATTCCACCATTCCAGAGAAGATCTACGTCTGAGGTTAGTAATAGTTTTATCAGTCCAGGGACATCAATACTTCCCTGACGAACTCCAAGCCATTGCGCAACTTCAGCCGATAAAGGAATTTCTTTTAGCTGGCGGGAGAATACCCCACCACCTTCGGAAATAAGCTCTTTATTATAATCTTCCCAACTGGAACGAGGCAGATTAAACATCCGCTCTCTTTCAACATACGATTTTTCAGGATCAGGATTTGGATCGAGGAAAATATGACGATGATCAAATGCCGCCAGCAATTTAATCTTGCGCGACAATAACATCCCGTTGCCGAAAACATCTCCGCTCATGTCACCGACCCCAACGACTGTAAATTCCTTCGTCTGGATGTCGTGATCCATTTCACGGAACAAGCGCTTAACGCTTTCCCACGCTCCACGCGCTGTAATACCAAGTTTTTTATGGTCGTAACCGTGAGAACCACCACTGGCAAATGCGTCGCCCAACCAGAAGTCATAAGAATTGCTGACCCCATTTGCTGTATCAGGCAAATGAGCTGTCCCCTTATCAGCGGCTACAACCAAATAGGGATCAAGGTCATCGTAAGTAATAATCCCTTCAGGCTGAACAATCTCATCACCAACCCGGTTATCGGTTAAATCAAGCAAGCCGCGCATCAGGGTCTGATAGGCTTCTTTTACAATTTCACCCATTTCCTCTCGGTCAGGACTACTCAACTTCGTGACAAATCCCCCCTTAGATCCTTCCGGAACAATGACTGCATTCTTAGTCATCTGCGCCTTGACCAATCCAAGCACTTCAGTTCTGAAATCATCAGGACGATCTGACCAACGAATACCGCCTCGAGCGACCTTTCCACCGCGAAGATGTAAACCCTCCATTTTTGCTGAATGGACATAAACTTCATATAGAGGGCGTGGGGACGGCATGTCGATAACGCCGAGGGTATTAATTTTAAATGAAAAGAAGTAATCGTCCTGTTGATAACGAAGGTAAAAGTTCGTCCTGATCGTCGAATCAATCAAGTTAAACAATGTCCTTAGGATTTTATCTTCATTTGGATCAGTGACTACTTCGAGAGCTGTCAGCAACTCTTGTCTGATTGGTGACAAGACATCAAGTTCACGCACCATTGGATCAGCAAGTTGATCCGAGGGCTTAAAGCGCCCTTCAAAATAACGATACAACAGATGGGAAACCTTGGCATTATTCACCAGAGCATCAGCAACCCGCTTTTTCGTAAAAGGGCTACCAAGCTGAAAATAATAGCTACGATAACCTCTAAAAACATCAATTTCACGCCATGAGAGACCTGTTAAAGGCTGCAAGCGATGAAGGTAGTCGTTTTCCACCTCTTTATTCTGCAGAGCGACAAGGCTGTCAAGCAGAAGAGGTTTAATCTGCTTAAATGGAAGAAATTTTTCGGAGTTTGGTTTAATCGCAAAACTTTTGATGTAAACCTGCTCTTCTCCAACCTCAAGATCAGAATCGATTTCATGCAATACACACAGGTCAAGATTCTGCAAAAAAGGCATCAAATCATTAAGATAGCTGCGTGTAAAACTATAGAACTGCAGACGGTAGTAGTCATCTTCCTCATGAAATGGACCCCAGAGATCAAAGGAGTCCTGCCGATCACGCATTAACTTTTCGATATTAAAGACATCGCGGACTGCAAAGCGAGGGTGGGTTCGAGCACGATATTCCTTATTAAATGCTTTACTGTAACGCTCCCAGGTCGCATATGAGTCTTCAGCGAAGTTCTTTTCCAGTAAAGATCTAAATTTCAATTTCCATGGAATTGTGACACGCGTCAGCCCCTGCTCTAATTGAACAAGGTCAATCTTGATCTTTTTTTCTCGCAATTGCAGATTGACATGTAAACTGAGGTAATCTGAAGCCATATGGATCAATC
The DNA here is from genome assembly GCA_016744675.1 of Desulfuromusa sp. GTDB lineage: Bacteria > Desulfobacterota > Desulfuromonadia > Desulfuromonadales > Geopsychrobacteraceae > Desulfuromusa. Next base: position 9,312 of record JADGDX010000043.1, on the reverse strand, counting down.
TTGATTCGACTGAAATCGCTCTAAAATAGCGACGCAGATAAACCTCCATACGCTCTATGTGTTCGGGAAGATAGTAATCATTCGGCATAATGAGCATCAGGGTTAATGCTGATTCAGCAGCATTTGGTGCAACAACAATCTTGACCCCGGCCTGACGATGCATCTGGGTGAATGAACGCAACATTCTTCGCAATTCAGAATCAGCCATCAGGAACAATTCGATTTTGGGGAAGCTGTTAATAATCTGAATTGTTTTTCGATAGTTATGACTGTGGTGAGGAATCTTCAAATCACCCAGTACCTGCTCAATACGTTTCTGTAAAGCAGGGATATAAAAAGAACTTTCATCAACACTTTTTTGAGTATAAAACCCAAAAAAGCAATGTTCCCGATATCGGTCTCCACCTAATTCTTCGCGCAAACCAAGATAGGTCAGATGTTCAAATCGGTGTAATGAAGAACGAAATTCGGTGCGTTCAAGGTCAACATTTTTACTGTGACCCAAAAGTGAAAAAACTTTCTCTGGTGTCAACGCAACGGCTTGAGCTTCTTTATAAAAAGCACTGTCGTAAAACTCATTCAACCCAAGAGATTGATCTTTATCTTCTATAAATCCAGTAACATCTGACACTTTATTGTAAGTATAGCTTCGTGTTGCAACAGGAATGAAATTTTCTTGTTGCAGCCACTCGTAGAGGTCTCGGTATTGATTAAGCCCTTCAATCTTATTAAGGTCAGCAATACGCTGGTACATCTGAGGGCGATCTCTATATATTGTGACAGACGATGAAATTATTGTGGCGAAAGCTTGCTCTAACTCATCAATCTGACGAGCAGGAAAACGTTCCAACTCCATCCAGACAAAAGATTCTTGGGGCAGACTGCAATCCCCCTCACCCACTTGCTGAAGGACACCATTTTCACGCTGAACTGAAAGGATGGGGTGACATATAACTCTGAAATGGAGAGAACGACGATAGAGATATTCTTGCAATGAAAAAAATATGTGATTTGCATCGGGAGCGTTTGTAAACAAATAATAGTGTCCCGGTGTTTTTTGAGGATGAAGCTTTACTTTAATTTCATCAGGTTGTCTTTGGGAAAGAAAGTTGCTGGCTTGAAGTAAATTTTCCACTAACTCCGATAGGGAAAGTGGAGATATGAAATTACCGGGAATCTCCTGACGTAAAATGTTTGCCAAATTCAGGCAAGCAGGCAATCCTGCTGTCTGACCCTGACGGATCAACTCCTGTTCAATTGTTTCTCTTTGAAAAAGTTGATCTCGCTCCTCTGACGTTCGACCACCACGGGCCACTGTCACTTCCATGTTTAACTCCCCATTCTTCAAAAAATAAGGGTCACATTTCCATGCTCAATCAAAGATAGGATTATCCTTGCTGCACGACGAAAGAATAAACCACGAATTCACAGTTTTCAAGGATGTTTTATAAATTTTTAATTTATTTTTTCGAAAAAATGAAGAGTCAAGTCGGAGAAGTTCTGTAATGACAATGTTTCCCCACGACAACCGGGATCAATATCTGATTTATCAAGGGAAAAATCGATATTGTCAGCAGCAAACCCACTCCCAAGGAGACTGTTTCTCAAGGTTTTCCGTCGTTGTGTAAAAGCCCCCTTAACCACCCTCTTAAAGAGAGCTTCATCTATAGGGTCAACGCGTGGTGTCGACAAAGGGATGAAGTTAAGAACAATAGAATCGACTTTTGGAGGAGGGGTAAAAGCTCCCGGCTTAACCAAGGTAACAGGTGTGATATCAAACCAAAGCTGGCTAAGAACAGAAAGAATACCATAATCTTTTCCACCCGGATCTGCGATCAAACGTTCACCCACCTCGCGCTGAAACATCAAAACCATGCGCTGAAACAAATCTCTGTCTTCAATAAGGCGAAAAACTATCTGGCTGGAAATATTATAAGGAAGATTAGCGACTAAGGTATAGGGAGCCTGCTGAAACAAATCTCGCCATGGCAACTTAAGAACATCGCCAGAGTGAACTGTTAAGCGGGGATCTTGTCGAGCTTCTAAACGTTCAATTAGGTCTCGATCAATCTCCATGACCTGAACGTGAGCTGAACGAGGGAGCAATTGATCAGTTAAGACACCAAGTCCCGGACCAATTTCAATGACTTCCGTCTGCAGGCTAAGATTTGCAGCAGAGATGATCTTATCAATAACACTCCGGTCATGAAGGAAATGTTGACCGAAGCGCTTTTTAGTCCGATAACTCATTTTTACTTTTCTTTCGCGATATAATATGGCGCGGCCAGCGGGGTATTTTCCATTGACGCAATGACGGGACAAAACGAACTGCCATTGAATAACCAATAAATGCAACAGGAACTCCAAGAACCAAACTTCCTAACAACATTGGTGCCCCAACCTGCACACCCATTTCCCAACCGTTTTCAAAACTGAATTGGGATAAGGCATAAGGGGGATATCCTAACAACATTCGCCCAACCTGATACTCTAATCCATAAATTAAAGGGGCCGTTAGAGGATTCGTAATCCAAACGCCAGCAAATGTAGCAATTTTATTCTGCCGGAGTAAAAAAGCAAAAAGAATTGCAAGGAAGATCTGCCCGCCAAAGGTTGGGGTGAAACCAATAAACAATCCAAGTGCCACACCGCGACCAATAGCGTCAGGATCCGACTGAATACGTGACAGTCGGATGACATTTAACTTAAATTGTCTGGGGAAGCCCCAACGACGCCACATAATCTCTCAGTCAGTTTATTGATGACAAGTGACCTGATCTAAAGGCCAATTTGAAACAGCATTTAAATCAAGTCCGGATGACAATCCCTTAGATAGGTAAAAATCACCTGCGACAGCCAGCATGGCAGCATTATCAGCACACAAGAGAGGTGAAGGAAAGAAGGCTTCTATCCCTGAAGATAAAGCTAATGCAGCAAATTTTTTTCTCAGCCCTGAGTTACAGGCGACACCACCAGCGACAACAATACGATTTAAGCCTTCGGACTCACAGGCTCGCATTGCTTTCTGCGTAAGAACATCAATAACTGCGGTCTGAAAAGCACATGAAACCTGTCTTATTTCTTTTTCATTCGGGTCTGATTCGAGGCGTTGTAAATGATTTAAAACAGCTGTTTTCATTCCAGAAAAGCTAAAATCAAGATTTTTCTTCTTAAGCATCGGACGGGGAAAAACAATCCCCCCATCATCACCCTGAGCAGCTAATTTATCAATGACAGGTCCGCCTGGGTATCCAAGCCCTAACATTTTAGCGACTTTATCGAACGCCTCTCCTGCAGCGTCGTCAACGGTTCGTCCAAGCAAACGATATTGACCAATTCCATCAACACGGAAAAGATGGGTATGCCCCCCGGAAACGGCGACAGCAAGGAAAGGATATTCAACTTTTCTCTCTAATTGAATCGCTTGAATATGCCCTTCAATATGGTGGACCCCCAGCAACGGGATATTAAGCGCATAAGCATAAGCCTTGGCGAACGAGACCCCAACCAGAAGAGCGCCGACCAAACCCGGGCCACGAGTTACGACAACCCCTTCTAAATCTGGCTGTTCAACCCCTGCCACACTGAGAGCTTCATCAACAAGTGGGTTAATGACTTCCAGATGGCGGCGCGAAGCAAGTTCTGGGACAACACCACCATAAACCGCATGTAGATCGACCTGGGATGCAATCAGATTTGATAAAACCTGTTGCCCATCTCGTACAACTGCTGCTGCAGTTTCATCACATGAACTTTCAAGAGCAAGTAACAACATAAGAATTCTTCAGACCGGAAAATTGATAAAAGATTAAAGCAAATTGGCCGCTAATTCAGCAAGTAGGGACCGCTCCCCTTTACTTAGGGTCGTATGCCCTGCAATCTCTTGACCCTTCAAGCGCTCGACAGAAAAGCTCAAACCGTTACTGGCCGAATCCACATAAGGATTATCAATCTGATGTGGATCGCCTGTCAGGACAATCTTTGTCCCTTCACCCGCTCGCGTAATAATTGTTTTGATCTCGTGTGGGGTCAAGTTTTGAGCTTCGTCAACGATCATATACTGTTTCGGAATAGAACGTCCGCGAATATAGGTTAACGGTTCTATTTCCATCAGCCCCAAATCTATAAGTTCTCGATAACCACGCTTCCGATTACCGCCCTCATCATAAGACGATAGAAGCAACTCAACATTATCAAAAATGGGTTGCATCCAAGGAGCGAGTTTATCTTCAATATCTCCTGGCAAAAAGCCAAGATCACGCCCCATAGGATAGACTGGGCGTGAAACGAGAAGCCTATTATAAGCCCCTTCATCTGCGGTTTTTACGAGACCTGCTGCAATCGCCAATAAGGTTTTTCCCGTACCAGCTTTTCCAACCAAAGAAACTAATTGAACATCGTCATTCAGAAGCAGGTCAAACGCAAATTGTTGCTCACGATTGCGTGGATGTATACCCCAGATCCCTTCTTTTTGAACTTTGATCAAGCCAGTCACTGACCGACTGGCAAGATCATAACGTCCGATAGCAGTATGAGATGGGTTGGTTTCATCAATAAGAGTCAAACCCTGATTTGCAAAAAAATCACCTTCAAGTTCCAGAGATCCCTGATCAAAAAATTGATCAACCTGCTCTTTAGGGAGCAACAACTCACCGGTTCCAGTGTAAAGATCTTCAATTTCAACCTTATCACTCTGATAATCTTCAGCGTAAAGACCGATCGTGTCCGCTTTAATCCGCAGATTGATATCTTTCGTAACAAAGAAAACCGTTCCTTGAGGCAAGTGTTCCTGCAGATCTTGAGCAACAGCGAGAATCCGATTATCGCCTTGATCATTTCTTAGTTCTGGGGGCAATTTAAGTAAAAAGTCCTGTTTATAAATAGCCACCTTTAAGATTCCACCATTCTCAAGCGGAACACCCTCAACCAATTTAGATTGAAGTCGAAATGTATCAATCATACGCGAAATCTGGCGTGCGTTACGTCCTGTTTCACTTTGATCTTTTTTAAAACGATCAATCTCTTCAATAACCGTCAAAGGTAATATGACAGTATTATCGGAGAATTTAAATATTGCTTGAGGATCATGTAAGAGGACGTTCGTATCGAGAATATAATTTTTCATCAAATTTAATTCCTATAAAGATGTTCAATTATCACCTATTAGCAATGACTTTCGTGTGCCAAGACATGCATAACTTGTAAAAAACGATCAATTTCCTCTTCGGTGTTAAATAAGCCAGGACTCACACGGACTGTTCCAGCGGGGAAAGTTCCCATCGTCCGGTGCGCATCAGGCGCACAATGCAAACCAACTCTTACCCGAATTTGCTCCTGCTGATCGAGAAAATAACCAATCTCTGCAGGATCACGATCGACAAGATTAAATGAAATGGCATTACTTCTTAACATAACATTATCAGTGCCATAAAGGTTGACCGATTTCATCCCTTTAAGACCAGTAACGATTTTTGAAATCAAGGTAACTTCGTGCTTCCGAATTTCATCGACACCCCGTTTCTGTAAAAATTGGAGTGCTGCGTAAAGGCCAGCTAAACCAGGGAGGTTCATGGTGCCAGATTCAAAACGCTCCGGCAAATTCTTTGGTTGGTAGGGAGACTGAGAATCGGCTCCAGTTCCCCCAAAGACAAAAGGAGACAATTCAACCCCCCCCCCAATGTACAAAAAACCTGTCCCTTGAGGGCCCAACAATCCTTTATGTCCAGGAGCGGCGAAAAGATCAACTTGCAGTGCTTTAAAATCAATCGGAATAGAACCAGCACTTTGGGCTCCATCGAGCATAAAGACAATTCCATGCTTTTGGCACCACTCTCCTAGTTCTGACACTGGCTGAATAGAACCAAAGACATTAGAACAATGATTCACCAACAATAGTCGTGTCTTTTGCTGAAGGCATGCCTCCTGAAGATCAGCTCGTTCAACTATCCCTGTCATCGGATCGGCAGAAACCTTAACAATATTCACGCCACGCTTTTGCAATTCTTTCAAAGGCCTCACAACAGCATTGTGTTCCATTGATGTTGTGACAATACAGTCACCCGATTGCAATAAACCAAACAGAGCAAGGTTAATAGCGCTTGTTGCGTTCTCTGTAAAAATGAAACGATCAGAGTTATCAGCATTAAAAAGTTCCGCCAAAGCCTCTCTGGTTTCAAATACTAGCCGGTCAGCAGCTATTGCTTGGTTGTGAACCCCTCGGCCAGGACTTCCGCCTGAGCGTAAGGCGTCCATAACAGCCAAATAAACAGATTCAGGCTTAGGATGGGTCGTAGCAGCATTATCAAGATAGAGTGGTTTCATTGCCTGCCTTGTTCATTAAACTATCAGAATTAACCTTGAGCCGGAATAAAGTCTTAATGACGATACCAGAATATAATCTTAGATTTAAGGTACGCAGAATACTTAATATTCGCGCTTGCTACAAGTAGAACCCAACAATCGAATCAATGCATCCCATTTAGAAACAAATGATTAAGGTAAATGCATGAGCTTGAGGGTCAGTCCAATAAAATCAATGCTTTTATAACGTCAAAAATATTATTATTTTTCAACTTGACAGACACCAGATGTAGTGGTCTATATTCACGAACCACACAATGTTGTGCCATGAGCATACTATTGTGGTTATATTTTAAAGTTACAAATTGCCGCTTAATGCATAATTTTTAAAGACATACATAGATTACGAAAGGAACCACAAATGTCCAATAAAAGCAATCCACCAGCTCTAAAACTGACCAAAAATGCGTTGACTGTCTTGGCAAAACGCTACCTAAAACGTCAAGGAGACGGAACACCGACAGAAACGCCTGAAGACATGTTTCGCCGAGTTGCGCAAACAATAGATTCCGTAGAACCTTCAGCAGCAAAGAAAAAAGGGAACTTTGAAAAACAGTACTATCAAGCAATGACAGAACTTAATTTTCTCCCAAACTCCCCAACATTGATGAATGCTGGTCGTGAGTTAGGGCAACTGTCAGCTTGTTTTGTTCTCCCCGTTGGCGACTCAATGGAAAGTATTTTTGAAGCAATCAAGAACACTGCACTTATCCACAAAAGTGGTGGTGGAACGGGCTTTTCTTTTTCAAAAATTCGCCCAGCAAATGACGAAGTTCGCTCTACTAGCGGCGTTTCCTCAGGCCCTATCTCGTTCATGCAAGTTTTTGATGCTGCGACCGAGACAATCAAGCAAGGTGGAACACGTCGTGGTGCGAACATGGGTATTTTAAGAGTTGATCATCCCGATATCATGAGCTTCATCATGGCAAAGCGTGATCTGACAATTCTCACGAATTTTAATATTTCGGTTGGAATAACAGAAGCCTTCATGGAAGCCGTTGAAAAGGGTGATGATTATGACATTATCAACCCCCGTGATGGTAAAGTTATCAAACAACTCAACGCCAGCAAGGTTTTTAACCAAATTATCGATATGGCGTGGGCTAATGGAGAACCGGGTATTGTCTTTCTTGACCGTCTTAACCGCGACAATCCGACACCTCATATTGGTGAATATGAAAGTACCAATCCTTGCGGGGAGCAACCCCTCCTTCCCTACGAATCCTGTAATCTCGGTTCAATCAACCTGTCAAACATGGTCATAGACGGTAAAATTGATTGGGATAAACTGGAGCAAACAACAAAACTAGCAACCCGCTTCCTTGATAATGTTATCGAAGCAAACAAATACCCCCTTCCAGAAATTGATGAAATGACTCGCGCCAACCGTAAAATTGGACTTGGAGTCATGGGCTGGGCTGACATGCTGATTCTGATGGATACGCCATACAACAGTCAGGAAGGAATTGCTCTTGGCGAAAAAGTCATGCGCTTTATCAATGAGAAATCGCATTTAGAGTCTCAAGTTCTTGCGAAGGAGCGTGGCGCCTTCCCCAATTTTGAAGGAAGTACTTTTGATAAGGCCGGAACCGGCGCGATGAGAAACTCAACTTGCACCACAATTGCTCCAACAGGAACAATTTCAATTATTGCCAACTGTTCCAGTGGTGTTGAGCCGTTATTTGCCGTGTCCTATGTGCGTCAAGTTCTCGATAACAATAAATTAATCGAAGTCCATCCCCTGTTTGAGAAAATTGCCAAAGAGCGTGGATTTTACAGTGAAGCATTGATGCAGGAAATTGCAGAAAAAGGGACTGTTCAAGATATTGATGCTGTTCCGGCTGACATACGACGTATTTTTGTGACTTCACACGATATCACTCCGAGTGATCATGTCTTGATGCAGGCAGCATTTCAGAAACACACAGACAATGCCGTTTCAAAAACTGTAAATTTCTGTCGTGAAGCAACCCGTGAGGATGTCGCAACTGTCTATCGACTCGCCTACAAAGAAGGCTGTAAAGGTGTGACGATTTATCGTGATGGATCACGCGATATGCAAGTTCTTTCTGTCGCAGGGAAAGAAGGCGATGATCGAAAAGTAGACACATCGATCCCCATCGAAAGCAAAAAATCATCTCGCAAACGTGAACGCCCTCGCGCATTGACTGGATCAACTTATCAAATGGAAACAGGGTGTGGACCTCTGTATATAACAATAAACGAAGACGAGAATGGCCTCTTTGAATTGTTTACGACTATGGGGAAAGCGGGTGGTTGCGCTTCTTCACAGTGTGAAGCCATTGGCCGCTTAGTCTCTCTTGCCTGGCGAAGTGGTGGGCAAGCAAGACAAACCGTGAAACAACTTATTGGCATCACCTGCCATAAGCCCGCGGGTTTTGGTGAAAACAGAATTACATCATGTGCTGATGCTGTTGCCAAGGCGATTGAGCTTCACATGATGAATGAGGATGAAAGCCCTACACTCTTCACAAATAGTGGTGGCGCCTGCCCCGACTGTGGTGGCACTGTCGAACACGAAGGCGGATGTTGCGTTTGCCATGCGTGTGGCTACTCTGAGTGCGCCTAAATCAGCTTCAAGAGGAATCTCTTTGAACAGCGCAAGGTTTGCTACTAATGACTGATGAACAATGGGAATCGATCTGTCATGGCTGTGGCGCTTGTTGCTTTGAGAAAAAAATAGATCGGCAGGGGAACGTCCATACAACGGCAGTCCCCTGTCGATTTCTCGATATCCACGACAGAACCTGCCGGATGTATTCTCAACGCCTTCTTATTGAGGAAGACTGCATCCAACTCACTCCACAGAATATTTCCAAATTGAGTTGGCTTCCAGAGACATGTGCCTATCGAGCACTTCAAAGGGACAACATCCAAACTTAAATTTATTTTTCTATAATTTCCTACCCCCCACGGATTCATAGTTATGGG
>JADGDX010000042.1 GCA_016744675.1 Desulfuromusa sp. | reverse complement strand
GCAGGGATGGGTTGGCCGGTAATGGTTTCTCCGGTGGTTCCTTTTGTCGGAAGATGGATTTCACCAATATGCTGACCTTTTTCAACATTGGAAAAACTCTGAATGGCTTTATAGTCAACCCGGCCTTGTTGGTCTTCAGGGAGAGGGGTCTCTTCATCTCCTGTTGAAACGATAAGCTCAAACCATCCATCTTCACCGTTCAGTGGCATTTTACCTCTTGCCAAAATAAACGATTGCGGGTCTTCTCCTAGGGCGGCCTCTGTACAAAAAATAGCAACCTGCTCTAAGTCAACGGCTTTGCTAATATCATACTTTCTCAGAAGGCTTATGACTTCGGCGGGCGCAATGCTGTTGTTTGTATCGTGAACGGTTATATTGGCGCGACATTCTAGCTGATTATCATGTGCTTCAAGCTGTAAGTCGTAAGCGCTTGTCGCTATCTCAGCTATGCGCTTAATACCGATATCAACACTCTGGTTGGATGCTTTTTCCGAACTCATAAATTCCTCAAGAATGATACATTGTGATTATTAGACGCTAATCGTAGCATATATGTCGGCTGAGATGATAATTTTCTTAAGTTCCATTTTTTGATAGATGGATTGGTGATGGCTTGACGGTTGTGGCATTGCTGGTTATTCTTCGGATTAATTTAGGGAGGATGTTGAAATGTCAGAAATGATTGAGAGTTTTAAGCGTGATCTTGCTGAAGTTAACTGGCGAGAACTAAAGATTCATTTGCAAAGAGATGCAATCATTGTTGTTGCGTTAGGGCTTGACTTGGTCGAGGTTGCAGTTGCAGTTGCCGATGACGATAAGAATTCAGTTGAAGCTTGGCTTGCAGCTGAAGAATTATGGAAACCGACAGAAAAGCAACTCGAAACTTGGGAGCAGGATGAAGATAGGAGCTTTCGGATGTTAATCGTCCAGCCCTTTATTTTGATTCAAGACATCCAAAATGCCTGAACGATTTGTCGCTTCACTTAGCGATTATCAATCTCCCGGAGTTTTTAACCCTTGGGGCGATATCGATACTTGCCATGATTGTGATGAGCGTGGGCCGGAGATACGCCGGCAACAGTTACTCCAATACCTAAAAGAGCGCGTTGGTTTTGCTGACTATCTCTTCTGTGCAGAGGCCATTGGCTACCAAGGAGGCCACTTCAGTGGTATTCCCATGACATCTGAACGGCTATTGCTGGGGGGCTTAAAGCATAAAAACTTGTCCCCAGAGATGGTTTTTAAGACCCTTGTCCCACGTCGGACCAGTCGTGAAAATCTAAAACCAGCAGGCTTTACCGAGCCAACGGCAACCATTGTCTGGGGTTTTTTGGCTGAACACGGGATTGATCCCCGGCGTGTGGTTTTGTGGAATGCCTTTCCCTGGCACCCTTACCATCCAGATAAGGGGCTTCTGAGCAATCGGACGCCCAAGGATGACGAGCTGGAAAAGGGGCATCAAATGTTGAAATCGTTGCTGAAGTTAGGCCAATTCAAGCAAGTTGTCGCGATTGGGGAAAAATCATCCTCACAGCTTCATGAATTAGGGATAGCCGCTGAAAAGGTGCGCCATCCGGCGAATGGTGGGGCGGGTAAGTTTCGCTTGCAGATGCTTGATCTGATCAAAAAAGCATAAAGGGAAAGCTCTGGCGTTCCCGGCTCATTATTGTTTTTTTGTCGGCCAATAGAAGAAAATGAGGGAATATGTCGATTGATATCATTGAGAGTCAAATTGGTCGTTTTCTGGCGAGTGAAGCCCCAGAAGTCATGTCGATCAAGGGGGGTTGGGGGGTTGGGAAAACTTATGCCTGGAATAAGTATTTAACTCAGGCCAAAAATCAAAAAAAGATTGTTTTGAGAAAGTATTCCTACGTTTCTCTATTCGGAATCAATTCACTCGAAGATCTTAAGTTTTCCATTTTTGAAAATATGGTCACTGATGATTCGATAGGTCGGCGGCCTACAGTTGAAAGTTTTAAGGCCAGCACAACTAAATTGTCTCGGGAGTTTGGGAAAAAAACACTCCCGATTCTCTCTGCCAATTCACCATTGATTCATTCCCATTCGATGATTGATTCACTGTCTTTTCTTGCTCTTGAAAAAACTATTATCTGTGTCGATGATTTTGAGAGAAAGGGAAATAACATTGAAGCACAAGATATCCTAGGATTGATTACCCAGCTCAAAGAGCAAAAGAAGTGTAAAGTTATTTTGATCCTAAATGATGAAAGCCTCAGTGAGGATTCCTCCATTGATTACATTAAACTGCGTGAAAAAGTGATCGATACTGAGCTTAGATTTGCTCCGACAGCTGAGGACTGTGTGGCCATTGCTCTAAACGGCGAAAAAAACGCCCGACAGCTAGGCAGTCACATCACCAAGCTCGGAATCAACAATATCCGGATTATTAAGAAAATTGAAAAACTGTCGGCTTTGTTGGTGCCATTACTTAAAAAATATGACGATCAAGTGTTGTCTCAGGCCCTAAGAACAGTCACTTTGTTAACTTGGTGTTATTACGGCCAGACCAATGATACTCCCGAATATAATTTTGTCATAAGTAGAAACAGTGCTTTTGGCGACCTAGACGATGAGGTCACCTTATCAACACAGCAGCAGAGTTGGTGTGCGGTCTTACGTAGCTATGATAATTTTGCTACCGATGAGTTCGATTTACAGATCGCTAAGTTGGTTGAAAATGGCTATGTTGACGAGAAAGAGTTGCAAAAACAGGCGATTAGTTTAGATGAAAAAGTTCTTGCAGCATATTCGGAAGATTCATTTCAAGAAGCTTGGAAAAAATTCAATGAATCTTTCGACCAGAATGATCAGGATGTGATTTCTTGCCTTTCAAGCAGTTTTAAGAATAACGCTAAATATATCAGTCCCATTAATCTTGATGGCACTGTTCGACTGCTCCGCTATCTGGGTAAAGATAGGATGGCGACAAAAATTATTCATCTCTATATTGATAAAAGATCAGCTGAAACGGATCTTTTTAACCTTGATGATTCTGCTTTGTCTGGGGAAATCAAAGATCGCGAAGTGATTGTTGCATTCAAAAAGAAATATGACTCATTTAGTGGAACTCTGTCTCTTCAAGAGGTTTGTGACCGATTACTGGAATGTGATAACTGTAGTGATGAAGAAGAAGCGCGTTTATCTCAGGCTACAGTGAAGGAATATATCCAGTTATTTAAAGCACAAAAAGGGCGGAAACTATCGCAATACATTGATCTTTGTTTGAAATTTCATCGTTTGGGTGGAACAACGGAAAATCAAGAGTTGATTTCTGACAAAACGACAGAAGCTTTGCAGGTGATCGGTCGAGAGAGTAAGCTCAATGCCAGTCGAGTCAGGCGGTTTGGAATTAAGGTCGAGTAGGGAATGCCTCTCATTCTCTTCAGAATGTGTGGGTCCAATATTGTGGCAATTTATGTGTTTTTGTTTCAGATTTTAAGGAGTTCCTGATGTCAAATTTATTGAAACTGATTGTTGTTTTTATGACTCTATCTGTTGTTGGCTGTAGTGGTGTTTATTATGGTGCCATGGAGAAGGTGGGGATACATAAACGCGATATTCTCGTTGATCGTGTCGTTGAAGCCCGGGATAGCCAAAAGGAAACAAAAGAGCAGTTTGCGTCAGCCTTAGAGCGTTTTAGTAGTGTCATTAACGTTCAAGGGGGGGAGCTTGAAGACAAATATTATGAGTTAAAAAAGGAATTGGATCGTAGTGAAGATCAGGCAGAAGATGTTCGTGACCGGGTTGATGCTGTCGAAGATGTTGCTGAAGCTTTATTCCGAGAGTGGGACGCTGAGTTGGATCAGTATAATAGTGCCAGCTTGAGACAATCGAGTGAGAAACAGCTCAAGCAAACCCAGAACCATTATTATAAATTGATCGGTGCTATGAAAAAGGCTGAATCAAAAATTGATCCAGTACTCAACCCATTGCGAGATCAAGTGCTGTTCCTCAAACATAATTTGAATGCTCGCGCGATTGCTTCTTTACAGACTGAATTGTCTCGGATTGAGACAGATGTTACCCGTTTGATCCGGGATATGGAGATCGCAATGGATGAAGCGGATAGTTTTATTCAGACACTAAAGGCTGAGTGACTAAATGCAAAGGTCGGTGTGGCTCTCGTATTGACTTTGTTTAGTCTCTCTTGTTGTTCAGAATAGAGGCGCACATGAAAATGTGCGCCTTTTGATGAAATGAGGGTTAATCTATTGTTCCAACCGTCAGTCCTGCACCCTTCCAAGCAAAAATACCACCAGGATAACGATAAACATTTTTGTAACCAAGTTTCTTAGCCCAGGCCGCTCCGTTATGGCTACGAGTACATTTCACGAAGCCACAGTAGATAACGATGGTTTTGTTTTTATCTGGGCCGAGCATTTTTTCAAAATCATCTTGTGATTTACCTGCGGTTTCATTGTTGTCCCAGGTGTTCATGTCGGGAATCGGGAAAAGAAACTGCTCAGCACCGGGGACATGAGCTTTTTTGTAACTGCTTTCAAAGGGCATGGTGTCAATGATAACCATATGTTTTTCCTGGTCCTGCCATTTTTTTAATTCATCGGTTGTCACAACATCGTAGTTACCGCGTTGGACTTCACGGACAAGTTTAACTGCTTGTTGTTCAGTTTTTACTTCTTTTTCAAACTTGTTGTCCCAACCAAATGCCGAAGTAGAAGACAGTGTGAAAGTGATGAACAGGGTGAAGAGTAGCAGAAAGCGATTGTAAGACATGTTCAAATCTCCTTGTGAATGACCCGATGTTGGTCAAAGTTCAGCCAATGATATGGCCTCAGACAATTAACAAAACGCCACAGGTATAGATATCCTATGGCAAGGATAAGCAGTAAATCACGCTGGAATGCTCCACGAAGGTCATGGAATGCCACTGCTTCAGGATCATTGGGACCGAAGCAGCCACAATCGACATCAAGTCCGAGATAAATTCCGTAACCTAAAATCATCAGAAAAAGAATCATCATCACGCTGATCGATGTTAGTGCCCCACGTTTTTCAAAAAATAAACCGACAGCAGCGATGATTTCCAAGCAAATCAGGGCGATGGCAGTTATTAGGACCAACTGTTCTGGTAATAATCCATAAGCGTCTACAACTTCAGAAAATTGAATAGGGTGCTGAGCCTTAGTTATTCCTGACCAGAAAAAGACTGCAACAATAACTAAGCGTAGTGCGTGATAAATGATTTTAGAAAATGATGTCTTTAAGAGGCCCATTAAATCAACACTCGCTATATCCATGCTTTAAATATGAACATTATAGATATCGTTACCAATGATCCAAGTATCAGAGCTTTTCGTGCTGTAATATGTGCACCATGTCTCGCTTTTTCAGTAGGGGGGTGAAAGGTTCGCTCCCGAGATTCAGCGACTTGCAGTTTGTTCTGAAGGTGTTTTTTCAGTCGCAGTCGCTTAAAATAAGTGAGAGGTGGTTTAGCTATCTTGGACTGGCTTGTGAGTGCTGAATCTTTTGCAAAGTAAATATCCAGGAGATGGCTGGTGTTGGCTTTCTCTCCCAGTGTTTGAGTGCACCCTGCACAGTAGCTGACAATGTGGTGATTTTGAGTCGCATCAATTCTTTTTTGCCCCCAGCTTTTTGCCAGAATGGGATTGACACAACTGACCGCACCTCCTTCACCACAGCACACGGTCGTTGTTCGATTATGAGGTTGTTCTTCTACCGAGACTCCTTTGTGTCTCAATAAATCTCTTACGGCATCTTGTGCTGGTTGATTAAAGCGTGCTGTGCAAGGGTCATGCAGTGCTACGATATTTTTGGCGTCTGTTGCTTGGGGTAAATTTATAAGATTCAGAGCTTCATAAACCGTCTTAGATTCAAACTCAGTTCCGTAAGTCGTGAATACCTGAAGGCAGTTAGGGCAGGCGGTAAGAATCGTTTTAACCCCATGTTTATGAAGGTAGGTTTTCATTTCATTAAACATCAGGTTGAAATTGTTTTGATCCCCTAAGTCGTGCGAGGGTTTCATGCAACAATCAAGGACGATCCCGATATCTGGAATTGATTTTTGCAACTCTGAATAGGTTTGCAAGGTTATTTCAGAGCGTGTTCCACTTAATGCACAGCCAGGAAAAAAAATTGTATGGCAGTTTTCAGGGAGGGCATACCAACTAAATCGCTTCGAAGTTCCCACCTTTTCGTATTGACGTAAACGTCGATGTTCTGGAAGGTTGGACTGACCTTGATCAAATGCTTCACGGCGCATTTCCAGAAACATTTTTTTAGGATCAACGTTGTGGGGGCAGACGGCGGTGCAGAGCTGACAGAGGCTGCATTCAAAGGGTATTTTGAAGAATTCTTTGCTCCCAAGGTGGTAGCGGGAAGCAATATGCTTTGGATCCCCGTATTGTGTGAGAAAAGAACACTGACTGACACAGATTTGGCACTGTGTGCAATCTGATACAATGAGTTCAAGTTGATCAGATAGAGATGACCTGAGGGGGAGCTTTTTTTTAATTTGGGAATTACATGTCATGCTTTGTGTCAATTCATATCATTGCAAGTCAAGAGTCGAAAATCATGAGTGATTCATGATTGTTATGGATAGGGGATTGACACAGCTAAGTCAAATGGATAATTTTAATAAAAACGATGGTGGTTATTTAAAAAACAAATGGAGGTTGGTGTGACATTACGACAACTTGAACTTTTCATTGCAGTTGCTGAGACAAAGAGCTTCTCTCGCGGCGCGGAAGTCATTTCTTTAACTCAGTCAACGGTCAGTCAGCATATTGCTGCACTTGAAAGGGAAACCAATACGCAATTGTTAGACCGAACCAGCAAGGGTATTTTTCTTACTACCGGTGGAAAACTGTTTTTGCAACATGCTCGGCGGATTTTGTCAGAGCGGGATACGTTGAATCAGGCGATGGCAGGATTACATGGCCTAGAGAAAGCAACGTTGACTGTCGGGGCGAGTAATATCCCGGCGAATTATTTGATCCCTTGCCTCTTGCCTGCTTTGCAAGAGAAGCATCCTGGCATCACTCTTTCTATGAGGCCTGGAGATAGCACTGAAATTCTTGATGAATTGAAATCTGGTCAAGTGGAATTGGGAATTGTCGGTGGGTACGTAGATGATGAAACCTATCGCTACGAACCTCTGATAAAAGATCAATTGGTTATGATCGTTGGGCCAGATCATCATTTGAGTACACGTCGTTCTATCTCTTTTGAAGAGATGATTAAGGAAAAGTTTATTGCACGTGAAGACGGTTCTGGAACAAACCAGGCTTTGCAAAAGGCTTTTTTGTCTAAAGGGATTGATCCTGACTCATTTAATGTTCTTGCTAGGCTTGGAAGCAACGAAGCGGTTCGCCGAGCCATTGCTGCAGGGCTTGGTTGCGCTTTTGTTTCTGATCTTTCTATCCAGAACAACTTGCGACACGGAGAGTTGGTTAAGGTGGATGTTGAAGGGTTAACAATTGACCGGCAACTCTGGTTAGTCAGCTTAAGCGAACGGAGTGCTTCTCCAGCCGCCATTGCCTTTTCTGAATTGTTACTACAGGGGGCAGTTTTAAATAATCTGGGCCAATGTTGTCATGTCTAAATGAAATGCTCCATTTGTAGTACTCAGTTCTTAATCGCTTAACATCTCTTTCAAGCTGAAAGTTTGTTTTATATGTCATCACCACAAAAAACGTGGCAACGTCCAGAGCTGTTGCTCTTTCTTATGGCTTTTGCTGTTCCTTTAAGTTTTTCTGCGTGGCAGGCGCTACTTAATAATTTTGCAATTGAGCGTGTAGCATTTAGTGGTAAAGAAATGGGGATGCTTCAATCGTTGCGTGAAATCCCAGGGTTTCTTGCTTTTGGTGTTGTTTTTCTCCTCTTGATTGTCCGTGAACAATCGTTGGCAATTGTTTCTCTGGTGCTACTTGGTTTGGGGACAGCACTGACAGGTTTCTTTCCATCTGTCGTCGGCCTTTATCTGACGACAGTATTGATGTCAATTGGGTTTCACTATTACGAAACTATGCAGACATCTTTAACTCAACAATGGATACCCAAAGAGAAAGCAGCAGAAACTTTCGGTCGGTTGATTGCAGTTGGTTCCTCATCGGCAATATTCACTTTTGTTCTGATCTGGGCAGGGACAAATGTATTTAAACTCGATTATCAGTGGCTTTATCTTGTCTTTGGTGGGCTGACAATAGGGATCGGTCTGACTGCATGGCTTCTTTTCCCTCAGTTTAAACAACATACCGCGCAGCATAAGCATATGGTTTTGCGCAAACGCTATTGGCTCTACTATGCCCTCGTTTTTATGTCTGGAGCTAGACGGCAGATATTTATGGTGTTTGCCGGTTTTTTGATGGTCGAAAAGTTTGGATATTCGGTGAGCAATATCGCTTTATTGTTTTTGATCAATGCATCATTAAATGTCGTCTTTGCTCGCAAAATAGGTCGCTTAATAGCCAAATTCGGAGAACGAAACGCATTGTTGCTGGAATATGCCGGGCTTATCGTTGTTTTTGTGAGCTATGCGTTGGTGGAGACCGCCTGGGTTGGCGCAACTCTCTATGTTTTAGATCATTTGTTTTTTGCCCTAGCAATTAGTTTAAAAACGTATTTTCAGAAGATAGCCGCTCCTGAAGATATTGCTTCAACTGCTGGAGTAAGTTTTACTATCAATCACATTGCTGCGGTTTGCCTTCCGGTTGTTTTTGGACTGATCTGGCTGAGTTCTCCAGCACTAGTTTTTTTTATTGGTGCGCTGATGGCTTTGATTTCGTTTTCGCTCTCACTTTTAATTCCCCGATTTCCAGAGCAGGGGCGAGAAACAGTTCTGACTCGGTAACGACTTGATTTTTTGATAAAGACAATATTATTCATCTAGTCTGTGATTGTGGTGAGATTGTTGAGACACTGGCAGAGAGGACTCTGCCAGTGCTGATGAAGGTAAGTAGATATTATTTAACCGGAAGTCCGGACTTAATCCATTTTTGCATTCCACCACTTAGAAGAGCAAGGTTGCTTAATCCTTTCATGGCAAAATATCGATAGGCGACACCAGCTCTCTTGCCGTTTAAATCGACAATAATGACCTGTTTGTCTTTAGGCAGATTGTCCACGATACTACTGATCTGGTTCAGGTTGGCATCAACTTTTTCGGTATCAATAGAGGCTTTAACCAACTCGTACTTAGGGCGAATGTCGACGATGATAAAATCTGCACCACTGTCGATCATCCCTTTTAATTTTTTGGGGTCGATTTTGTTGATTTTTACTTTTGGCAGTTTTTCTATAACTGTTGTTGGATTTCCTGCTTTGATCCAGGCAGGTAATCCATCACGATATGCATAAACTTCGGTATGACCCATTTCATCAGCCAAACTGGCTGCTTTGACGGAAGCCGTTCATTTCCGGCCAAGGCAATAAAAAGCAAGAGGCTTACCTTTGTCAGCAGGGAGCTTTGTTTTTAGCGCGGGAATGGTGATATTGACTGACCCTTCAATGTGAAGGTTGTTGTATTCGATGCTACTTAAAGGATTAATAACAAGGATGTTCCCGCCATCCATCTTAGCTTTTAGGTCTGCTGTTTTAATTTCAGTCCACTTAGCCGAGGCGGTACTTGCTGCGCTAAGAATTAAAAGACCGATACATAAAAAAGTCCAACATCTTTTCATTACGAACCCTTTCTTCTGAGAGGTTGATGTGCTCACCTTTAGTGTCAATCCCATCCCAGCATCGGTGACGGTTCACCTGCTGATGGTGTGTTTTCTATTTCAAACCCTTGATCTCTTAATTTAAATTGAGAGAGCATTTCCCTTAGATTTTCGGCTTGTTCTGAAAGTTGCTGTGAGGATGTCGCGCTTTCTACAGAACTTGCCGTATTGGCTTGAGTCGCTTTATCGATGCGTTCAATCCCATCGTTGATTTGTGAAAGGCCAAGAGACTGTTCATTACTCGACTCAGAAATATCTGTAATAAGATTGGAAACCTCAGAAATTGAATCGACAATCGTTGATAAAGCTGTATCTGTCCGCGCCGCGATGTCACTTCCTTTTTCAACTCGATCGACCGATCCTTGGATAAGTTCAGCCGTCTCGCTGGCAGCCTTTGAACTTCGAGCGGCTAGATTTCGCACTTCTTCGGCAACGACAGCAAAACCTTTTCCATGCTGCCCGGCACGTGCTGCTTCAACGGCGGCATTAAGGGCCAGAAGGTTTGTTTGAAATGCAATTTCATCAATAACTTTGATGATTTTAGAAATGTTTTGTGAAGATTCGTTGATATCAGCCATAGCGGAAACCAACTCAGTCATTTGGCTATTGCCATTCTCTGCCGTCTCCCGTGCTTTGAGAGTGATATCTTTGGCGGTTTTGGCATGTTCAGCATTTTGACGGGTCTGGGAGTCCAGTTCATGCATTGAAGCTGAGATCTCTTCCAGCGAGCTCGATTGTTGAGCTGCAGACTGAGACAGATTGTGGCTTGAATCAGACACCGTGCTTGCTTCGGTCGCAATCTGGTCAGTCACCTGACGAACTTGAGACATGATCTGATTCAGGTCATTTCCCATTTTAACCAAGCTGCCCCGAATAATATCTTCGTCATTCTTAACTTCACATTCAATGCGAAGATCACCTTCAGACAGGAGTTTAAGATTGGCAACCACTTCTCTTTGCAAACTATCGGCAAGAGCATCCATCGTTGAAGCCATATCTCCAATCTCGTCTCCTCGATTCATGTCTAGACGCGTGTCAAGGCGTCCGTCAGACATCTTGTTGATCATCTCGACTGTTTTCTTAAGGGGAGTCGAAATGTTTCTCGCAATGACGGTGGCAATGATAAAGCTCAGGACAAAACCAATTCCTGCTGCACCGCTACTGACTTTGATCATTTGATCACAGTTGTTTGTGATCGATTCTAGGGAGTCTTTAAAGTTATCATTCACCATTTTTGTGACGGATAGTCTTTTTTTATCGAGTTCTTTTAAGCTCGTAGCATAGATTTTTTGCTCAACGATGTAATCGGCAAATTCCTGATCAATAGCAAGTTCAGCCATTATAACACCTTGGTCATAATTCTTTTTACAACTGGTAGAAAAATCGATCACAGCATCATTAATATCGCCCTGACCACCAGTGACTTCCTTGATCTCTTCAACAAATTGCACGATTTCCTGTCGATAGGATTCTGCCTTATCAAGAAAGTCGCTATTTTCAGATTCAGCAGCCGCAATAATATTTTCGTGAACAGTTGAAGAAATGTCGAGCACCCTTAAGACTTTTGTGATCTCGATATAGCGGATGTTTTTAACATCCTTTGCTTCATCTTCAATTTGAATGGCGTAGAATACAGCAATGCTGCTGACAAGCATCAAAACGATCAAAACGAGTCCAAAGCCAAATCTGAGTTTTGTCGTTATTTTTATTTGATTAAACATCTACGCTCCTGTTGTTGCACGTTATTGTATGAAATTAGCTAGCGTAATTTATGAAAGCAATAATGAGAGGAACCTTAACAAGAAGCAATTAATATTACAACATGGAAGAGTGCTAATGTTGAAAATAATTTACTCACGTCCCTTTTTATGACTGTATTGGGTAAAGGCAGGGGGGCTATTTCTGTTTTCTTCTGAATAGGTCAGTTTTTAAGCTTGAAACTCTGTCGAGGAAGAGAAATCCATCTAGGTGGTCAAGTTCATGCTGAATGGCTATGGCCTCAAAGCCATCACATCGGATCACTTGATGTTGCTGGTTGTGGTCCAGAAACTGGACAACAATGGATTCAGATCGCGTGACATTTCCGGTGTATTCCGGGACTGACATACATCCTTCACGAACAATTTGAGTTCCCTCTTTTTCGATGATTTCAGGATTAACCATCTGTAGGAGGCCATGGTTTTCCTGTTTTTTCCCCAGTTTGCTTTTTGAGACATCGACGACTGCAGCACGGCGGAGATCACCAAGTTGGGGAGCAGCAACACCGACAGAATGGCCAGCATCAATCATTGTATCGACAAGGTCCTGAAGTAACTGTTGAACCGATTCATCAAAGTTGATTATGGGCAGGCATTGCTCTTTTAAGCGTGGATCGGGATAGATGAGAACGTCTTTGACAGCCATAAAATTTAGAGCTCCATTACAACCAGTGAACGGACAGAAATATCTACCTGAAGTTTTTGCTTCAACTCCTGCATCCAGATTTCTATCTCTTCAATCTCAGTATCGAGGGGCAGTATCGCCTCAAGCATCATCACGTAAACGGGTTTAAGTTTATCTCCAACGAGCTTTGTATTCAGGTCAGTGATGTTGATATGGCGATCCCCTAATTCTTTGGCAACCTGAAAGACAATGCCGGGCTTATCGGCTCCGTAAACTGAGATCATACAAAGTTCACCTTCTAATTCTGAGCGTATCTCTCCACCAGGTTTCAACGTGCGAATAAAGACCGATAGGTTGTTTTCTTCAAGTGGTTTGAAGGTATCTATAAAATCTTCTGTCGTTGAAATATTAGGGTTAGAGATGATCAGGATCATCGAGAATTGCCCTCCGAGGATGGAACAACTGGAGTCAGCGATATTAAAGCCCGCTTTAAAGAGAATTTCGGTGACCTGTGACACGATTCCTGGGCGGTCTCTACCGATAATGGTCAAGGCAAAATGTTGCATGGTGAACTCCTCTATAATAATCGAGAACTAGGAAATGATCCAAACGCACAAAAGAGAGTGCCTTATCTCTGACCGTTTTGCAAGGCAGGGGGGAATTTACATTAATTTAACATTTTTCTAACCATTTCTTAATATGACTTCATCACTCTTCGTACAGGCATGTATGCTCGCAGCAATTTCATTGAATAACCACATTTTTACGAGTAAAGGATAATATAAATATGTACAAGGGTTCAATTAAAGATGTTTCTGGGGTTTGCTTTGAAACGCTCTGCCGTACTTTACTGAGTCTCCTTCTTGTTGTGTTGTTAGCCGGTATGGCTTTCGGAATCATCGGGGCAGGGTTTGACTTGTTGGGAGATGCTGGGAGGCTTTTTTCTTCACATGGGTTGCACCTTGCACTTAAGGATCTGGTGATGAATGCCTTGATGGTCTTGGCTGTTTTCGAGTTATTTCGCACTGTAAAGGCCTATTTCACTGAAGGGCGGGTGAGGGTTACGTATATTATTGATACGGCCTTGGTCGTTGTTATTACAGAGATTATGGGGTTTTGGTATCGTGAAGTTGAAATTATGCGTGTCTCATTGGCTATTGCTTTGGTGGTGACATTGATGTGCGTACGAATTATGGCAATCAGGTTTTCTCCGAATCGACGTGAACTCACCGATGGGCTATAGGGCCAATTCCTAACTGCGAAAAATCTTTGTATCTGCTAAGCTCATAAAATCCTAACAATAGAGAGAGATGTTGTCCGAAACATCGAACGAACTTATGTGGGGTTTTATGACTGAACAAAAGTTAACAGTCCTTGTTGTCGAAGACGAGGAAGATATTCTTGCACTCCTTCATTTCAATCTGATCAAAGCTGGATACAATGCCGATTGTGCCGCTGATGGTGAAGAGGCCTTACGCGCCATCGCGGATAAAAAGCCTGATTTGATTTTACTTGATTTAATGCTTCCTGGAATCGATGGCCTTGAGATATGTCGTCGTCTACGTGAAGATGAGTCTACCAGCGACACTCCAATTATTATGTTGACTGCCCGTTCAGAAGAAGAGGACGTTGTCCGGGGACTTGAGTTAGGTGCCGATGATTATGTAACGAAACCTTTCAGTGTGAAGGTCCTTCTGGCTCGCATTCAATCCGTCGTGCGGCGCAGAAGTTCGTTGCAACAGCAACCAGATCATGAGGAACTTGTTTGTGGAGACCTTGTCATCCATACGGGGCGCAGTATCGTGACAGTAGGCGGCCAGCCGATTGATTTGACATTTACTGAATTTAAAGTCCTTGAAGCATTAGCAGGTCGTCAGGGGTGGGTGTTTACTCGTTATCAAATTGTCAATGCAGTGCGCGGTGAGGATTATGCTGTGACTGACCGGGCTGTCGACGTTCAAATTGCTGGACTACGGAAGAAGCTTGGTTCCTGTAGCCATTATGTTGAAACTGTTCGTGGAATAGGTTATCGCTTTAAGGAGGATGTGTGAATCTCACTCGCCGCCGCTTTGTTTGGCAGCTCTATCCCTCATACCTCATACTCATTACTCTGATTTTGTTGTTTGTTGGATGGTATGTGTCCAGTGAGTTACACCATTTTCATTACCATCAGACTGCAGAAGACCTGCGCGCGCGTGCTCTATTGGTGGAGCGTCAACTTGAAGGACATTTCTCTCGGAATGAACGGGATTGGCTAGATCCACTGATTAAAACCCTTGGAGAACAATCAGGGACGCGGATTTCGATTATTCTTCTCGATGGTAGCGTTCTGGTAGATTCACACGAAAACGCCAGCCAAATGGATAATCACAGTCAGCGACCTGAAATTATCCAGGCCATTTCGGGGAAGCAAGGGACGTCAATCCGCTTCAGTCAGACTCTCGGCCAATCTTTAATGTACGTTGCAATGCCGATCTATGTGGAAAAAGAGATTGTTGGAAGTCTTCGTACTGCTTTACCCGTTTCTGATATTGATGCCACTCTCAATGGAATTTATGGCAGATTTATTGGGGGTGGATTTCTCCTTGCGATCCTTCTTGCCCCTATTTGTTGGTGGCTGTCACGGCGGATCAGCTATCCCTTAGAAGCAATGACCGATGGTGCGCAACGTTTTTCCAGTGGAGATTTGAAAAGTCCGCTGGCCGTTATCGGATCGGTAGAAACGCGACGTCTTGCAGAAGCGATGAATCTGATGGCTGCCAAGTTGGATGAGCGGATTGGCCAGGAGGTTGAGCAGCGGAGTGAATTGGAAACCTTGCTAGGGTGTATGATCGAAGGGATTATTGCAGTTGACAACGATGAGCGTTTGATCCGCTTAAATAGCGCAGCTGCTGATTTCTTCTCTGTTTCTTTTCAACAACAAACGGGGCGTTCGATTCAAGAGGTGATTCGACAAGCAGAATTGCAAAGGTTTATTCGCCAGGCATTAAGTCAAGATATTCCGATCGAAGAAGAGTTGGTTATGCATGGAGAGGAAAAACGCTATCTCCGTGTTCAAGCAACACCTCTGACAGGGAAAGAAGGGGATCGCATTGGAGTCTTGATTGTCCTCCATGACTTGACTCGGTTGCGCCAATTGGAATCGGTTCGCCGTGATTTTGTTGCAAATGTGTCCCACGAATTGAAAACACCGATTACAGCAATCCGCGGATCCGTTGAAACGTTACTTGATGGTGCCCCCATTGAGGAAGCTGGGCAAAGGTTTTTGCAGATCATCCTTAAGCAGAGTGAACGGCTCAACGCTTTGGTTGAAGATTTATTGAACCTTTCACGGATTGAGCAGGGGGAGACTCAAGGCAAGTGGAAATTTAGTAGACAAAGCTTATTGCCAACTCTTGAAAGTGCTAAAAATGCCTGTGAAAGCTTGCTTTTACAGCAAAAAATTAACTTAGAAATTGATTGCCCTGAAACTGTTATCGCTCGCATTAACTCTTCCCTGTTAGAACAGGCGATCATTAACCTTCTGACAAATGCGATCAAATATAGCGAGGCGGGAGGTCAGGTCGATGTCGATGTCGCTGAAGTGGATGGTGAGATCAGAATTCGCGTTCATGACTATGGTTGTGGTATTGAGAAAGAACATTTGCCACGCTTGTTTGAGCGTTTTTATCGTGCTGATCAAGCTCGTAGCCGCAGTCTCGGAGGGACTGGGCTGGGACTCGCGATTGTGAAGCATGTTGCACATGCCCATCGTGGTGACGTCCAAGTCAACAGTCAGCCGGGCGAGGGGAGTTGCTTCACCTTGTTGATTCCAACCACCCGCACAAAATAATCTGCCAGATTCCACAATCCAATCTTTTAGCACAACCCTCACCACTGGCTAACATAACCCTAACAAAACAAGAGCATTTTCCTGCCCATCATTTAACGAAAAAAATATTTAAGGAGATGGATAGAAATGAAGCGATTGTTAAAGTTTAAAAGTTTAGGTATCACCTTGCTGATTCTGGGTGTCGCAGCGACAGCAAGTTTTGCCGGACCTCTGAAGGTTGATGTGAACATCAGTGAGTATGTCAAGGTGCAAGGCGTAGCCGGTAACCTTAACAGTGTTGGTTCAGACACTCTGAACAACATGATGACGTTCTGGGCTGAGGGTTTCCGTAAAAAGTATCCCAATGTCAACATCCAGATCGAAGGTAAGGGGTCAAGTACTGCTCCTCCAGCATTGATCGAAGGAACCAGTCAGATTGGTCCCATGTCACGTAAGATGAAGAATAAGGAAGTTCACAAATTTGAAGCGAAGTATGGTTTCAAACCGACCACCATCGGTGTTGCTCTTGATTCTTTGGCTGTCTTCATAAACAAGGACAACCCGATTGGTGGGCTCTCCATTCCTCAAATTGACGCTATCTTCTCCAAAACCAACAAAGGTGGCATGCCAAATGCTGCTGTTTGGGGCGATGTCGGTCTCAAGGGTGAGTGGGCAAACAAGCCAATCAGCCTTTATGGTCGTAACTCTGCTTCAGGGACCTACGGTTACTTCAAGAAAAAAGCTCTATTCAAAGGTGACTATAAAGATAGTGTGAAAGAGCAACCAGGGAGTGCTTCTGTCGTTCTTGGTGTGACCGAAGACAAGGCAGGTATCGGCTACTCAGGAATCGGCTATAAAACTTCAGGCGTTAAAGCTATCTCTCTTTCGAAGAAAGATGGTGGCATGAAATACGAGCCTAACTATGCAAACGTTATGAATGGAAAGTACCCTCTGGGTCGGATGCTTTATGTCAACGTTGTTAAAGAGCCGAACAAGCCGTTGCCAACCTTGGTGAAAGAGTTCTTGAAGTTTGTTCTTTCCAAAGAAGGTCAGGAAATTGTCATCAAAGATGGCTACTTACCATTGACTGCAGAAATTGTTAAACAGCAACTGGCTTTGCTTGATTAAGACGAAGTAAAGATAAAGAACAAGCCCTGCTCACTTGTTGAACAGGGCTTGTTTTACGTTGCAAGCAAAATACAGGAAAACTTATGAATCCAGCTTTTTTAAAAAAAGTTAAACGCAACGATCGGATTGCCAAGTGGGTGATTACCGTTGGTGGTATGGCAATTATCTTCAGCGTCATTTTTATTCTGGTTCTGATTGCAAAAGTTTCATTGCCACTGTTTCTCGCTCCAGATAAAGATTTGAGTGCAAGTTTTCAACTTGATAAGAGTGTCCCTGCAGATAAAATTTTAGCTCTTGGGGTGGATGAATATCTGGAAACTGGTTACACCCTGGACCAAAGAGGGCAAACACGCTTTTTTAATGTTTCGGATGGCTCTGCTCTCGATACCCTAGAACTTGTCAGCGAGACGGGTTCACGTCGATTGGTTACTGCTGAAACTTATGGTCGTCTCAATCACATGTTGGTTTGGGATGATGGCAGCGTGACGATTGAACAGGTTAAATTCTTCCCGTTTTTTGATGAAAAAAATGACAATAAGCGCAGTATCCGGCATAGAGTTGAGCAGTTAGCGATCTTTGCGCCACCCAGTAATGGCGTGCCTGATCAGACAATGGCTCGCGTTACTGAAGATGGTCGCCAGGTTCGCATCGATTTATTTCGTTCGGGAGATTTTTACGTCACAATTGCAGAAGAAGAGGAAAGTCTTTTTGGTGTGGAAGACTTGGTGCAAGAGACTCATCTGTTAGAGGTTAATACTGCTGGTGACATAAGTGCAATGACCTTATCGACTGATGGGATAAAGCTTTATGTTGGCACGACCAAAGGGGAAATTCTGCGCTGGGATTTAGCAGATATTGAGGCTCCTCTATTGGAAGAAACGACCCATGCTTTTAGTGATCAGCGCGAAATCACGACGCTCAGCATGGTTTTTGGTGATGTATCACTCATTGTTGGTGATCAGAAGGGTGGTGTCTCGACTTGGTTCCCCATCAGAGATGCAGACGTTGGCTGGAAGTTGACGAAAATCCACGAGTTGCAGGGCCACTCAGCAGCAGTCAAATCTGTTTTACCAACTCCGCATGATAAATCAGTTTACAGCTTTGCCGCTGATGGGATTCATATCAGCCATATGACCAGTGAGCGCTTTCTGGTTGGGATTGGCGATGGAGCAGAAAAAGTTGTTGCTTTTGCCCAGTCAACCCGGGGGAACGGTGTGATCACGTTGACTGATCATGGTTCGTTGCAGAGCTGGAAACTCAATATTCCCCACCCTGAAATCAGCTTCAAGACACTCTTCGGAAAGGTCTGGTACGAAGGTTATCCAGAGCCAACATGGGCGTGGCAATCGTCAGCAGGAACTGACGACTATGAACCAAAATTGAGCTTAACCCCATTGATTTTTGGTACTCTCAAGGGAACGTTTTACGCCATGCTTTTCGCGGTTCCTCTGGCAATTTTTGGTGCTATCTATACCAGTCAGTTTGCCCGTCCCAAATTCAAAGGGGTGATCAAGCCCGCTGTTGAAGTTATGGCGGCTATCCCGACGGTTATCATCGGTTTTTTGGCTGCATTGTGGCTTGCACCTTTGATTGAGCGTTCGCTCGGGTCGATGTTTTTAAGTCTTATTCTGGTTCCGGCAGCATTGATGCTCAGTATTGTTCTGTGGCAGCTTGCGCGTAAAACTGAGCCCTTAAAGCGGGTTGAGAAGGGCTACGAATTCCTTGTTATTGCACCCGTGCTTGTGATGGCTGTTGCCATTGCAGCAGTTCTTGGCCCGGGATTGGAAGATGGGCTCTTTGGCGGAGACTTGAAGCAGTGGTTGTTTAACGAAACCGGCACCCGCTATGATCCGCGGAACTGTATCATCATTGCTTTTGCTATGGGCTTTGCTGTTATCCCGATCATCTTCACCATTGCTGAGGACTCTCTATCTAATGTTCCACCGAGCCTTAAAGCCGCTTCTTTAGCTTTAGGAGCGAGCCGCTGGCAGACAGTTTGGCGGGTCATTCTGCCTTCAGCAAGCCCCGGAATCTTTGCCGGGACCATGATTGGTTTTGGTCGTGCTGTTGGTGAAACAATGATCGTGTTGATGGCGACCGGTAACACGGCCATCATGGATCTTAGTATCTTCAACGGGATGCGCCCACTTTCAGCCAATATTGCTGTTGAAATACCGGAAGCTCCGGTTGATGGGTCTCTCTACCGCACCTTGTTTCTTTCTGCAGTAATTTTGTTTGTTATGACCTTTGTTGTGAACACGGTTGCAGAAATTGTTCGTCAGCGTCTGCGGGCCAAGTATGGTCGCTTTTAGGATTTGAGTATGTCTACAACGACTAAAAATATGAATAAATACTGGCGCGTCGGGGAGCCTATGGTTTGGCTTTCCGGAGCTTCTTTGGCGATAACATTACTGACAGCGATTATTCTTCTGGCTGTCATTATGGCAAATGGTCTGGGCGTCTTCTGGCCTGCAGAGCTGCAACGTCTTGAATTGAAGGATGGCAGCCAAGTCATTGGGCGGTTGATGCAGACGGTACCAACAGCCGATGAAAGCGCCCTCAGAAGGCAGTATAAGATTGCTAATCGGGACATGTATGGGCTTGATTTTCGCTGGATTGATGAAGAAAAAATTTCCCAACAAGCATCCCCTCAGCAACTTCTTGTCCTCGAAAGAATAGAGCATGGTGACTTTTACGGTGAACTGAAGAGCTTGACGGTTAATGGGACAACTCAAGTGGCTTCGTTAGCTGAGCTTGAAACGGCTCTCGTTGCGGTCAAAAAAGAGACCGATGGGCTTAAAGAACTTGAAGACAAGCTCAGGGATGCTAGCTACCTGATGGAACAGCTGCGGTTGAAAGAATTAAAGTACGATTATAAGGAATTATCAGCAACTGATCCGAAAAGGATGAAGTTGAATGAAGAGAAGGACAGCCTAGATTTAGACTTTGGTCGGTTGATTGATGTGCAGACAAGTCAAACGGCAAAAACTCGAGAAGATAAGGCCATTTTTACAGATGCCTCAGGGACAGAAAAAAAGATTGTCCTTGCCGATATATTTCAGGTCTATGCACCCAATGCTATGGGTGTTGGTGAGAAGGTCGCTTTTTACGGGGCGAAACTGGTCGAACTTTTTGTTGGTGAACCGCGTGAATCGAATACAGAAGGGGGACTGTTCCCAGCCATATTTGGTACCGTGATGCTGATTTTTGTCATGAGCCTGTTTTCTTTTCCCTTGGGTGTTATCGCCGCTATTTACCTTCGTGAATATGCCAAAGAAGGTCTGGTTGTACGGATTGTTCGAATTGCAGTCAACAACCTCGCCGGAATTCCTTCTATTGTTTATGGCATTTTTGGTCTTGGTTTCTTTGTCTATGGGATTGGACATTCGATCGACAGCATTTTCTATCCTGAGCGCATGCCGACGCCAACTTTTGGTACAGGTGGTTTACTCTGGGCGAGTTTAACCTTGGCTCTATTGACTGTTCCGGTTGTCATTGTGTCAACTGAGGAAGCCCTTGGCGCTATCCCTCGCGAAATGCGCGAAGGTTCTTATGCACTGGGGTCGACCAAATTTCAAACTTTGGTGAGGATTTTACTGCCGATGGCATCTCCCGGAATCATGACGGGATTGATTCTCGCAATGGCACGGGCTGCCGGTGAAGTTGCGCCACTGATGATCACTGGAGTTGTGAAATTGGCGCCAGCGCTGCCAATTGACGGCAATTTTCCGTTTTTCCATCTTGATCGCAAGTTCATGCATCTAGGTTTTCATATTTACGACATTGGTTTTCAATCCCCCAACGTGGAAGCTGCAAAACCGATGGTTTTTGTCACGACTTTACTCCTGGTATTAATCGTATTGATTATGAGCAGCGT
>JADGDX010000041.1 GCA_016744675.1 Desulfuromusa sp. | reverse complement strand
CGGTTTTGTTGAGCAATGGAAATTTGCTCGAGCAGGGGGATTTGCACAATGGTCGTCATTTCGCTGTATGGGAAGACCCCTTCCTGAAGCCGAGTTATTTGTTTGCCTTGGTCGCTGGTGATCTGGTTTGTCTGGAGGATCATTACACAACCA
The DNA here is from genome assembly GCA_016744675.1 of Desulfuromusa sp. Lineage (GTDB taxonomy): Bacteria > Desulfobacterota > Desulfuromonadia > Desulfuromonadales > Geopsychrobacteraceae > Desulfuromusa. The sequence continues at coordinate 21,094 of JADGDX010000041.1, read as the reverse complement.
TATCTGGGCGGGATGTCTTGCTGCAAATCTATGTTGAGGAGCAAAACAGCAATTATTGTGATCATGCCATGCTGTCCTTGAAAAAATCGATGCAGTGGGATGAGGAAACTTTTGGGCTGGAATATGACCTTGATCGTTATATGATCGTTGCTGTTGATGATTTCAATATGGGGGCGATGGAGAATAAAGGTCTAAATATCTTTAACTCTAAATACGTCCTAGCTCATCCGGAAACTGCTACAGATACCGATTATCTGGGAGTGGAATCGGTTATTGGTCATGAGTATTTCCATAACTGGACAGGCAATCGGATCACTTGTCGGGACTGGTTTCAACTGAGCTTAAAAGAGGGATTGACAGTTTTTCGTGATCAACAGTTTACTGCCGATATGAACTCAGCTGCCGTTAAACGGATTGAAGATGTCCGGATTTTACGCCAGTATCAGTTTCCCGAAGATGGTGGCCCTATGGCACATCCCGTTCGTCCCGAGTCCTTTCAGGAAATTAATAATTTTTATACGACGACAATTTACAATAAGGGGGCAGAGGTCATCCGGATGATGCGGACCTTGCTTGGTGAAGAAGGCTTTACCGCCGGGGTGAAACTTTATTTGAACCGACATGACGGTCAGGCTGTGACATGTAATGAATTTGTGTCGGCGATGGAGGTTTCTGGGAAGATTGATCTGACAACATTTAAGCGGTGGTATTCACAGGCGGGAACTCCTCAGTTGCACATTAAGCAAAGCTACGATGCGCCTCAAAAGACTTTTACGTTGAACGTCTCCCAGTCATGCCCAGCGACTCCCGAGCAGAAAGACAAACAGCCATTTCATATCCCGATAGCTGTTGGCTTGTTGGATGGTTCCGGAGAGGATATCGCCCTGCAATTGTCAGGAGAAGCCGAGCTTGGTGCGACGACCCGGGTTCTTGAATTAACCGAACGCGAACAGACGTTCAACTTTGTTAACGTCAACCGCAAACCGATTCTTTCTCCTTTGCGAGGATTTTCTGCACCGGTTCGTTTAAATGTCGATTTCAGCGATGACGAATTAGCATTTCGTATGGCCCATGATGGTGACTCTTTTAGCCGGTGGGAGGCAGGACAAGTTCTTGCTGTTAACGAGTTGCTGCGGATGTACCATGATCGTGAACAGGGGAAATCTTCCTCTCTGCAACCAACTTTTATTGATGCTTGGGGGAAGGCATTGGCTGATCGTCAAGCTGACCAGAGTTTACTCAGCCAATTGCTGACATTGCCTAGTGAACAGTACCTGGCAGATCAATTGTCAGAATTTAATCCACAGGTCATAAGAGATGTTCGCGAACAGGCAATTCTGGAACTAGTAACTGATAATCAGGATCTTTTGCAGCAGCGTTATCGTGAATGTCAGTCACCGGAAGAACCTTATTCTCTTGATCCCGCTTCTGTCGGCCGCCGAAGCTTAGCTAACTTTTCTCTTTTTATGTTGATGCGATCAGAAGAAAGTGGTGCTGACCTCTGTCTGCAACAATATCGTAGCGCGACAAATATGACCGATCGTTTGGCAGCATTTTCGGCATTTGTTGACAGTAAAGCGAACCTCCGAGAAGAAATTATTGATGATTTTTACGGTCGCTGGAAAGAGCACCCATTGCTGCTCGATAAGTGGTTCAGTGTCCAGGCGTTGTCTCATCAAGCTGATACTTTTTCAGAAGTAGAGAAGCTATTACAGCATTCTGACTTTACTTTGAGTAACCCCAATCGGGTCCGAGCGTTATTGGGAGCTTTTTATCAGAATTTAGCAGTGTTCCATCGTGCTGATGGTGCCGGGTACCGGTTGCTTGCTGATCAAATTCAACAGCTTGATCAGCGCAACCCGCAAGTCGCAGCACGAATGGCATCACCACTGACACGGTGGAGACAGCTAGAACCGGCCAGGCGTGAGTTGATGCGACAGCAATTACTCCTTTTACAACAAGGAGAACTATCTCGTGATTTATATGAAATTATCAATAAAAGTTTGTCATGATATCGGAGAGAACTGTGAATAATTATACAATTGTAGGCTGTGGCGATATCGGGTTTCGCATTGCTCGAGAGTTGATCAGTCAGGGGGATCAGGTTCAAGCAACGGTCCATTTTGAGGAAGGCGTTAACATTCCTCAGTCGGCAGGGGTTAAGCCAATTGTCGCAAACTTTGATTATCAGGACGAGGTTCCCGACCTGCCGTTGCAGGGCGAAAAAGTCTTTTACTTGATGCCGCCGCAGGGTGGTGGTTCGAGTGATTATCGAATGATTAACTTTTGTCGTCAGCTAGCACCCGGTAACTGCCCTGAGAAAATTGTTTATATTAGTACCAGTGGAGTTTATGGCGATTGTGGTGATGAGCTGGTGACTGAGTCGACAGCAGTAAATCCACAGACAACACGTGCTAAACGACGTATTAGTGCTGAAAAACAGTTGCAGGAACAGGCAGATAAGCTTGGTTTTAAGCTGGTTATCTTGCGTGTTACGGGGATTTATGGGCCGGGACGCTTGCCCATTGCTCAATTGACAAAGGGGCATGAAGTTCTCAAGGTGGACGCTGCTCCGAGAACCAATCGGATCCACAGCCTTGATCTGGTTCAGGTGTGCCTTGCCGCCATGGATAGAGCTGGGCATGGCGATATTTTTAATGTCTGTGATGGTGAGCAAAGTAGTATGAGTGAGTACTTTATCGCTGTCGCCAAGATGTATGATCTGCCTCAACCGAATCAATTGGAATGGCCTGAAGCAGAAAAGGTGATGAACCCACTAACCTTTTCTTTTTTGAAGGAATCACGACGAATGTCCAATCGTAAAATGTTGGAAGGACTGGGGATTGGACTCCTGTATCCAACCCTTAAAGACGGCTTGCTTGCTTGTCGTAAAATATCATGATCAGCGATGTTGCTTCTGCTGCGATTAAGCCGGTTGCTGGTTTTGCTCGTGGCTTTGGTTATCCTCTAAGAGCTGCTAAATTATTTCGTCAAAAACCCGGACTGTTAAGATATCTCGCGATCCCATTCATTATCAATCTTCTTGTGTTTACTGTGACGGTGTATTTCGGCCTTGATGTTTTTCAGGGGATACTTGAAAGCTATGCCCCAAGCACAGACGTTTGGTATGGAGCCGTCCTATATTATTTGGCTTGGACAGTCACTTTATTGTTAACAACGGTTGTTGTGTTCTTTTCTTTTACTGTGATTGGAAATTTGATTGCTTCGCCATTTAATGAACTTCTTTCTGAGCAGACAGAAATCTTGGTGAGTGGTGTTGAGGTGAATGATCGTTTCAGTCTGGCTCGTTTCTGGAAAGAATCTCGGAATGCCGTGGTTGTTGAAATTAAAAAAATGGCGGTTTTTGTGATTTGTATGGCGCTTTTATTTGGGATTAATTTCATCCCAGGCATCGGATCACTATTTTATGCTGTCCTCGCTCCGGTATTTACTCTGTTCTTTCTTGTCGTGGAATATATGGCATTTGTCCTGATGCGCAAACAGTTGACCTTTTCACAGCAGCGCCGTTATATCTTCAAGCACCCCATCTTGATGCTTGGTTACGCTTGTGGCGTGTTTAGTATGTTGGCTATCCCATTTGTTCAATTTTTTTGCATTCCTCTTGCTGTTGTTGGTGCGACTCTTTTGTGGTGTGATTTTCCTCGCATTGAAGAATAGATTTCTCTGCATAAATAATATTTTAATAATTGTGAGATTAGTGCTAGTTCATGGTTGCTGCTCTGTTTGAATTGAGATAAACTGACTGCTCAGTTTCATGATAAAAAAATATCTTCAAATTTACTGAGCCTAGGGAGGTTTTATCCCAATGAGTCCAATGAGTAAGGCGGGAAAGACAAAATTTCAGATTGATTTGCGTCGCCATTTACGTGAGCACTATGTCAATGAAAACTTAACCCACCTGATCTGCGAGATTGCTGAGGCATCCAAATATATTATTCATTCCATCAGTACTGGTGATCTAGGGGTTGCCGGAACGTCAAATCTCTATGGTGAACAACAGTTGGCACTCGATGTTCTTGCGGATCGGATTTTGCGCAAGAGATTGGATCATTCACGTGTTGTCGCCAATATGATGTCAGAAGAGATGGACGAAATTATCCCGGTTTCTCCCGATTGTGACGGGAAGTATTCTGTTGCCTTTGATCCGTTGGATGGTTCTTCCCTTGTTGATGTTAACCTTGCTGTTGGGACGATTGTGTCCATCTTTGAAGGATGTGATCTTTTGCAAGCGGGGCGGAAGCAGGTTGCAGCCGTTTATATTCTTTATGGCCCCCGGACGACACTGGTTTACAGCGTCGGAAAAGGTGTGCACGAGTTTGGTATGAACATGCTCCGAGAATATACATTGTTACAGGAGAACATCACCCTTAAGCCTCAGGGGAATCTCTATTCCCCAGGTGGGCAGCGTAACCTTTATACTCCCGGCGTTGAGGCTTATGTTAATAAGCTCGAAGAGCGGGGGGTGAAGTTGCGTTACAGTGGAGGTTTTGTCCCCGACATCAATCAGATACTGCTTAAGGGGGAGGGGATTTTCTTCTACCCTCATTTAAAGAATCAGCCACAGGGAAAATTAAGATTATTATTCGAATTGAGCCCCATGGCTTACTTGATTGAACAGGCGGGCGGTGCCGCTTCTGATGGTCGTCAACCGATCCTTGACGTGCAACCAGAACAGATTCATGAGCGTTCGCCAGTCTTTATCGGTTGTAAGGAGGATGTTGCCCTTGCTGAAGAATTCGTCCGGACGTTAGAAAAAGAGTCATAGATTCCGGGTCGCAGGGAATGTGGAGGGAAGTCATCTTCACAAGCGTTGGGCAAATCCGGTTATATGTGTTTCTGTGTGTATTTAAGTTAAGTTTAAGCTGCAATGCTGGAGGGGATATGCAGCCGGTTCTTACTGCTTTATTCGCAACGATTGCGGGCTTATCCTTAGCTCCGTATTATAGCTTACCCCTCTTTCCCGCGAGTCTCATTGCCACTTTTTCTGCTGTGCTGTTTTTGCGCTGGCATCATGTCAGAATGTGGGCATTCGTCTTTTTGTTCCTCTTTGTTTTTGTTATTTCAAATCTACGATACCCCCTGCAGTTCCCTCCTCGACAAGATATTATTCAGATCGATCATCTTACAAAAAAAGTGACTATAACCGGCCGTGTAACAGATGTCAGGTCACTGACTGATGGACGACGTTGGTTTGAAATGATCGCCACTGACGTAACAAGGAAGAAACAAGTATTGCAACTTGATTCTCCCTTTAAAGTACGTCTCTATCTCGGTGAGGGTAATGGTCCACTTTATCCAGGAGATATCGTTCGCTGCAACAGTCGTTTGAGGAAGCCAAGACTTTTTGGTACGCCAGGAGAGTTCCACTGGCCTCGTTATCTAAGAAGCCAGGGGACAGACATGACCGGGTGGGTTAAAAGTTTTGATCAATTGACGGTTCTTGAGAGTCACGAGAGTTTTCCGTTTCGAACTCTGGCTCAATGGCGAAGCCGCGTTGCTGATAACATCGTGGGCTTATTGCCTGAAGAACGTGCCAATTTAGTGCGGGCACTTATTTTAGGAGAAGGGAGAATTATTCCTGATTCAACCAGAAAGGTTCTTGGAGCTGGTGGTATCAGTCATCTGTTTGCCATTTCCGGCCTTCATTTGGGGATGATTGCGTTGCTTGGATATCGGTTGCTGCTGAGTTGTTATCTTCGCTGCCCTCGATTACTGAGGTGGCAGCCTCCTCAGCGAATATTACCACTTGTTCTGCTCCCCTTGCTGCTGGTTTATCTGTTGTTGACCGGCGATGCTGTCTCAACTCGTAGAGCTTTCACTCTCGCTGCTTTAGGGGCGGTATTTATCGTTTGGCGTTATCATATTAACCCCTTGCTGTTGCTGGCGTCACTGGCAATGATATCTCTGCAGATTAACCCCCTGCTTTTGTGGCAGGCTGGATGGCAGCTTTCATTCGCGGGAGCCTCAGGAATTTTGCTCTGGCGTCCCTTGTGGCAAAAGGTTGGAGCCAGTTATCCTTTTTATCTGCGATACTTTGTTCAACTGTTCTTAGTGACTTTTGCTGCTATGTTGGCAACTTTACCGCTGGTTTTGTTGAACTTTCATCTTCTTGCTCCTGCAGGAGTTGTTGCAAATCTTATTTGTGTGCCCGTTGTGACCTTGTTGGCTTTGCCTATTGGGTTTGTCGGTCTTTTGTTGTTTTTCATCGTTCCGTCGGTGGCAGAACTTTTGTTTCAAATTTGTGGGTTTCTGCTCGATTTTCTCCTTTATTTTGTGAAATGGATCATTTTGTTCCCTGGCTTAGGAGCGACTCACCAATTTTTATCTGTAGGACAGTCTTTGGCTGTTGCACTGTCGGTTATTTCTCTTCTTTGTATAGTTCAATGGCCAAACCATAATCGATTCAAAGTTATGATCTTCTGCTTTGTATCAGCATGTATTCTTTGGCAGTTCCCGTTATCTCAGAAATTGCCAGTTACTTTGACGATGTTGAGTGTGGGGCAGGGGGAATCGATGTTATTGCAAAACAACTATCAGCAGACAATATTGATCGATGGGGGTGGGTTTTATAGTGACAGATTCGATGTAGGGGAACGTTTATTAGCACCAGCTTTTGGCCAGCTAGGGATAACTGAACTTGATGCTGTCTTTTTAACTCACGATGACTTGGATCATCGTAAGGGACTGGTTTTTATTCTAAAACATTTTCTTGTCCGTGAATTCTGGGTTGGACAACCATTAGCAGATTTGCACGACAGTTTGCGCGAAGTTCTTGTCGAAAAGAATATTAAGATCAAAGTTGTTCCTTCAGGGTGGAGTGATGTCTCGTTTTGGAATCAGGGTAGGCTGAAAGTGTTTAATGGGAGGACACCGTCTAGCAGTAACAATGATGGGTCTTTGGTACTTCATTTGAATCATGCCGATTATCCTAATTTACTATTGACTGGAGACTTGGAAAGGCAAGGTGTTTTGACTCTTCTTTCTGCGGGTTTGCCTGGGTCTGTATCGCTGTTAAAACTACCACACCATGGGAGTAAGTTTTCAATAACAGACAGCTTAATAGACCAACTAGAACCCGATCTTTGTCTTGTTTCTGCGGGCTACAAAAACCGCTATCACTTCCCAGCTAAAAAGGTTGTTGACTATATACAAAAGCGCAATATTCCCCTTTATAGAACTGATTTATCTGGAACTATTCAAGCAGCAATTATCGATGGAACATGGCAGGTGAGACATTGGAAAGGAGGCCTTTTTCGTTGACAGAGTATTGTCGAAACTGTTAATAATGTTTTAATATTATAGGAAACTTATGATTTCTGTCCAATCAAAAATTCTAATCGTTGACGATGAACTTTTCTTTCGCAAACTTTATTGCGATTTATTGTTAGAGGAAGGTTATCGTGTCGATGTCTGTGACAATGGCGATGAAGCGATTGCGTTAATGAGTCAGCGTGAGTTTGATCTCATTGTGACTGATATGGTCATGCCGGGGAGAAGTGGCCTTGAGGTCCTTCATGCAGCGAGAGCTCTCTCCCAACCCCCTGAGGTCATTTTGGTGACCGGACATGCCAGCTTAGAGTCAGCTATAGACGCACTAAAAAATGGTGCACGAGATTATTTGGTCAAGCCTTTCAATCCCGATGAATTAAAGCATTTGGTCCGTAACTGTCTTGAGCAGCGCCAACTTTTGACCGAAAATGACCATTTACAACGTCAGATTCAACTTTTTCACATTGGCCAATCGCTGTCATCGCTGATCGATTTAGAACGTCTGATTCCTCAGGCTCTTAATGTGTTACTGCGTGAAATGAATACGACAGTTGGTTGTGCTTTTTCTCTTAAAGATGGTGTTGAGCCAACCTTAACGGAGTTGAGAGACCTCCCAGGAGAATTCGCAGAGGAGTTAATTGAAGTTCTTCTTCCATATTTTGATGGACAGGCCGGTTTTTCCCAGCCAAGTGAGGATGCAACTGCCGCGCTTTTAAAATTAAAGCAATATCGGCAACAGGTTTGGGTGTTGCCATTGCGTGATGGAGACATTCTTAAGGGTGGGATTGTCCTTTGTGATGTTGTTAAGGAATTTTCTGACCCGTCACTATTAACCGATTTACGTTATCTATGTGATCAGATCTCACTTGGTTTTGCCAATGCCTGTCGCTATAACAATGCCCAAGAGATGATGTACACAGATGATTTAACCGGGCTATATAATCATCGCTATTTACAGGTTTCGTTGAATCGTGAAATGAGGCGTGCACATCGCTATGGTTTAAAGTTTTCGCTTTTATTTCTCGATCTGGATCGCTTTAAAGAGATCAACGATCATTATGGACATTTGGCCGGGAGTGCTGCTTTGCAGGAAGTTGGTCATCTTTTGGTGGATTGTGTTCGCGAAGTTGATACCTTGTTTCGCTTCGGTGGTGATGAGTTTGCTGCCATACTCGTTGAGACTGATGATGCGACGGCACGAATTGTTGCAGAGCGTATCCGTAAGGTGATCGAAGGGCATGCTTTTCTTGCCGATCAGGGCAACTCAAGTTACGTGACTGTGACAGCGGGTTTTGCAACTTTTCCTACTGATGCAACTGAGAAGAAGGGGCTTCTCGAGCTTGCCGATCAAGCAATGTATGCAGGCAAAACAACACGAAATGTTATTTGTGGTGTCGTCGATATCCCAACAAAGGATTAAGACCTTTTTTATCTCTCTTCTGTTTGTTCCCTCCTTATGTAAAAGCTCATATTGATCATTCTGAAATAATATTACGTAAATAATCTTTAGACCCCTTTCGGATCAATACAAAATAGGGTATCTTCTCCCGTCTGTCTCGGTTCTGTTTGGCCAAAATTGATAAATGAAGGGGTTAGTGTCTTGAGTATAGCTGCAATCAAGGGGATGAATGATATCTTGCCGGGAGAGGTAGAAACCTGGCAATTTCTTGAGCGGAGTGCTCGTGAAGTCTTCGGTCTTTACGGCTTTTCTGAGATTAGAACACCCGTACCAGAGAAGACAGAGCTGTTTTGTCGCTCCATTGGAGAAACGACTGATATCGTTGAAAAAGAGATGTACACCTTTGATGATAAAAGCGAAAACTCTTTGACTTTGCGTCCCGAAGGCACTGCGCCGGTGATGCGTTCCTTTATCCAAAATCGTCTCCATAACCTTGATCCGGTTTCTAAACTTTACTATATGGGGCCAATGTTTCGTTATGAGCGCCCACAAAAAGGACGTTATCGTCAATTTCACCAGCTGGGTGTCGAAGTTGTTGGGGTAGAAGACGCTAAAATTGATGCTCAGGTTCTAGCTATGTTGCATCAATATTTCATTCGTATCGGGATTGATACGGTTTCTCTGCAGGTTAATTCTCTTGGTTGTCCCGATTGTCGTCCTGGATATCGCCAAGAATTAATCAGTTATTTGGAAGAACGGTTGAGCGATCTGTGCCCTGAATGTCAGCGACGCTATCTAAATAATCCACTCCGTGTTTTGGACTGTAAGGCACAAGGCTGTCAAGCCGCAACTGTTGATGCCCCTTCAGTTATTGATCATCTTTGTTCTTCCTGTAGTGATCATTTTAGCAAAGTTCAGTTCTACCTGAAGGCGTTGAAGATTCCCTATGAAGTGAATGCTCGAATGGTTCGTGGTCTTGATTATTATGTGCGGACAACATTTGAGCTGGTCACAGATCAGCTTGGATCTCAAAATGCTGTTGCAGCTGGGGGGCGATATGATGGTTTGGTTGAAAGCCTTGGAGGGCCACCATTGCCGGGAATTGGGTTTGCAATCGGTTTAGAGCGACTGGTGTTGATGAAGGGGGAACAACGGATCACAGCCGATGGGCCCCAGATATTTATTGCAGCACGTGGTGAGGATGCATCAGAGCGAGCATTTGTTTTGATGTCGCAGCTTCAATCTGCAGGTGTCCGTGCCGAAATGGATTACCTGGGGAAAAGTATTAAAGCTCAGATGCGTCGTGCCAATAAGCTGAATGCAACGTTTTCTCTTGTTTTGGGAGAGGAAGAGTTGCAAACGGGGCAAGCTCAACTCAAAGATATGTCCGATAGTAGCCACTCCACGATTGCTTTAGATGATTTAGTGGATGTCTTGACGAAAAAACTTGCAGAGTATTCCACTTCTGCTTGACCTGTGGTGTCTGCGGTACTATAAAATTCTAGTTAAGATCAATAATTTATCAAAGCATAATTGCTTATTTTGGAGGATTTTGTGTTGAACGATAAACTTGGAAATTGGACAAGGACTCATCGTTGTGGTGATCTGACTGCAGCGCAGATTGGTGAAGAAGTTTGCGTGATGGGGTGGGCACAGAGGCGTCGTGATCATGGTGGTCTGATCTTTATTGATTTACGTGACCGTGAGGGAGTGGTTCAATTGGCCCTTGACCCTGATCGTGACCCTACTTCACACCAAAAAGCTGAACAGGTTCGTAATGAGTTTGTTCTCGCTGCCCGAGGCAAAGTGTCGCCTCGTCCTGAAGGAACTGTTAATCCAAAAATGAAGACGGGTGAAGTTGAGATTGAAATTAGTGAGTTGCTGATATTGAATCGATCCGAAACACCTCCTTTTATGCTCGATGAATTTACAGAGGTTGCCGAAAATATTCGTTTGAAATATCGCTACCTTGACTTACGACGCCCAGCTTTGCAGAAAAATATGTTGATGCGTCATCTTGTAGCAAAAACAGTTCGAAATTATTTTGATAGTCAGGGATTTATTGAGGTTGAGACTCCGGTGCTGACGAAGAGCACTCCAGAGGGTGCTAGAGATTACCTGGTTCCAAGTCGCGTCAACACAGGGAGCTTTTATGCCTTACCCCAGTCTCCTCAGCTTTTTAAGCAATTGTTGATGGTTTCAGGGTTCGATCGCTATTTTCAGATTGTTAAATGTTTTCGTGATGAAGATCTTCGTGCTGATCGCCAACCTGAGTTTACACAGATTGATTGTGAGATGAGCTTTGTTAACCGCGCGCAAGTCATGGATATTATGGAAGGGATGGTCGCTAAGGTTTTCAAGGTTGCTCTAGACGTTGATCTAACTTTACCAATGCCACGTTTGTCATACGCCGAAGCTTTAGATCGTTTTGGCGTTGATAACCCTGATTTACGTTTCGGCATGGAGCTGATTGATATCACACAGCAAGTTGCTGGTTCTCAGTTTAAGGTTTTTTCAAGTGTGGCGGCCAGTGATGGTTTGGTGAAAGCACTTAATGTTAAGGGCGGAGCAACTTTTTCTCGCAAGGAACTTGATGACCTGACCGATTTTGCTAAGATCTATGGTGCCAAAGGGATGGCTTGGGTCAAAGTAACAGAAGCGGGATGGCAATCACCCATTGCAAAGTTTTTTACGGAAGATGAATTAACTGCGCTGAATGAAAAATTGGCCGCAGAGGTTGGTGATTTGTTATTGTTTATGGCAGATACGTCGGCTATTGCTAACGAGGCTCTTGGTCGTTTACGTGGCCACTTGGGACAAAAGCTTGGGCTAGCCAGTAAAGACAATTATCAGTTCACATGGGTTACCGATTTTCCATTGTTGGAGTGGGATGCAGAACAACGTCGCCATGTCGCCGTTCACCATCCTTTTACTGCTCCACTTGAAGAAGATATTCCTTACCTTGATACAGATCCCGGAAAGGCACGAGCTCAGGCGTATGACCTGGTCTTGAATGGATCAGAAATTGGTGGGGGAAGCATTCGTATCCATGATCAGGCAGTCCAGTCGCGGATGTTTGAACTGCTTGGTATTGGTGCTGAAGAAGCGCGTGAGAAGTTTGGCTTTTTGTTGGATGCTCTAGATTTTGGGGCTCCACCTCATGGCGGAATTGCATTTGGCCTAGATCGATTGATGATGATTTTAGCAGGAACTGATTCAATTCGTGATGTCATTGCTTTCCCTAAAACGCAGAAGGCGACATGTTTACTTTCTGATGCCCCTAACGAGGTTGATGATAAGCAGTTGCAGGAGCTGGGTGTTCGTTTGCGGACAAAGCAACAATAAATCTATTTTTTCAAAGTGTAGGATAGAAAAGGATGCAGATGTTTAAACGTCTGTTGTGGGTTGTTCTTCTCATTGTTTTTGTGTCGGGTTGCGCAAAGTCTCCTGTCGAGAGCTTGGAGAGTGTCAGGGATATTGTTGCACATGCATACGCGGCGGGTGCAACACAATTTGCCCCTGGTGAATTTCAGCTTGCCAGCAGTGCATTGCGGGCAGCTGAATTACAAGTCGAAAGTGGAGACTTTCGTAGGGCAGATCGGACCTTGGAGCTTGCAAGGCGTTATGCTGGAGAATCTTTAAGCTTAACAATAGAGCGAAAGAAGCAACGCGCAGCAGAGCAAAAAGAAATAGCCGAAGAAAAACGGTTGGTAGAAATAGCAAGAGAACGTGAACTAAAAAGGCAATCTGATCTGAAAGATCAACGGGAACGTGAGAAAAGGCTTGCTGAGATTGAGGAGAATAAGAAAGCTGAGAAGGCGAAAGACGTTCCAAAATCACTCCCAGCAGTGGTAGCACCAGTATTGCTAAACCATATAGAGGTTCGAGTTGGGGATGACTTGGCAATTATTGCAGCACGGCCAGAAGTTTATGACGATATGTTGCTTTGGCCGCTTATCTATAAAGCAAACCGAGACCAGATTAAGGATCCAAAGGAAATTTTTTCTGGTCAAATCCTAGTAATTCCGCGCGATAGGAGTCGCGATGAGAGCGAAGCTGCCCGTCAGGAAGCCCGCGAGTTGGAATTATTTTAGTTGTCCGCGAAGAATCTAAATTATAAAGAGTGAGTAACATCATAATTCTGTTATTTGTCTTCATCAATCTGCCGACATAAGTCGGCAGATTCTTTTCCGATAGAAGTTGCTGTAGTTAGGGCGTGTTTTTGAAAGAGATAAAAGATTACCACTCGAATAAAAACCAAATAAAATCAGTAACATAACCTTCCATTTTGATCGATTTAGATAATTTTACTTTAAAGCGCAAAGCCACTTGACACCCCCATTTTGTTTGTATACTGTATACAACGATAAACAGTGTGATATTTTCAGTTTATAACGTAGTTATATACTTGGCTTGAAATTTTAATATCAGCATTTAAATTCTAAGGAGAGAGAAACATGGCAAAAATTATTTGGTCTGAAATTGATGAAGCACCGGCATTAGCGACATACGCTTTCTTGCCGATTGTTCAAGCATTTTGTAAGGGAACTGGTGTCGATGTTGAAACGAAAGATATTTCACTCGCTGGCCGTATCATTGCTAACTTCCCCGATAACCTAACTGAAGATCAGAAGGTTGCTGATTATCTGTCAGAGTTGGGCGAGTTGGTTGTTAAACCCGAAGCTAATGTTATCAAGTTGCCAAACATTAGTGCTTCAATTCCTCAGCTGCAAGAAGCAATCGCTGAACTTCAGGAGAAGGGTTACGATATCCCTAGCTATCCTGAGGAAGCAACTACCGATGCTGATAAAGAACTACAAGTTCGCTTTTCCAAGTGCCTCGGTTCTGCAGTTAACCCGGTTTTGCGCGAAGGTAACTCAGATCGCCGTGCTGCAGCTTCGGTTAAGAGATTTGCCCAAAAGAATCCTCACCGGATGATGAAAGATTGGCCCGCTCCAGGTACTTCAAAGTGCCGCGTTGCCCATATGGATGGGGGTGATTTCTACGAGACTGAGCAATCAGTGACCATGGATGCTGCTGACACTGTTAAAATTCAGTTTGTTGACGCTGCTGGTAATGTTGATGTTAAAAAAGAAGTTGCACTCCAAGCTGGTGAAGTTTTCGATAGCTCAGTAATGAAAGTCGCTGAACTATGTGCATTTTTTGCAAAGACCGCTGAGGAAGCAAAAGAGCAGGGCGTACTACTTTCCTTGCACCTCAAAGCAACTATGATGAAGATCTCTGATCCAATTATGTTCGGTCACGCTGTTAAAGTTTACTTTAAGGCTGCTCTTGACAAGCATGCTGATACCTTGGCATCCATCGGTGCTAACCCGAACCTCGGTATGGGTGATATCCTCAATAAGCTCAACAAACTGCCTGAGGCCAAGAAAGCTGAAATCGAGGCAGACATTAATGCCTGTTACGAAGGTCAAGCGGCTTTGGCTATGGTTGACTCCCGTAAGAACATCACCAACCTACACGTTCCTAACGATGTTATCGTTGATGCTTCAATGCCTAACGTTGTTCGTGATGGTGGTTGCATGTGGAACTTGGCTGATGAGCTACAGGACACCATCGCGATGGTTCCTGATCGTTGCTACGCAACTATGTACCGTGAGATCTGCGAAGATGCTAACAAAAACGGTCAGTTCAACCCAGCTACCATGGGTAGCGTTGCCAACGTTGGTTTGATGGCGCAAAAGGCTGAGGAGTACGGTTCACACGACAAGACTTTTGAAGCCCCTTCTAACGGTAAATTCCAAGTTGTTAGCTCTGCTGGTGCAGTATTGATGGAGCAGCCTGTATCTACTGGCGATATCTATCGTTCAAGCCAAGCTAAAGATGTTCCAATCAAAGACTGGGTCAAGCTTGCTGTGAATCGTGCTAAAGCTTCTGGTGAGCCTTGCATCTTCTGGCTTGACGAGAAACGTGGTCACGATCAGCAGATCATCGCGAAAGTTAACAAGTACCTCCCAGAGTTTGATACGACTGGTCTTGATATTCAAATCATGGCTCCTGTAGCTGCTATGAAGTTCTCCCTTAAGCTGGTTCGCGAAGGCAAGAATGCTATCGCTGTTACTGGTAACGTTCTTCGGGATTACCTCACTGACTTGTTCCCAATTCTTGAGCTTGGTACTTCTGCTCGGATGCTCTCGATCGTTCCATTGATCGAAGGTGGCGGTCTGTTTGAGACTGGTGCTGGTGGTTCTGCTCCTAAGCACGTTGAGCAGTTCCTCAAAGAAGGTCACATTCGCTGGGATTCACTTGGTGAGTTCTGTGCACTCGTTCCTTCTTTGGAGCAAGCTGCAAGCGCTGACAACAACCCTAAGGCTGCTATTTTAGCTGAAACTTTGGATGTTGCTATCGGCCAGTACCTTGAAAATCAGAAATTACCTTCACGTAAGGTTAAAGAAATTGATAACCGCGGTGGTAGCTTCTACCTTGGTTTCTACTGGGCTCAAGCTTTGGCTGCTCAGGATAAAGACGCTGCAATGAAAGCACGTTTTGCTCAGGTAGCTGCTGATATCGAGAAGAACGTTGATAAGATTGATGCTGAATTCATTGATTGTCAGGGTTCCCCTGTCGATTGTGGTGGTTACTTCAAGTTTGATCATGCTAAGGCAGCAGCGGCAATGCGTCCAAGTTCAACCTTGAACGCGATTATTGATGCAATGTAATTAAACTCAGGTACTTAGGCAGGAACGGGGTAAATTATTATTCCGTTCCTATTTCAATTTTCCTATATTAAGGAGAGAGACAATGGCTAGACCAAAAATTTCTTTGATCGGTGGTGGACAAATTGGTGGTGTTCTGGCTCAACTTTGCGCACTGCGTGAGCTGGGTGATGTTGTTTTATTTGACATCGTAGATGGAATGCCTCAAGGAAAAATGCTCGATATTGCTGAAGTTGCCCGGGTTGACAGCTTTGATGTCGATCTAAAGGGAACAAACAGTTATGCTGACATCGCTGGTTCCGATATTGTTATCGTAACCGCAGGTCTACCACGTAAGCCTGGTATGAGCCGTGATGATCTTCTTGGTGTTAACGCTAAGATCATGAGCCAGGTTTCTGAGGGAATCAAAGAATTTGCTCCTGAATCAATTGTTATCATCATCTCTAATCCTCTCGATGCAATGGTTACTCTTTGTCAGAAAGTTACTGGTTTCCCACCAGAGCGTATCATTGGTCAAGCAGGTGTTCTTGACTCTAACCGTTTCTGTTCTTTCATCGCTTGGGAACTTGGTGTTTCTGTACGCGACGTAAACGCGATGGTTCTTGGTGGTCACGGTGACACTATGGTTCCAATCGTTCGCTATGCAAACGTCAATGGTGTTCCAGTCATGGAGCAACTTGTACGTAAGTATGGTAGCGAAGAAAAAGCACAAGAAGTTATGACTGCAATGGTTGAGCGTACTAAAGCTGCTGGTGGCGAAGTTGTTAAACTTCTTGGTAACGGTTCTGCTTTTTACAGCCCAGCTTCTTCAGCTATTGCAATGGCTGAAGCTATCTTGCGTGATCAGAAGCGTGTTCTTCCTTCATGTGTTCTGTTGCAAGGTGAGTTCGGTGTTGATAACTACTATGTTGGTGTTCCTTGTATCCTTGGTTCTAAGGGTGTTGAGGGAATCATCGAGTTTGAACTGGATGCTGAAGAGCAGGCATTGTTTGATAACTCTGTTGCTGCAGTTAAGGGCCTTATTGACGAGTTGCCAAGTATCCTTCCTGACTTAGCAGATGTTTTGAATAGCTAATAACGGAACAAATACCGCAAAATGAATATCAACAAGGGCAATGGAGACATTGCCCTTGTTGTGTGTCGGTGTCGTTGGTTGAGTTCTTTTTTAATTTGAATAATGCCAATTTAGTTCAACTAAAAAGCCGTGATAAATTATGCTTGACCTTTCATATATGCTTGCATCGAATTTAAGGTTAATGCTATATGAGGTCGCGTTTAGCAAATAACGATGTTTGATTGCTGTTGTTGACAGCATATTTCTTGGAACATCTCTTTATTAACAGGAGACAGTATGGCAGAGAATGCAAAACTCACAAGTGCTGAGCAAATTGTCGTAAAGTTCACCGGGGACTCTGGTGACGGCATGCAGCTCATCGGAAATCAGCTTACCGCTCTGGCTGCATTGGACGGTAATGATGTTAACTCCCTTCCCGATTATCCATCAGAAATTCGCGCACCAGCCGGTACCATCGCAGGTGTTTCTGGATTCCAGATGTGCCTCGGCGATCACAAAATCTACACCGCTGGTGATGCTCCAGACGTGCTGGTTGGTTTCAACCCAGCCGCTGTTAAGCATAGTGCCAAGTTTGTTAAAGCTGGTGGTATGATCATTACTAACTCTGACTCTTTTACCGAAAAAGCGTTAGAGAAAGTTGGTTATGAAAGTAATCCGCTTGAAGATGGTAGTCTAAAGGGTTATGACGTTAAGGCAATTCCTATGTTTACCTTGGTGCGTGAAGCACTAGCTGACATGGAAATGCCAAATGCAGCAAAAGATCGTTGTAAAAACTTTTTTACCATGGGTGTTTTGTGCTGGTTGTTCAATAAAGAAAAACAACTTGTTCTCGATTTTATTGAGGAAAAATTTGGTGCTTCTTCTAAGAAGCCTAAGTTGCAAATTGCCGAAGCTAATACTAAAGCGTTTAAAGCTGGTTTGAACTACGGTGAAACGACCGTAATGTTCCAAGAGCGTTATGACCTAGGGGCAGCACAGATCGAAAAAGGTCTTTACCGCAACATCACTGGTAACGATGCCGCTGCTTTGGCGATTGCCGCTGCTGGTGAAAAAGCTGGTCTACAACCTTTCATTGGTTCATACCCAATTACCCCTGCAACTGACTTGCTTCACTATGCATCTGAGTTTAAAGATGTTGATCTCGTCACTATGCAGATGGAAGATGAGATTGCTGGTATTTGTTGTGCCGTTGGTGCTGCTTGTGCTGGTAACCTTGCTTTCACCACAACTTCTGGTCCTGGTCTAGCACTGAAAACAGAAGCTGCTGGTATGGCTTTGATTCTTGAAGTTCCTTTGGTTATTGTTAACGTTCAGCGTGGTGGTCCTTGTACTGGTCTGCCAACAAAAACTGAGCAATCTGACTTGTTGCAGTCAATGTTTGGTCGTAACGGTGATAGCTACATGCCAATCATCGCTGCTAATAGTCCAGCAGACTGCTTTGATGCTACTTTCCAAGCAGCTAAGATTGCTCTACAGTACCGTACTCCAGTTATCGTTCTTACCGATGGTTACATCGGCCAGGGTAGCTGTCCTTGGAAGGTACCGACGATGGCTGAGCTAGAAGACTTGACCCCTTATGTCAACTTCTGGAAGCCTGAAGATCATCCAGGTGAAACTTACATGTCATATAAGCGTGATCCAGAGACTCTGGCACGTGACTGGGCTATTCCAGGAACTAAAGGATGTCAGCACCGTATCGGTACTCTTGAAAAAGATGAGACCGGTGCCGTTAGCCACGATCCCGCTGTTCACCAATATATGACTGAAACTCGTAAAGCTAAGGTTGATAACCTTGCTCAGGTTCTTCCTGGTGTTGAAGTTAACGGTAAAGAATCCAATAAGATTCTTGTTATCAGCTGGGGTGGTACTTACGGTGCTGTTAAAGGCGCTGTTGATCGCTTGATCGAAGATGGTAAGCCTGTTTCTGGTATTAATCTTCGTTGGGTATGGCCGTTCCCACCAAACTTGGGTGAAATCATCAGTAAGTTTGATAAGATTCTGGTCCCTGAGCTCAACATGGGGCAATTAAGCCTGATGTTGCGTGCTAAGTTCTTGGTTGACGTTCAATCTCTCTCTAAGGTTCAGGGTGACCCCTTCCGTGAGTATGAGGTTATCGACAAAGTCAACGAAATGTTAGGAGAATAAAACCATGGCAGATACTCAACTTACAAAAAAAGATTTTGCCTCACCAAATGAGGTTAAGTGGTGTCCCGGGTGTGGTGACTTTGCAATTATGAACGCTGTTCGTAGTGGTATGGTTGCTGCTGGGAAGCCCCGCGATGAAGTCGCGATTGTTTCTGGTATCGGTTGCTCTAGTCGTTTCCCATACTACATGGAAACTTATGGCTTCCACACCATTCATGGTCGTGCTGCTGCTATCGCATCCGGTCTGAAGGTTGCTAATACCGATCTTGACGTTTGGGTTATTTCTGGAGATGGTGATTCCACTGCTATTGGTGGTAACCACTTCATTCACGCGATCCGTCGTAATGTTAACCTTAACTACGTTATGATTAACAACAAGATCTATGGCCTTACTAAAGGTCAGTATTCACCTACTTCAGAAATGAATCAGATTTCTAAAACTAGCCCTTATGGCGTTATTGATTATCCAATGGCTCCACTTAAGGTTGCTATGGGCTTAGGTGCAACATTTGTTGCCCGTGGCCTTGATAAAAAAATGAAGTTGTCTGAGGAAATTTGTATTCGTGGTGCTAAACATCACGGTTTCAGTATGATGGAAATCTACGCAAACTGCGTCATTTACAATGATGGCTGTCATAATCAATTGACCGACAAAGAGACCGGTGATAACAACGTTATTATCGTTCGTGATGGTGAGAAGATGATTTTTGGTACCGACAATCAGTTTTGCTTGGTACAGGATGGATTCACTGTTAAAGCTGCTAAGGTCGCTGATGTTGCTGAAGCTGACATTCTTGTCCATGATGAGAAAAATGCTGATATGGGAACAATCCTTACAGGTATGCGTCCTGACGGTGGCCTTCCGCTTGCACTTGGTATCATTTACGCTGATGATACTAAGAAACCTTATGATGATATGGTTTTTGAGCAGATTGATGCTGTTAAAGCAAAACGTGGTCGTACTATGGACCAAATTATGCAAGAAGGTCACACCTGGACTGTGTAATTCTTTAACAATTTAAATTCTTTGTATTAAGACCCCGGTTGTGTAAACTGCCGGGGTCTATTTTTTTGCCTTCTCAATTTTTAACTACGGAGATCATTGTGAAAAAAATTATCGTGCTGCTTATATTGTCAATGTTTTTTACGGGTGCTGTTTCTGCTGAGGATAAGTTCAAAACGAAGCAAGAGACTCTTGGATATGCGATTGGGATGAATATTGCGACGAACATGCTACGTCAGAAGGTAGACGTTGATGCTGATCAGCTTGCCGCTGGACTACAAGCTATCCTGAAGGGAGAAAAGCCAGTTTTGTCTGAAGAAGAAATGGCAAAAATTTTGACCGATTATCAGCAAGAAATGCAAATGAAGCAAATGGCTGAGGCAGCTGCTGACGCTGCTAAAAACGAAAAAATAGCAATTGATTATCTTCAAAATAATGGCAAGAAGGATGGTGTTGTCACTTTAGAAAGCGGTTTGCAGTACAAGGTGATAGCAGCAGGTAGCGGGACATCACCAAAAGCTGAATCTACAGTTGAAGTTCACTATCGTGGAACTCTACTTGATGGGACTGAGTTTGATAGTTCATATAAAAGAGGAGAGCCTGCAACATTTCCAGTCAATGGTGTCATCCCAGGCTGGACCGAAGCCTTGCAGTTGATGTCTGAAGGTGCTAAGTGGCAACTTGTGATTCCTTCTGGGTTGGCATATGGAGAGCGTGGTGCTTCACCAATGATTCCGCCAAATGCAGTTTTGATTTTTGATGTAGAGTTATTGAAAATTTTATAAGTTTTAAATCACTTTTGTTTCATTGGCCCTGCCAGCATTTGTTGGCAGGGTCTTTTTATTTGTTTGGTAGAAATTGCCCAAGAGCGATCAAAAAGATAGAAGCTAATATTAGTATTTCAAACATCGTTAAGTCCTCATTTTTAAAGTTAAATTTAATTCCGCTTCAACATAAGATAATGATGTGACAGAATAAGTCACGCTTGCGTTGCGTAACTCAATCAATGCAGAAGAGAATATTATTCTGAATGTTTTAAGGTGGACAAATGAGGCGATCTGTTGATTGACATAACAGCGTTAAATCGTATACAGTATGCACGCTTTTGGACCCTTTTCGTCTTTTAAGTTAGATGGAAATCAACTCAATTATTTATAGGGCAGCATAGCTGCAAAACCGATACTTGGAGGAGAGAGATGATTGAAGCTTATCTGAAATTAGAAACAGAACGGAATGCGCAGGGAATTCCCGCTCTGCCATTAAATCCTGAGCAGACTGAGGGTCTTTGTACTCTGTTGCAAAATCCTCCCGCAGGTAAAGATGATTTTTTAATGAATCTGATGACCGAGCGGATTTCACCTGGTGTTGATCCGGCGGCTGAGGTTAAAGCGGCTTTTCTTGCCGAAATCGTTGCTGGAACGAAATCTTCACCTTTGATTGATAAAGTTAAAGCTGTTCAGATCTTGGGAACCATGATTGGTGGTTATAATGTCCAATCTTTGATC
>JADGDX010000040.1 GCA_016744675.1 Desulfuromusa sp. | reverse complement strand
GTTGCACTCTACCACTGAGTTATTCCCGCTCAAATGTGCCCACCGTGGCGAGCGGATGTATGTATAGCAAAACGCTTAATCGAGTGTCAATAAAAATTAGTCCGTTTATTTTGCAAAAACCTTAAAAAACTTCACAAAGTAGTCAATTCCGGACCAGACCGTTAAAAACAGAGAAATATAGAAGACAAAAATCCCGGCGTTGTGGAGTGACGGATAAAGGAAATCGAACTCGACTCCAAAAAACCAGTAATAGCGGTAGTGCAACAACAATCCGACAATCGCAATCATCTGAAAAATAGTTTTGTATTTTCCAAGATTACTTGCAGCGATAACGATCCCCTCTGAGGAGGCGATGGAACGAATACCCGAGACAATAAGTTCACGGGAGAGAATGACCAAAACAGCCCATGCCGGAACACGCCCTAAAGGAATGAGCATAATCAGAGCTGCCATGACAATCAATTTATCGGCAAGAGGATCGAGAAATTTACCGAGGATTGTAACAATTTCCCATTTTCTTGCCAGATAACCATCTAACCAATCCGTTATCGACGCGAGAGTAAAAACGAAAGCTGCCCAAAAACAGGTTTCTCTTGATTCAAACAAGAGCAAAAAAACCACAACGGGAACGGCTGCAATCCTTGACAATGTGAGAATATTAGGCAGATTCAACAGCTTTGAATTCTGAGTCATCAGAAAAGGATCCTTTGTCTTTACAAAATGAGTGGTTAGCTTTAAATGGGGCTAAAAAAGTTAACTTGTTGCTATAGATCGATATCTTAATTCATTTTCACGAGATTGTCAGTCGTTGATCGGGAATAATGATTAAAGTAATGTTTCACCCTCTTAACGTAGTTCTGTGTCTCTTTATAAGGGGGAATTCCGCCATATCGCCGCACAGCTCCTGGCCCGGCATTATATGCGGCAAGAGCATAATCGAGATTAAGGTCAAAAGAATCAAGCATCTTTCTTAAATAAAGTGAGCCGCCGTAAATAGAATCGGATGGATCGAAGGGGTTGCTAACTCCAATTTCTTGAGCAGTTTCTGGCATCAGTTGCATTAAACCCTGTGCTCCCTTTGAGGAAACAACCAGCGGATTAAAATCACTTTCCACCTTGATAACAGCTTTTAACAACGCTCTATCCAATTTAAACTTTTGAGCGAAATGGGTAATGAGAGATTCCAATTTATACTTCTCCCCTTCCCCGCGGTAAAAACGATACTCTGTCGAGGTTGGAACATTTGTAAAATGAACCTTGCCGTGGCCATCCACATAGCGATAGATATCAGCCTGCACCGTTGTCAGGTATCCACAACAAATAAAAGTGATAACGAGCAAAATTGAACTAAAATACTTAACCATGAGTATTTTATAACCTTCATCAAAACTCTCTGTCAAGAAGAGCTGAAAAAAGGACCGACTTAATCAATATTTTAACCAGTTATCATACTTGACAACACCGAAACCGAAACCGATAATGCCGTTCAGTTTGTTCTCTACTTGTTAATTCGATGATTAATTGATGACGACCCGGTTTCAACAAAGGGAAAACTTACATGAAAATCACAACAGATTTCCTCATCATTGGTAGTGGGATTGCCGGTCTTTCCTACGCCTTAAAAGTAGCTGATCAGGGGACGGTATCATTGGTCACTAAGCGTGATATTGATGTTTCTGCCACCCAATTAGCACAAGGGGGAATTGCTACTGTTTTTTCTGAAGCTGACAGCTTTGATTCCCATGCAAAAGATACAATGATTGCTGGGGCCTACCTTTCCAATCCGGAGATTGTTGACCTCGTTGTCGAAGCTGGTCCCGCTGCGATTAATGATTTAATCGATTGGGGGGTTAACTTCTGCCGTAATGACGAAGATCAATATGACCTGACACGTGAGGGCGGACACAGCCACCGAAGAATTTTTCATTCTAAAGATGCTACGGGACGTGAAATTGAACGTGCTCTCGTTGAAGCGGCTCAGAAACACCCCAATATCAATCTCTACCAAAACCACATTGCTGTCGACTTGATCACCGCAGATAAGGTTCTGCATCAAAAAAGTGAACAGAACCACTGCCTTGGTGCGTATATTCTCGACATTAAAAATAAGGATGTCCTGACTTTCGGTGCTCAATTCACCGTACTAGCAACCGGTGGAGCAGGAAAAGTCTATTTCTACACGTGTAATCCCGATATTGCGACAGGTGATGGAATGGCAATTGGCTGGAGAGCTGGTGCAGATGTAGCTAATATGGAGTTCATGCAGTTTCACCCAACAACTCTCTATCACCCTCAGGCAAAATCATTCTTAATTTCCGAAGCGGTTCGCGGTGAAGGAGGCATCCTGAAACGTGCCGATGGTTATGCTTTTATGCCTGACTATCATGAACTCAAAGATTTGGCTCCTCGTGATATTGTTGCGCGGGCAATCGATAGTGAAATGAAAAAATCGGGAGCTGACTGTGTCTTTTTAGATATCACTTACAAGGGTGAGGATTTCATCAAACATCACTTTCCGATGATCTATGAAACCTGCCTTGGCTTTGGCATTGATATGACCAAAGAGCCAATTCCAGTTGTTCCAGCAACACACTACCTGTGTGGAGGGCTGTGTACAGATCAATCGGGCGAAACAAATATTCGTAATCTTTTTGCTATTGGTGAAGTTGCTTGTACTGGTCTTCACGGTGCGAACCGACTTGCGAGTAATAGTCTCCTCGAAGGTGTTGTGTTTGCTAAAAAAGCGGCTCAAGTCTCCCTTACACGTCTTGATGAGAAACCCGCTCCTAGCGTGAGTGTTCCTCCTTGGGATTGTGGCAATGCAACAGATAGTGACGAGGAAGTCATTGTTGCCCATAACTGGGATGAAATTCGTCGTTGTATGTGGACTTACGTTGGGATTGTTCGATCGGATAAACGCTTACAACGAGCAATGAATCGTATTTTGTTGATTCAGAAAGAAATTGACGAATACTACTGGGACTTCCTTCTTACATCCGATTTAATCGAACTTAGAAATATTACGACAGTTGCCAAATTAATTGTCCAAAGTGCTCTTTCACGTCATGAAAGTCGCGGGCTCCATTACACGATTGATCACCCTCAACGTGACGATAAAAACTTCCAGCACGACACAATCATTCCAGGGGCACACCATTCTGGAGACACATAAACTGTCTTTTAAATGCTTAATACAAACTTAAAGGGGGTTGATTTTGGATATCGACACAATCCGTTTGAAGATTAATCAACTTGATAATGATTTACTGCGTATATTCAATGAACGTGCAGCTTTAGCGCTTGAGATTGGTGCGGTTAAAAAGCAACTCGACTTACCAATATATGACCCGAAACGAGAAAAATTGATTTTTGATCGGATCAAGCAAGCTAATCATGGCCCACTGGACAACTCAGCGATTGTTCGCCTTTTTGAGCGAGTGATCGATGAAAGCCGCAGTCTTGAACGGACACACACGAAGGGAAGTCGTTAACATGCTTGTTATTATGAAAAAAAAGGCAACCGATGTTCATCTTGAAGAGGTGAAGCAATTGCTCGTTGAGCAAGATTGTGATTTTCATCAATCAACGGGGACGGAACGGATTATTCTTGGTGTCGTTGGCGATACCAGCCGTATTGACTGTGACCAATTGAAAAATATTTCTGGGGTACTGGATCTCTACTCGATTCCGCATGATGAATAAAGGCGCCGCAAGCGGCGCCCAATAATAAACTAACCAACAACTTCGGACTTAGTAAAGACAGTCCGTAGTACCTGCCCTGCACCTTCGATGGCTTCACGTGCCCCTTCTTCGCGATCAACCAATGTCACAATACCAACAACTTCAAGGCCCTCTTCTTTAGCTCGATCCACAGCTTTCATAGACGAACCACCTGTTGTTGTCACATCTTCAACAATAACAACACGCGATCCAGGGGGAAGGTTTTTGCGACCTTCGAGCCATTGCCCTGTTCCGTGACCTTTTGGCTCTTTGCGAATAATAAAAGCATGAACATGACTACCATCAAGCTGTGCAGCAATAGACGTCGCTGTTGCAATAGGATCAGCACCAAGAGTTAATCCTCCAACGCCATCGATTGGACCATCAAACTTTTTAACTTCATCCCAAAAAGCTTGACCCACGAGCAATCCACCACGTGAGTGAAGAGTGGTTTGCTTACCGTCAAAATAAAAATTACTTTTACGACCGGACGCCAGTGTAACTTCACGTTCCTCGTAGGACAACTCACAAATAATTGCTTTTAAATCATCTTTGACACTCATAGCTACTCCCCTTGAAATGACTTTAAGTATTACTATCTAAAACACTGCTTCTACTAAAAAAGACCTAACTGATTACTGTCTGTCAGACGTGGAAATTTAACGGGATAATCACCACTAAAACAAGCATCGCAGAAATCAAGTTTATGATCTCCAAATTGTTTCAATGCTGCATGGAGCCCCCCTAAATCTAGATAACAGAGGCTATCAGCAGTGACATAGCGGGTAATTTCTTCGATTGTATGTGATGCAGAAATAAGCTCTTTTCGCGAAGGAGTATCGATACCGTAAAAACACGGATAACTTGTCGGAGGACTAGAAATCCTCAAATGAACCTCTTTTGCCCCTGCATTACGAATCATCTTCACAATTTTTCGGGATGTCGTGCCGCGAACAATTGAATCATCCACAACAACAACACGTTTGCCTTCAATGATTTCTCGAACTGGGTTTAATTTTAATTTAACTCCAAAGTGTCGGATAGCCTGTTGAGGCTCAATAAAGGTTCGACCGACATAGTGATTTCGGATCAATCCCAGCTCAAAAGGAAGGCCCGCCTCTTCAGCAAAACCCATGGCTGCTGGCATCCCAGAATCGGGCACAGCAATAACCAGATCTGCCTCAACAGGATATTGACGTGCCAGCTGCCGACCAAACTCTTTCCGTACCGGATAAACCATACGATTAAAAATACGGCTATCAGGACGTGCAAAATAAATATATTCAAAAATACACGGCGTATTTCGTACTTTTTCTTTAAAAGGAAAATATGACTTCATCCCACTCTTGTCGATAACAATCATTTCGCCCGGCTCTATCTCTCGGATATATTCGGCCTCAATCAGATCAAACGCACAAGACTCAGACGAAACGACATAGGCACCATCGAGCTTACCAAGGCTTAAGGGACGGAAACCACTGGGGTCACGAACTGCGATCATTCGGGTTTCAGTTAAGAAGGCGAGACTATAAGCCCCCTTAACTTGCTGTAAAGATTCACACACTCTCTCAACTAAAGAATCAGATTGGGCACGAGCAATCAGGTGAATAATCGTTTCGGTATCAGCAGTTGTTGAGAAAATCGAACCGCTTTTCTCCAAATCATTGCGCAATTCAGGTGCATTAACCAAATTGCCATTATGGGCAACAGCGATACTACCACGTGAATAATCAACCATAATCGGTTGACAATTCTTCATATCATTCCCACCGGCTGTTGAATAACGAACATGGCCAATAGCAGAGCGACCTGGCAATTTGGCAAAAACGCCATCGCGCTTAAAAACATCCGCAACAAGACCCATTCCAAGATGAGCTTTTAAATGGGTTCCGTCAGAGGCGACAATGCCGCAACTTTCTTGTCCTCGGTGCTGAAGAGCATACAGGCCAAGATAAGTCAGATTAGCAGCTTCAGGATGACCGAATATTCCGAACACACCGCATTCTTCATGAAGTTTATCAAACATGAATAAGAATGACTCCTTAAGTCAATAAGTTAAAACTAAGTACAGGCAATGATGTTTCAGTCACTCCAAACACCTAGAGTAGTTCTTTCTCAATAAAGCGTATCGCGTTTTTGTACAATAACAGCCCCATCCCCTCTTCGGGTAAAACTTCACGTGTCCAGCGAGGATGATGAGTACGATGCGTGTAAGCTTCGGGATGTGGCATAAGCCCAAACAACCGTCCGGTTGGATCACAAATTCCGGCAATAGAGGCCTGACTTCCGTTAGGATTATCAGGGAATTCCATTGTCGGATGAAGATCACAATCAGCGTACTTCATAACAGCTAAATGGAGGTTTTCAAGTTGCTGCAAAGTTTCTGGACTGTCGGTCACAAACTTCCCTTCACCATGCCTGATGGGAAGATAAAGCCTATTTAAACCCTTTGTATAAACACAGGGGGAATCGGGATCAATGTTCAACCAACTCCAACGATTTTCAAATCGTCCACCATCATTATCTGTCAAGGTGCAGGTTTGCTTAAAGGTTCCATCAATTGCGGGTAAAAGTCCCATCTTGACCAAAAGCTGAAAACCGTTACAGACCCCCATCACCAATTTTCCAGCGGCAATAAACTCTTCTAACTGCGCTGCAAGAGATGACGTACTCTCTGCAACCCTGGCATGCAACAGTCTATTAGCACCTGCCTTTGCACTGCCTAGATCATCTCCATCGAGAAAACCCCCTGCAAGATTGAGAAAGTGATAGTTGCTTAGATCAACCCGTCCAGAAATCAATTCTGCGATATGGACGATATCGGCATCTGCACCTGCCAGGCGGCACGCGTGAGCAACTTCACGTTCACAATTGGTCCCATGACCGGATATAACAATCGACTTGACTGTTTTGGCCATATCACATCTCCCGTAAAGGCGCTTGCCACGCCTGTTTTAAGTGTTCAAGTGTTGCACAGACAAGACTTTGCCCACGCAAACCATTAATGATTAACTCAGGTTGCTCAATGACTTGACCAATATAATCACAGCTTTGGTCATAAAATAATTTTTCAAATTCTATCTTATCTTTTGCAGAAACCGTTACCAGCAAGCGGCTTTGAGATTCTGAAAAAAGAAGTTTATCCTCGCGGAGGGGTTTGTCTGTACTCAAAGAAGAAAGTTCAATCTTCATTCCAAAACCTCCGGCAAATGCTGATTCTGCCAGAGCAACGCCGAGGCCACCATCAGACAAGTCATGACACGATGCTATCAGCCCTCTCTGCTGAGCATGATTTAGCGTACGATAACGGAGCAACGCCTGCTCAGAATCAACGTGAGGAACCTGTGCGCCTAACGCATCATGCTGAGCGTAGTATTCGGAGCCACCAAGTTCATCAGCCGTCTTTCCCAACAGATAGACGTGATCACCAGCATGTTTAACATCCATGGAAACAGCTTGACGAGCATCAGCAATTTTACCGATAACAGAAAAAAGAACAGTTGGAGGAATGGAAATCTTTGTTCCTCCAATCTGATAGTCATTCTTCATGGAGTCTTTACCGGAGATCAAAGGAACGCCGTAAGCGACACAGTAATCATAAAGAGCTTGATTGGCACGAACAAGTTGAGCGGCTTTGTATTGACCATCAGGAGTTTTTTCACTCTGAACGGGATCACACCAGCAGAAATTGTCTAATCCGGCAACATGATCGATATCACCACCAACAGCGACATAATTGCGAAGACCCTCATCAATAGCACAAGCCATCATATGGTAAGTATCAATGTCGCTGTAATTAGGGCAAATCCCGTGGGAGACAACCACACCCTCAAAAGAATCAAGCAGTGGTCGATAGACAGCCGCATCCGAGGGACCATCATTGGCAACACCCATTAAGGGTTTAATGACAGTTCCAGCCTGAACCTCGTGATCATAACGTCGGACGACAGATTCTTTAGAACAAATATTAAGACGTGATAAAAGCTGTTTTAATTCATCAGCAAGGTCTTCTGGTTGAGAAAAATCTGGTTCTACAAGGTCTTGCGGTGTCCATTTTGCGGGGATCACCATCTGTGGGACACCCTCGTGGACAAATTTCATACTCAAGTAAGAAACGGTTTTCCCTTCATAGAGACAATGGAAATATCCGGAATCGGTGAAAGTTCCAAGATCTGTCGCTTCAACATCCATCTCAGTTGCAAGGGCAATAAATTCATCAAGTCTATCGTCAGGAACAGCTAAAGTCATCCGTTCTTGGGCTTCAGATATAAGAATCTCCCATGGTTGCAAACCAGGGTACTTAAGCGGAGCGCGATCGAGATGAAGTTCAAGACCACCCGTATCCTCAGCCATCTCTCCAACTGATGAAGACAGTCCTCCCGCGCCATTATCGGTAATCGAATTATAGAGTCCAAGGTCACGAGCTATAATCAGAAAATCAAACATTTTACGCTGTGTGATTGGGTCGCCGATTTGTACCGCTGTGACCGGTGAGCCCTCATGGAGTTCTTCTGAAGAGAACGTCGCGCCATGAATACCATCTTTGCCGATTCTTCCCCCCGTCATGACAATATGATCACCCACCAGAACCTGTTTTTCATGGCATGGCTTGTCATGGAGTAATCTCGGCATGATTGAAGCAGTCCCACAATAAACAAGAGGCTTGCCGGCAAAACGCTCATCAAAAACTATCGAACCATTAATTGTCGGGATACCACTCTTATTGCCTCCGTGCTCAACACCCTCAACAACACCCTCAAAAATACGACGCGGATGGAGTAACCGAGGCGGCAGCTCTTTTTCGAGGAAAGGAGAGGCAAAACAAAAGACATCGGTATTAAAAATTAACCGTGCGCCCATACCCGTTCCCATTCCGTCACGATTAACACCGACAATACCGGTTAAAGCTCCACCGTATGGATCAAGAGCACTGGGTGAGTTATGTGTTTCAACTTTAAAAACAACACTCCAGTCTTTATTGAACTCTATAACACCAGCATTATCCTTAAAAACTGAAAGGCAGTAGTCGTCTTTGCCAAGATTCTCACGAACCTTATCTGTGGCTCCCACAATATAGGTTTTGAACAAGGAATCGATCATTTGCTTTGATCCATGCTCATCTTCATAGTCAATTTTTGCAGAGAAAATCTTATGTTTACAATGTTCGCTCCAAGTCTGAGCAAGAGTTTCCAATTCAACATCGGTCAATTTATTACTGAGACCAACTTTTTGACGTTCGGCAATAACCTGTGGGTCGGCAATGTGCCGCTTAATCTTATGCATTTCCTCAAGGTTTAAAGCGAGCATCCCTTGACGGCTTATCTCAAGAAGCTCAGCATCGCTCAACTCCAAAGTTAAAGCTCGAACAGCTGGAGCGACATCACTGACAACCTTAGGAACAGAAACAGGCACACCGATGCTTGGATCAAGTTCATCAGCAGACAATATCGTCCAATGTTGAATCAAACCGTTGGCAAGAAAATCTTTGGCAATGTTTTCGGCTATCTTCTTATCAGTCAAACCGGAAAACAGGTACTGCGTTGACGTATAGACAGCCTCTCCATCTTTAAAGGGCCGACCGGTTAAATATTGAATCGCCTCCTTAGCTGTCCGTCCGGTATTGTCGGTGACGCCGGGACGAAATCCGACCTCGATGAGCATGTCAAAGTTCTGAGCCAGAGGCTTATTGACAGCAAAATCTTGAATCACAGGATCAGAGAAAGGACCCGCCGCAGCCTGTGTCACTTCATCATCAGACAGAGAAGCGTCGACGGTGTAAACATCAAGCGTTCGAACTGAATTCAGATCAATCTGTAGGTGTTCTCTGATTTCACGGCAAATCCGCTCACCACGGGCATCTTTGACGTTATCTTTAAGTCCTACAACTATTCTCCAGGCCATTTTCACTCCACGATAATAAGAGAAAGTCTGTCTTGTTCAGGATACCTTCTCCACGACAGTTTCAAAACAAAAGCTGGCACGACTTTGTCGACCAATAATAATTTCTGGACTATGCCCACAATCAGATAAAGTTCTTCGAAACTCTTTACCGACAAGATCGGGACAATTATTTTCTTCACTTAGATGTGCTAAAAAGAGCGCTTCAAGGCCAGGCCAACTGACTTCTTTTAACAAAGAACACGATTCAAGGTTTGACAGGTGTCCATGGCGACTGCGAATACGTTGCTTCAATGACCACGGATAAGGACCATCTTGAAGTAAATGTTCATCATGATTCGCTTCAAGTATGAGAATACGACAGTCCTTTAATTGTTCGGCAACCAATCGCGTTGGCATCCCGAGATCAGTAGCAAAACCCACTTTTCCCTCGACCGACTCAATTGTAAAGCCAACAGGATTAACGGCATCATGGGTGGTTGAAAACGGAGATATCGAAAGTTGCTGAAAAGAAAAAGAATCCCCACTGGAAAAATACTGTAAATCAGAGATCTTGCCCAACTTGGGAAGAGCAGCATGGGTTTGACGATCAATATAGACAGGCAAATCATAGCGCCGACTTAACGGCCCCACCCCACCAACGTGATCATGATGTTCATGCGTGACCAGAATAGCATCCAAATCCTCGCCACAAAGCCCCACAGTGGAAAGACGCCGCTCGGTTTCAATACCGGACAACCCTGCATCAATCAACAATCGACAGCCGTCGACCTCGATCAATGTACTGTTTCCACGACTACCGCTGGCCAGCAAACATACCCGCAATTGGTTGCTCCATTTCATCCCCAGAAGAGGCTGCCCTTATACCTAATATTGTCAGGCGCTGCAAGTAATGATTTCCTTTGTAAGAGATTTGCATTGACGATGATTTTTTGTACTCTTTAGGGATGTTTTTATGTATCGTATCAAATGATACATAAGCAGTGGATTTTTATCGAACAAATTTTTTCTAGGAGGCTATAAATGTCTGTGAAAATAGCAATTAACGGTTTTGGTCGCATCGGTAGGAATGTCCTACGCATTGCCAGTCAATCTAATGAACTTGAAGTTGTTGCCATCAATGACCTGACCGATGCAAAAACTCTTGCCCATCTTTTTAAGTATGATTCCGTTCATGGTATTTTTTCTGGAAGCGTTGAAACAGATGGTACAAATCTAAGCGTCAACAACCATAACATCAAAATCCTGTCACAGCGTGAACCAGCACAGCTGCCTTGGAAAGAACTGGGGATTGATATTGTCATTGAATCAACAGGAATGTTTTCAGCTCGTGAATTGGCCGCACAACACCTTACTGCCGGGGCCAAAAAAGTTGTTATCAGTGCACCCGGAAAAGATGCTGATATCACGATTTGTATGGGAATTAACGAGAAAGAATACAAACCAGAAGATCACAATGTCATTTCAAATGCTTCATGTACCACGAACTGCTTGGCTCCTGTGGCAAAGGTATTACTTGAAAACTTTGGCATTGTTCGGGGTATGTTAACAACTGTTCACTCTTACACCAACGACCAGAAAATACTTGATCTACCCCATAAAGACTTGCGCCGAGCCCGAGCAGCAGGGGTTTCGATGATCCCAACGACAACAGGAGCGGCAAAAGCGACGGCTTTGGTTTTACCTCAGCTCAAAGGGAAACTTGAAGGAATGGCGATTCGCGTGCCGACGCCGAATGTTTCCCTGGTTGATCTGGTGGTCGAGACAGGGAAGCCAACCACCATTGAAGAGATTAATGCCGCCATGCTTGCTGCATCTCAAAATGAATTACAAGGAATTCTTGACTACTGCGATACCCCCTTAGTTTCATGTGATTTTAACGGTTCTTCAGCATCATCGACCTTTGACTCCCTCATTACCAACGTTATCGATGGTAACATGGTGAAGGTTTTGACTTGGTACGACAATGAGTGGGGCTATTCGCATCGAGTTTTTGATTTAGTTCGCTATATTGCAGCCCAGTAAATACGTTTTATTTTAGCTACAAAGACTTAAATCGAATCAAAGACAACAATGCGAAAAATGTAGACATATATAACGCCTCAAGTGGAGAGATTGATGTTAAACAAAAAGTCACTTAAAGATATTGATGTCAAAGGAAAACGTGTTTTCTGTCGTTGCGACTTCAATGTGCCAATCGATGCAAACGGAGTCATTACTGATGACACACGAATTCAAGCGGCACTGCCAACAATTCGTCACTTGGTCGATCATGGTGCAAAAGTTATTCTAGCCTCCCATCTTGGCCGACCTAAAGGGAAACCTTCCCCCGCTTTGAGCCTTTGCCCTGTTGCAACACACTTAAGTCAACTCCTAGAGCAACCTGTGACCATGGCACCTGACTGTATCGGGGAAGAAGTACAGTCATTAGCCAATCAACTTGAAAACGGTCAAGTCATGCTTCTGGAAAATGTACGTTTTCACGTTGAAGAAACAGAGAATGATCAACGATTTTCTGCACAGCTGGCTTCTTTAGGTGAGATTTACATTAACGATGCTTTTGGAACAGCACACCGAGCCCATGCGTCAACCGAAGGAGTTGCTCAGTTATTACAGCCTGCAGCTGCAGGTTTTCTGATGGAAAAAGAGTTACAATATCTAGGAGGTGCACTAGCGAATCCAGAACGTCCTTTTGTCGCAATTATTGGGGGCGCCAAGGTGAGCGATAAAATCACAGTGATTGAGAATCTACTTGAACAGGTTGATACGATTCTTATCGGTGGAGGAATGGCCTACACGTTTCTAAAAGCACAGGGCTTTCCAATTGGGCAGTCTCTTGTAGAAGATGATCGGATTGCTTTGGCCGGGGATTTACTTGATCAGGCAGAAAAACGGGGTGTCAAATTTCTCCTTCCTGATGATCACATTGTTGCTGAAACCTTTTCAGCCGACAGTCCATCGATCACCACCGACAAAAGCGAATTTCCCCATTCGGGTTTAGGTTTAGATATTGGACCACTGACAATTAAAGAGTACAGCAAACAAATTGAAACAGCGAAAACCGTGATATGGAATGGACCGATGGGAGTCTTTGAATTCGATAACTTCGCCAAAGGGACATTTTCTATTGCTGAGGCACTTGCACAATCAAACTGTTTATCAATCATTGGTGGCGGTGATTCTGTTGCAGCGGTCAACAAAGCAAATCTGCAGGACAAAATGACCCACATATCTACCGGTGGGGGCGCATCACTAGAATTTCTTGAAGGTAAAGATCTACCTGGCGTTGTTGCCCTGACAGATAAATGAGAGAGGATTCGAATATGCGCAAACCGATCATTGCCGGAAACTGGAAACTTAATAAAACCATAACTGAGGCTACAAACCTGGCGACACAATTGGTTGAAGGACTTGGGTCAATCAGCGACAGAGAAGTTATTATTGCACCAACCTATACAGCATTAAGACGTGTTTTTGATGTAATTGAAGACTCACCAATACAATTATCCGCTCAAAACTGTTATCCCCAAACAAGTGGTGCATTTACGGGAGAGTTATCTCCTGAATTTCTCCAAGATGCTGGCTGTCAATGCATCATTATCGGGCACTCAGAGCGTCGGCAGTTGATGGGTGAAACGGATCTTTTCATCAATCAAAAAGTTTACAAAACCCTTCAAGCGGGATTAAAACCGATTCTTTGTATTGGAGAGACGTTACACGAGCGCGAAAACAAGCAAATGTTTGACGTTTTAAGCAAGCAAATCAAAGAAGGACTCGCTGATCTAACAGCAGAGCAAATGGCAACACTTATCATCGCCTATGAGCCTGTATGGGCTATTGGTACAGGAAAAACAGCAAGCTCTGATCAAGCCGAAGAGGCTCATGCTTTTATTCGGAGGCTGCTTAAGGAGATGTTTAATAACGAGGTTGCCGGACAAACTAGAATTCTCTACGGAGGAAGTGTTAAGCCCGATAATATCGATGAACTTATGGCTCAAAAGGATATCGATGGGGCGTTGGTTGGTGGGGCCAGCCTGAATGCTGAAGATTTTATTCGGATTGTGAAATTTAAAAAACAAATATCATAGTAAAATCAGGGACTGCCCTTTTGTGAGAGCAGTCCCTGAAAAAATCAAGATTCCTTCAATGCATACCCCGCCCCTCTGACGGTATGAATCAATTTCTTATCGTATTTCTGGTCAATCTTATTGCGTAAATAATTGACATAAACGTCAATGATATTTGTGAAAGAGTCAAAGGTGTAATCCCAGACATTTTCAGCGATCATCAGCCTTGTCAAAACACGATTAGGGTTGCGCATAAAGTATTCCATTAAGGCGTATTCTTTAGAGGTCAGAACAATTTCTTCCCCAGCCCGCCAAACTTTATGTGCAACAGGATCTAACTTGAGATCAGCAAAGAATATTTCGGCACCCCGGTCATTTGATCCACGACGAATCAGAGCACGACAGCGTGCAACTAGCTCAACAAATGCAAAAGGTTTTGCCAAGTAATCATCTGCACCGATATCAAGACCAGTGACCTTATCATCAACGGAATCCCGCGCAGTCAAGCAAAGGATAGGGGTCATAATATCTTTATCACGAAGATATTTAACAGCAGCAAGCCCATCCATTTTAGGAAGCATGATATCCATCAGAATCAGATCAAAGGTTTCAGCTTCGGCCTTTTGAACCCCTTCTTCTCCGTCAAAAGCAACATCAACAGCAAAACCTTCTTCCTCAAGCCCACGCTGTATAAAAGTTGAAACCTTTTTTTCATCTTCAACAACAAGAATCCGCATTAATTATCTCCTTTTTACAGTTATCAGCTTAAAAACTGTTTTGTTGACTGGCCTGTAATTATAATAATAATAAACTTATTAGTGCAAATTAGCAGAAATCAAGATCTCCCTCAAGAAAAATCATCACTTCTAAAGATTCAATAGATTCTAGGTGTTTCACGATTCTTTATAGCTATCGGCTAAACTCAACAAACGCTGACTATCAATAATATCGATATGCTTTCCACGAACACCGATGACCTCTTCATCTGAAAGTTTACGGAATGTCCTCGACAATGTCTCACTGGTTGTCCCTAAATTGGAAGCCAACTGACTTTTAGACAATGGCAAAGAGACTGATATATTTCTTTCGCCACTGAGGCTGAGTAAATAACGAGCCAAGCGCGCTGGTACATCACGAAAAGTTAGATCTTCAATTTGAACCGTAAATTGTCGCAAAAACCGCGAAAGCCCCGCAATTATATTCACTGCTAACTGAGGATATTGAGACAAGAGAGTTAAAAAGTCTTTCTTTGGGAAAAATAACAATCTGGCAGGGTCAATCGTTTCAGCAAAAGCGGGATAACGACCATTATCAAAGATAGCTGCTTCTGCAAAACTGTTTCCAGTTTGAACGACATGCAAAATACGTTCTTTTCCGTCGGGTGACAGCTTATAAACCTTCACCTTACCGGATGCGACAACATAAAACCCCTCGGCCTCGGCA
The DNA here is from genome assembly GCA_016744675.1 of Desulfuromusa sp. GTDB lineage: Bacteria > Desulfobacterota > Desulfuromonadia > Desulfuromonadales > Geopsychrobacteraceae > Desulfuromusa. The sequence goes on along the minus strand of JADGDX010000040.1, from coordinate 6,382 downwards.
CCCTCCTCAAACAACAACTCTCCCTTATTATACTTTCTGACCTTAAGGATTGACGTTAATAGGTGTAAGTCGTCTTTAGTAACACCATTAAAGAGATGGCATTGGCTAATGATGTCAGAAGAATCAATATCCATAAACTATTTATCCTGAATTTAATAAACAAAGAGACTTATCGTTTGTCAAAAGTTTTGTTATAATCGCTGACCCTAAAATACAAAGGACTAAGGAATGAAGTCATTTCAAATACTTATAATCAGCTTTCTTATTATTGTCAATTCAATAACTGTTGCATTCAGCCAAGACATCACCCTCTCATGGGACGCCAGCCCAACAACTGAAGTCACTGGGTACAAGGTATATTACAAACAAGGTGATATGAACTACCCGTTTGATGGAACAGGAGCCTACGAAGGAGACTCTCCTGTTGATGTAGGCCCTGAACTATCAACAACATTGACTGATCTCACTGATGGTCTCAATTATTTCTTTTCAGTTACGGCTTATGCTGACGATAGTGCTGAAAGTTCATATTCTAATATTGTGAGTAACGGTTGGCTGCCAGCATTACTTATTCCTGAAAATGGTGCAACGAATGAACCAATTTCGGTGATGTTCCGCTGGGAAACAGCTCCCTCTGAATATGATGTCAGCTATACACTTTTCTACGGTACAAACCAAGATGAAGTGGATTCTGCTGCAGTTTTCCCTTTTCTCCCGCCTATAACTAAACATCATCTACCTATAACAATAGTCGGTATCTTATTAGTGCTGATGTTATTCGGGATACAATCCCGAAATCAGACAAAGCGATTCTTTGGTAAAAGGGGTTTATTGCTCACAATTATTGTCGGGGGATTTTTAACCGCTTGCGGTAGCAGTGGTGGCGGCGGAAGTTCAACCAGCAGCCATTCAGTTGCGACTCCAGAAGAATCAGTCCTTTATTCGGTCGCTAAAGAAGACAGTGATTATCATCAAGCTTACGACCTGGAGCCATCAACAACGTATTATTGGAAAGTTGTCGCCACCGATGCGACGGATCCGAACCTCACCTATGAAAGCGAAGTAAAAAACTTTACAACCGGTGAATTCTAACCAGACGTCACGATTGATGCAGACCGTGTTTTTTAAGTAAATCATAAAAAGTTGGTCTACTGACAGCCAGATCTTCTGCTGCCTTCATAATATTCCCTTGTGATCGTTCCATTGCCTGTTGGAGCAAAATCCCTTCTACTTGTCGTCGCGCTTTTTTGAGAGTCATCCCGGAAAAACTAAACTCAGCAGAAACGCTCTTCACTTCTTGCTGAGGCGCTCCCTCCACTTCATCAGCACTGTTCAATTCCTGCTCTTGAATATCCACAAAACCTAGATCACTCGCCTCAACAATAGGGCTCTCCGCCATAACGACCGCCCGCTTGATTTTATTTTCCAATTCACGGACATTGCCAGGCCACTCGTATGAGCGTAACCATTTCAGGGCAGAAGTACTAAACCCTCTCACTTTTTGTCCGAACTCCTGACCAAATCGACGCAGAAAAACGTTAGCCAATAGTTCGATATCTTCGCCACGTTCACGCAAAGGTGGCAATTCAATGGCAATCACCCCTATTCGGTAATAAAGATCCTCACGGAATTCACCTCTTTTGATTGATTCCTGGATATCCACATTCGTTGCCGCAACAATTCGAGTATCAACAGGAATATCCTCACGCCCACCCACACGCTGAATCACCTTTTCCTGAAGAAATCGAAGCAGTTTAACCTGTAACAGTGGTGCCATTTCTCCGATTTCATCAAGAAAGAGAGTTCCACCTTCGGCATACTCAACCTTGCCTTGAACACGGTTCTGAGCACCGGTGAATGCCCCCTTCTCATGACCGAACAATTCACTTTCAAGGAGATTTTCTGGGATAGCGCCACAATTAATGGCAACAAAACTAAAATCTTTCCTGATGCCACGATTATGAATAGCTTGAGCAACGACCTCTTTCCCCGTACCACTTTCTCCCAGGATCAAAACGGGGACATCAATAGAAGCCACTTTTTTTATCATGGAAAATACTTGTTGCATCTGTTGGCACTGACCAAAAATACCGCTATAGCCATTTTCTTCATTGGGGGTGGCAGAACTTTGGAGACGTCTGTTTTCTTGTTCTAAGCCTGAAAGTTGAAAAGCACGTGACAGAATAATTTTCAATTCGTCCAGATTAATCGGCTTATGATAATAATCGTAAGCTCCCATATCAATAGCCGCAAGGGCATTGGCATGATCTTCATTTCCTGAGAGTACGATGACCTTTGTCATCGGTTGACTTTGTAGAATGCTCTGCAAACAACGTAAGCCTTCCGTCGCTCCATCAATATCAGGAGGCAAACCAAGATCCAAGGTTACAACTTCAGGAGAATGCTGTTCAAACATCTTCAGAGCCTCATCAACCGATTCAGCAAGAAGAATACGATAGTCTTTCCCAAGGCCCCATTTCAACTGCTTACGGATTTCATTGCTATCATCGACGATGAGTAGTTTTTTCAAGCGCATTCTCCCCTAATTTTGACAAGTGACTGCAAGAGTCGAGTTCCAAGCAAAAAGCCATTAGAGTAAAGGGCGTTCACTGATCAGTGGCAATGAAATCGTAAACGTTGACCCTTCACCTTCCCGACTATTCACCTCGATACATCCTTCATGTTCTTCTATGATTTGTTTACACTGATAGAGCCCAATCCCCAAACCATGCTTTTTTGTGGTTTCAAAGGGTTTAAAGAGTTTGTCCTCAATAAAATCAGCATCCATACCACAACCAGAATCTCTCACTTCAATAAACGCAAAACCTTCTCTTTGCCCATATGTGATAACGACAGGTTTCTCATGGCGCGATGCTTCTGCTGCATTGACCAACAAATTCAAAATAACCTTGTAGATTTCCTCTTCGTCTACCGCAACTTGAGCCGGTTCCCCACGCAATTCAACCAGTGAACCAGAGGTCTCAATAGCATCCTGAATTATCTTCTTTATCGGGACAGAAGCAATAACAAGTTCAGGTTTTTCTTTAATATTTTTGAGGCGTGCGATAAGACCTTTCATATTCAAAACTGTACTATCCACAGTCTCAAGCATATCCTGCTGAAAATCTGGATCAGAAATATAATCCTTGGCATTATCAAGCATCAAAGAGAGCCCCGATACCTGATTTTTTAAATCATGCAGCACAAATGTTGAAACTTTTCCGATTGCTGCAAGCTCTCTCGCGGTTGATAATTGTTCCGACAAGCGCAACCCTTGCACCGTAGCAATTGACTGCCGCGACAACATCCTCAGGAGATCATAGTCCTCATAAGTCAATTTCTCATCAGGGTTGATCTGTTCCCCTAAAACAATAAAACCGGCCAAATCCTCATCAAAGTACAAAGGGAGAACGAGAAAAGCACCAATATCAGAGAATGATTCAACCAGAGATCCTTCAAGTTCAGGATGATCCTCCTTAAGATTTAGAATCCAGTCCTTTTCTCTAAGAACCGTCACTAGAGGATCGTTCTCAGTAAACGGACGCCAGTCACGTCTTAAATTAAAAGACACCGTATAAACATAACTTTTACTCTCAAAATCATAAAGATAAAAAGCCCCCCCCTTACAAGCAAGGGGTGCACAAATCTGATCAAGTATCGCTGTCTGAATCTTAGAAAGTGTTGTTTCGGCAGCAACACGATGAGCAAAGCTTTGCCATTGTTCCTGATAATCATATTTACTTTGATAGAAATTCTTATGCAAAATGACTGTAAGTTTACGGCGTAATTTCTCTGAGAGAAAGATAACAGCAAGTGCGAGAGTACTGATCAGGAGCAAGAGATAGAAAATCGGTTTCGCATTGGAAATATTAAGGTAGCGAAGCCCCTCACCAACAACGCCAAGTAAAATGAGATAACCGCCAACAATCAACAACACAAACGAACGATGAGCAATCCCCCGCGACAAAGCCAACTTGACACCATTTTTCTGCACAAGACGGCCATAACTCAGCAAAACAATAGCGGCAAGAACAGCAAAAGAACGCGCTGCGAGAAAATCCATGTTAATGGATCGGTACAATAAGCTATGACTAAAATAGAGGGCGAAAGCAGCAAGTAACAACCCACTGCTGATAACATTCAACTTAATATTCCAACGCTGGAGTTGATGCAACCCCGCAAGAGTTCTCTCCAGTTGAACCAATCCAAAAACAAGAAAAATCATCAACAGAAGATAAACAACAAACCCTGACTTTGTCAGAAAAATAAGGTGTTCTTCGACAAAATCGGGTGAAAAAATAAGAGCTTCAGTGGGGGTAAAAAAAACAAAAGCCAATAAGAAAAAGACCACCGCTAAAGAGATCCAAAAGCCAAAGCCTTTATAAATCTCTGAATTGTCGCGAAAGGCGGTTTTTGTATAATAGTAAAGACAAACAACAGTTAATCCCTCAAAATACAGAGCGTACTTCCTCAAGAAAAACAATTGCTCCGGTTGCTGAAGGGTGCTGAAGTCAATAAAGCTAAGGGCTGAGAGGGATAAAAGTGCGGCAGTAAGAAGTAAAGTCGAAACCAGATAGGAACGACGCAACAACAGCACAACGGCTGCAATGGGACACAGGAGTATATTCGTCCAGATAAGAAACGTAGATAGCATAAATCAGCCTTAAAAAACAAAACCATAGGCCCGTTGCGGGGAAATCATCTATCAATCCAACATTAACCCGTGATCTCCTTAAGAGGGCTTTTCTTGTATTTTCATCTCCAAAATAAAAACAAATCTTAATCTCAAGATGACCCATCCACCTGACAAAATCAACCCTATTTCTTAGATTAAAGAAGCCACGACAAGAGGTTATAAAAAGAAGGCTTAAAATTCATTGAATTTCATAAAAAAAGGCAGAAAAGGATTTGATCCTTTTCTGCCTTTTACCCTGTGAAAGTCACCCTGACGTTATTATTTCTTTTTTTTCGAACCGACGGTAATTTGATTGCGGATTTTTGCGAAACCTTTCTCACCAATTCCCTTAACGTTCATCAGATCGTCAACGGATTTAAATTTAGAAATTTTCCGATATGCAACAATTTTTTCAGCAGTTTTTTCACCAATACCTTTAAGCTCAACTAACTGTTCAACCGATGCCGTGTTGAGATTGATTTTTGATGCTGCAAAGACAGGTTGATAGGCAAAACAAAAAGTCAGGAACAATAGTGCACAAATAAACTTAGAACTAAAGTTTTTCATAGATTTCCCCCTATTCATGATGTGACCCATAATGGGTATTACTACAGGAATGGACTATCAGATAGGCCCCCTCCACAGGACAAACGTGATAAACACATACTTTCTTAGCACTAATCTGATTATAATAAAAGAAAATACTTAATTCTGCTTCATTTAATTTCGGCAATTTTCCATAGAAAAAGAGCTCATCTTTAACAATTGACATAAATTTTAGTGGTCATTATAATGACCACTAAAAAGGAGACCATGATGGATAAAATTGATGAGTACATCCCCGTAACAAAAGCTAAAAGTCAAATATTAAATATCATCAGAGACATAGGAGCATATGACAGTACCCTGGCTATAACAAAAAACGGGTTACCACAAGCAGTCCTGATATCAATGGAACACTATACTGCCCTTCAAGAAACAATAGAGGTTCTGTCTGATAAAAATGTAATGCACCAATTGCAGAATTCTATGAAGGATCTAAAAAATAAAAAACAACTTACAGATCTGGACGAGTTGTAATTATGTTCAAGGTAAAACTTACACCGACAGCTAATTTAGCCTTCAACAACTTACACCCCGAGATAAGAAAGCAGCTTAAAAGTGCATTAAATATACTGAAAGAAAACCCCTATTACGGCAAACAGTTACGCGAAGAACTTAACTTCTTCCGATCACTCAAGATCAAACGTTATCGTGTTATTTATCAAATTAACGACAAGTTAGAATATATTGTCATAATCGCTATCGGTCATCGAAGAGACATCTACGAGGTCGCCACGAAACTACTAGAATAGACTCACTAATTTAATTTTTTTAGCAATATACGTTTCTCTGATCTTATCAGACTTAAATCCTGTCAAAAGAATTGAGTTTAAAGATTCATCAGCGTCAATCTGTGTAAATCTGCGGCTAATTTTCTACGCTTTTGACGGCAACCGCCCTACCCCAAAATATTCAAAACCTTCTTCAACAATATAATCGGGATCATACTGATTACGTCCATCAAGGATTATTTTTTGCTTCATCGAACGTCCCATTGCTGCAAGATCAGGATTACGGAATGGTTTCCACTCAGTCACTAACAATAAAGCATCAACACCCAGCAACGCTTCGTATTGATTCGCTACCAATTGAATCTGTCCAGAT